>CBIHOT010000016.1:0-99964 GCA_966211495.1 uncultured Roseateles sp. | reverse complement strand
GCGGCGAGGTGCTGGGCCAGATCGGCAAGGTGGGCAAGCTGCACAAGGGCAGCGTGGAACAGGCCGGATTCGCGGTGCTCAAGGCGCCGGACGTGCCATCCATCCTGGTGGAGACGGCCTTCATCTCGAATCCCGAGGAAGAATCCAAGCTGCGCGACCCGGACTACCAGGATGAGCTGGTCAAGGCGCTGGCGACCGGGATTGCCCGTTACTTTGCGAAGAATCCGCCGCTGGCGGCGCGCCATCGGGCACTTTGACGGACTTGGATGTCGCTTGAAAAAAAGGCCGGTGCACGTGAAGTGCACCGGCCTTTGATCTTCTGACCCTTTGCCTCCCCCGCAAGACCCCGCGAAGGGTGCTGCGGGCTTCCCGCGAATAGCGGGTCTCTGGTGTCAGGTTTCAGGTGTCAGGCTTCGGCTATCAAGCCTGCTGGCGACGGCGACGCATCAGCGCCACGCCCACCATGCCCAGACCGGCCAGCGCCAGAGTGCCGGGTTCCGGCACATTGTTGGCCACGGGGGTCACAGCCGCGAAGTTCAGGTTGTCGATGGTCACCAGGCCGCTCTGGATGATTTCGAAGCGGGCGATGTTGGTGGTCGAGGTCACGCTGAGGTTGAACCAGCTGGTGCCGCTGCCCGACGCCGAGGCCAACAGGTGGTTGGTGCTGTCGTAGACATTTAGCGTGGCGCGGTCGAAATCGCCGCCTTCGTCACCCACCAGCATCGACAGGCTGTTCACCGCCACGGTGAAGTAGCCGGTGATGTTGTCCCAGCCCCAGGAGCCCAGCGAGTAATTGCCAGCGGCCGACTTGCTGCCGGTGTGCTCGTAGGTCCAGTAGGAGGTGTTGGTGCTGAACACCAGGCCCTTGTTGGCGTAGCGGTTGTAGGTCGGGGCGGCGTTGCTCAGGTCTTCGAAGTTGACGGTTGCGGCGGCAGCCGGCGTCACAACAGCGACCAGTCCGGCAGCGGCCAGTGCCAGGGAGGCGATCAGGCGATTCAGCATGAAGTGCTCTTATCAGAAGTGTCTAAACGCACTCCAAGTAGCGAAATGTGTGCCAACGCACTAAGTCATTGATTCCTTTATCCCTAAGGATAGGGATGCCGTGTCACTGTAAAAAGCTTCGACAGCGGCTTGAAACTGTTCGTGAACTGCGTCACGGATGTTGAGATGGGACTGTCGGGAAATTTGACAGCGTTGCGGCGCCAATGAAAAACACCCCGCCTCCAGATCGCCTCCGGAGCACGGGGTGTTCATGACACGCAAGCGTCGGGCTTGCTCAGCGGCGCAGCGGCCGATCCGCTCTGCCGCTAAGCCTTTCAGCGCTTCCTGAAGCTCAACCGCCCACCTTCGTCGGCATCGCCGGCGGTTCGGTGCGCTGGATCGGCTTCCAGGTCTTGAGCCGCTCCATGACATTGGCCACGGCCGCCTCCAGCTGCACATCGCGGCCTTCATTCACCGCCACCGGGTCGAGGTTGACATCGATGTCCGGCGCGACGCCCTCGTTCTCGATGCGCCATTCCCCTTCCGGCGTGAAGAAGCGGAAGAACGGCACCACCAGCGAACCGCCATCGATCAGCGGCGGATTGGCCGCAATGCCGATCAGCCCGCCCCAGGTCCGTTTGCCGATCAGAGGACCGAGGCCGGTACGGCGGAAGGCATAGGGCATGAAGTCACCGCCCGAACCCGCATCCTGGTCGATCAGCATCGCCTTGGGTCCGTAGATCGCGCCGCCCGGGGTGTCATAGACCAGCGCATCGCGGTCCTTCCAGCTACCCAGGTAGGCCCGGCCCAGCACCTCGGTGACGTAGTTCGCGGCCTGCCCGCCCCCGTTGCGGCGGTCATCCATCACCAGGCCCTGCTTGTCCACCTGCGCGAAGAACATGCGGTTGAACAGCTGGAAGCCCTGCGTTGCCGTGTCCGGCATGTAGACGTAGGCCAGCTTGCCGCCGCTCAGACGGTCCACTTCCTGCCGGTTGTGGTCCACCCAGTCCCACTGACGCAGCGCCACTTCGCTGGCCACCGGCTCCACCTGGACCTGACGGGCGCCCTGCCCCTTGGCGTCGCTCGCGATCGTCAGTTGCACCGGCTTGCCGACCGTGTTTTCGAGCTGCTGGAAGAGGTTGTGCTGCGCATCCACCGGACGGCCGTTGACCGCCAGCAGATAGTCGCCCGCCTTCACATTCAGGCCCGGGGCCGCCAGCGGCGCCTTCAGGAACGGATTCCAGCGGTCGCCCTGGAAGATCTTGCTGATGCGGTAGTGGCCGCCCTCGAAGCTGAAGTCCGCGCCCAGCAGCCCGATGGCCACCTTGGGTTCGGTCAGCACATCGCCACCGCCGACGCGGTTGTGGCCAACCTGCAGCTCGCCGATCATGTCCACCATCAGGTCGTTCAGGTCTTCACGACGCTGCACATGGGCCAGCAGCGGCAGGTAGCGCTGATAGATGCCCTTCCAGTCCACGCCATGCAGCTTGGGGTCGTAGAAGAACTCTTTCTCCATCCACCAGGTCTCGTCGAAGATCTGGCGCCATTCGGCCCGCGGATCGATGCGGACCTTCAAACCGGAGACATCCACCGGCTTGGCGTCGATCTTCTCGCGCGCATCGGCCACCTCCAGACGACCATTGCCCAGGTCGAAGAGGATCTTCTTGCCATCGGCGCTCAGGGAGTAGTCCTGCACGCCCTGCTTGAGGGACTTGGCCTTCTTTTCTTCGAAGTCGAACCGGAACAGCGATCCACGCTCGTTGCCCTCGCCGGACGGCGGCTCGATGCTGGTGCCGGGCTGTTCGCGCTCGATGTAGAACAGGGCGCCGTCGGCAGCCACACCCAGATGGTCGTAGCGGGCCTGGGCCACCGGCAGACCGACGATGCGGTTCTGCAGGCCGGCGAAGTCGATGCGCACCGGCTTGGCCTTGCCGTCCTTCTTGTCGTCCTTTTTGTCGTCCTTCTTGTCAGATTTGGCCTCCGACTTGGCGTCAGCTTTTTTGTCCGACTTGCTGTCGGACTTGTCGCCCTTGTCCTCATCGTCGCCATCCCCGGCGCCGCCCTTGCCGGACTTGCCGTCTTCATCGCCCGCCTTGGGCAGCAGCGGCGAAGAGCCGTCGGAGCGCAGCACCGCCGCGAACAGCCCCATGCGCAGCGAACGCTCCTGGGTGGACATGTCCAGGCCCACCTGCGCCGGACCCGAGTTCACCGACGCGGCGAAGAACAGCACGTCGCCCTTGCTGGAGAACACCGGCTGCTCCGCGTGGCTCATGCCGTCGGTCAGCGTGTGCTGCTGTCCGGTCTGGAAGTCGTGCACCCGGATCTGGCTGAAGTGGTTGCGGCCGGTCACCGTGTAGGCGAGCCAGCGGCCATCGGGCGAGAAGCTGGCGTCATAGTTCTGACGGCGCGGGCTGCTGTCGATCTTCAGCAGTTGGCCGGACTGCGCGCCCGACAGCGGCAGCTGATAGAGGTTGAGATGGTTGTCCTGCAGCAGCAGGCGGCTGCCGTCGGGGGACCAGTCCAGCAGCCGGAAATACCCGGTCTCCGGCAGCAGAATCTTGCGCGGCGTCTTGCCCACAGCCTGGTCGCCGAGCTGGTCGCGCAGCACCACCTGATGGCGCATGCCGGGTTCGTCCGACACGTAGGCCACCTGCTGGCCGTCGGGGCTCCACAGGGCGTCCTTTTCGCGGACGCCGGAGGTCTGGGTGAGGTTGCGCACCACACCGTCCTTCACCGGCACCGAGAACACCTCGCCCCGCGCGCTCACCAGCACCCGCTTGCCGGTGGCCGACAGCGCCACGCTGGTGATGGTGCGGGCGGCATCCTTCCACTGCACCCGCGCCTGGGCGCTGGGTTCGTTGAGACTGACATTCAGCGTCACCGGCTCGCCGCCCGCCAGGCTGATCTCCTTGAGGCGACCGCCCACCTCGTAGACGATGCGTCCATCGCGGCCGTCCGCCGTCTTGACGTCCCAGCTCGTTTCCTTGGTCAACTGGCGCAGGGATTTGCTGCGGGTGTTGTAGGCGAAGAGGTTGGCGGCACCGTCATTGCGATCGGAAATGAAGACGACTTCGTCGCCCATCCAGATCGGGTTCCAGTCGGTGGCATTGACATGGGGAATCTCTTCCCAGGTCTTGCCCTTGGGGTCGATGATCCAGATCGGCGGCGTGGTGCCACCGCGGCTCTGGCGCCAGCCGCTGGCGCCGTTGTTGGCCTGGCGATAAGGGCGGTAGGCCAGCAGACGACCGTCCGGGCTCCAGCTGCCTTCATAGGCCACCGCCTTCATCACCTGCTGCTCGAAGCCACCTTCGACCGGCACTTCGTACAGCTGATTGCTGCGGTTGTTCAGCACCTGACGCGGCGAGGCGAACAGCACCCTCCGGCTGTCCGGGCTCCAGCCGGTGACCTGGTCGCTGCTGCCGTGCCAGGTCAGGCGACGGGGCTGGCCGCCGGCGGTGGGCACCACATACACGTCGGTGTTGCCGTCATAGGCGGCCGAGAAGGCGAGCCACTGGCCGTCCGGCGAGAACTTCGGGGTGAATTCGGACGTCACCCGCGGCGCCAGCTGGCGCGGCTGGCTGCCGTCGCGGTTGGCGATCCACAGCGCGCCGCCATACACAAAGGCCAGGTGCCGGGCCGACACCGCCGGCTGGCGCAGCAGCAGGCTGACGGCGGCACCGGAGGCGGTCACCGGGGACGTTGCCGACGAGGTCGTCGATGCGGATGAAGGGGCCGCGCCAGCAGTGGCGGAGCTCGCCGCGGACGAACCGGACTGCGACATCGCGGGCGACACGGCGAGGCCGGCGGCCAGGCTGACGGTGATGTTCAGGGCCAGGGCGACGGCCTGGCTCAGGGAACTCAGTTGCATGGGGCTGGGTACGGTGAAGTACGGTTGAAACCAGCGCCGCAGAATAGCGGGCGGGAAGGACCGTGCCGAAGCTCACCCCCACGGATATGGCGCATCAGGACTCGGGAGATACCCGGAGCCTGGCCCGCCAGCGCGTCAGGCCTGGGCCGGCTTGCGCGACGCTTTCCAGCCGCCGTAGAGGGCAATCAGGCCCGGGATGAGGATCATGGCCCAGATGATCTTGCTCAGATGGGTCTGGACAAAGGGAATGTTGCCGAAGAGATAGCCCGCCAGCGTCAGGCCCAGCACCCACAGCATCGCGCCGCCGACGTTGTAGGCGGTGAAACGGCTGCGGCTCATGGCCGCCACGCCGGCCACGAACGGGGCAAAGGTCCGGATGAACGGCATGAAGCGGGCCAGCACGATGGTGATGCCACCGTGCCGCTCATAAAACTCATGCGCAGCGTCGAAGGCCCGCTTGTTGAAGAAGCGGGACTGCTCCCACTGGAAGACCTTCGGCCCCAGCGCCCGTCCAATCGTGTAGTTGCACTGGTCCCCCAGGATGGCCGCCACCAGCAGCACGCCCATGGCGAGCGGCAGGTTCATCACGCCGGCGCCGCACAGCGCCCCCACGACGAAGAGCAGTGAATCCCCCGGCAGAAACGGCATGACGACCACGCCGGTTTCCACGAAGACGATCAGGAACAGCAGCGCATACACCCATGCGCCGTAGTTCGTGACGAACTCGGCCAGATGCACGTCCACGTGCAGGACAAAATCGAGGAGGAATTGCAGGACATCCATGGCGGCGCATTATGGCCGTGTCCCGCCCCCTCTCCTGTCGGTTGCGCCTGCCCCCGGATTCGGGGGCCTCTTCTACAATGGCCCCCCTATGGATGCCTCTTTTGCCCCCCCGGCGACGGTCTCGCCGGGCGGCGCCCCCACTGCCCCGCCGCGTCGCTCGATTTGCGAACTCCCCGATGAACTCATCAGCCAGATCGCGGCTGGGGAGGTCGTGGAGCGCCCGGCGTCGGTCGTGCGGGAACTGGTGGACAACGCGCTGGACGCCGGCGCCAGCCAGATCCAGCTGAAGCTGCTGGCGGGCGGTGTGCGCAGTCTGGTGGTGGAGGATGACGGCTGCGGCATTCCCGATTCCGAGCTGCCGCTGGCCATCAAGCGCCATGCCACCAGCAAGATCCGCAGCCTGGATGAGCTGGAGGCGGTCGCCACCATGGGCTTTCGCGGGGAAGCGCTGGCGGCGGTGTCGTCAGTGGCGGAGCTGGCCCTGGTGTCGCGCTTCGACGGCGCGCCCCACGCCTGGCGCCTGGACGCCCGCAGCGGCGAGCTGAGCCCGGCCGCCCGCTCGCGCGGCACCAGCGTCGAGGTGCGTGAACTGTTTTTCAATACCCCGGCGCGGCGCAAGTTCCTGAAATCCGAAGGGACCGAGCTGGGTCACTGCCTGGAAGCGCTGCGCCGCCATGCGCTGGCGAGGCCGGACGTCGGTTTCACCGTCTGGCATGAAGGCAAGCTGGTCGACCAGTGGCGCGCGTCGTCGCTGGCGCAGCGGGTGTCGGAGGTGCTCAACGAGGACTTCGTCAGCCAGAGCCGCGAGGTGATGGCCGAGGTCGGTCCCCTGCGCATCCATGGCCGGGTCGGTCTGCCGGAAGCGGCCCGCAGCCGGGCGGACATGCAATATGTGTATGTCAACGGCCGGTATGTGCGGGACAAGCTGATCGCCCACGCCATCCGCTCGGCCTTCGACGATGTGCTGCATGGCCAGCGACAGCCCAGCTATGTGCTGTTCATCGACATCACGCCCGAGCTGGTGGATGTGAATGTGCACCCGACCAAGATCGAAGTGCGCTTCCGCGATGGACGCGAGATCCACCAGCAGGTGCGCCGTGCGGTGGTCACGGCGCTGGCGCTGAGCCGCACCAGCGATGCACCGGCGGACGACCTGGCAGCCGTGCGCCCGGGCTCGGTGCCGAGGACCTGGAGCGGTACCCATGCGTGGGAGCGGCCGATGTCGCAGGAGGCGGCCCCTGGGGGCGTCGATGGCGCCGGAACTTCAGGCCCGGGGGGCACGGGTTCCAGCATTGGCGGCGGCGCCTATGGCGGTGGCGGCGCTGAATTGGGTGTCGGCGAATTGGCCGGTGTGTATGCCAGGGGCGGTGACGGTGGTTCTGAGGGTGCCGACGTGTCTGGCCTCCACCGCGCAGCCCCCGGTGCTTCGGGCGGCTGGTCAGACGGTCGCGGCGCCAGCGGTGGCGGTGGTGGTGCAGCCTGGCGCGCGCCCATCCCGACCCGCGCCCAGACGGCACTGGCGCTCGAACAGGCTGAAGCCCTCTACGCCCCATCCTCTGGCGGATTGCCGACGACGTCCTTCCGACCCGGTGCCGGTGCCGGTGCGGCTCACGGTGCCGGCGCCGGTGCGCCCGCTCCGGCCACGCCGCTGCCGACCACCCAGGCCGGCGAATGGCCGCTGGGTCGCGCCATTGCGCAGATCCAGGGCATCTACATCCTGGCCGAAAACGCCCAGGGTCTGGTCATCGTGGACATGCATGCGGCCCATGAGCGGGTGGTGTACGAGCGGCTCAAGGCGTCGCTGGGTCAGGCCCGGATCGAAGCCCAGCCGCTGCTGATCCCGGTGACCTTCTCCGCCACGCCGCAGGAAATCGCGACGGCCGAAGCCCAGGCCGAGACCCTGCAGCGTCTGGGCCTGGACATCTCGCCGCTGTCGGCCAAGATGCTGGCGGTGCGCGAGCGCCCCGCCCTGCTGGCCGGTGGCGACGTGGTGGAACTGGCGCGCGGCGTGCTGGCGGAGCTGGCGCAGTTCGATGCCAGCCACGCCATTGAGCGGGCCCAGCACGAAATTCTGGCCACCATGGCCTGCCACGGCGCGGTGCGCGCCAACCGGCAACTCAATCTCGACGAAATGAATGCCCTGCTGCGCGACATGGAACGCACCGAACGTGCGGACCAGTGCAATCATGGGCGTCCCACCTGGCGCCAGCTCACCGTGCGTGACCTGGACGGCCTGTTTCTGCGCGGACGCTGACGAGCGCGTCACGCGCCCGCACGCTGCCCCTTTCCACTCCCTCTGACGTAGTACCGACATGGCCACGATCAAACTCAACAAGAACAAACCGGCCAGCGACCAGCCGTCCAGCACCGGCGGTCCGCGCCGCACGCCCGTGCGCGGCACCGGCGTCGGCAAACCCCGTCCGACGCTGGCCCAGGCCCAGGCGGAACGGGCCGAACGTCAGGCGGCCTATGAGCAGCGGCGCTCGGAAGAGTCGCAGGACCCGCGTCGGGCAGGCGGGCGGCCGGAGGGTCGTTCCGAAGGACGTCCGGATGGGCGTAGCGGCGGCCGACCAGAAGGTCGCGGTCCGGGTCGCGGTGGCGATGCGCGGGGCGGACGTCCGGATGAGCGGTATGGCCGCGCGCAGGGCCAGGGCGGCCCGCGCGGTGACTCCGCCGGCCGTTCTGGTGGTGGGTTCGGCGGTGGCCAGGGCCCGTCGCGCGGTGGTGACCGAGGTGGCGACCGTGGCGGTTTCCGCGGATCTGCAGAGGGTCGTGGACCCGGCTTTGGAGGCCCGCGCGAGGGCGGCGGTCCGCGTGAAGGCGGTTTCGGCCAGCGTCGCGAAGGCGGTTTTGGTGAGCGCCGCGAAGGCGGCTTCGGTGAGCGCCGCGAAGGCGGCTTCGGTGAGCGCCGCGAGGCCCCCGTCCGACGCGAGATGGGCGGCCTGCACAACGAACGCGAGGACCGCGGCAGCCGTTACTCGCAGGAGAGCCGTCCGCAGCGGGAAGACCGGTACGCCCGGGAAGATCGTGGCGACACGCGCGGCAGCGGCGGTGATCGCGGGGGCCAGGGTGGTGGCTACGGCGGCGGCTTCCGCGGCAATGACCGGGGCGCTGACCGAGGTGGATTCCGTGGCGGCGACCAGGGCGACCGCGGTGGATTCCGTGGCGGTCCTCGTGGTGATGACCGGGGTGGCTTTGGCGGCAACCGAGGCGGTTTCGGCGGCGGTGAACGCGGCGGAGACCGAGGCGGCTATGGTGTAAATCGAGGTAGCGAGCGGGGCGGTTTCGGCGGCAACGACCGCGGTGGCTTCGGCGGCGGTGACCGCGGCGGTTACGGCGCAGACCGCGGCGGCTTCGGCGGTGGCGATCGTGGCCCGTCGCGCGGCAATGACCGGGGCCCATCGGGCCAAGATCGCGGCCCACGCGGCAGCTACGGCAACGACCGCGGCTTCCAGGGCGGCGGCGATCGAGAATCCCGCTACGGCGGTGCCCCCGGCGGCGCCCGCGGCGATGACCGCTCAGGCGGCCGCTCTGCCGATGGCCGCTTCGATGAGCGCGGCGACCGCCCGCAGAGCGACGCCACACACCGCTACCCCGCCGACCGTCCCCGGACTGATCGTCCCCTCTCCCGCCGCCTCTTCGAAGAAGACGGCGAGACCCCGCGCTCCCGCCAACCGGCGCCGCAGCGCCAGGCCGACCCATCGGAAGGCGAGCGTCTGTCCAAGCGCATGAGCGAACTGGGGCTGGCCTCGCGCCGCGAAGCCGACGAGTGGATCGACGCCGGCTGGGTCACGGTCGACGGCAAGCTCGCCGAACTGGGCCAGCGCGTCGGCCCCGACGCCAAGATCGAGATCGACCCCGCCGCACGCGAACAGCAGGCGCAGAGGGTCACCATCCTGCTGCACAAGCCGATCGGCTATGTTTCCGGCCAGGCTGAAGACGGTTATGAGCCGGCCGCTGTGCTGGTCAAGGCCGACACCCACTGGTCGGAAGATCCGGCCAGCATCACCTGGGCTCCGGGACACGGGCGCCACCTCGCGCCGGCCGGCCGCCTGGACATCGACTCCACCGGTCTGCTGGTGCTGACGCAGGATGGCCGCATCGCCCGCCACCTGATCGGCGAAGAGTCGAATGTGGAGAAGGAATACCTCGTCCGCGTGGCCATGGAGAACGGCCCCGAGAACATCCCCGCACAGCACCAGCTGGACCCGTCGGCCCTGGGCCTGCTCAACCACGGTCTGGAACTCGACGGCGTGGAACTCAAGCCGGCCAAGGTCAGCTGGGCCAATGAAGACCAGCTTCGCTTCGTGCTGCGGGAAGGTCGCAAGCGTCAGATCCGCCGGATGTGCGAACTGGTGGGACTGAAGGTGCTGGGCCTCAAGCGCGTGCGCATCGGCCGCATTCCGCTGGGTCAGTTGCCAGCCGGCCAGTGGCGTTACCTGGCCCCGTGGGAGCGCTTTTGAGCGTGCGGCCTCTGTGCCTGGCGGGTCCGACAGGCTGCGGCAAGACGGCCGCGGCGCTGGCGCTCGCCCGTCGTGAGAAGGTCGAGATCATCAGCGTGGATTCCGCCCTGGTCTACCGGGGCATGGACATCGGCACCGCCAAACCCAGCGCCGCAGAGCTGGCCGAGGTGCCGCATCACCTGATCGACATCCTCGAACCCACCCAGGCCTACTCGGCGGCCCAGTTCGTGCGGGACACCCTGGCCCTCGTGCCGCAGATCCAGGCCCGCGGCGCCCGTCCGTTGCTGGTGGGCGGCACGATGCTGTACTTCAAGGCGCTGTTTGACGGCCTCTCCGAACTGCCGCAGGCCGACGCCGCCCTGCGCGCCGACCTGGATGCCCGCGCCGACCGGGACGGCTGGCCCGCCCTGCATGCCTGGCTTGCCACCCTGGACCCCGAGACCGCGGCCCGGCTCGCGCCGATGGACAGCCAGCGCATCCAGCGGGCGCTGGAAGTCTGCCTGCTGACAGGCGAGCCGATGTCCGCGCTCTACCAGCGCCAACGCAGCGCAGGGGTGGACTGGCCGCTGATCTCGCTGGAGCCGGGCGATCAGGCCCGCGCCTGGCTGCATCAGCGGCTAGGCGAGCGCTTTGCCCAGATGATCCGCGACGGTCTGGTGGATGAAGTCCGGCGTCTTCGCGAGCGCGGTGACCTGACCCCCGACCTGCCTTCCATGCGCTGCGTCGGCTACCGGCAGGCCTGGGAGCTGCTGGACGAGGCCCAGGCGCAGGGCCGACCGGAGCCGGACCTTGCCGCCTTGCAGGAGCGCGGCACCGCCGCCACCCGCCAACTCGCCAAACGCCAGATCACCTGGCTGCGCAGCATGCCGGCCCGCCGGGTCGTGCAGGCGCAGCAGCCGGATGCCCTGGCTTCCGTGATGACCCTGATCGAGGACTTGCGCTGATGCCCGATGTGCCCCCGCTGCTGATCGCTTCCGGTCTGACCAAACGCTTCGGCAGTCAGACGCTGTTTGAACAGTTGGACCTGCAGTTGCAACGCGGCGAGCTGCTGGCGTTGCTGGGGGAATCGGGCAGTGGCAAGTCCACCCTGCTCAACGGCCTGGCGGCGCTGGAGCCGCTGGACGAAGGGCGGGTGCTGCTGGATGGGCAGGACCTGCTGAGCCTGGGCGAAGCCGGTCAGGCGGCTCTTCGCCGGGAGCGGCTTGGTTTTGTGTTCCAGGCCTTCCATGTGCTGCCGCATCTGACGGTGCGGGACAACATCGGGCTGCCCCTGCTGCTGCAAGGTCGGCCGGACGCGGACCGCGTTGAGGAGATGCTCGCCGCCGTCGGCCTCTCCGACAAAGCCCGTCAACTGCCGCGCGAGCTGTCCGGCGGCCAGTTGCAGCGGGTGGCGATTGCCCGGGCGCTGGTGCACCGGCCGTCCCTGGTGCTGGCGGATGAACCGACCGGCAACCTGGATCCGCGCCATGCGGACCAGGTGATGCAGCTGCTGCGCCAGCAATTGCAGCAGCAAGGCGCGGCCTGCCTGCTGGTGACCCACTCCGCCCATGCCGCCGCCCTGGCCGACCGCCGGCTGCGGTTGGAGGGTGGTCAACTGGTGGACGCCTGACATGCGGGCGCTTCGCCAGGCTTGGGGCTGGTGGTGGCAACTGTCGTGGCCGGCCCTGCGTTTGCAGTGGGGACGGCAACTGGCCGCGCTGCTGACGATCGCACTCGGGCTGGCGCTGGCCGGCGCGGTGCATTGGATCAACGGATCGGCGCTGGCGCAGTTTGAGCAGGCTGCTCGGCAGAGCAGCGCGCAGGCCGATCTGGAACTGCAGGCCACGCCGGGCGCCCCCGGCTTGACCGATGCGGTGTATGGCGAGCTGGCGCAGCGGCAGGACATCGCTGCGCTGGCGCCGCGACTTCAAGGCAGCGTGCAGGTGCGGGCGGCCGATGGCCGCTGGGTGCGGCTGCGGCTGCTGGGCCTGGACCTGCTGCAGATGGGCGCCTTTCATCCGCAGTGGCTGCCGCGCGGTGACAGCCAGCGACTGACGGACGCGTTGGGCGGGCCGGCGGTGCTGGTCAGTGACGCTGCCCTGCGGCAGTTGCAAGGGTCCGGGGCGCAGGGGCCGGCATCGACCGCTGCGCTCCCATCGGCTGCAACGACGAGCGCAGCTGTATCAACAGCACAGACAGCAGCCACGGCCGCCGCCGGAGCCACAGCGACCTCAGCGGAGACCGGCGCGCCGGCGCTCACCGCGCTGCAGATGGACCTTCCCGGCGGACAGGTTCCGGTGACCGTGGCCGGCACCGTGCCCGATGCGAATCAATCGGTCCTGATCATGGACATCGCCTGGGCACAGGCCCTGCTGCAACGCCCTGGGGAACTGGACGCCATCCTGATGCGCATGGTGCCCGGGCAGCCGGTCCCCACCGTCTGGCCGGAGGGCATCCGCGCGGTGGCGCCGCAGGATCAGGCCCGGCAGCAGGCGGACGACGCCCGGCGACTCACCCAGGCGTACCGCCTCAACCTCGGGGTGCTGTCGCTGATGGCCCTGTTTGTCGGCGCATTCATGGTGTTTGCGGTGCACAGCCTCTCCGTGGCGCAGCGGTTGCCGCAACTGGCGCTGCTGGGTGTGCTGGGCATGAGTGCCCGTCAACGGCTGGGGCTGTTGCTCGGAGAAGCGCTGCTGCTCGGGCTGGCCGGGGCGGTGCTGGGCCTGCTGCTGGCGCTGGGGCTGGCGGAGCTGGGATTGCGACAACTCGGCGGCGACCTGGGCAGCGGCATGATGGGCCTCTCCGGCGCGCGACCGGTGCTGCAGACCTCGGCCGCGTCCATCGTCGGCCTGCTGCTGCTGGGCCCGGTGGTGAGCCTGGGCGCGGCCGCCCTGCCGCTGGCGCGCTTGCGGCGGCTGCCTGCTGCGCAGGTGCTCAAGGGCCTGGGCAGCGGCGCGCCCGATCAGCGCTGGTGGCTGCTGGGCCCGGCGCTGCTGCTGATCTCATTGCCGCTCGCGGCCCTGCCCCCGGTGGCGGATCTGCCGCTGGGCGCCTATGGTGCGATGGTGACCCTGCTGCTGGGTGCGCTGGGCAGCGTGCCCTGGTTGCTGCGGGTGATCACCGGCCTGATGCGCCGCCGCGCCGCGCATTCGGCCTTGCCACTGCTGGCGGTGGAACGCGCCCGTGATCAGGCGGGGGAAGCCGGCCGGCTGATTGCGGGCGTTCTGGTGGCGCTCGCACTGGCGGTGGCGATGCTCGTGATGATCGCCAGCTTCCGGCTCTCGCTCGACCAATGGCTGATGCAGATGCTGCCCGCCGACCTCTATCTGCGTCAGACCGCCCGCGATACCTCGGAGCAGGCCCGTCCGCTGGATCCGGCGATGGCTGAGAAGGCGGCGGCACTGGCCGGCGTGACGCGTGTGGAAGCGCAGCGCACCCGGGAGATCGGACTGCGGCTGGCCGATGGCCGGCAGGACCGTGCCACGTTGCTGGCGCGTCCGCTGGATCACAGCCTGCCGCTGCAAGGCAGCACCGTCGCCGCCCCGCCCGATGCGCTGGGGGTCTACATCAATGAAGCGATGCGCGATGCGCTGGGCCTGCAGCCCGGTGCCCGGTTCGTGCTGCGGGTCAGCGGCCGCGAGCTGCCGGCGGCGGTGAAAGGCATCTGGCGGGACTACAGCCGCCAGTCGTCCGCCGTCCTGGTGGAGCGGGCCGACTGGCAGCGGGTCAGCGGCGACGCGACCCTGACGGAACTCGCCTTGTGGCTGTCGCCCCAGGCCGATCTTCAGGCGGTGCAGGCCGGCCTGCGGCAACTGGCCCCTTCGCCGGAATCGGTGGAGATGGCCTCCGCCGGGGAACTGCGGCGTTTCTCGCTGGCGATGTTCGATCGCAGCTTTGCGATCACCTACTGGCTGCAGGCGGTCGGCCTCGGGCTGGGTCTGTTCGGTGTGGCGGCGAGCCTGTCCGCGCAGTTGCTGGCCCGCCGACGCGAATTCGGATTGCTGATGCACCTGGGACTGACCCGCGCCATGCTGCGCCGGCTGGTGCTGGGGGAGACGCTGATCCAGGGGCTCGCTGGCGCCCTGATGGGCTTGCTGGTGGGCCTGGCGATCAGCGCGGTGCTGGTGTTCAAGCTCAATCCGCAGAGTTTCCACTGGAGCATGGACTGGCAGGTGCCCTGGGACCGGGTGGCGGAACTGCTGCTGGCCAGCCTGGTGGCGACCGGCATCACGGCGGCGGTGGCCGCAGCAAAGGCCCTCGGTTCGCGTCAAGGTGAAGCGCTGCGTGCGGTGCGGGAGGATTGGTGATGATCGGACGACGTCCTCTGCTGATGGGACTGGCCGCGCGAGGGTTGGCCCTGGGCGCGGGTGGGTCGGCGCTGGCGGATCTGGCGAACGCGGCCGCGGCCGCGGCCCGCGCCCAGCCGGCGTCCGGTCCGGGCGACGTGCCAGTCCTGTCGCGTGCGCCGCTGGTGTTCCCTCGCGACCACGGCTCGCATCCGGAGACGCGGGTGGAGTGGTGGTACGTCACCGGCGTGCTGCGGCCCTCCGCTGGATCGCCAGCCCAGCCCTCCCCGACCTCCTTGAGCGAGCCGCCCGCCTACGGCTTCCAGCTGACCTTCTTCCGGGTCAGACGCGAACTGGAGCGTCCGCTGGACAGCCGCTTCGCACCGAGCCAGATCATGCTGGCGCATGTGGCGGTGACGGATCTGGTGGGCCGTCGCATCCACCACGACCAGCATCTGCTGCGCCAGGGATTCGCCAATGCGGCCGCCGATGAGACCGACACCCGCGTGCGCCTCGGCGACTGGACGCTCAGCCGGCGCGTCGGGCCGCAAGGCCTGAGCCGATATCAGCTCGCCTTCCGCAGCCAGCCGGCGAACGTGGCTCTGTCACTGACGCTGGACGCCCCGCTGCCGCCGCTGCTGCAGGGCCGTGAAGGCTGGTCCCAGAAAGGGCCGCAGCCGCAGCAGGCCAGCCGCTACGTCAGCGAACCGCAACTGGCCGGACAAGGACAACTGGCGGTGGACGGCCAACCGCCGCAGAACGTGCAGGCCCGATGCTGGCTGGATCACGAATGGAGCCAGGCCTACCTGGGCAGCGGCGACGAAGACACCGACAGCCGTGCCGTCGGCTGGGACTGGCTGGGCCTGAACATGCTGGACGGCTCGGCGATGATGCTGTTCCAGATGCGCCGCCGCAACGGCAGCACGCTCTGGACCGGCGGCACCTGGCGGGACGCCACCGGCGGCCAGCAGGATCTGGAAGGCCGCCTGCAGTTCGAGCCGCTCGCCCACTGGAGCAGCCCGACGAGCCTGAGCCGTTACCCGGTGCGATGGCGGGTCCGCACACCCAAAGGCGTCTGGACGATCGAAGCGATGTTCGATGCGCAAGAGGTGGATGCCCGCCGAACCACCGGCTTCCTTTACTGGGAAGGCGTGGTGCGGGTGCTGGACGAGGCCGGCGTGCTGCGCGGCTGGGGCTATCTGGAGATGACCGGCTACGCAGGACGGGTGCCGCTGTAGCGATTGCGTCCGGACGGCGTGACGGCGTACGCCCGCACGCAGTTGCAACCCGCGCCGCGCGCCATGGCCAGCGCCTGCCGGGCCTGCTGGAGCAACGGCTCCGCGCCCTGCTGGGGCTCCCGTTTCCAGTCCTGCCAATGCGCCAGCCCGAGACTGGCACTCAGCGGCAAGGCCTGGCCGGACCAGCGGTAATCCAGCATGGACACCCGGTGTCGCAAGCGGTCTGCCGCATCCAGCGCTCCGAGCGGATCGGTGCACGGCAGATACACCGCCCAGACGCCGCGGGGCAGCGGCAATAGCCAGTCGCCCCCGCGCAACTGCTGCTGCACCAATTGGCCCAGACGAGCATCCAATGCGGTGACGCAGTCACTGCCGAACTGATGCTGCAGACGCAACCAGGGGTCGAGCTCCAGCAACACCAGCGCGCCGTCGTGGCCATGGCGCTGGGCGCGAGCGGCTTCGCGCCGGAGCGCCTCCATCAGCTGCGCTTCCTCGGGCTGCGCGCTGGCGGGCGCCTCCTGCCGGACGTCACCACTGCGGGCCTGCCAGTGACGACGCAGCCGGCTCCACCAGGCCTTCGGGCCTTTGCCTTTGATCAACGCTTGAGACATGCCGTTGCCCGCCTTGCCGTTGGAATCTCAATTCCATCACAGGAGCAAGCCGCGCGCCGCCCCCTTTCCGAGGGAGCATAGGCCTGTTCCGGCCGAAGGTGAACACCCCCGGAGCTCTCCCGCTGTCAGACCGATGCAGCAAGGCGTAGAGTGGGGCCATGACGCAACTGCTCACCCCTCGCCTGCACCTAGTGCCCTTCCAGGATGATCATTTGACTGGCCTGAACGCCATGAACAGCGACATCGACGTCATGCGGTATCTGGGCGGCAAGGCGGAGTCGCTGGCCGACACGCAGGCCGGCATTGACCGGGTCAAGGCACGGTGGCAGCAGTGGGGCTATTCCTGGTGGAGTTTTTTCGAGCGCAGCACCGGGGAACTGGTGGGCGCCGGGTGCATTCAGCGTCTGAGTCCGGAACAGACGGAGCCGCTGGAAATCGGCTGGCGCTTGCGGCGCGACCGCTGGGGGCAAGGCCTGGCGTCGGAGGCGGCACGGCGCATGGCGCGTTTCGCTTTTGACCAGCTGTTGACCCCGGCCCTGGTGGCCGTCTGCGCCAAGGACAACCTGGATTCGGCGCAGGTCATGCAGCGGCTGGGCATGCGCTACCGCGGCATCGAACCCTGGCATGGCGAAGAGGCGGTCTATTACGACCTCAGCGCCGAGGACTGGGCCCATTCACCGGCCCGCGCCAAGGCGATGGAGGAAGTGGTGCCGGAAGAAATCGCCTGAGGTGCAGCCTGACGTGTGGCCGGACGTATGGCCTTGATGTGTGGCCTTGATGTGTGGCCTTGACGTGTGGCGTCAGGCCAGGCCCGATGGCGAACGGGCGCACGCGCCGGCCTTGAGCAACGGCCGGCGCCCTGGCGCTCAGAAGCCGCCGACGAAGTACCGCTTCAGACCGGCCAGAATCATTTCGACGGCAATGGCGGTCAGCACCAGGCCCATCAGCTTTTCCAGGGCGGAGACCACCGAGTCTCCCAGGAGCTTGCGGATGCGGTCTGCCAGGATCAGCGCCAGGAAGGACAGGACCATGGCAGTGAACAGCGCGCCGATCCATTCCATGATGCGGTCCGGCTGGCGGGACGCCAGCAGCAGCACCGTCGCCATGGCGGAGGGGCCGGCCAGCAGCGGCACGGCCAGCGGGAAGATCAGCGGTTCGCGGCCGGTGTCGGCGCCGTAGGCACTGTCGCCGGCATGGCTGAAGATCATGCGGATGGCGATGATGATCAGGATCACGCCGCCCGCCACCTCCAGCGAACGCTCGGACAGGTGCATCAGGCGCAGGAAGCTGTCGCCCAGGAACATGAACACCAGCAGCACGCCGAAGGCGATGCTCACCTCACGAAGCGCCACCTTGATGCGACGTTCCTTGGGCACGCCCCGCATGATGGGAATGAAGATAGGCAGGCTGCCCAGCGGGTCCAGCACCAGCAGCAGCAGAATGAGGGCGGAGAGAAAACTGTGATCCATGGGCCGGATTGTCCCTGATGGCTGCGCGGTCGGCATTCGCAGATCGCATCAAGCGAAACGTTCCTGCGTCAGTTTCCCTAAAATCGCTCGAAAGTTTGAGCGGACCCTCCCCCCATGAACGAGAAAACCGGCCTGGATGCCATCGACCGAAAGATCCTGGACATCCTCCAGCGCGACGGACGGATTTCCAATGTGGATCTGGCCAGTCAGGTGCACCTGTCCGCGCCGCAGTGCTTTCGGCGGGTGCGTGCGCTGGAGGAGCGCGGGGTGCTGCGCGGCTACCGGGCCGATGTCGCCCCGCAGTCGCTGGGGCTGGAGGTGGTGGCGTACGTCAGCCTGAACATCACGGCGCAGGCGTTTGCACGGGTGCGGGAGATCGAGTCCCTGATCCGGGACTTTCCGGAGATCCTGGAATGCCACACGGTGTCCGGGGACTGTGACTACCTGCTCAAGGTGGCGGCGAGCAACCTCAAGGGACTGTCCACCTTCCTGACGGACCGGCTGATGCAACTGGAAGGCGTGGCCGATGTACGGTCGATGATCTGCCTGGAAGAGATCAAGCCACCGGCGGGGTATCCGGTGGATTGACGGTGCCGCCGGTCTGTGCGGCCGGTCTATGCGGCCGACTTAGGCGGCCGTTGCCGCCCTTGGCGCCGTGCCCTCCGCGCCCACGCGTTTCATCGCTCGCATCAGGAGGTCATGCATCTGACCGGTTTCCACGATGAAAGCGGCGGCGCTGGGCCCCACATTCGGCAACGAACGCTGACGCCCCAGCGCTTCCGCGGAGTTGCGCAGCCCGCGCCAGATGTCGTTCTGCTCGTCCTTCATGCGAGCGATGGCGCGCTTTTGCTCGGCCGGACTCATTTGGCCGATGCTCGCCTGGAGCGCGCTGGCCATTTCTTTCTCCAGATAGGCCATTCGCTCCTGGCGGTACTCGTTCGGAGGAAGCGCAGGGTCGGACGCCACGAAACCTTCGCTCATCCGCCGGACACCCGCCATCAGACGGGTCAGCACATCGTCTCGCAGGGTCAGCGGTTCGGCGGGCTTGGCGCGTCCCAGGAACGCGCGCTTCACGTTATCCCAGGCGCTGGGCGGGGGCTCCGCCAGACGCTGCATGACGCTGGACAAGCCCTTCATCAGCGACAAAGGATCATCGACATCCTGGTCGATCCGGTGACTGTAGGCGCGCAGCATCTGGGCGCCTTGCATCGAGGCGGGATCGACCTCCGCGTTCTCCATGGCCACGACTTCCTCATAGGTAGGCGGGACTTCCGTGGGCAGGTCGCTGTAGTCTGGCGCCGGTGGCGAACCGGCGCTGGCGTGCAGGGGTGTCGCGTCGGATCCGGGCGCGGCATCGGGGTCTGTGCTGGTCTTCTCGTTGAGCGGGGACGAGCGGCCAGGGGTCGGGCCGAGGCCCATCTTCTCCCGCTCCTGCGGCAGGAGCTCGGCCACCAGACCCTCGAATTCGGCTTCCTCGGCGGCGGTCAGCGGCAGGTTGAGCCGCCCCAGCGGCGGCTTGTCAGCGGTCAGTAGCTGGTCGGCCAGACGGCTGAGGTCGTCGGAGGCGGCGGTCTTGTCGCTGGCAACCGTCTTTGGCGACGCCGCCGTGCCGGCGGGACCGCCGGTGCCCGTGGGCGCCATGCCGAGCTCTTCCAGCGTCGGCACGCGGGGAATGCCAGCGGGGTCGGGCTCACGCAGCACCTCGCGGCGGACGGGCTGGGGAGAACGGGGCGCCTGCGGCGTCATCCCCGCCTTGTGCGGCAACGGGGGCGCGTTGTCCGTCCGGCCTCTGGCGGCGGCGGTACCGCGAGGGGGGGAGCCGTCTTGATCGACACGTGCGAGATCCTCTCTCGGCACCACCGGTGGCGGAACCGGACGCGGCGGGGGCGGCAGGCGGGATTTCGACGCGCTGGGTGGCGGCGGTGGCGCTGCTGGCGCGGCCGCGCGAGGGGGCGGCGGGGGTGGCGTGGACGAGGTCGAGCGATCCTGGCGCGATGCGCCTGGAGCCGCCCGGGTCGCTTCCGGAGGGAGCGGGGCAAAGGTGGACAGGAAAGGCTGCGGGGTGCGCTCACCGGCGGGTACCTCGGGCCCCAGGGATGCTTGCGGCGCAGGCGGCGCAGGCGCCAGCGCCACATCCAGGGCGGAATGACCGGCGGTCTTTTCCTCCTTCGGCTGCAGGCTGGAGACGCGAGGCGGCGGCGGTGGCGCCGGAAGGCGCCGTTTCGGCGTCTGGTCGCCCACCGCCTCATGCGCTGCTGGCGTGTCGACCGCATGGGCCGCGGCTTCGGCCGCTTCGGCCGCTTTGGCGGCTGCAGCCTCAGGACTGCCCGGCGCGTGGGTGGTCGTCTGCCCGGGAGACGGACTTCCCCCAGAGGGCTTTGAATCACTGGCCGACGACGAAGAACGCCGCGCCGGCAGTGGCGGCGGCGGCACCTCACGGCGACGGCTGATGGGGCTGGCGGGCGTTTCCGCTGGGTCGCCCGCAGCCATGGAAGCATCAGGCCCTGACGTTGACGACGGGCGACTGCTCACCGTGCCCGAGCCGCCTCCAGAATGCGGTGAGTGCGGCGGCGGTGAGTGCGGTGAGCCAGGCGAGCGCGGTGGAAGCGGCGGCGCGCCGTCTCCGGTGGACGGATCGTTGAAGGCGTGGGCGACATCGGGCGCATTCAACATCCAGGGCGAGAGTGCCTCGGCCGCCTGTTTCATCAACAGGTCCAGGCCCGCGGTAATCGCCGCTTCGTTGCCGGCGGCGAAGTCGGTGCCCATCAGCCCCCTGCCCTGCTGCGTCACGGCCTGGCGCTGCTGCTCGTAGCTGTGCCGCTCCAGCGCGGCCTCTGCCATGCGCTGGGCTTGATCCAGGGACGCGGGGCTGCGGCCTTCCAGCATGTCCATCGTCATGCGATGCCGCTGCACCGCGTTGAACAACACCAGGGCAGAGCCGGCGTCACGGCCGCCGCCCGGACAGGCCAGTGCGATGCCTCCCGTCAGTGGCGCCTGCGGATCACCCGGCCTTGCAGCGGACCGGTCCCCCGCCGCCTCGGCCTGTGCCTGGGCCTGATGCCGACGCGCGGCGGAATCCAGCGCAGACATCTGCGCCAGCATTTCGTTCGGTGAAGCGGTCAGGTCCAGCTGATGCAGCCGGACCATGTGGGTGGCCGACAGGCCTTGGGTGTTTTGCAGGTCGAAGCACAGGCAGTGTTCGCCATCGTGCATTTCGGTCCACACCGCGCCTTCCATGCCGCCCGATTTGAACTGCTGGGGGCCGCCGTTGGCCAGCACATGGGCCAGCCCGTGATGGAGCAAGGGCGGGTGTCCATCGACCAGTGCGAGATCGGTGCGTCCTTCCTGATGCAGGGAGGAGAGGAAGCGCAGCATCTGCGCCGGATCCTCTGACGATGACTCCTGGCGCGGCAGTGCCATCACCTGGGCCCCGGGCAGCGAGGGTTCTGCACTCGGGAACCGGAAGCCGCTCACCGCAAGATCATGCTGGGTGACCGGCGCCAGGCCGTAATGGGGATGGAGCTGAACCGCCGGGCCGCTGCCCAGCGCGTGGGACGCAGGACCGAACGGCGAGCCATGAAGAGGGCCCGGCGCATACCCTTGCGGGGCCCCGAACGGCCCGCCTGCGGGCCAGCCGGCGTGACCCGATGCCGTGCCCTCCCCGGGGCCCGGGAAACCGGAGACGAGGCCGCCGGGCGTGGCGGGCGAGGCCAGGAAGTGAGGGATGGAATACATGACACGGCTCGAGTGAGGACATCCCTTGGTGTCCACCTCGCCGCACCGGGTTCCTTCTCAGCCGCGGGCTTGACGGCCTCCGGCAAGCCCCCCATCGCGGGACCGAGCCAGGGCGCGCTGCGCGCCGTCGTTCCGGTGTTTATCCGCGCGGATGATGCGTCGCGTGCAGAACCTTCAGCCGCTCACGCGCCACGTGGGTGTAGATCTGGGTGGTGGACAGATCGGCATGCCCCAGCAGCAGTTGCACCGCCCGGAGATCCGCGCCGTGATTGAGCAAGTGGGTCGCAAAGGCATGGCGCAAGGTGTGGGGCGACAGCGGACTCGTGATGCCCGCCACCACCGCATACTTCTTCACCAGCCGCCAGAAGGTTTCGCGGGCCATGCCGGTGCCGAATTTGGTGAGGAACAGATCGTCGGTGGACTGCACCTTCAGCAGCTCCGGACGAGCCTCCCGCAGATACCGCAGCAGCCAGACATGCGCCTCTTCACCGAAGGGCACCAGCCGCTCCTTGTTGCCTTTGCCGGTCACCCGCAGCACGGCCTCCCGCAGTCCCACATGTACGCTTTTGAGGGTGACGAGTTCGGTGACGCGCAGGCCGCTGGCATACATCAGTTCCAGCATGGCCCGGTCCCGCAGCCCCTGCGCCGTGCCCACATCCGGGGCCGAGAGCAAGGCCTCCACCTGCTCCTGCGACAAGGTCCGCGGCACCCGCAGAGGCGCCCGCGCGGCGCTGAGCTTCAGCGTCGGGTCCACCTGCATGCGGTTCTCCCGAAGCGCCCAGCGGAAGTAGCGCTTGAAGACGGACAGGCGGCGGTTGGCCGAACTGGTCTTGCTCTGATCATGCCGGGCATGCGCGTAGCCCATCAGATCCAGCTCACGGGTCTGGTCGAGGGACCGGTTCTCCGAGGCCAACCAGTCCGCCAGCAACTGCAGATCGCGTCGATAGGCCAGCTGCGAGTTCTTGGAGAGCCCTTCCTCGATCCACAAGCCGTCCACGAACGCATCGATCCCTTGCTGGCTGGCGTGTCGGGCCTGCCGCTGTTCGGGTGTCCAGTCGGACACGGCGACTTGAGCGGACGGGGTGTCAGTAGCGGCGGCGGGAGAGGCCGCGGGAGAGGCGGAAGTCTTCAAGGAGGCAGTCGGCACAAGCTGAGGAGACCCCGAAAGCCGGGGCCACGCGCCCTGGATGATGCCACCGACCGACGGGCCGCGGATGCACCGCGCCGCCCGCGACTCAGAAGATCAAGGCCTTGAAGCGGGCCTCGCCACACAGATCCAGGTGTTGCTGCTCCTTGATCAGATTGACCTGCATGGCGGAGCGGGACATGCCCACCACCGACGGATTCAGCAGGTATCCGCCCCGCGCCGCCATCCAGTTCAGCACCTGCGACAGATGCCAGACCGACGAGGCATTGCCTTCATGCACCGGCGGGGGAAAGGTGGCGATATGCGTCAGCATCAGCTTGCGCATGTTTTGACGGGTCACCCCCACCAGTTCCGCCACATCCGTCAGGCCCACCAGATCGGGTCCGGCTTCAATGAGACGCGCGGTGGGCAAGGACTGGCGGATGTCTCGCAATGCCCCGATCAGTGCCTCATCGGCCGAGGCGGCCGTGCGGTGGAAGGCCAGGGACAGGCGCCCGGGCGGGCTGTGCCGGATCAGCGCATCTCCGCAGCCGGTGTCCATCAGCCGATCCACAAGCTCGCGTTGATGACCGTCCTCCTTCGACAGTTGATATTTCAGCGTGAAAGCAAACTCCACATCGACTCCTCGATAGATGGCTCCCGGGGCCAGCGTCGGTCCTTGGTCGGCCCTGGGTCGAAGCGTCGGATTTTTGGCTGTGGACGACATTTGTTCCACGGCATGTGCAGGTGTGAGTGAGCCAAACCATGCCTTGTGCAAGTCATGCACTGCTGCGTCCCGCAGCGGTCGATGGGAGGTGAGTACGAGCAGGTGAGATGAGAAGGTGAGTACGGGGAGGCGCCACTCGGCGCTCGGCGCACAAAGAAAAAGGGCACCTCGAAGAGGTGCCCTTGGAGGCTTTGATGCGGCGCCGGTCGGCCCGGCGGCGCGCTCAAGCGGTGCAGCGTGTGCTTAAACCCGAACGGTACGCAGGCTCAGCGCAAAGGCGCGGAGTTCGGCGATGCCGCTTTCCTCGGCCTTGCGGCACCAGGCTTGCAGGTCATTCACCAGTTGCTCGGCCGACACGTTGGTACGGGTCCAGAGCTGGCGCAGTTCTTCGCGCATGGTCACCAGCTTGTCCAGCACCGGGCTGGCGGCGCGGGCGCCGTCGATCTGAGCCTGGTAAGCGGTCGGGATCTTCTCCGCGTCGCGGTGCAGCCAACGGGTGGCCAGCTTGAACTGATGGAACTTGACGCTGTGCTGTTCGCCGGCCGCCTTCATCTTGCGGACCTCTTCCTTGCAGGCGCCGCGCAGTTCACGGGCATAACGCGCCATGACTTCGTAGCGGTTGGCAATGATCGCTTCCAGCGTGTCCTTGTCGGCCACTGCCTTCAATTCACCGGTGCGCATCTGCGGAGCGGTCTTGCGGACCTTGGCCCAGCCAATCATTTCCATCGCGCGGATGTAGCCCCAGCCGATGTCGAATTCAAACGGCTTGACCGAGAACTTGGCCGACGTCGGATAGGTGTGGTGATTGTTGTGCAGCTCTTCACCACCGATGATCAGGCCCCAGGGCGAGACATTGGTGGAGGCATCGGTCGCTTCGAAGTTGCGGTAACCCCAGTAGTGGCCGATGCCGTTGATGACACCCGCGGCCCAGAACGGGATCCACGCCATCTGGATGGCCCAGATGGACACACCGATGATGCCGAACAGGGCCACGTTGATGATCATCATCGAGGCCACGCCCATCACCGAGTGACGGCTGTAGACGTTGCGCTCCATCCAGTCGTCCGGCACGCCATGGCTGAACTTCTTGATGGTTTCTTCATTCTTGGCTTCCGAGCGGTACAGCTCGGCGCCACGGGTCATGACCGTCTTGATGCCGCGGGTGACCGGGCTGTGCGGATCTTCCTCGGTTTCGCACTTGGCGTGGTGCTTGCGGTGGATGGCCACCCACTCGCGAGTGACCATGCCGGTGGTCATCCAGAGCCAGAAGCGGAAGAAGTGCGACGGGATGGGTCCCAGATCCAGCGCGCGGTGGGCCTGGGCACGGTGCAGGAAGATCGTCACGGCAGCGATGGTGATATGGGTCACCACCAGCGTGTAAGCGAGGATCTGCCACCAGCTCGCGCCCAGCAGGCCATAGGCCAGCAAGTTCACGATGGCGTCATGCACATTCATCAATACGTTCATTCGGTCCTAACCCTGCTCATCAAGAGCCAGTTGTACACGGGAGCCCCGATTGTAGGCGAGGCTCCCTAGATTCGGTCTTTGATCAAACCCAATAAACGCCGGTCTTTGTTGACTTCGACAGGCGTACAGGGCGGTTGACGCGAGATCGGCGCTGAAAACGCCCAAAAATACCGGTGCGGGCGCTCGCCGGGCGCCCGCGGATCGCTTACTTGCGGGTCCAGACGGCGGCAAAGAAGCCGTCGCTGTGGTGCTTGTGGGGCCACAGGCGCAGGAATCCGTTCTCGCACAGCGTGGCCGCGCGCTCTTCGGGCACCTGGGCGTGGGTCAGGATGTCCTGCGCCGGCTGGAAGACGAAATCGGGGTGCGCTTCAGAAAACGCGTTGGCGACCGCTTCGTTTTCCTCATCCAGCAGGCTGCAGGTGGCGTACACCAGACGGCCGCCGGACTTGAGCATGCGAGCCGCACTGTTCAGGATGGCGAGCTGCTTGGCCTGCAGTTCCTGCAGACCTTGCGGCGTCTGGCGCCACTTCAGGTCGGGATTGCGACGCAGCGTGCCCAGGCCCGAGCATGGCGCGTCCACCAGCACCCGGTCCACCTTGCCGGCCAGGCGCTTGACCCGGTCGTCGCGCTCGGTGGTCAGCTGCACGGGATACACATTCGAGAGGCCGCTGCGCGCCAGACGGGGCTTGAGCTTGTCCAAACGGTGGCCGGACACGTCAAAGGCGTACAGCCGGCCGGTATTGCGCATGGAAGCGCCCAGCGCCAGCGTCTTGCCGCCCGCGCCGGCACAGAAATCCACCACCATTTCGCCGCGCTTGGCTTCGGTCAGCAGGGACAGCAGCTGGCTGCCTTCGTCCTGCACTTCCACCTGGCCGCTGGTGAAGACGTCCAGCTTCTGCAGCGCGGGTTTGCCTTCCAGCCGCAGCCCCCAGGGGGAATACGGGGTCGGGGAAGACTTGAATCCCTTGGCCTCCAGGGCGGCCTGCACTTCTTCGCGCTTGGCCTTGAGCAGGTTCACCCGCAGGTCCAGCGGGGCGCCTTCGTTCAGCGCGCCGGCGAGTTGCCAGAACTGCTCGTCCCCCAGGCGCTTGTGCAGCGGCTCGGCCAGCCATTCCGGCAGGTTGTGGCGCAGACGCTCCGGCAACTGGCTGCGGTCCACCGCCCGCACCTGCTGCAGCCAGTGCTGCTCCTGCTCGGTCAGGGCGCCGCGCAGGAAGGCTTCATTGCCCTCCCAGCCGAGGATGGCCAGGCGCCGGGCCATCGGCCCGCGGCCGGACTGGGCCAGATGCTGGAAGACCAGCCGGTTGCGCAGCACCGAATAGGCGGTCTCGGCCAGCGTGTGACGTTCACGCTGACCCAGCGCCTTATGCTGCCGGAAAAAGGAGGAAACCAGGGAGTCCGCCGGGGCGTCGAACAGCATCAGGCTGTCGACAAGTTCGGCGCAAAGTTCGAGGAGGGCATTAGGATGCATCCGCAAATTATCTCAGGCCTGCCGCCTGCCCTTCACTCCTCCTGCTTCAATGACCCTCGCCATGCACGACGACAACGATCTGGCCCCCCTGCCCGACACCCCGCGCGGCCGCTACCGCCACTACAAGGGTCAGGACTACCAGGTGCATGGCGTCGTACGCCACAGCGAGACGCTGGAGGCGCTGGTGCTCTACACCCCGCTCTACAACAGCACCGGGCTGTGGGTGCGCCCTCACGGGATGTTCTTCGGAACGCTCGAGGTGGACGGTCAAACGGTGCAGCGCTTCGTGCGCATCGGCGACTGACATCCTCAGATGCCCCTGCTGCACCAGCTCCGCCAGCGCCCCCGGCTGCTCATTGGCGCGGCCCTGGGCGCCTTGCTCGCCGCCGCCCTTCCCTGGGCCGAGGACATGCCGCGGTCCACCCAGCTGCTGATCGGCTGGAGCTGCGGGGTCTGGGTCTATCTGGTGCTGGTGCTGCGGATGATGTTGCGGACCCCCGCGCAGGACGTGCAGCACCAGGCCCGCGCCATTGCCGAAGGCATGCCGACCGTGCTGGGACTGGCGATGATCGGCGCGCTGCTCAGCCTGGTGGCGCTGGCGCTGGAACTGGCGCAGGTCCGTCAGGCTGGTGTGGCCCACGGCTGGCCGCATCTGGTCGTGGCGCTGGGCACGGTGACCAGTTCCTGGCTGCTGCTGCCGGTGGAATTCGCCCTGGCGTACGCCAGCCTCTTCCACAGCGGTCCCAAGGCCCCGCACGGACTGGAGTTTCCGGGCGATGAGGAACAGCCGGACTACACCGACTTCCTCTATTTCTCGGTGACCCTGGCGGCCACGTCGCAGACCTCCGATGTGATGGTCAGTGCCCGTCCGCTGCGCCGGCTGGTGCTGGTGCAGGCGGTGCTGTCCTTCGTGTTCAACACCGTGGTGCTGGCGCTGACGATCAATCTGCTGGCGAGCCTGCTCAGCTGAACAGCTGCGATTCGCCGTCCCGATGGCGCACCGCCGCGCCGTCGATCTGCAGGGCCCCTTCGACGAACCAGCGCACGGCGCTTGGATACATCCGGTGTTCCTGCTTCAGCACCCGTGCGGACAGGGCGGCTTCATCGTCTCCGTCCAGCACCGGCACCACCGCCTGCGCGACGATGGGGCCATGATCCAGCTCCGCCGTCACGAAGTGCACCGTGGCGCCCGCCACCCGGCAACCCGATTCGATGGCCCGCTGATGGGTGTGCAGCCCGGTGAAGGCCGGCAGCAGCGACGGATGGATGTTGAGCATGCGGCCGGCATAGTGACCGGTGAACGCCGCCGTCAGGATGCGCATGAATCCGGCGAGCACCACGAGGTCGGGGGAGAAACTGTCGATGACGCGCTGCAATTCGGCGTCAAAAGCGGCTCGCGCTTCGTCCCCACGGCCGAACGCCTTGTGATCGACCACCGCGGTGGCGATGCCATGGGACTGGGCAAATGCCAGCCCGGCCGCGTCCGGTCGATTGCTGATCACCGCGGCAATGCGGGCGGGCCACTGCTGGGCCGCACAGGCCTGGACGATGGCCTCCATGTTGGAGCCACGGCCGGAGATCAGGATCACGATGTTCTTCATGGGGCGGCAGTGTAGCGGCGGTGCAGGGACAATCCGTCCCCCCGCCGCACGCCCGCACGGGGCTGCCTACAATCCGCCCCCTGCCCATGAACACCACCACGCCCCACTCCACGCCCCAGGATCCCGCCGTCGCCCAGCCCGCTGGCACGGTGCCCGCCAGTGTCCACCCCGGCGCCCGCCCGCGGGTACTGTCCGGCATGCGACCCACCGGCGCCCTGCACCTGGGCCACTATCACGGCGCGCTCAAAAGCTGGGTGCAACTCCAGTCCACCCATGATTGCTTTTTCTTCGTGGCGGACTGGCATGCCTTGACCACCCACTACGAGCATCGCGAGGGCTTGGAACAGAGCGTCTATGACATGGTCGTGGACTGGCTCGCCGCGGGCGTCGATCCCGAGAAGGCCACCCTGTTCATCCAGAGCCGCATGCCGGAACATGCGGAACTGTTCACCCTGCTGGCCATGAGCACGCCGTCGAGCTGGCTGGAGCGCATGCCCAGCTACAAGGACGCGGTGGCCGAGAACCGTGAACTGGCCACCTTCGGATTCCTCGGCTACCCGCTGCTGCAGGCTGCGGACATCCTGATCTACAAGGCAGCTTTTGTCCCGGTGGGTGAAGACCAGGCGCCCCATGTGGAAGTCACCCGCGAGGTGGCGCGCCGCTTCAACCACCTGTACGCCCCGCTGCTGCCCGAACCGCAGGCCTTGCTCAGCGACACCGCCCGGCTGCCGGGGCTGGATGGTCGCAAAATGAGCAAAACCTACGGCAATGCCATCGGGATGCGGGATGCGCCGGAGGTGGTGGAGCAGAAGATCCGCCAGATGCCGACCGACCCGCAGCGGGTGCGGCGCCACGATACCGGTGAGCCGACGCGCTGCCCGGTGTGGCCGCTGCATCAGGTCTATACCGACGAGGCCACCCGCCAGTGGGCCGCGGACGGCTGCCGCAGCGCGGGCATCGGCTGCCTGGACTGCAAGCAGCCGTTGATCGACGCCATCCAGCGGGAGCAGGCACCGTGGCGGGCCCGGGCAGAAGAATTGCTGGCAGATCCGAAGAAAGTGCACTGGATCGTGGAAGTGGGCACCGAACGTGCGCGGGCCGTGGCTCGCAAGACGCTACGGGAAGTCCGTTCGGCGATCGGATTGGCGTACTGAATTCCTCATGGCTGGCCTTCACATCACCGACATCGAATCCGCCATCAACTGGTGGCGCGCCCGCGACCCCGGCGACGGTATCCGTCTCGGCCCGGAGCTGCGCGCCCTGGCCGAGGTCTATGCGCTGATGGTCTATCACCACGAGACGCTGTGCGATGAAGACAGCATGCCGCCCGAGGCCCTCAGCGCCTGGATGGCCTGGTATGACAGCACCCCGGACGCGCCCTGCATCGCCATCTGCTCCACCAGCCAGGGCGACGAGCTCTGCAAGGGCTGTGGCCGCACCTTCGACGAAGTCCAGAACTGGCCGGTGCTGACACCCGGCGAGAAGCGCGCCACCTGGCGTCGCATCACGCTGGAGGGCACAGCTTGGCGCTTCAACCGTTATGCGGAGCGGGCGCTGGAAGCGTCGAAGGAGCGTTCTTGAGTCCTCGCCTTCAGAGCCTGCGGCAGATCGTGCCGCTGGCCTGGCCGGTCTTCATCGGCCAATTGGCCGTGCTGGCCTATTCGACCATCGACACCCTGCTGGTGGCCCGCCACTCCTCGCTGGATCTGGCCGCGCTGGCCGTGGGCTCGGCGGTCTACACCTCGGTGTTTGTGGGGCTGATGGGCGTCGTGCTGGCGATCTCGCCGGTGGCCGGCCAGCTCTTTGGGGCCAAGCGCATGACCGAAGCGGGCGACAGCCTGCATCAGGCCGCATGGCTCGCCTTGATGCTGGCCGTGGTCGGGGAACTGGTGCTGTGGTTCCCTCAGCCCTTTCTGGCGATCTCCCATGCGAGCCCGGAGATTGCGGCCAAGGTGACGGCGTATCTGCGGACCTTGGGCATTGCCCTGCCGGCCGCCCTGCTCTTCACCGCCTATCGAGGTTTCAATACCGCGGTCTCCCGGCCGAAGGCGGTGATGGCGCTGCAGATCGGCGGCCTGCTGCTGAAGTTCCCCGCCAGTGCGCTGTTGATCGGGGGCTTCAGCCTGGGACCCATCTCGGTACCTGCACTGGGGGCCGTGGGATGTGCGGTGGCCACGTCCGTGGTCATGTGGAGTCAATTGCTGGTGGCCATCGTGGTGCTGCGGCGCGACCCGTTTTATGGCGGCTTCGGCTTCTCGCGCGGTGGCCTTCATCGCCCGCGACGTGCCACCCTGTGGCGTCTGCTGAAGCTGGGGGTGCCGATGGGCGCTTCGGTGCTGATCGAGGTGACCGGCTTCACCTTCATGGCGATCTTCATCGCCCGCATCGGCAGCACCGCAGTGGCCGGCCATCAGTTGGCGGCCAATCTGGTGGCGATGATGTTCATGTTGCCGCTGGCGCTGGCCAATGCGAGCAGCACGGTGGTGGCGCAGGCGCTCGGCGCGCGGGACGCCGCCGGGGCCCGGCGCCTGGGATGGCACGGCCTGGAACTGGCGGTGGGCATCGCATTTGTGCTCGGGGCGGTGATCTTCACGCTGCGGGAGCAGGTGCTGGGGCTCTACACGCGGGATGCCGCCATCATCGCCGCAGCGCTGCCGCTGCTGGGCTGGGTGTGGATCTTCCACGTGGCCGATGCCGGTCAGACCGTCTCCGCCTTTGTGCTCCGGGCGCATCACATTGCCACCGCGCCGATGGTCATCTACGCGCTGGCGATCTGGGGACTGGGGCTGGGTGGCGGCTACTGGCTGGCATTTGGTGACCATGCCGTGCCGCTGCCAGGTTTCATGCAGGGCGCGATGGGCTTCTGGAGCGCCGCGTCTGTCGGACTGGTCGCTGCGGCGACCGGTTTGAGCGCGTTGCTGGCGTGGGTGCATCGGACGCAGTTGAAGAACTGAAGGCGGTTGCGCCAACGCCGGGCGCCGGGGCGACGGCCCCTGCCGCAGCGCCTTCAGCTTGCTTCGTTCGGCACCAGCGGCAGTCGAATCGCAAAGCAGCTGCCGCCGCCCTCGCGTCCTTCGCAGCGCACCGTGCCGCTGTGGGCCACGGCGATCTGCTTGACCAGATTCAGCCCCAACCCGACGCCGCCCGACACTTCCGCATGCCCAGGCATCCGGTAGAAGGCTTCGAAGATCCGCTCCCGCTGGGACTCCGGCACGCCGGGACCGCGATCGCAGACCTGCACTTCCACATGCTGCGCCCCTGCACGGCGCAGCTTCACCTCGACCTGCGGCCCGCCATAACGGCGTGCGTTTTCCAGCAGATTGCGCAAGGCACGGCGCAGCAGTCGGTCGTCCCCCCGCAGTTGCACTCGCTCCAGGCCGGCTTCGGCTTCCACCTCGGCACCCGTTCGCGCAGCCTCTTCCGCGGCGATACCCAACAGGTCCACAGGCTCGATGCGCAGACTCTGCGCACCACCCTCCAGCCGACTGGCGAGCAGCACCTCTTCCACCAGCGCGTCGAGTTCCGCGATGTTGGTGTTGATTTCCTGCTGGAGCCGGAAGCGCTGCGGCGGCGAGGCCTCATCCAGCATCGCAAATGCCATCTTCAGCCGCGCCAGCGGTGAACGCAGCTCATGGCTGGCATTGGCCAGCAAACTCTTGTGGGAGCTGACCAGCGTCTGGATCTTTTCGGCCGCACGGTTGAAGCTGCTGGCCAGGGCCGCGATCTCGTCCTTGCCGTGATCCTGCACCCGCTGGGACAGATCCCCGCCGCCAAACTGCTCCATGCCGGACTTGAGAATTTCCAGGCGACGTGTGAGGCGACGCACCACCGGATAGGCCCCCCCGGCCACCGCCAGGAACAGCACCACCAGCAAGGTGGCCAGCGCTTCGCCGCTGGGACGGGGAATCCAGCCCGGGAACCACGACCCTACGTTTTCAGCCCGGCGCTCCTGCTCCAGACGCTCCATCATGCGCTGACGAGTGGCCTCCACTTCGGCCAACGCGTCGCGACGATTGCGTGCGCCGCTAGGAGGCGCGGACGCAGCGCCCGACGTCCCCCCTGCAGTGTGGGTCGCGGCGTCGCCGGACGGAGTACCCGGGGAAGATGTCGCGTCGCTGACGCCGGACACGCCAGCGCTGTCACGGGCGACGTCGTTCCGGCCTTCGCGCGCGTCCCGAGCCTGACGTGGGTCACGTGCGTCGCGCCCGTCGCGCGCGTCCGGTCCATTGCGTGCATCACGCCAATCGCGATCCGCGCCAGCCTGCGCCGCACTCGGCCGCTGCTCCGGCTGGAACGGCCCAGGGCCCGGCAGCGGACCCGAGGTGCCGGGCGGCCGCGCGATTCTCAGAAACAGCAGGTGCCGGCCATCGTCCAGCGGGATGCGCTGGATGCGTGACCCCGGCAGGTCTTCCCGCCGCTCGAACAGCGGCGATGCGCCGACGCGTCGGCCCCGGGCGTCTTCCAGCGCCAGCGCCATGCGCAGCCGCTGGCCCCAGTCCTCGATGGCCTCGGCCTGCTCATGGGTGGGCGCGCTCGCGGGCGGCAAGGCGCGCTGCACCAGCACCGCCATGGCCACCAGCCGCTCGGAGGCGGCTTGTTCAAAGGTGCCCCGCTCCTGCTCGATCCGCCCCTGGAAGAGCCAGGCCGAGCCCAGCGCGAATGCGAGCAACACCACCACGACGGTGATGTAGATCCGCAGATAAAGGGATTTCACTCCAGGCCTTCGGCGTCCTGCTTGCGTGCGAAGACATAACCGGCCCCGCGGACCGTCAGCACCCGGCGCGGATTCTTGGCATCGTCCTCGATGACCGAGCGGATGCGCGAGATGTGCACATCGATCGACCGGTCAAAGGCTTCCAGCGGATGGCCTTTGAGCGCATCCATGATCTGGTCACGGGACAGGACCCGGCCCGGGCTTTGCGCCAGCACGACCAGCAGGTCGAACTGATGGCTGGTGAGGTCGCAGACATTGCCGTCCAGACGCACCTGGCGCGCGGCCAGATCGATTTCCAGGCGGCCGAAGCGCAGCACTTCGTCGCCCAGCGCCTGCGGCTCGGTGCGGCGCAGCAGCGCCTTCACCCGGGCCTGCAGTTCGCGTGGCTCGAAAGGTTTGGCCAGGTAGTCGTCGGCGCCCAGTTCGAGGCCGAGGATGCGGTCCATCGGCTCGCCGCGGGCGGAGAGCATCAGCACCGGCAGACGGCGCCAGCGCTTGTCACTGCGCAACTGGCGGCAGAACTCGAGACCGTCACCATCCGGCAGCATCAGGTCCAGCACGAGGAGTTCGTACTGGCCCGCTTCCAGTTCGGCCCGGCCTTGCGCCAGGGAACCGGCAAAGCTGACATCGAAGCCGGCGCTGCTCAGGTAGTCGCCCAGCATTGCCGTCAGACGCGCATCGTCGTCGATCAACAGCAGTCGTGGATTCATGGGGCGTTGCGCCGCAGCCGCCTGGCGAGCCGCTTGCTCGGCCTGCAGTCGGGCTGCGGAATCATCAAAAGTCTGAAGCATAGCCGACTCCTTCACTCATTGACCCTGGGGCGGGGGCGGTGCATCCGGGGCGCTGGCACCACGTGGCCCGCCCTTGCCGCCATGCGCGCGCATCTGCTTCATGCGCTCTTCCATGCGTGCCTTGTGCTTCTTCATCAGCTCGCCGAGTTTGGCGCGCTGCTCGGCGGTCAGGACGTTGGCGGCGTCCACCATGGCCTGCGTCATGCGCTTGGAGGCGGCTTCGTGCTGGGCGTTCATCTGCTGGCGCAGTTGCTCCACCGCGGCCGCGTCGACCTTCGGTGCGCTCAGCAGGGCAGCCATCTGGTCATGCCACTGGCGGCCCTGTTCGTGCTGGGCCTTGAGATCCTTGTGGGCCGCGTCGAAGATGTCGCGGATCTGCTTTTGCTGGGCATCGGAGGCGCCCACGTCCTTCAGCAGACGGCCGCCGAGGAACATCGGGCCGCCTTCTCCGTGCATGCCGGGCATGCCGGGGCCGCCGGGCATGCGGGGACCGTGGCCCATGGGACCTGCGGGGGCGGAGGCGGAGGCTGCTGGCACCTCCGGACGGGATTGGGCCTGGACACCCAGGGCGGCCACACTCATTGCAGCCGCCACACTCAGCATTTGAAGAGGACGGGAGAAACGTTTGAACATGAATGACATCTCCTGTTGGGATGACGTCATCGTCGGCGGCGCAGGTAAGGTGGCCATGGGCCCGCCGTAAAGAAAGGTGAAAACAATCGAAGACTCTTGACGGGGGCTCCCCTCGGGGGCTTGGGTGGACAAAACGGCCGGGGATCGTGTCAGGCTCGACACAAGGCCGGATCAGCAGCGCCTTAAGGTAGGCGGCGTGAGCGGCTAGGGAGAGCGGGAGGACGCGGACGAGGCTGCCGCGGACGAGGTCGAGAGAGCAGACGAAGTGAGAGGAGCCGGCGGCGCCGATGGCCCCACGCGCTGCGACCGCACATAGACCCGAAGCGCCGTTTCATCAGCGCGATGCTGACCTTCAATCGGGAGGGTCTGGCTCAATTGGAAGCAACAGCCGGAATCCAGCAGCCGCTCAAGCGCCTGCATGGACGGCTGGTCGCCCAGATAGCCCGTCTGCGCCACCACCACCGACACCCGTTCGCGATCCAGCAGGCGCCGGATGTCGTCCTCATCCAGGCCGCGGTCCCGGATGCCGAGCTGGCGCATGATGGTCATGTCCACCAGCAGCTTGTCGGCACGGCGCACCGCCAGATCAGGACGCTGACCCCAGGCGCGCAGCGCGAAGATGAAATTGCCGTCCCGATGGGCAGAGATCATCACTCGCGAATCGGGCGCCGCCAGTTGCGCTGCGAGCAATGCAGCGGCGCGATGACCAGTCACTCGGGGCACATCGGTCCCTCGCTGCGTCATCCAGGCCTCGGCACCCATGCCCAGGGCCAGCACCACCACCAGCACGCTCGGCCACGCCGGCGCAGGCGGCCACTCCAGCGCTGTCTGCCACGCAAACGCCGGGCGTCCCACCGGCGCTGGTCGACCCGCCGACTGGGTCGGCCCCGTCGGTCGCGCCTCGCCACGGCGCCCTCCAAGTGGCTGCCTCGCGATGACCAGCAGCGCAGCAAGCAGGGCGAACGGCAGCACCGGCAGTGAAAAGCGCGGCTCCTTGTTCGAGACCAGGCTGAAAAACAGCCACGCCAGCACCGCCATCGAGAGGGTCATCGCGAGCGCCAGCCATACGGTCTTCGCGGGCGGCTCAAAGGGCTGCTCAAGAGACCGCCCAATGGACCCTTCATGGGGCCGTTCGGGAGAACCTTCCGCGCCACGCCGCATCGCCGCCCGTGCGCCCTGCCCGATCAGCAACAACAGCCCCAACAGCAGCACCGCCATGCCCACCACCCCCAGCTGATCCGGCATGCGCGCGGCATACCAGCCCCAGTTGGCCCAGGACCATCGATCCGGCATGTCCGGCATCTGTCCCGCCAGACTTCCCATGACCTTGGCAAAGTACAACGCCGCCGCGATCGACGGCAGGGACAACACTGCATAGAGCGCCGTCGCGCCAATCCGCAATCGCCAGCGCTGCGCCCGCGCCGCCGGATGCAGCAGCACGGCGGCCAGCCACAACGGCCAGGCGAACAGGGTCTGCACCCGCGTCAGCATGGCGCATCCCAGTAGCAGCGCGGACAGCCACAGCCACCGGTCCTGCGGCAGTGCCAGCCACTTCGCCAGTGCCCAAACACCCCACAGGAGCAGCGCCACGGCCGGCACATCCAGCTGCACCTGCCGGCCCCACAGCGCCATCTCCGGCACCGCCACCAGCATGACGCCCGCCGCGCACGCGCCCAGACGGCCCAGCGCCGGCCGCGTCCAGGCATAACCCGCCATGGCACACAGCGCTGCAAAGCCTGACACCACCGCCTGACACACCGCATGGCTGACACCAAACAGGCCCAGCAGTGGCGCGGTCGCCAGATACAGGAACGGCGGATAGAAACCGATGTTGATGCCAGGGTACTGGTCGTAATAGGCCTTCGCAAAACGAAGGGGGTCCTTCCAGCCGCCTTGCGCAAAAAAGTCATGCACGAACACGCTGTTCATCGCATGCCGGGAGGCGTCAAACCACCAGAAGTCGCCTTGCACCGGACTGCTGAGGAAGTAAGCCAGCCCCACGCACAGGCCCAGCAGCCAAGCCGGCCATTCGCGCCGGAGGGTGATCAGAACGTTGCGTCTGTTGGCGTCCGCGCCCTGCCGGCTCTGCGGCGCGGCGGCCGCAGGCACCTGCATCACGGCGCTCTCCATGCGCCGCAAATGCTTTCCACCTGATAGCGCGGTCGCTGTTTGCCGGACTCAAACACCTTCGCCAGATACTCGCCGATGACGCCCAGCCCGAGCAGCTGGATGCCGCCGAGAAAGTACATCGGAATGACGGTCGAGGCCCAACCGGGCAAGGCATCTTCGGTGAACACCCGCAGCGCCAGCGCCCACAGCGCCATGCTCAGGCTGACCAGCGACACCAGCACTCCGGCGCCAGTGATCAACCGCAGCGGATACGGCGTGAAGGAGCTGATGCCTTGCCAGGCGAGCGACAGCATCTTGGTCAGCGGATATTTCGACTCCCCGGCAAACCGCTCGGCGCGATCAAATTCCACCGTGGTGCTGCGGTATCCCAGCAGCGGCACCAGCCCCCGCAGGAAGAGATGCGGCTCCCGATATCCGCGCAGCGCCTCCAGCGGACGGCGCCCCATCAACCGATAGTCCGCATGATTGAACACCAGCTTGACGCCCATGGCGGCCAGCACGCGGTAGTAGCCCTCGGCGGTGAAGCGCTTGAAGAAGGTGTCGGTGTCGCGACGGCGGCGCACCGCATAGACCACTTCGTGGCCGGCCCGGAAGGCGCGCACCATGTCGGCAATGATGTTCAGGTCATCCTGCAGGTCGGCATCCAGGCTGATCAGCGCATCCCCATGGATGCTCATCAACCCGCACAGCAGCGCATTCTGGTGACCGCGATTGCGGCTGAGCTTGATGCCGCAGATCCGCGGGGAGCCGGCGGACAGCGATTCGATCAGCGCCCAGGTGCGGTCGCGGCTGCCGTCATCAACGAAATAGATGGAGCTGGCCGGTGAGATCAACTGCTCCGACTCCAGGGAGTTCAGCAATTGCTCCAGCCGCCGGGCGGTTTCGGGCAACACCTCTTCTTCGTTGTAGCAAGGCAGAACGAAGTTGATGACGGGCACGCGCTCCCGAAAGTCCGGCGCGCCCAAGAAATATTGTCGTTCGATGAGTTCCACGTCCGCCCCCTGCGCTGCGAGGCCGCTCGATGGAGCGTCCTCCCGCGAAAGCAGACTCTAGCGGGCGCTTGCCGCCCTTCCGTGACGGAGATGCCCTTCGAATTGGGGGGACGTCACCCTGGGGAATGCCCGGAGTCCGCCCCATGCGGGCGCATCGCCCACAGGGCATTGAGCAGGAAGTTGAAAAACAGCACCAGAACGGTGACCATCGGCTGCGCGAGATACGGATGCAGTCCGAGATGCAGCAGCAAGGCCATGCCGCCGGCATTGAGCAGCCAACCGAGACTGGCCACCGCGGCGAAGCGCGGCAGATGCCGGCCGTGATGGCCGCGCAGTCCGAAGGTGAAGCGCGCGTTCAGCAGATAGTTCGCGAACGCGCCGACGATGAAGCCGGCCGCAGAGGCCGACACCGCCGGCCATCCTGCCGCCCGAAGCAGCAGGAAGGCGGTGAGGTAGTGCACCGCCGTCGCCACGCCCCCGACCAGCAGGAAGCGGCCGAAGCGGCCCAGCGAAACAGGGGCAGTCGGCGCCGACGCTGTGGGCGTGGGAGAGCCGGCGGCCATGGCTTCGTAGGGGCCTTCGTAGGGGCGTAGGAGGCGTCGTGGACGTGGAGTCGCGAGACCCAGCGCCCGCTCAGGTGATGGGCTTGAAACGCACGCGCTTCGGACGCGCGCCTTCTTCACCCAGACGCTTCTTCTTGTCGGCTTCGTACTCGTGGAAGTTGCCGTCAAAGAAGAACCACTGCGAATCGCCCTCGCACGCCAGGATGTGGGTGCAGATGCGGTCCAGGAACCAGCGGTCGTGGGAGATGACCATGGCCGAGCCGCCGAATTCCAGCAGCGCCTCTTCCAGCGCACGCAGGGTTTCGACGTCCAGGTCGTTGGACGGTTCGTCCAGCATCAGCACGTTGCCGCCCTGGGCCAGAGTCTTGGCCAGATGCAGACGACCGCGTTCACCGCCGGACAGCTGCCCCACCATCTTCTGCTGGTCGTTGCCCTTGAAGTTGAAGCGGCCGATGTAGGCCCGCGACGGCATCACGAACTTGCCCACGATGATGTTGTCCAGACCGCCGGAGACGTCTTCCCACACCGTCTTGTTGGCGTCCAGGCTCTGACGGCTCTGGTCGACGAAGGCCAGCTTGGCGGTCTTGCCGATCTTGACCGTACCGGAATCCGGCTGCTCCACGCCCTGGATCATGCGGAACAGCGTCGATTTGCCGGCGCCGTTGGGGCCGATGATGCCGACGATGGCGCCCGGGGGCACCTTGAACGACAGGTTGTCAATCAGGACGCGGTCGCCAAAGGACTTGGTGACGTTTTCGAACTCGATCACTTCATTGCCCAGACGCTCGGCGACGGGAATGAAGATTTCGTTGGTTTCGTTGCGCTTCTGGTATTCGACGTCACTCAGTTCCTCGAAGCGGGCCAGACGCGCCTTGCTCTTGGCCTGACGCCCCTTGGCATTGGACCGCACCCACTTCAGTTCTTCCTTCATCGCCTTGGCGCGGGCGTCTTCAGACTTCTGTTCCTGCTCCAGGCGGCGTTCCTTCTGGTCCAGCCAGTCGGAGTAGTTGCCCTTCCAGGGGATGCCGTGGCCGCGGTCCAGTTCCAGGATCCATTCGGCGGCGTTGTCCAGGAAGTAGCGATCGTGGGTGATGGCCACCACGGTGCCGGGGAAACGCTGCAGGAACTGCTCCAGCCATTCGACGGATTCCGCGTCCAAGTGGTTGGTGGGTTCGTCGAGCAGCAGCATGTCGGGCTTGGACAGCAGCAGGCGGCACAGGGCCACGCGGCGCTTTTCACCGCCGGACAGCACGCCGATGTTGGCGTCCCACGGCGGGAGGTTCAGCGCATCGGCGGCCAGTTCCAGCTGCAGGTCGGTGTTTTCCGAGCCGGCGGCGGCAATGATGGCTTCCAGCTCGCCCTGCTCGGCGGCCAGGGCGTCGAAGTCGGCATCCGGCTCGGCGTAGGCGGCATAGACCTCATCCAGGCGCTTCTTGGCGGCCAGCACGCCACCAATGCCTTCCTCGACGGCTTCACGCACGGTCTGGTCCGGATTGAGCTTGGGCTCCTGCTCCAGATAACCGATCTTGATGCCGGGCATCGGCACGGCTTCGCCTTCGATTTCCTTGTCCACGCCGGCCATGATCTTGAGCAGGGTGGATTTGCCGGAGCCGTTCAGGCCCAGCACGCCAATCTTGGCGCCGGGGAAGAAGGACAGCGAGATGTCCTTCAGGATGTGACGTTTGGGAGGAACCGTCTTGTTGACGCGGTTCATCGAGAAGACGTATTGAGCCATGGCGGAAGGGTTCCGGAGTGGTTCTGAAAGAGAGTGGGCGGTATCTATCCCCATTGTCGCAGCTTCCGCGACTGCCCCTAAACTGGATCGCAAGACGAAACTTCAGCATCCGAAGCTGAAACGCTGACTTGTCCGGGTGAATGCCCCCGGAATCATGTCAGGACGCGGGCCTGCACCCCTGCGGAGCGGGCCGCGGCCGCCTCGATGCTGCCTTTGGAGAAGCCATGAACCACCCCCTGTCCGCGCTTGCGGCCCCTGCGCTGTTGACCGTGTCGCAGCGCCCCACCCTGCCCTTGTCCCTGCCGCGCGTCGGGACATCCGGGTCGCCCCGTGCCGTGCTCGTGCGCTTGGCGGCCGTGGTGAGTCTGGGGTTGGGTCTGGTCGTGGCACCGGCGCTGACGCAGCAGGTGCAAGCGCAAACCCTGCGCTGGGCCGGCGCGGGCGACATGCAGACCGCCGACCCGCATTCGCAAAATGAGATCGTCACCAATGCCATGAACGGTCAGGTCTATGAGCGCCTCGTGGCACGGGACCGCAATCTGAACATCGTGCCCAGCCTGGCCACCGAATGGACGCAGGTGAAGCCGACGCTGTGGCGCGTCAAGCTCCGCCAGGGCGTCAAGTTCCAGGACGGCACGCCGTTCACCGCCGACGACGTGGTGTTCTCCGTGGCACGCGCGAAGGATGTGAACTCCAACATCAGCGCCTATGCCCAGGCCGTCGGCACACCGCGCAAGGTGGATGATTTCACCGTGGAGTTCCAGCTGGAACAGGTCAATCCGATCTTCCTGCAGCATCTGGACCTGATCTTCATCATGAGCAAGCGCTGGAGCGAGCAGCACAAGGTCACCCGTCCGCAAAACTACAAGGACAAGGACGAGACTTATGCCGCCACCCACAGCAATGGCACCGGCCCCTACATGATGATGGAGCGGCAGCCCGGGGTGCGCACCAGCTTCAAGCGCAATCCCAACTGGTGGGGCAAGTTTGACGGCAATGTGCAGGAAGCGGTGTTCACGCCGATCGCCAACGACTCCACCCGGCTGGCCGCCCTGGTCTCCGGCGAGGTGGACCTGGTGCTGGACCCTGCCCCGCGCGACCTCAACAAGCTGAAGCAGACCAGTGGCGTCAAGGTGCTGGAAGGACCGGAGAACCGGCTCATCTTCATTGGCATGGATCAGTCGCGGGACAAGCTGCTCTACGGCAAGGTGCCGGGCGACAAGAATCCATTCAAGGATGCGCGGGTGCGTCAGGCGCTCTATCAGGCGATCGACATCAACGCCATCAAGCTCAAGCTGATGAATGGCCTGAGCATCCCCACCGGCGGGCTGACGCCCTCCCCGCTCGGCGCCTACAACGATGCCCAGATCGAATCGCGGCTGCCCTATGACGTGGCCGCGGCCAAGAAGTTGATGGCAGATGCCGGTTACGGCAATGGCTTCGAGGTGACGCTGGACTGCACCAACAACCGCTACATCAATGACGAGAAGATCTGTCTCGCACTGGCCTCCATGTGGGCGCAGTTGAAGGTCAAGGTCAACGTCAATGCGCAGCCGCGCACGCTGATGTTCCCCAAGCTGGAGAAGATGGACACCAGCCTCTACATGTTTGGATGGGGCGGCGTGATCACCGATGCGGAGGTGGCCTTCACACCGCTGCTGCGCAATCGCGGCGACAAGGGCGTGGGCTACTACAACTTTGGCAACTGGAAGGATGACAAGTTTGATGCTCTGGCAGCCAGCTCCAGTGTGGAAGCCGATCCGAAGAAGCGCGAGGAACTGGTGAAGTCAGCACTGCGCGAATTCAAGGCACAGAACCATGTCATTCCGCTGCATCGTCAGATGATTCCCTGGGCGTTCCGCCAGAACGTGACGGTGCAGCACCGTGCGGACAACTGGTTTGAGTTGCGCTGGGTGACGGTCGCGGGCGCGGCCGGCAAGTAAGCGACAGCGCGGCAGCGCGCATTCAGCGCCCGACCGCACCGGGGTTCAGCGCCCCACCGCACCAGGGGTCAGCGCGGCGCGGCAGCGGGATCTCAGCGCGGCGTGGTCGCGCTCTCGACCGGCGACCCGGCGGGACCCTCCGGCGCCTGCTGCACCGGCGTCGGGTTGTTCGCCGCCAGTCGCGGGGGCGCCGCCAGCGGCACCGGCACCGGCCGCACATCGAGGCGGACATCCAGCAAGGTGATGTCGTCCGCATCCCCCTGGCTGTTGAACCAGCCCTGGGTGCCCTCCCCGCGGTAGAGGCGGAACACAAAGGCGGTGCGGTCCCGCGGCTCGGTCGCCCCCGGCCGCACGCGAGCGGCCATCGCGCGGACTTCACCGGACGGCGCCGTCATCAATTCCGCCATGGCCTGCACGATGCGGTTGTCGCCCAGGATGTCCGTCTGGAAGGTGCTGACCGGGCTGGTCATCGCGTGGGACGCGCGGATGATGCGGGCCTCCGGCAACGGCGTTTTGCGCTTTTCCGGCGTGACCTGGCCGCTGCGAAGGTCGTAGTGGTCGCCGTTGTCCAGATAGCTCAGTCGTGCGTCCTGCACATTGAACATGGCCAGTGAGGGATCGGTCCGTGCGCTGCGCAGATCGACCAGCAAGGCCCCGCGGGCGCCGATGATGTCCACCGACGGCCCGCGAATGACGGCCGCGCTGTTCTCCTCAATGCCCAGCCCCAGCCGGTAGCCCTGCGCCATCATCAGCGGCAGCATGCGGCCGATCCGCCCGCGCTTGAGGAAATGCTGGTCCACGAACAACCGGTCGGTGACAAAGCCCAGGCCACGATCAATTTCATGGCCATCGCGCATCTGGCCCCGCATCACGCCCATCACGTCCAGGGCGTCGCGGAACATGGTGCGGCTCATGATGGCGGCGCCGGCGCTGGTGCCGGCCACCACGCCGCCGCGGCGGTAGACGTCCCAGATGGCATCCAGCATCGCGGTGTTCTTGCCGTTCGGCTGGAAGGTGTCCACGATCAGACCTTGCGCGCCGCCGGAGAAAAAGACGGCCGAGGCCCCGCGCACCTTCGCGATCAGGGCCGGGTCATTCAGATTCTTCTGCAGGTCCGCGCCTTCCAGCCGCGGTGCAACCGGAATGTGCTCGGCTGCCGCGCCATGCCGCTGCAGCACCTGCACGATGGCATTGGCCGATTGCTCCGGCGCCGCGGACGCGGTGGCGAGCACCGCCACCCGCGCCTTGCCCGGGCCGCCCGCCTCATCGACGATGCGTTGCCACACCTCGTCGTTGTCGAAGCGAAGGTTGCCGCCGATGACCACGGCGGTTTGCGCCTGCACCAATTGCCAGCCGCACACGGCCAGCAGCAGCACAGGCGTACGAAGGAGTCGGCTCAGCATCTGCATGTCGTGATAGTGCCGCGATTGCCAGTTGCAATCCAGCAGCTCCACCAGGATTGGGGAGGGAGAAATGTCGAATTAGGGGGAAACGATGAGCGTCAAAGGACGGTCGTGGGACGCTCTCCGCGGCGGTATGTGCGAGGAGCAACATATCGCGTACGGTTGCCGGGTATGACGGCGCTGGGAGCTGCGTGGGGCGGTGGCGTCTGTCAGGCATGCGATCTGCCGAAACGGGAGCAGGAACAGCGAGACCGTCTCGTTGTGATGACCGGAGAAACCAATGTCCGACGAAGCAAGCTTTGGCGCCCCGCCTCAAGGCGGAGCGGCCACGTCGCCCACCGGCGCGATCAACGTGGGGGATGAGCAGGAAGTTCAGACCTGGGCACGCAAGCTCAATGTCACCGAGATGCAGATCCGGGATGCGGTGAAGGCTGTCGGAGCGCGTCCGACCGATGTGGAGGAGCACCTGAAAGGGTCGCGCGCCACCACCAATGCGGAGCAGACGCGCGCCGCAAACGCCCGCTGAGGGTCCCCCCTGCCGGCAGCCGCAGATGCTTCGGCTGCCGGCAGGCTACGGGTGCTCCGGGATCTCGCTGGGGCGAGGTCAGTTCACTTGCCGCGTGGACACCAGGAACGTCCCGCTCTCATAGCGGAAATCGACGGCATTGCGGGTGTTCAGCTGGTCGTCCAGCGACGAGCCGCGTTGGATCACGATGTGCTGCTCCCCACTCATCTGGCCATTGAAAACGGCAGCCAGCTTGATGCCATTGAGATAAATGTCGATGTTGTTGCCGTACTCCTGCCATTGCGACTCACCCGGCCGCAGCATGAACTCGGTGGTGCCCGCCTGATTGCGAGGGTCTTCGCTGGCGCGCACCAGCAAGGTCACGTGGATCGAATGCGGACTGGTGTTGGTGAAGAGTTTTCTGCCTGCCATGGGGGTTCTCCTTGTGAGGACGATCAGGTTTCAGGGATGGGGAGGCGTGATGGGCTCGGTGACGCACTGCGCGATGGCCGCCGGCATGATCCAGAGATCGGGCTCGGCGCTGTCCGCCATCTGCCGGCAGCTCTGCTTGGTGCCGTCCTGGCGCAGCACGGTCAGACGGAACGGATGCTGGTCGGGCGGCTGGATACCGAGCAGGATGTCCAGGATGGAGCGCTCCAGGCTGACCTCCATCTGCGGTCGATCGGCCGTCAGCGTCACTGCTGCGCGTGGCTGACTGTCAAACAGCAGTGAGACCTCCCGCACCGCGGCGCGGGGGTCCGCCTCCGCGCCGGCGCTGGGCTGGAAGATGCGTTCGTGCGCCCGCACCGACAGTTGGACCGGATAGGTCTGCGTCGTCGAGCGGTCGAGGATCTGGTTCAGGAAGTCCTCTCGCGTCTCCATCGGCAGCCGACCGACAAAGGCGATCTCCTCTCGATACCGTCCATTCAGCAGGACCACGTCCACCTGGCCCCGGAACAGGGTCTTCTCGGGCGCGCGGCTGAAGATCGCCGCCCACAGGGCGCGAAATTGATCGAAGGACAGGTTCAAGCCGTTGCGCAGCCCCTCACGCAGGTCAATGCTGGCCTCGCGTTGCTCCTGCAGCACCGGGGCCGCATCACTGCCGGTGGGGCCGGGCAGGTACAGAAAGAAGGCCTTGTGCACGTCATGCGCGTCTTCCAGGCTGGTCATCTCCGGTGGCAGGCCCATCTTCTCCGCCAGCACCTGGCCGGCATGGTCGATGCGGCTGCGGTCCACCACGGCCGCGCCGAAGCAATGGAACGCCGCCCGCGCGCCCGTGACCGAGCTGCCACCCGGCGGCAAGGTGAACTGCAACAGGGAGAGCGTCGGTGCGCCTTCGTCGCCGGCCGCCAGCTCGAACTGGTCCGGCAGGTAGAAGACACGGCTCGGACGACGCGCGTCCTGGTAGTAGTGATAAGCGCGGTCCTGCCAGCTGACCTGCCACTGCACGTAGGTCGGCAAGGACGGCACCCCCACCTCGCTGACCAAAGTACAGCCCATCACCAGGAACTGATTCGGGAAGTCCGGATCTCCGCCACGTGCCAGCTCCACATACGTGGCGGCCGAATCGATCGGGATGCCCCCAAAGGCCTCCAGCAGCCCGGCCTGGATGGTCTTGTTCGACCAATGGGTGCGAATGAAGTCATCGGTCTGGCGCGCCGCCAGATCGACCGATTGGCTCACCTCCACCACCACGCGTGGATTGAGATCGTAGAGCGCTGCCCGCGCGCGCTGCAGATCGTCACCGCCAAGACGGACCGACAACTGCACCTGGGCCCCCTTCCATGTGGCCTGCAAGGCATGCCGCATGCGGCCCGCCTCCGATTCCACGATCAGTGCAAACGAAGTGTTGTCCGTCATTACCTCCCCACCGCTGGCGTCTGGGGCGCCCGCCGCTCCGGGAGGGGGGCCGGCGACCAGCACCACGCTGAGCGTGCCATCGTCCGCCAGCGCGGTGGCAAATGCCTCCTGACCGCCGGCGGTCTGCACATCCGGTCGCCAGACCGCCAGGCAGCCCGTGCGGCCGGAGGCGCTGGTCAGAAGGCCAGGCGAAGCCAGGTCGGTCGTGGCGCAGATCCAGGCGCCGCCAAGTTCGTTGCGCCGGACGCGGCCACGCCGCACGGTCAACGAGGTCAATTGGGTCATGCTCTTCTCCTCAGTGGAGTCGGAGGACTCAACGACACCTGCCAACCGGCGACGTCGCCCCCTCCTACAAAAAACGACAACATGTTGTGGATCGGGCGGTCGCACATCTCCACCTGCACCTGCACCCTCACCTCGCCGCTGGCACTACGCGCCTTCCCGAGGGCCTGGGTCAATGCCGCATAAGCACGCAGGTCCAGGCCCTGACGTCCCGCCGCCTTCAGCACCTGGGAACGAACACCCACATCGCCGCCGACGAGGTCCTCGGCAAACACAAACAACGCAAAGACCGGGTCACGTGCCTGCGGCAGCAGGGACACACTGAAGCCGTACTGCGCCTGCGGCAGCACGCTGCAGCGACGGCTCTGACGGAACTCAAAGGCCTGCACCAGGGCCAGCAGCGTCTCGAACCTCGCCCCGAGCCCGATTCGCTCCAGCAGGCCCTGAAGCGCCTCGGGCAGCAACCCCCGGCTGTGCAATTCGAAATAGAACTCGCAACGCGCTTCACCGGGCGCGGCTCCCACCATCACCCAGCGTGCGGGCGGCCCCTGCGGCAGCGCCAGCGGTGCCAGGTAGGTCCCCCACGGGCTTGCATCGATGCCGACTTCCGGCGGCACCTCCGCATAAACCTTGAAGCGGGTGGCCGCGGCCGACGGGTGCGATCCCAGGGGCTGACGTGCACTCAGCCACGCGCCCCAATGAAGCCGGTGTCCGCTTTGCAGCGACGGAAAACAAGCCGCGGCACCGCCCGTGGGCGCCCCCCCGAGCCCGTCCAGCAACCGGTCCAGGCGCTGCAGGCGATCCTCGGGTGCCGTGCGCCACGCATCCACCTCCATCGCGTAGCGCAGCTCGTCCGGCCTGGGCCCGAAGGCAAACTCCAGCGGAGACCCGTCGGCATTCAGTCGACCGGGCCGTGCCAGAGACGCCTCGAACGCACGCGGCCCCAGCACCGCACCGGTCACCCGCGCGAACTCCCGCGCCACCGCCGGCCCCAGCGTGCGCACGAATCGGTGCACATGCGGTGGAAGGATGGTCATGTGGGGTGCTCGCGTGGGATGGGGGCGACGCTGAGGCGCGGGGGTTCAGGCGGTCGGCGTCAGGCGCACGGTGGATCCGCCCTTCACCATGCCGGTCAAGGTCTGACCCGAATCGAAGGTGACCTCGTAGGTCGCCACCAACTCGCTCTCACGCCGGGGGGCTTGCAGGCTCGGCACCACACGCTTGCTCCGCTTGTCGCCAGCTTCCAGGGTGAAGTTGTCCTCCCAGCACCAATCGCCCTGCTCGAAGCGCAAGCTGACATCGGCAAAACCGGTGGTGAAGCGGGGCTCGAAGAACACCGGTGTATGGCCTGCGAAGCGGTCATTCACCGTGATGAAGTTGTCCTGCATCGGGAAGGAACCATCGCGCCGCACGCTGCGGCCGCCCTGGCGCAACTCCACCTGGTAGGTGACCGGTTCATCCTTGAACTGCATGCTGCATCGCAGCTTCAAGGTCTGGTCGGCGTCCTTGCCACGCTGGAACACCACGCGCTTTTCGCCTTTCCATTTCGCGCTTGTCAGCGTCACCACCGCCTGATCCGCGCCCTCCCAGACAAAGTCCTGGCTCAGGCCGATCGTGATGGTCAGGAATTCAGCCACCAGATTGGGCAGCGCCTTGATCAGGCCGTTGTCGCTGGTGCCGTTCAGCGAGTAGTGGAAACTGTCGCCCTGCCACTCCCCCATCGGCTGGAAGACAAATTCGGCGCTGTAATCCACGGCGGAACTGCCGTTGCTGTCGTATTGAAACGGAAAGGTGCTGACCCCCTGTTCCTTGCCGTCGTTGATCGAATAGTTCAGCGCGCTCTGCCGGTCGCGCGGCGCGCCGGCGGGATACCGGGCCTGCACGTTCAAGGTCTGCAGCCCAAGCTCGGTTTGCAGCTGGGCGTTCGGCACCGAGGTCATCACCGGGAATGGCAGGCCAAACGGGTCCTGCGCGCGGTTGACCTGGACGATGTAGGCCTCGGGGTCGTCCTTGTCCGAGAGCCCGATCACCGCCTGCGGCAGCGCGGTCATCACCGTTGCCTTCTTTTCCGAATAGAAGAAGTCCAGCGTATTGACCTGCTTGCCCTCGTAATAGGCGGCCCGGATGTTGACCTTGGGGATGAAGATGGTGGCGGCCTTGACGATTTCCTTCACCGCCTCATCCTTGTCCGCCTGCGAGCTGTCCGCCTGATCCTTCTCCACCTGCGCCGCCGCGCCTTCCTCGACATCCTTGGCTTTCTGAACCGCGGCGTCCACCTTGGGCGCCTCCGACAGCGGCGTCCAGGTATTGGCGCCCTGGTCCAGCTGCACTTCGAAAAAATTCTTCAGCAAGTGGGTCAGCAGCAGCGACTCGGCCAGCTTCCGCCCCGCCTGCTCGCCCCCTGCGCCGGTGTAGTCCACCACCTCAATCTTGAGCTCGCTGCTTTGCAGGACGTTGCGCCACTGCGCCTGGAAGCCCAGGTCCAGCACCAGCGCCTCCAGCGGTATCTGCGCGCCCAGGCTCAACTGGAAGTCCTGGATCGCCTTCTTGAAGGACCCTGTGACCTTGAAGGTCACCGAAGGCCGCATGGCCAGGAACTCCAGCCGGTAGATCGCTGCCATGCTTTTGGCGCGGTTCTGCAGCACCGCCTTCATCGCGGCGGCCAGCTTGCCCTCCTTGGTGAAGCGGACAGAGCAGACCGCTGCGTTGTCCCCCACCAGGGACGACGAGCCGGCATTCCACACCAATTGCTCCGGGCTCTGGTACAGCACGGCCGGGTCGGTGCGCGCGTTGGCCGCCTGCGCCACCACCGGGCCCAGGACCGAGAAGTTCACACTGCCCGAGTTGTAGGGCACGGTGGCCAGCCGGATCTTGCCGCTCTTCTTTTCATCCACCTCCCACTCCGAGACGATGCGCGATCGGATGCGCTCCAGGGTCTTCTCGGACACCGCGGTGTTGACCTCGAAATTCAACATCCCGGTGCCATTGGCATCGTCCTTCGAATCGGTGTACCAGAGGTAGGAGAGCACCTTGCGTCCCTCCCGTTCGGCCAACTGCACGGTACCGGGCAGATACCAGAACTGCGAGGGTGATTCGTGGTCCGGGTAGACATCCACCCCGTCGACGGTGAGCTTCTTCTGGTCGATGTAAATCATGTGTTGACTCCTTCAGGATTGGGCAGTGGCTCGCGGCGGCAACGTGATGACAACGTCGGCTCGGCTTGATTCCGCGATGGTGGGAGGGATGCGTCGGCCAGCGCCCACGTAGCTGACGCGATAGGAAATGGGGGTCTGCGGCAATGACCAGCACTCGATGCGACACCGCGGACGGTCCGGCGTCAGCGAGTACCGGCCGTCGCGCCAGAGGTGGGAGGGGGTCGAGCCGGCTTGCAGCGTGATCTCGACCGCCGTGAGGTCTTGCCAGTCAACGTCCTCCGCCACCCGGAAGCTCAGCCATCGCCGGATGAACGGGTTCAGGTAGACCTGGGGACCGGCGGGCCAGCCGCTCCAGCGGATCACCGGCCCGGCCAGCGTTTTGCACTCCGCCGTGAAGACCACGTCCGCCAGGTCCACCGGCGTCGGTGAGAACAGTTCGATGTCGGCGCGGGTTTTCGCGGCCGTGAGCACAACATTCGGCGGCCGGGTCTCAACGCCTGCCGAGGCGCCTTGACCCGCCAGCCTCACGCTGATGGCGGTGACCAGCTCCCACGGGAAGTCCGGCGACGCCTCCATCTGGTAGCGACGCCAGCTGAAAAGGCTGGCAGGCACGATGTCGAGATACGCCTGCTCGCGCCGCACCGGCATCACGGTGACCGGCCCTGCACTACCGTCGCCGAAGTACGGGGTGACCCTGCACAGGCTGCCGGACTCGAGGGGCGATGCCTTGAACGGCGGATGACTCAGTTCCACCGTCCAGGGCCACTCCGGACCCTCAAAGACATGCTCCACCGCGTCCGCCGCCGCCGACTCCAATCGAACCTTCAAGGCGTGCAGCGGCTCGCCGTTGAAGGCGTCGTGGCAACGCACCGTGAGTGCTTGCTGGAAGCTGCTGCGGGTGGGCAACTGGAGGTCGGGCTGGGCGTCGAGCGCCTCCTTCCATCCGGCCAGCACGCCCTGGATGAAGGCACGCCGCGGGACCGCCCCCGACACCTGCATGCGGGTGTCGAGCCGCCGTGCCAGGTTCTGCGTCTCGCGCACGGTGCTGCAACTGAAGCCCAGCGACCAGTCACCGCCGCCGCCCTGGGGCACGAATCGCGGCAGCGGCTCCAGCGCGCTCTGCAGGCTCCGCATGAACGCCAGCTTGAAGCTGTCGGGCGCCGGCGCATCGGTCTGGCTTTCGTTGACGACCCGCAGCACACCGCTCTGCCGCAGATCCTCGAAGGTGTCCGTTCGCTCGAAGTCGAGCAGCAGCAGGTTGGCGGAACAGCGGCGGATCACCCAGTCCCGGAACTGGACCTCGTCGAACTGGATGGAGAACCCATACTGCGGACGAAGCGCCTCGTAGGACAGCGCATACACCACCGAAATCGGCGTCACCGCCTGGCGGTGGCTGCCGCGGATCTGCAGGTACTGGTCGGTGCTGAGCTCGAGCTGCAGCGTCACCGAGTTGTCCCCGATCAGCGACGGCGTGGCCCGCACCGGCTGTCCGTCGATCATCGCGGCCACCACCTGACCCTCCGTCCAGGCGATGGGCACCAGATCCAGCGACGGGTTCTCCACCGTCCCGGCGAGATCCTCCAGCAGGTCTTCCCGCAGCCGGTCCATCTCGTCGGCATCCGGGCGCAGCGTGACCACCAACGACAGCACGCCGGCCTTCCCGTCCAGCACCTGGTCGTAGTGAACCAGGCTCAACTGCCAGCCGGCGCCGCTCCTGGCGACGCTCGGCCGGGTCGAGGCATAGTGGAAGCGGGTCGGGCTCGCCGTATCCCGGTAGACCAGGACGTGGCGGGCGCGCCGAAGCGCCACCGGCGTGCTGTCGGCGATCATCAGAAGCTCGACACGCCGTCGGCGCTCACGATGATGTTGGGGTTTTGATCCAGCGGATCAAACACCTCGGGCCCGGACAGGTCCTTGCTGCCCGCGGCGGTGGTGATGCGCGCCTTTTGCACCCGCAGCGTGGCGGGCACACTGCCGCCGGGGACCTTCCATGACCAGCGCCCCCCATGCTCGCTCGCGTCCAGTTGAACCAGTTGCGGGAAGACACGGTCCCCGCCGGCGGCGCGAAGCACGTACTCCACCCGCAGCATGGCCTTCTGCACGCCGTCGATGAGCTCGAAGCTGATTTCCTGCGTGGCGCTGCCCAGCGGGCTCTTCAAGGTCACTTCCGCCACGCCGGCGCGCAGCGGCACGCTTTGGCGCTCGCCCACCACCACGGTGCCCCCCACCATGTTCAGCGTGAGTTGGTAACTCAGTGGCTGATCCAGCATCTGGCCAAAGGGCTTGCTGAACACCTGCGGGCTGGTTTCGCTGCTCCGATCGAGCACGATCGTCCGCTGCCAGTCGCCATACTGCAATTGCACCCGTGCGCCCTCGATCACGCCCCACGGCAGATCGATGCCATCCAGACGCACGGTCAACACCCCCAGGTCCACGGCACCCAGGTCGAGGTAGTTGTCGTTCTTCAGCGTGCGATCGGAGACCCGCAGCGAGGGCGTGCCGTCCTGGTAGGTCACCAGATAGCTGTACTGGAGAACCCGCTCCCGCTTCTGCCGATCAAAGGTGCCGGTCAATGAAGGGCGCGGGGTGTCCGGCGCATCCGTGGATGCATATTCAATGGTGTTGACCTCGCTACCTTGGCCGTCCAGCAGCTTCTCGTTGGCGTAGGACAGTTGCGTCAGCACGAATCGATCGATCTGGCGCTCCTTCATCATGGGCAGCGTGGGAGGACGCACCGTGAGATCGACATTGAAATACGGCTGATCGTTGAGGTCGATGGTCCGGAACAGCGACTGGAGCGTCTTGCCGTCAACGATCGTGTTCAGCTGGGGCAGTTGGCCCTGCGGCGACTTGGGCACATCCACGCCCTGCGTCAGGGTATAGGTGCGGGACTGCTTTTGCACCGTCTTGAGCTGCCGCGCACTGTCCAGGCTGAGGTCGTCCAGCTTGATGCCCGGCAGCTGGGCGGCCGTCATGGCGGTGAGCTGCTGCGCGGCCCAGTCCGTCAGCAGTTGCTGGACCGAGGTCCTCCCGCTGTCACCGAGCGAGGATGGCACGACCACCTGGGTGGCACTTTGGATGGCGTCCTCATATTCCTTTCCACGCACCACCTCTTTCCGGTAGGTGCGCCCCCAGGCACCACGGCCCTCCTCGGTGTCCACATTGAGCTTGGCGACGACCGAATGATCCAGCGTGACCGTGGCCTTGGCCTCGGGAAGCAGCGCCTGGAACTGGATCGTGTAGACCACGCTGACGATGCTGCTGCTCGCCGCCGTGTCATACCCCTCGGGCTTCTTGTCGCTGGCGTTGAAGGAAGGCCCTCCCAAGGCGTGCCAGAACAGGTTGACCCCGGTTTTGGAGAGATTGAAGGTCACCACCGCCGCGTTGCTGTTGAACCTCGACGGCGTGGTGACAAACCCCTCGCTGTAATCCGCCTTGCCATCCTGGTAATTCTTTTTGCCGGAGAAAGCCTTCACCACGACCTGGCCGGAGGTGCAATCGATGGGACTGATCTGAAGGCCGTCACGTTGCGGCAGGAACTGGCTGGCCTCCCCGGCTTTGTTCCATCGCTTCATCACCCGGTCCACCGCTGCGTCGTCGAACCCCAGTTCCTTCTTCAGTGAGGCCACCTGCACAGCATCGTTGGCTTCCACGGCCCGGCACAGGTCCAGTGTGAGCCGCGCGATAGCCTGCGTGGAGGCATCCCGATTCAGCGCCTGCAGCACCTTGTCCCTCACCTCCGGCCGATCGATGTCGGGCGTGGGCAGCGCCACCGTCATCGTGCAGATGCCTCCGGACTCCTGTCCGCCCCCGAAGTACCAGAGGAGGTTGAAGGCAGGCACGCCCTTGTTGTCGAGGAAGGTGGGAAATTCCGCCAGCGCGTAAAACCGGTTGGGGTCCTGGTCGTCAGGAAACAGGATGAAGTTGTTGGTCCGATCCTTGAATGGCCCGGGCACGTCGTGGACGATCACGGAGGGCAAAAGCTTGAGCATGTTCAGTTCTCCTGGTCATGAAAACGGCGTGTGCAGGCCGCACCGCCGCGGGCGGCGATCACTGCGTGGATCGCAAATGGAAGAGGAATCAGGACTCGCCGGTCCTGGCGGGCGACTCAGCCGATGGCGTCCTGGGCCGAGGCCCCTCGCTGGCGTAGCCATTCGCCGACATCCAGCGACCGACTGACCGGCCAGCGCCTGCGGCAGGACTTCGCGGTGTTGAGCTTCACCGTGCCGCCGGTGACACCCGGCTGGCGAAGCTTGTCGAGCAGCATGGCGGCCACCTGCCCGCGCAATCCGGCTTCCAGCTCCTCGCGCAGGGCCTGCGGCACATTGGGCGTGTCGTTGTGGGTCAGGACCAGCCGTCCGCTCGCAAGGGCGGCGACCACCTCGGCCTCGCAGGCCGCCAGGGAAGGCAGCGGCGGCGGCGTCGTCGCTTTGGGTTTCGACCTGGACTTGAAGAATCCGAAGAAGCCGCCGTCGTCGGGGTCGGGCTCTGGCGTCAAGGCCTTCACACTGCCAGCCAGATCGCCGCTGATCGTCGCCTGCGCCGTTTCTTCCAGCGTCAGCGAAGCGTCATAACGCAAGGTCAACCGGCCGGACTCCCCTCGCAAGGCCTGCCGGACGATCTCGGCCTGATCGGCATTGATCGACTCATGAAAGGCCACACGGTTCGACGAGAACCCGGAGGCCGGCCGGGGGCCGAGGGCCTGCGCCGATCCATCACGCGCGTGCAGGACCAGCGTCGCGCTGACCTCCTCCAGCGTCGCAAGCTCCAGCCGTGGGTGGCCGATGTCGGGATGACCGCTGGCGATGGCCCTCTGGGCCGCGTCCCGCGCCGCTTCGTCGGGCTGCCAAACGGCTTCCAGCGTCAGGGCCATGGCGTCTTCGCCGCCAAACAGCGAGAGCCGTGCCCTGCCCGCTTCCAGCGCCACGCCAGGCAACTCGGACAGGCAGACAAAGCGCCCTGACGGCGGCAGGTCGACCGGCATGCAATAGAGACCGTTGAGGCTGAAGCCTTGGGGCAGTTCAGTCATGGCTGAGTTCCTCCGTGTGTAGGACGGGTGCGGTGAAAGAGGTCAGGTCCAGATCGACCGACCGGGCCGGCAGGTCCAGCAGAACCGCCGGCCCATCCGTTTCGAGATCACGTGCCTGGATCCGCAGGCGCGTCTGGGAATCGGGGCGATCCAGCAGGAGCGCCTGGATGGGTTGCGAGGGCGTCAATGACACGAGGGCCGCCGTGTCTTGCGGCGAGTGTTGAGCGCCCGCCGAGACAGCGTCCGACGCGCTGCCGACCACCGAGAAGCTGACCGCCGCGCGACGCAGCAGCGCCTCACTGGCAGCGACCCGCACCAGCGGCAAAGGCAAGTCGCTGGCATCGATGAAGAGATAGTCCGCATCAGTCCTGGTCCAGGGACCGGCGGCGACGCCGTCATCGGTCACCACCTGCACCCGGGTGCGGTAGGACTGCGGCGACTGGATGCGCGCGAAGGAGAGATCCACCGTGCGGGAGGACGGCTGCTGCGGGGGCGGATACAGCACCACCGACCGCGTGTCCGCGACCCCCGAGGCCGAGTCCGCCGCGTCCACCTGCAACCACAGGGCAATCTGCTGGCAATGGGTGATCTGGGCGGGCAGGCCATGCCCCACCGTGATGCGCCGGCGCCGCAGGTCATCCGGCAGTTTCGGCACGGAGGTGAAGCCGGTGAGTTGATCCCGACGACCGACTTCCGCCAGCAAGGCGAATGGGTCGGCGCGCAGGACCACCGGGACGCCGGCCAGCAGCGGTGTTTGCAGATTCCACTGGACCGCGGCGCCGCCCGCTGCCGCCGACGCTTTGTCGTCCAGGGTTGTGAGCTGGATGCGCGGGCCGTCCGATGGCGTCGTGCACCGCGCCGCGCGGCCGAACTCATGAAGCAACCGACCGGCCAGCGCCAGACCCAGGTCCCGACTGCTCCGCCCCACCTCCGCGCCGCTGTAATCGAACCACTGCGGCCTGGGCTCTGCAAGCAGATTGACCAGCCCCTCAAACGGCAGGCTGTGGTCTTCCGCCAGTGGCCCGCCACGAAAATGATCCCGAAGCGAGGGCAACACCCGGCCCGGATCAAAGCGCACCTGCAGATCCAGCCGAGGCAGCACCGCTGCGACCTCGCACTCAATGGCGGTCTGCACCAGGCCGCCCAGCCCTGCCCCCTCGACGCCGCCTTCACTTCGATGCAGTGCCGCATACAGCAGGCGGGCGCTGAGCGGTGACAACCGGGCCTCGATCGCCGCATGGGTGGCGCTGGTCCATGCAAAGGGAGCGGTCTCGACGCTGTCGCCCACCCTCAGGTGCAGCCGGTTGCCGCCGTTGAAGCTCATGGGCAGCAGCGCCGCCTCGCTTCTCGGTTGGTCGAGCAGGCCAGCCGCCGCGATGAGATTCCCGCCCGGCGTCAGACCCATGCGCAGCACCGCGTACAGGCTTTGGTCCGGCCCAGGAGCGTTCTTGTCCGAGACGAATTCCAGAAAGAAGTCCGGACTTCCGTCCGAACGGACTGCCAAGGCCGCCGTGCGAGGCACCGCGAAGTACAGGCCGTCCTCGCCGTAAGCCCCCAACAGTTGGAACTGGTCGTTGCCGCTGGCGTGCTGCCAGTCTGGCAGGCCTCGCGCCGCGATGAGGGAGGAAGCGCTGGCGTTGGTCACGATGCCAGCTCCACATCGGCCGCCCCGGCCCCTTCCGCGAGTTCATCTCCCTGGGCATCCCGCAGGGCCCGCAAGGTCATCTCCAGCACCAAGGCCGGCAGCAGCGCGTCCATCTCATGGCCGGGCTCGTCCGCACAGTAGCGGCGATAGGCGTCCATCAGCCGGCCCGGATCCACCAGACCGGCGCGACTCAATGCGGAGTCGGCGAACATCCGCTCGATGCGGGCGCGCGCATCCTGCCGCATGCCCTGATGCAGCAGCGGCAGGAAGGTCTCCGGCTGGGCCGGCCGCCACACTTCCTTCGGCAGGCCCTGGCTGGCGAGATAGTCGCGTTGAAGACGCCGCCCCTGCCGCCACTGCACCGGCAGGCTGCGGCAGAAATCCACCAGCTCTGGCGTGGCATACGGATAGAGCGGCCAGACCCCGGCACGCAGGCACACCGCGGTGCCGGCACGCGCCGCCTCGAACACGCTGCGCGACGCGGCCCCCTGGGGCGCAACGTCCCGTCCCTCCTGGTCATAGGCGTGATAGGCCTCGCGCGCCAGATCCGTGAAGAAGCTGGGCAGCACCACCGGTTCGTCGTTCCCGAGCGGTGGCGAGCCAAGCTCTTCATAGGACAGCGTCGAGATCTCGTCCCCGCCAATGCCGGTCAGGATGGTGTGCACACCGTCGGCCCTGGCGCGGCCCAGCAGCGCCAGGAACGCCTCGTGATAGAACTCCCCCCAGGGCACGATGCCGTCGGACCGGCGCCGGCGGGCGGTGAACGGGGGATGCAGTTGGGCCAGCAGCGGCGTGTCGATGGCGCCCAGGTGTCGCACCAGCAGTTGGCGGCGCAAAGCTTGCGCCTGTCCGTTCTCGCCAGGCATGATCAGGCCGTAGCTGCGCAGAGGCCGGTGGCCGAGTCGGGCTGCCACCAGGGACACCACTCCGCTGTCCAACCCGCCGCTCAACTCAGCGGCCATCAGGTCCGCCTGCGGGTCCATCCAGCGGGTGATGCAGGCGCCCATCAGCTGTTCGAAGCTGCCCAACACATCCGCGTTGTCATGCAGGGGCCGGGGCGCCAGCGTCGGCGCACGCGGCGGATAGCTCACCTGCAGGTCACCCCGGGACGGCTGCCATCGGGCGGTGGCCCGCTCAGTGAGCATCGTCATGTCGGGGAACAAGGTGCGGCGTGAATAGGGCGCACCGATCCGCGCCAGCAGGTAGGCGGCATGGCCGAGGTCGATCCCGTTCGGCAGATGCCGATAGAGACGGGCGGCGTCCCAATGTCCATGCAGGATGTCGCCTTGCCTGACGAGGCAGACCGGTGCGGTCCCCCACCCTCCGCATCGAAGCGTCACCTCGGCATCTGCACGCGTCCGCCAGCTCAGCACCTGAATGTTGAGTGGCCATCGCAGGGCAGCTGCCAGGTGATCGTCGAACGCCTCCGACCGCACCCGCTCAATCGCCAGCGCTTGCGGCTGCCGATGCATGCTGGAGCGCTCCCGCACGATGAGACCCACGGCGTCATCGCTGACGACCAGGGTGGACTCCAGGGCGGGATGCCGGAACGGTTCAATCCAGCTGTTGCCAGCGGTGCATCGGCCCGCCTCGGCGGACCAGGCACCCGGCAGGTCGCCGGCTTCGATGCGGAAGCTCATCATGATGATCAGCCCCCGTCGCGCTGTCCGTTGGCGTCGTGGCCGCCCGGGGCCTTCCGGCTGCTGGCGCGGCCGCCGCTGTCGCCAGTGCCGTTGATCTTCACGATCGCCGGCGAGCCTTTGCCACCGGCATCCGCGGCGCCCGCGTCCTTGTCCGGCTGCGCCGCAGCGTGGACCGGCAGCACCGTCGCGCTAGCGGCAAACAGATGGTCGAAGCTGGGCAGGTTCAACGCCGGATTCACCGGCAACCGGAAACCCGGTGATGCATGGGAAGTGAGAGTGGCACGCATGGTGGTCCTTCTCGATCAGGTTGTGCGCTGGCGGGATTGCCGGCGCGTTTGAACTGTCGATCGGGTCCCCTGCTTCAGTCCTGCTCCGTTGTGAATTCGCGGCTGAATCGTTCTGATCTCTTGCAACGTGGTGCGGCTCGGCATCCCCCTCGTCATCCACCTCGTCGGCAAGCCGCCGCGCCGCCGCGGTTTCGCCTGCGAGGTCCAGGTGCTGCGCGGCGAAGTGGCGGATGGTGGGGGCCAGGTGATAGCCGCCCGCAAGGTCCCGATCCAGCGAAATCAGGGAGCGGTCCACCAATCTCGCCAGGATGTCGATGACGGCCCACTCGTCGAGCGCGCCCTCGCCCGCCAGCGCGGGGTCCGCGGCCACCCGCATCGCTTGCGACAGGGTGAACCGGCCTTTGAAGACGCTCAGCCGGCAAAGCACGCGTCGTTCGTTGTCCCGCAGCAGCTGGAAACTCCAGTCAAAGGCCGCCGTCAGGCTGAGCTGCCTGCCCGGCGCTCCCCGGCTTGCGTTGCGCAGCAGGTCCAGGTGCTGTGGCAGATGGGTCTGCAGGGCTTCCAGTCCCAGGACATGCGCGCGCTGCGCCGCGAGCCGGATGGCCAGCGGATGCCCTTGCAACTGCCGACAGATTCGAACCACGCTGGCGATGTTGGTGTCCATCAGCGAGAAGCGCTGGTCCGCCGCTTGTGCTTCCCGCTCGAACAGTTGCACGCACGCATAGCCGGCGGCGGTGGCCATGTCGACCAGACCGTCCGGGGTGGGCAGAGGTTCCAGTCGCAGCACATGCTCCTCCTCCAGCTGCAGCACCGCCTGGCTGGTGACCAACAGTCGAAGGCCCGGTAGCGCGTCCTGCCACTGGCTCGCCCACTGGGCGACTGCATCCAGCAGGTGCTCGGCGCCGTCCAGGACCAGCAGCAGCGGCGCTCCCGCCGCAGCGCCGACTGGCTCGATGGCCTGTTCCAGCGTGGTGGGCAGATGCTCCGCACTGTCCTGCGCATGCAGATCCACCCAGCGCACCCGGACACCCTGCGCCGGTGGCAGGGCATGGAGGGCCGCGGCCACCAGCGCCGTCTTGCCGACGCCGCCGGGACCGGCCACCGTCACCAGGCGGTGGCCGCTCAAGAGCCGCAGCAACGTGGCCACCTCCTCCTCCCGTCCGAACAAGGGCGCCGGCGTGCGCGGCACACGTGCGACCACGCCCTCTGACGACACCACCGCCGGTGCCGGACCCGACAGCGGCCGCGCCGTGAAGCGGTACCCCCGGCCAGGGATGGTGGTGATGGCGGCATTGCCGAGCACTTTCCGCAGGGCTGACACATGCACGTGGATGTTGTTCTCCGCCACCACCATGCCGGGCCACACTCGATCAAAGAGCTGGTCCTTGGTGGCCAGCGCGCCGGCCTGCTCCGTCAGGGCCAGCAGCAGGTCGAAAGCCCGCGAGCCCACCTCCACCTGCCGTCCCGCCACCACCAGGCGCCGCTCGCCGGGATGCAGCTCGAAGCCCTCGAAGCGCAAGGCCGTGCCGGGCGTTCGGGGTGCAGCGGCGTGGCCACGCAGCGGTGGCTCTGGCGTGGCGTCCAGACGTGGGGGGGCCAGGGCCGCGCAGCCGCCGGCCGAAAAGTCTGTTCTGATCATTACCGTCCCTTTGGGTGTGCCGCCGTCAGCGCGTGGGCTGCGGCCGCTTATCGTTTGATCCTATGGAACCGGATCCCAGGGCTCAAATACTCCCGATGTCGTAGGGCCACCTGTTGCCGGATTCATCCCCGGGAGGTGGAAGCATCCGGTGCGCCCAAGGCCAGCGCGGCCAATTGCGCGGTCGTGCTCAATCCCAGCTTTCGCAGCAGGTTCTCGCGGTGCTTGCGGACGGTGAGGTCACTGATCCCCAGCTGGCGGGCGACTTCCTTGCTGGTGCGGCCGTCCACCACCAGTGCCATCACTTCCCTCTCCCGTGCGGAGAGCGCGTCGAAACTGGCGACTCCCTGCGGCGCTCACCCATCCAGCCCGCCGCGCATGGGCCAACAACTCGGCTGCATTGCGCAGCGACAGCTTTCCCAGCATGTTGCTGCGGTGCTTTCTGACGGTGGCTTCGCTGATGCCCAGCGCACGGGCGGTCTCGCGGCAGGAAAGACCCTGCGCCATGGATTGCAGCACCCGCGCCTCCCGCGCGGTGATGGCCGTTCGCCCCGCGGGTGCGGTGGTGCCGGCGTCGGTGTGCTCGTCGTCTCTCATTCGTTGGTACTCATCGGGTAGCCCTCCAGGCTCAAGCCCGACTTATCGGTCAATTCAGCCGCACCAGACGCCCGCTTCATGCGGATTCAGAGAAGGCGCCCATCAATTCAGGCGGCTTTAGAACGCCCCCCTCCGACCGATCGCCATGTCGGCCTTTTTCCCATGCCGCTCACGGCAATCGACCGCTGTCCCGATGCCGCCGCCGCTCGGACGATGTGTCCATCACAGCCCACCAAGGAATCGCGCCATGGCTCAATTCGCCGCATACCTGCCGCATCTGCTGCGCTTTGAAGGCGGCTTCGTCGACGATCCCGATGACCCGGGGGGCGCCACCAACATGGGCATCACGCTCAAGACCTTCCAGGCCTACGGCCCCGGACTGGGCCTGACCGACACCAGCGTCGGCGCGCTGCGCACCCTCACCGCCGAGATGGCGGGCCAGATCTACAAGCGCCACTACTGGGATCCGCTGCAGGCCGACAGCATCCCGCTGCAGCCGCTGGCCGAGATGCTGGTGGACTTCTACGTCAATGCCGGGCGCAACGCGGTTCTCGAACTGCAGCGTCAGCTCAACGCCATGGGGGCGCGGCCGCCGCTCACCGAAGACGGCGCGTTCGGCGCCGCCACCGCCGCGGCGCTTCACAGCGCGGATCCGTTGGCCACCTACCGAGGCCTGCGACAGCGTCGCCTCCAGTACTACACCGACCTCGCCAAAGCCCGGCCGACCCTGAACAAGTTCCTCAAAGGCTGGCTCAACCGCGTCAACAGCTTCCCGGCGCTGTGATGCCGCCTGCATGAGGAGCATCCCCCATGAGCACACGTGTCGAACTGAAGGACCTGATCGAGGCGTTGTCCGGCGCCGTCATCGATGCACAGGACCGTATCGAGCAGCACCAGATCGCCAAGCTGGGGCAGTACTTCGATGATGACAATCGCCCGCGCAGCGTGCTGATCCGCCTGCCTTCGATCCGGCCGGACGCGCCGGAAGGCAGCGAAGACCTGTACCGTGCCCCGCTGCTGTCCCTGGTGCCCAGCAACCCGCTGAAGATCAAGGACGTCGAGATCAGCTTCGATGTGGATCTTGGCGCCATCGCAGAGGACGAGCTCGCCGCGGGCCAGCCCACCGCCACGGGCTCGGCCTGGCAGAGCGCGAGCCAGAGTGTGCGCAAGAGCGTGCAGGTGCATACCCGCGGGCCGCTGGTCGGCAAACGCAGCAGTGCCCATGTGGTCTTGCGTGTCGAAAGCGCGGAACCCACGGACGGCCACGCCCGCCTGGTCCATCAGCTGACGCAGGTGCAAGGCGTCTTCAGCACCCTGCCCCCCGTGTGAACCCACGGCGTCCTGCGTGCGCGGCAGTCCGCCTGTCGGGCCCGCGGGACGTCTCCCGGATCGGCGGAGTTCCGCCGATGGCGGCGCCACGAATCGCGTGGCGTCACCTTGAGCTTCCACCGACATCCACCGTCAAGGAGTCAACATGGCAACGGAACTTGTGAACATTGCAGACCAATTCAAGGGGCTGCCCATGGGCGACCTCATCGGCGGCCCGCTGACGGCCGCCTGTGACGCGCAGATCCGCCTGGCGCAGGCCACCTCGAACTTCATCCAGACCGTCGGCTTCCTGCCCGGGGAGAACGGGCAACCGGGCGCCACCCGACAGGTCAACTTCAACTTCACCCGGCCTGCAGAAGGGGCCGACCCCTCCGTTCCGGGCGGCAAGTTCTATGAGGAGGAGGTCGCCATCAGCGTGCCCTTGCTGGCCATCGTCCGCATCCCCAACCTGAGCATCACCACGGTCGACATCGTCTTCGACATGGAAGTGAAATCGTCCTTCTCCGCGACCGAGAAGGACAGCAAGTCAGGCTCGCTGACCGCCAATGCCAGTGTGGGCTTCGGGCCATTCAAGGCGTCGGTGACGGTCAATGGCTCCGTCTCCAGCCACAAGGAGAACACGCGCAGTTCGGACAACTCGGCCAAGTATCACGTGGAGGTGCATGCCACGGACGCCGGCATGCCCGAGGGCCTGGCCCGGGTGATGGACATCCTGCAGACGTCGGTGGCGCCGCGCTCGGTCTCCGCACCTCGTCCGCTGCCGGCCATCCCGTCGTCGTCGGGTGGCGCCGGTGCAGGTGCCGGAGCAGGTGCAGGTGCCGGAGCAGCAGCTGCGGCCCAGCCCGCGACGGCGACCTCTCCATGACCCCGGGCGCGGAGCGGAGAGCATGTTTGATCTCACCAATGTCCGGCATGTCCGGCGCATCGTCGTCGGCAGCGACAACCCGTCGCGCCTGTGCACCCGCGAAGAGACCGAAGCCCAGATGGAGGAGCTGAACCGCTGCCTGACCTGCCGCCCTGCCGGCACGCTGATCGCGGTGGAGCGCAGCTTCACCCTGGTGCGGATCGGCGAGCACCAGGTGGTGCTGCAGTGGATCGTCTATCACGTGGGTTTTGAACGCAAGCCGCCGCCCGCGCCATCGTGCTGACCGGGCGGGCCCAGGCCCGCCCTTCCCCGTCCACTCAACCGGCTGCGTGGCAGCCAGGAGCGTTTCCATGTTCCGATTTCGTCTGAACAACCAGGTGCCAAAGCCTGGGTGCCGCTGGTGGTCGGCCCCGCTGCGCGGTCCGTTGCTGCTGGCTGTTCCTTTGGCCGCTTCCATGGTCGGGGCGGTCCTGGCACCACCGGAAGGGCTGGCGCAGGCGGCTGCAAGCCCGGGGCCGGCCGCGTCCCCCGCCTGCACGGCTGCTTCGGATTCTCCGGCTTCCGAGGCTTCTGCGGCTTCTGCGGCCGCCTCGTCCGCCGCGGTTTCTGCTCCAGGCGCGTCGGCGCCCGCCCCATCAACACCTGCCCCACCGGCGCCAATCGTGAGCCTGAAGGGCGTGTTCAAGACCGGCAGCGAGCCCAACTCAACCACCGCCGTCGTCCGGCTGGACTTGCGCGGCGAGGCACCCGGCCAGTTGAGCTTCGACGCACCCATCTCCTGCAAGCTGGAGCTTCGCTATGTGACCTATGGCATATGCACTGGCCACCAGTACAGCGTGGTGCCGCCCAGGGATGGCGCGGCCGGCATGGCGCATTTCTGCAACCAGCGGCTCTACAAATCGATCTGGGTGTGGCGAGACGCGAATTCCCCCTCCGCCTATGCATTCAAGGACGCACCGGCCGACTCGGTGCCGCTCCCGATGCAGGTGCAGCCATGAGCCGCGCTCACCGCCAAGGCGCGGCCGGCGCGCAAGGCAGTCCGACATGACGCCCACCGCCGAAGAGGGCGACCGCCCCACCGAAGCGCCCGCACTCCCCCCGGCTGACAAGGATGAGGGGTCCCTTCGGCTCAGGTCCCAGCTGCTGGCCGAAGTCCAGGCGATGTTGCGGCACGCGCTGGCGAACGGGTTGGAAATGCCGCCGCGGCTGTCTCAGGCTGTGGTCACGGCGCTCGATGACGACCGCGGCCATGGCAACGACGTGGCCGCGCTGGCCGCACTGCACGCCCAGCTGGCGCGGTTGGTGGCGCCGGCGCGGCCCGGCACCCTGCGGCTGCTGCAAACGCCCACCGTCGGCGCGACCTGGATGCTGGGCCCCCTGGGCAACGTGCAGCGGCTGACCCTCGCCGCATTTGCCTGTCTGGGCGGCTTCATGCTGGTCAGCCTGTCCCCGCTGGTGGACAGCAAGTCCATTTCCGCTCCGATGTTTGACATGTCGGGATGGCAGCAATTGGCGGTCACCACCTTGCTGCTGACCGCGGCCGGCCTGGGCAGCACCTTCCAGGCGCTGTTCACCGCGCAGACCTACGTCTCCCGGGCGACCTATGACCCGCTCTACGATGCGTCCTACTGGGTGCGTATTGGCCTGGGCGTCGTGGCGGGGCTGATGCTGGCGATGCTGGTGCCGGTGGAAGGCGCCGGCCACGACCCGACCGTGGAGAAGCCGCTGCTGGCGCTGCTGGGGGGCTTTTCCGCCAAGCTGGTGCACCGGGTGCTGCAGCGGCTGGTGGACATGGTGGAGTCCCTCTTCGACGGGGACCGCCGCACCGAGATCGAATCCGCTCGGGACCAGTCGCGCGTGCAGGCCCAGCAGTCGGTCGCGCAATCCCGGCTGGAACTGGCGCAGCAGCTGGTGGCGCTGCGTGATGAACTGAGCCAGGCGGGCATCGACCCGGCGGCGCACGCCCGCATCGGCGCGGTACTCGACCGCTTGCTGGAGCAGCCGGGTGCGGTGGCGCTCAGCACCCCACCAGCCCCTCCCGAATCGCGTAACGGGTGAGGTCGGCCATGCCGCGCAGGCCCAGCTTCGCGGCGGCATGTTCGCGATGGGATGCGACAGTCTTGTAGCTGACATCCAGCCGCACCGCTATCTGCTTCGGCGAATGGCCTTCGGCCAGCAACTGGACGATCTCCCGCTCTTTTGGCGTCAGCCGGGCAAAGACACTGGCCTGCGAGGCGGTGTCGCGGCAGGCCTGGATGGCAGTCTCGGTCAATGAGGCGCTGAAGTAGTACTGCCGCTGCGCCAGCGCAGCGATGGCGCGGATCAGTTCCTCGCCGCTGCTGTCCTTGGCCAGAATGCCTCGAACGCCCGCATCCAGCGCCGCGCGCAGGGTTTGAGGCGATTGCTCCGAGACCAGGCACAGCACGCGGCTGGAGGGCGATGCCCCCACGATGCGGCGTGTGGCATCCACGCCATTGAGCCCCGGCAGGTCCATGTCCATCAGCACCACGTCTGGCCGCAGCTCTGCAGCCAGACGTGTGCCGTCCAGTCCATTGCCGGATTGCCCGACCAGCATCTGATCGGGTTGGTCGCGCAGCAGCGCGGCCAACCCTTCTCTCATCAGCTGGTGACGCACCAGCACCATCACACGTGTTCTCATGCCATCCCTCCCAGGTCAGCAGGCTCGCCGACCCGGCGGCCTTCAGGGGGCATGATTCCAAGTGGGCAAGGCGGTGCCAATACCGCCATTGCCGTAGGTCATTTCACGTCATTGACGCGAGTCGTCATAGCTGGTCGCTTCAAGGTGGGTGATGATGCCGTTGGCATCGAGGCCCACGTTGAATGAACCCTTGCCCTGCCGCACCAGATAGCCCTGATTGGCTTTGCAGCTCACGTGAATCAGTTGGCCGGAGGTGTCTTTCAACTGGTAGTTCTGGAAACCGGTGCCGGTATGTCCGGCAATGAATCGATTGTTCACTTCCAGGACCACTGCCGCCAACAGGTCCGCCGTGACGATGGTCGATTCGAAATCGCGCGTGCAGTTGTTGGACCGCAGTCGGGCCACGTCCAGTGCCTTCTCTTTGGTCACCGTGCCCTCGACTGAATGCCGGGCGAGGAAGGCGGCGCTGTAGGCCTGCTGGTATTGGGTTCGGCGTTGATCCGCAACCTCCTGGTAGAACTTTCGCAGGAGCTTGTGATAGTCCTTCCAGTCGCCGTCGTTGCGGTGACTGAGCAGGGTGGCTTGATCCATCATGGTCGTTCCTTGAAGAGTGCGCCGCGCAGCCCGCGGCGATGGCCGAGGCGATGAGACGGCGCTGTCGGCCGCTATCGACTCCTGGAACGATTCTGTGAAGCGAGCCACGCCGCGACCATCGGCAAGGGCCGGCACCTGGGGGTGAAAACGGCTGAGGTTGATGGGCCACTTGTCCGCGGCCCTCGGCATCGCCTCGGAAGGCTGAGCCTTTCGCTCAGCGGGCGCCCTGCACCTGACGCTGCGGCAGCCGGATGTCCACCAGTCGCCAGGATGCGAATGCCCGCTGCTCGAGCACCAGCCCGATCTTGTTCTGGTCGGGCTCGTCGCTACGCCGGGCGTAGAAGACCACCGTATTGAGCCCCTGGCGCTCCGTCCACCATTCCACCTGTGATTGAGGATCGGCGCGGGTCTTGCCCTGCTGCTCTTCCGAAGGCTCGCTGCGGTCTGTCGTCGGCTCTGCCGTGCGCTTCTTCGGCAGCAACTGCCCTTCCTGCATCGCCCGCATGACCACCTCCGGCCGCACCAGCACACTCACGGCGCCAGCCGCCATGGTGCGGCCCAGGGCGCGGCCAAAGCCGCGGACGGAGCGTTCTTCACCCGCCTCGTCTTTGCCCCCATCCGCGCTGGCGCCAAAGGCCCCCATGATCTGCGCCGTGAGGTTCTCCCGCAGCTTCGGATAGTCCACGTAGGCATTGAAGCGGTCGCCCTGACCTTCGCGGGCCGCCTCGCGCATCTGGTGCACGGTCCAGTAGGGGGAGGCGAACCAAACCCCACCGACCGCCACGATGACCGCAACGACCGTCCCTTGAATCCAACGAGTCCTCATGGCGTGTTCAGTCCGAAGCCAGTTCAGAGATTTCAATCAGGTTGAGGTCAGGGTCCCGGACATAGACCGAGCGGATCTTTCCTGTGGCACCGGTGCGCATCACGGGGCCTTCCACAATCGGAACACCGAGCGTGCTCAGCCGCTCAATCACCTGGTCCAGCGGCAGCGATGCAATGAAGCACAGATCGAGTGCGCCCGGCACCGGGGTGTGCGCCCTCGGCTCGAACTCACGGCCCTTCACATGCAGATTGATCTTTTGCTGGCCGAATGTGAAGGCCCGACGTTCCACCGGCGGCGTGCCACCAATGAAACTCTCCAATTGCATGCCCAGCACTTCGGTGTAGAACCGGATGCAGTCGGCTTCATGACTGGTGGTGAGCACCAGATGGTCAAGGTGGTCGATCATGGTCCAGGGGTGGCGATGAAAGCAAGCACTCTATGCCAGCGCGCAGCCCTTGGCGAAGGAAGGCGGATTTCGGCCTTCACCTGAGGTCACGCCATGAGCATGTGTTCCTGACCGTCCTTTTTCTCACTGATGTTCTCTCGCCATTGGCGCGGGTCGTTCACGATCTCCAGCAACACCCCCGGCGGCAGGTCTTGCGCAGCAACATCGAAGCAGTCTCGGAACAGGGCAACGATCGAGTCGGGGTGAGGCCATCCGGTGCTGATGCTCCTCAGCAGGTTCCCTCGATCCAGTTGATCCAGCAGCACGTTGCGCAGTCCTTCTGGCATGCGCAGGATCAGGGCGACCCAGTCGTCTGCTTCGACCCCGTCCGATTGACGAGTGCGGATTTGGGTTGCCATCTCGGCTGCAGCGGCCGTGATGTCGTCAGCGCTCTCGTGTCCGGCTTGGACATAGGCGAAATGCGTGCCTTGCGGCGTGCTGCCGCGAGTCCAGCCTTTGCGACGTTTCGGCATCAGCGCTTGGCCTTGCTCCGCCCCCGCCGCATCCGATAGGCCGCCAGCGGCAGAACCAAAGCCAGCAACACGCCAATGACGATGCGCACATCCGACTGCTGCCTGTTCGGCAGATCGGTGAGCCAGTCCATGACCTGCTTCGCCCCGCTGTTGATCAGCCAGATGAACGCCAGTGCCGTCAACGCCGCCACCAGCAGCCCGATGGCCCGTTGCTGTCCCGTCGGCTTCATGTTCATGTGAGATGCACCCTCAACCACGCCGGCAATGCCACCGACTTCTGCAGGGCCGCATCCTGCCACACGGTGGTGGCACCGCCGGCGGCACATATGACGCCCGGCTCATCCACCCGCTCCAGCGTGATCCAGGTATCAAAACTGGAGCGCCCTGGCGACGAGACGTAATACCGGGCCAGCAACTCCCCGGGATAGGTCACCTGGCGATAGAAATTGCAGAAGGCATTGACGATCACCGGCCCCTCCCCGTTCGGGCTGGGCGCGCCGCCCACACTCTCCAGCCATTCCACACGTACCATTTCCAGGTAGCGGAAATACACCGTGTTGTTGACGTGACCCATCGCATCCATGTCCCCCCAGCGGATCTGGATGCGCATCTCGTGCACCAGCTTTTTCTCCTCGGGGATCTCCAGCCTCATGGCGTCATGCCCAACTCGGCCTGCAAACGCGCCACAGCCGCCTTGAGCTGCTCGACGTCCGCACGCAGGGCAGCAATCTCTTCATCCCGTGGATCCGGCCCGGACGGCACTGAAGCACCCGCATACGCGCCGCCCGCTCCAGCCGACGCACTGGCGCCCATCGGCATCTCCGGCTCACCGCTCAGCAGATGCGCCCAGCGCTGTTCCCGCGCGCCAGGAGCTCGCGGCAGCTTGCGCGCCATCGGCGGTTCGCGGGTCGCCAGCTCGTCCAGGAAGCCTTCCACCGAAGAGACATCCGCAAACTTGTGAATGCGCTCTGCATTGAGCCGCAACTCGGCCGCGGTCTGCGGACCGCGCAGCATCAGGACCGTCAGCAAGGCCTCCGCCTGGCCGGGAACCCCCAGCACGCGCTTCATGTTGTGTTCGAAGCGCACCACACGGCTGCCACTGACGGTGTTGACCAGGCTCATCGCCTTCAGTTCGTCCAGCGCCGACGCCACATCGGCTTCCGACGCATTCATCACCGGGTCTCGCGCCGTCTTCTGATTCACGCCCAGCGTGAGGCTGTTCAGCGACATCGGATAGCTGTCCGGCACGGTGAACGCCTTTTCCACCAGCACGGCCAGCACGCGCGCTTCCAGCGCGCTCAGTTCACGCAGCGCCATGCTCAGACACCAAATCCGTCATCGGCCTGGATCACCGCGCCGTTGATGAACCGGCTTTCCTTGGCGCACAGCATCAGCAAGGTGGTGTCCAGGTCTTGCGGCTGGCCCACGCGCTTGCGGGGGAGCAGGTCCACCAGCTTGCGACCCTGGTCGGTCTGCCAGTGGTGATGGTTGATTTCGGTATCGATATAGCCGGGGCAGATGGCATTGACGTTGATGTCGTACTTGCCCCACTCCAGCGCCATGGCCCGGGTCATGTGGATGACCGCTGCCTTGCTCATGGAATAGACGCCGATCTGGGACAACACCCGCAGACCCGCCATCGACGCGATGTTGACGATGCGACCGCCGGTGTAGGTACCGGGTGCCGCGCCGCGGGCACGGGCCAGCATGCGCTTGCCCACCTCCTGCGCCACAAAGAAGGCGCCGCGGACGTTGGTGTCCATGACGAAGTCATAGTCGTCCGGCGTCACATCGGTCAGCCGCTGGGTGGTGCTGACGCCGGAGTTGTTGATCAGGATGTCCAGCGTGCCGACTTCCGTCTCCGCACGCGCCACCGCCGCAGCGATGCTGTCCATGTCGGTGACGTCCATGCTCACCACATGGGCGTCCCCGCCGCCGGCTTCAATTTCGGCGCGCAGCGCCTTGAGCCGCTCCACACGCCGGGCGGCCAGGACCACACAGGCGCCCGCCTTGGACAAGGTCTTCGCGAACTGAGCGCCCAAGCCGCTCGACGCGCCGGTAACCAGGGCCACACGGCCCTCCAGATCAATGCTGTAGCTCATGACAAGGTCTCTCGTTGGTGACTGCTCGGTGACCCAAAAAGTGCGAGGGTTCACGATAGCACGCGTACCGGACGGTTCACGTCACCGATGCGTCGGACCTTGCCCGGCGTCAGTCCCGGACCCTGTTGACCTCAATCGGCCAGAACCGTTTCGATCTCCGTCGTCACTTGCGTCATGAGCTTGTGGATCGGGCACTTGGCCGCCACCTGCAGCAGGCGCTCGCGGTCTTCCGGCGTCAGCGGCCCCACCAGGGTCACGGTGGCCTTGAGCTTGTAGACGCCCTGCTGCTCCTGGGAGCCATCCCGGTCCACCTGCACCAGTACGTCTTCCACCGGCAAACCCTTGCGATTGGCATACCAAAGCACAGTCAGTGCCTTGCAAGTCCCAAGGGCGGCGTCGTAGAGGTCGTGCGGGTCCGGACCGGCATCTTCGCCGCCGCCCGAGACCGGCTGGTCGGCGGTGAACTGGTGCTGGCGGATGCGCACGGTCTGGCGCATCGGGCCGGTCTTGTCGCGCTGAATGTGGATGGTCATCGGAAGCTCCCGGGGGTGTGAAGTCGGACAATGGGACCTGATCCTACGGCGGCCCTGCCCTCCCCGCATCCGCCGACCGGGAGAGCCGCATGCCGGACCTAGGCCGGACCTGTGCCAGACCACTGCCGGACGTCAGCCGGATCGAGCCCGCCGGGAACGGTCTGCCTCCCCCTTGTCTGTCACTTTCGGCGCATCTCTCTATTCCTGCCCTACGGAAAAGCACGACCGTTCTTTTTTAGCAGCGCACGGCTAGAATGCGCCGCAACCTTGCCGGTGCTACTGCCCGGCCTCCAAACGAGAACAACCTAGGAAGACCATGACCTCCGAAGAACTTGTTGCCCAGTACGGCCCGCGCGACAGCATGGAATACGACGTGGTGGTCGTGGGCGGCGGGCCGGCCGGCCTGTCCACCGCCATCCGCCTGAAGCAGCTGGCGGCGGAAAAGGGCCAGGAAATTTCGGTCGTGGTCCTGGAAAAGGGTTCGGAAGCCGGGGCGCACATCCTCTCCGGCGCGGTGATGGACCCGCGCGCGCTGACCGAGCTGTTCCCGAACTGGAAGGAACTGGGCGCTCCGCTGGCGCAGCCGGTCACCGGCGACCAGGTGCTCTTCCTGAGCGAAACCGACGCCAAGGACACGCCGCAATGGCTGATTCCTGCCTGCTTCCACAATCACGGCAACTACGTGATTTCGCTGGGCAATGTCACCAAGTGGCTGGCCCAGCAGGCCGAGGCGCTGGGCGTGGAGATCTTCGCCGGCTTCGCCGCGGCCGAGGTGGTGTATGACGAGCAGGGCCGGGTCAAGGGCGTTGCCACCGGCAATGTCGGCCTGGGCAAGGACGGCGAGCCGCATGAAGGCTTCCAGCTCGGCATGGAACTGCACGGCAAGTACACCATCTTTGCGGAAGGCGCTCGCGGCCATCTCGGCAAGCAGCTGATCAGCAAGTTCCAGTTGGATGCCGGCAAAGATCCGCAGACCTACGGCATTGGCATCAAGGAACTTTGGGAAGTGCCGGCCGACAAGGCCCAGCCGGGCCTGGTGGTTCACACCGCCGGCTGGCCGATGGACAGCGAGACCTACGGCGGCGGCTTCCTCTACCACCTGGAAGGCAACAAGGTCACGCTAGGCTTTGTGGTGGGTCTGGACTACAAGAATCCGTGGCTGTCCCCCTTCGAAGAAATGCAGCGCTGGAAGACCCATCCGTCGATCCGCCGGCACATTGAAGGCGGCAAGCGGCTGGGATATGGCGCCCGGGCGATCACGGCCGGCGGTCTGCTGAGCCTGCCCAAGCAAGTGTTCCCCGGCGGCGCGCTGGTGGGCGATGACGCGGGCTACCTGAATGCGGCCCGCATCAAGGGCAGCCATGCGGCGATCAAGAGCGGCATGCTGTGTGCGGAAGCCATTGCAGACGCACTGGCCGCGGGTCGTCAGCTGGACGAGTTGAACGCCTATCCGGCGGCCTTCGAGCAAAGCTGGCTGCGTGAAGAGCTGAACCAGAGCCGCAACTTCAAGACCTGGTTCAAGAAGGGCAACACGATTGGGACCTTGATGACCGGCATTGAGCAGTGGCTCCTGCCGAAGCTGGGCATCAAGAGCCCGCCGTGGACCCTGCACCGCGACAAGCCGGATCACACGTATCTGCGTCCGGCAGCGAAGATGCCCAAGATCAGCTATCCGAAGCCGGATGGCAAGCTGACCTTTGATCGGCTGTCGTCGGTGTTTGTGTCCAACACCAATCATGAAGAAAACCAGCCGGCGCATCTGAAGTTGAAGGACAACGCGGTGCCGGTGCAGGTCAACCTGAGCAAGTATGCGGGCCCTGAAAGCCGCTACTGCCCGGCCGGCGTGTATGAGTTCGTGAAGAACGAGGACAACTCCGAGCGACTGCAGATCAATGCGCAGAACTGCGTGCACTGCAAGACCTGCGACATCAAGGATCCGACGCAGAACATCGTATGGGTGACGCCTGAGGGCGGCGGCGGTCCGAACTACGCGGGGATGTGATCCGCGTTCATCGGTGATGAAGAGGCCTGCAGCAATGCGGGCCTTTTTTTTATTGCCACGCGAATCGCCCTCGAATAGCGGGACACACACCCGCTTTGAGGGGTGTCATTGTGTTCGCCATCCAACATACATTCGCTGACAATCGAACCAGGTACGCCAGCGACCGGATGGGGGCTACGGCCTCGCCGGCAAGAGACAACAGGCGGTTTTGACAGGAAAGCTCCGGCGCCAGCCGGAGGCTGAGACTCGGGAGCGGATGTGTTGCTGAAACATTCAACGGCGCCATGCATGGCGTTGGCGGAGCCATGGTCGAGCGGCGCGACTCGGGAAGCACCATGACGCTCTACAGCACACTCTGGTGCAAAGAAAAGCCCGGCGTTCCGGAGGATGTGACGGTGTTGCACCGCCACCATCTGGGTCGGCGCGGTGTGTTCCGCGCAGTTCGGCGACTGCAGCCCGGCGATGCCATTCTGCTCAACGGCGCGCTCGGAGCCCGCGACCTCTGGTTTGACCTGCTGCTGGCCATCTACATCCGCTGGTTCCGCCGGGATGTCGCCATGCTGATCTCCGATGCCACCTGGCATGCGCGCGCCATTCCGGGGGCCAGCCGAACCGGAATCCTGTTGCCTCTTTACGGCGCCTTCCTGCGCGCCCTGCTGCTGCTGACGCGAGGGCCGCTCACCCATTACGGATTCCTGTCCCAGCATGAGGTCCGGCAGGTGACGCGGGAAGCCGGCCTGCGTCCCGAATGTGTCCACTTCACTGCCTTCTGCTCGCAGTTGCCGTTGGAAATCTTCGATGAGTTGCAGGGGCTCAGCGCGGCCAATGACCTGCACGAAGATGCGAAGCCACTGCGCTTTTTCTCCGGCGGCAACACCCTGCGCGATTACGACACGCTGATCGCCGCCGCCGCGGACAGCGATGGCGCATTCACCATCGCCACCACCCTGTCGCTGGCCCCGATTCCAGCGCACTGGCGCGTGGGCCCGATGGGACATCACGACTTCTTCCGCGAGATGGCGCGATGCGATGTGGTGGTGCTTCCGCTGTGGCCTGCGGACGGTCGCAGCAGTGGACAACAGACGTATCTGAATGCGCTGGCGCTGGGCAAGCCTTTGATCGTCACTGACGTGATGGGCGTGCGCGACCATTTGGTAGCCGGAGAACATGCTCTGGTGGTGCCGCCCCAGGACGCTAAAGCACTGCGTGCCGCCATCGAATGGATCAGCGACCCAGCCCATGCTTCTGCACGTGCAGAGATGGCACGGAAAGGACGAGCGCTGGCGGAGAGCATGACCTTCGCACACTACATCCATCAGCTATGCGGACGGCTTGCCGGCATCCATGCCGAGCTGAACGAGCGCCTCGGCGCGGAGGATCTGCCAGCGCGGTCCGCCTGAGGCAGACTTGCGGTTTGATCGCCGACCTGACCGATGAAAGCCATCCTCAAAAGCCTGGACACCAATTCAGCGGTGTCACTGGACACGCTTATTTCGGAACACCGAGACCGCTTCGGATTCTGGCTGCATGCCGCCATCGGACCAGAAGGAAGCCCAGGCGCGGACGACTTCGAGATTTTCGTTTGCAATGATGCGTGGATGGAGAACCATCGAGGCCTGCCGACCTTGATCCCCGATCGCCACCTGCTTGTCGATGGGCCTTTCGACGCGCGCGACGTACAGGCACAGCTCGAGTCGTTCCTGGAAGGGTGCGTCGGCGAAACCTGGTCGGAGCTTGTGGCGAAGGTCTCCGAGATTGGGGTTTGGGAGTTCGAGGGCTATCACTAGCCATGCAGCGCCCGCCATCGGGGTGCTGGCCGACTATCGCGTTCCACGGCGCTCCTGCAGCCCCACCAGTTCAGACCTCGCAATCGTCAGCTCGTTTGAATACATGAACGCGCCAATCATCCGCACGCCAACCAATTGGCATCGGATTTGCTCGTAGTCGCGCGTAAGCAGGTCAAAATCCGCCGGTCCATTGACCTGCGTGGACGCCTTGAGACCGGGATAAAGAATCGCCTTGTAGCGATACCGATCCAGCTGCCTGGACAACTCGGTGGACAACAGTGACCCCGGGTGGTCCGGCAAGGCGACAGGGCCCACCAAGAACACCCAGCCGAATTCGGTATCGGTCAGTCGCACGCCCGCGGCGTCCAGCACATGGCAGCGAAACTGCGCCTGCCGCCCTTCGTTGGCGATAGCGGCATACGGTGCACTGCCTTCGAAGTGCAATGCCACCGCGAGTGTCCCCGGAGACCTATTGGAAGCGTACTGAACGAAGTCCGTCAGTTCGACGTCTCGCTTCACGAGCGACAGGCTGTCCGGATGCGTGGAACATCCGGACAGGCCCAGAAACACGAGCACCAGGCAGAGGGCTTTCACGACGAGAACCTGGGTGACATGGAACGGATGGGGCGCTTGCATCTGTGGCCAGACTATGGGGTGACAGGATGCAGCACCCGCTGCGCGATCTGCTGCGCGCGAGACATTGAGATGCCCCGGACCTGGTCGATCACCAGCGGGTCGTCTTCTGGCTCCCCCGCATGAAGCCGCAACTTTGGCAGTTGGCCTTCCAATTGGACGATGACATCCGCCGCGCGCGGACGGTCGTAGGGGTACTCGGGTAGCGCGTTGGCAACCCAGCCGAAGAAGGTCTCCCCCTGGACCGGCGACTCATACGTTTCGGCGTAACGGTTGAAGCTTTTTTCGCTCAGAGACACCCAGACGGCCCATGAGAACGGCTGCTCCACGCCATGAATCGGGACTTCCAGGATGGCAAGCACGAAATAGTCGGTGTGGTCGTCATGAGTGATCATGCAGACATCGCTGTTGATCCACCCCATGGACTGGCGCTGCTCTTCGGACAGACCCGCGTAAGCGTCCGGTTGGGAAGAAAGAAAGCTCGGAGAGCCTTCGTGGATCTCTTCGCAGCAGGTGCATTTGAAAGCAAAGATGGCGGCCATAAGGCGGTGGGGGCTGAATGGCTCTCGCAGTGTCGAATCGGTCCAGGATTTGAACACGCGCAAACATGTCAAGGCAGGGTTGAAGCCGGAGTGGCCTCAGCTGGATAGCGATTGGCAATGACCGGGCGCCTCCGCGGCTGGCGGCTCAAACGCCCCCGTCACCCAGGTGCCGAGCCCATCCCGACATCAGCGCCGCCGCGCGGCACCGTCACCGCCACCCACAGCCCCCCGCCCTCCCGATTCCCGATCAGGATGCGCCCGCCATGCGCTTCCGCAATTTCCCGCGCAAGCGCCAGCCCCAGTCCCGTGCCACTGCGCTTGGTGGAGTAGAACGGCAGCAGCGCCTGCGACAGCTGCGCCTCATTCATGCCCGGCCCACGGTCCGCCACCTCCACCCGCCATTCATCCCGCAGCGCTTCCACCTTCAGGCTCACCGCATCCGGCGCACTGCCCGACTCATGCGCATTCTTCAGCAGGTTGATCAGTGCCTGCTCCATCTGCGCCGCATCCAGGCGCGCATGCTGCGTGGGCACTGGCGCGTCCAGGGTGAACCGGTAATGCGCGGACAACCCGTCCACCACTTGCCCCCACGTCACCGGGGCCAGCACCGGCGCTGGCAACTTGGCCACACTCGCATACCCGGCCAGGAATGAATGCAGATGCGCCGCCCGCTCACCAATGCTGGCAAACACCCCGGGGATGCGCTCCATCTGCCCACGCCGCGCCAACTCCGCGCCGCTATGCGCCAGCGAAGAGATCGGTGCCAGCGAGTTGTTCAACTCATGGCTCATCACCCGGATCACCCGCTTCCAGCTCGCCACCTCCTGACGCGACAGCTCCCGCGTCATGCGCCGCATCAGCCGCAGGCGATGCGGCTGCCCTTGCAGCTGGAAGTCTCGCACCGACAGGTGAAAGCGCTCCTCCTGCTGATCCAGCATCACGCTGAACAGTCCGTCCCGCGGCTGCGAGAGCAGCGCGCGCAGATCCTCCGGCGCACGCCCCAGCACCTCGTCCAGCAAGCGGCCCGAGAGGCTGCGCCCCTCGTCCAGCAGATGGCGTGCGGCCAGATTCGCATAGGCAATGCGGTCCTGCACATCCGTCAGCACCAGCGCCACCGGCGTGTTCTGCACCACCGTGTCCAGCAGCAGCTCCCGCTGCGCCAGTTGCCGACGCTGCTCCCGCAGGGCATTGCCCAGCTCGTGATGCAGTCGCAGCAGTTCCTCCAGCTCGGAGAGTCCGGTGGGCGCTTGCGACGTGATCACGCTGCTGAAGTCGCCATCTCGGTAACTCAGCACCGTGCCTTCCAGCGCCCGGATCAGGCGCGTCAGCGGTGCCAGCAGCAGATGCGCCAGTCCCCAGATGCCGGGCAGCACGACCGCGCCAGTCAGCAGCAAAGCCACCGGACTCCACGGCATCGGCGCCGTCCACCCCAGCCACGGCGCCAGCTGCGGCCACGGCCACAAGGTCCAGCTGGCATGCGTGCCGATGGACAGCAGCGATGCGCCGAGCAGAAACAGCATCAGCCGCAGCTTCAGCGAATAACGCCCCGCCGGCCGGCGCACACCGGTCATCACAGGTCCAGTCCGTAGCGCTCCATGCGCCGATATAGCGCCTGACGCGACAGCCCGAGCGCCTGCGCCGCACGGCTCACCACGCCCGAGGCAGCCTCCAGCGCGGCCAGCACCGCTTCGCGGCTCGGCTCATCCAGCGAGCGCGACACCGGCGCTGCCGCTACCGGCAGGGCCAGGTCCTGCTCGGTGATCCGCCGATCCGGCCCGCTGCCGGGCGCCAGCAGCGCCGCGCGCTCCATCACATTCTTCAACTCCCGCACGTTGCCCGGCCAGGCATGCGCCAGCAAGGCCTCACGCGCGCCATCGGTCAGTCGGGCACGACCGACCAGGAAGTGCTCGGCCAGCGGAAGGATGTCCTGCGGCCGCTCGGCCAGACCGGGCAGCGCAATCTCGATCACGTTGAGGCGGTAATACAAGTCTTCGCGGAAGGTGCCGGCGGCCACCATCGCCCGCAGGTCCGCATTGGTGGCGGACAGCACCCGCACCTGCGTCTCCCGCGTGCGACTCGACCCCAATCGCTCGAACCGCCCCGTCTCCAGCACCCGCAGCAGCTTCACCTGCCCGGCCAGCGGCAGGTTGCCGATCTCATCCAGAAAGAGCGTGCCGCCGTCGGCCGTCTCGAAGCGCCCTTCCCGCGCCCGCGCAGCGCCGGTGTAGGCCCCGCTCTCCGCGCCGAACAGTTCCGCTTCGATCAGATCACCGGGCAATGCGCCGCAGTTGATGGCCACGAACGGCCCGCTGGACACCAGCGAATTCGCATGCACGATGGCCGCCACCCGCTCCTTGCCGCTGCCATTGGGACCGGTGATGAGCACCGGCGCAGGTGAACGCGCCACCTGACAGGCCAGCTCCAGGCAGCGCAGCAGCGCCGGAGAGCTGACCACCATGCCCTCCAGCCGATACCGCTGGCGCAGTGCCGAGAGACGCTGCTGATGATCCTGCCGCGCCTGGCGCAGCGCCCGGTGGCTCTCCCCCAGTTCCAGCAGGTTCTCCACCGTGGCCAGCAGCTTGGCGTCGTCCCAGGGTTTGGCCAGATAGTCGGCGGCGCCAGCCTTTACCAGCGCCACCGCCTGCTCGAGTTGCGTCCAGGCGGTCAGCAGGATGACCGGCAGATCCGGATGCGCCTGCCGGATCTGCTGGAACAGGGTTCGGCCCTCTTCGCCGGAGGTGGTGTCCGCGCTGAAGTTCATGTCCTGGATCACCAGGTCGATGCGGCGCTGCGCCAGCAATGCCAGCCCCTGCGCGGGTGTCAGCGCATGCAGGGGTTCGATGTCATGCAGGGACAGCAGCAGGGTCAGGGCTTCCCCCACCGCGGGGTGGTCATCAATGATCAGGACAGTGCGCATCGACGTGAGAATAATCGAGGCAAGAGCTCAGCCGCGCAGGGCCACCACCGGCGGCAATGCGGCGGCGCGTCGGGCCGGCGCGAGCACCGCCACCTGACCCAGCGCCCACAGCACCACCGCGCCCACCGGCAGATACAGCGCCGGCAGCGGCGGCAGCTCGTACTGCCGCATCAGCAGCAGGCTGATGCCGTAGGCCCCCAGCATGCCGAGCACGATACCCACGGTGGACAGCAGCAGGTTCTCCGTCTGGAAGTAGCGCAGGATCTGCCCCCGTGTGGCGCCCAGCGCCCGGCGGGTGCCGATCATGCGGGTGCGCTGCTGCACCCAGAAGCTGCCCAGGCCGATGATGCCGAAGGCCGTCACCACCAGCAGTGCCACGCAGACCCCGGCCAGCAGCTGGATCATCGAGCGGTCCTGGCGGTAGTAGTCCCGGCGCATGTCGGTCAGCAGCTGTTGCTGGCGGACCAGCCGCTTCACCCCGGGGCTGTTGTGTATCAGCTTCTCGGCGGCGGCCTTGAGCACCGCCTCCCGCTGTGCCGGGTCGGTGCGCAGCAGAAACACGCCGCCCTGGTAAGTGGGCCGGATCGGCAGGATCAGGGCGCCCTGCCCCAGTTCCAGATTCGAGCCCGGCGTCGTGGAGGTGAGCCGCTCCACCACCCCTACCACCCGGTGCGGGATGTTGCCGTAGACGTAGAGCGCCTGGCCCAGCGGCGACTGGCCGGGAAACAGTCGATCGGCCATGTCCTTGTTGATCAGCACCGACGGGATCACCGGGTTCTCTTCATTCGCGGCGGCAGTGCCGACGAAGTCTTCATTCACGAAATCCCGGCCGGCGATCAGGCGCAGACCCATCGTCGAAACGCCCTGCTCCGCCACGTAGTAGCTGGACGCGCCAAGGTCAGGGGCGCCCGGCCCCGGTTTGAGGCGCACGCTGGAATAGATCGAGCTGGGGGCATAGACCACCTGATTCACGATCGTCGCCGACTGCACGCCGGGCACTTCGCGCAGCGCCTGCAGATCGGTCTGCGTCTGCGCTTCCGCATTGCCGTTGCGGGTGACGCCGGAAATCTGCAGCATCACCAGATGGTCTTCGTCCAGACCGGACGGCACGCCGATGCGGTCGATGCGCTGGCTGATGAGGAACAGCGCATTGCAGACGATGGCGCAGGTCAGCGCCATCTGCAGGACGATGAGGCTGGCGGCCGTCTTGTGCCGCTTCAGGGTGGAGAGGATGGGAAGGATGTCCATCAGGTCACCTCATTGCGATTTCAGTTGCAGGGCGGGCGTCACCTGGCAGGCGCGCCAGGCGGGCAGCAGCCCCGCCAGGAGGCTGGCCACCAGCGAGAGCAGCAGCGTCAGGCCCAGCATCTGCCAGTCCATCTGCGCCAGTGCGGCATAGGGCGCCGGATTCATCCGCACGATCCACAGGGCCCCCAAGGTCATCAGCAGCCCCAGCAGCCCACCGGCCAGACCCAGGCTGCCGGCCTCGACGAGAAACTGCAGGAAGATCTGGCGACGTGGCGCGCCCAGCGCCCGGCGCACGGCGATCTCTCCACTGCGGCGCAGGCACTTGGCCAGCAGCAAGCCCACCGTGTTGGTGAGGCACACCACCAGGAAGCCGAAGGCCAGCCACACCTGCAGGCGGAAGTCGCTGGGCACGACCTTGCGCACCGACAGCCATTCCATGACCGGTCGCAGCCGCGGATTGGCGGGACGCTCGAAGCGACCGACCTGGCGCTGCTGGTCCGAATACTGGACGAGGTAGTCGAAGTAGTCGCGGCGCTGCTGCTCCGTATCCAGCTGCACCCAGTACTGCAGGAAGCTGCAACTGGCCCCGAGCGCACGGGGATCGTGGTTGTTGCTGCCCCAGCAGTTCATGCTGCCGGAGCCGCCCAGCTTCAGCGCATAGGAGGTCGCCAGCGGCAGATAGACATCGGCGGCTTCGGCGTAAGCGCCCAGGGTCAGGTCGAAGTAGTGCGGCGCGGGCCTCCACGGGCGGAGCACCCCCAGCACGGTGAAGTCCTTGTCCCGCAGCCGCACGGTGCGACCCCGGCTGTCGGCGCCACCGAAGAGCCGTTCGTTGAGGCGGTGCGAGATCACCACCACACGGGCTTCGTTCGCGTCGTCACTGTCGGTCCAGCCGCGTCCAAAGGCGAAAGGCGCGTCGAACAGGGTGAAGAAGTCGGCGCTGGCATAGCGGGCCGGTGCGAAGAAGGGCTGCTGAACGGTGCCGCCCGCGGGGCCGGAGCCTTCCGGATCCACCGCGATGTTGGCGCCGCTCATCATCACCTGATGCACGGCGCGCTTGTCGCGCAGCAAGGCTTCGGCGTCGAAACGCGTCAATTGGAGCGCCGGTTCTCCGCCGGGCTGAAAGCCTTCTTTCGATTCGGCGTCCAGCTGGACATTGAACAGCCGGCTGCTTTTCTCCGGAATCGGATCCCCGGAGAGCACATGGAACACCGTCAGGGTGGTCATGCAGGCGGCCACGCCCAGCGCCATCGACAGCAGCATCAGCACCGTCAGGCCGCGGTGGGCCCGCAGACTGCGCAGGCCGAGTTCAAGGTAGTAGGTCAGCATCTGGAGTTCCCGGGAGAAGCAGGAGGTTGACGGCGGCCAGTTGCGGCTCGCCGAGACGGCCGGCGGCCTGTTGCAGCAGCAGTTTGGCCAGGACATGACGATGACGCGCCTGTTCCCATGCACTGCGGGCATTGCTCTGGGTCTGGATGGCGAGCAGCAGGTCGGTCATGCTGCGCGCACCCAGCTCCTGCCCGCTGCGGGTGGACGCGAGCGCCTTTTCGGCGGCGTCCACGGCGGCGCGGGTGGTGCGCATCTGGCTGAGAGATGACAGCACGGCCTGGTAGTAGCCTTGCGCGCTGCGGATCACCGCGCGGCGGGCGGCTTCAAGATCGTCCTTCTGATGCTCGCGCTGGTAGACCGCCTGCCGCTTCTGCGATTCGATGGCACCGCCCGCGAACAGTGGAATCGTCAGGCGCAGGCCGACGGTGGTGGTGTAGCGACCGTCCGGCGCGGCGACGGCCGTGCCGGAGCGCCGTTCACCGTCCAGGCCCATGCTCAGGGTCGGCCAATGGGCGGCACCGGCAGCGGCCACCCGTTGCTCGCTGGCGGTGAGGTCCAGGGCACCCGCACGCAGGCTGGGGTTGTCCTGTAGCGCCTGCTGCACCCACGCCTGCGGATCGGCGGGATCGGGGGGTGCCATCGGCAGGTCTGGCGCCAGCGTGCGCAGGGTGCCGGGCGTCTGGCCGGTGATCTGGGCCAAGGCCTGCCGGGCATCGGCCAGCGCTTCCTGCGCCTGCGCCGTGCTGACGCGGGCCAGTTCGTAATAGGCGCGCGCCTGCTCCACATCCTGCGCAGCGCTCAGTTTGGCTTCAAAGCGGGCCTGGGCCTGCTCCACCTGCTGGCGGTAGGCGGCCTCCAGCGCCAGCGTGGTTGTGAGGCTGGCCTGTGCGGTCAGGACACCGAAGTAGGCGGTGGCGACACGGGCGCAGAGATCCGCCTGGGCGGCCTGCACCCGGGCGTCCTCCGCGATGGCCGAGGCTTGGGCGGCATCCCATGTGCGCAGCTTGCCCAGATCGAGAAGCACCTGGCTCAGGCTGTGCGTCAACTGATGCTCGCGGCTGCCGTCCGCCTGGTAGCGCAGTTCGGCATATTGGGCGGACCACTGCGGCAGCAGCGCCGCGCGCGCCTGTCGGGCCACCTCGGTCTGCTCGCCTTGCAGGGAACGGGCCATGGCCAGGGCGGGATCATTGCGGCGGGCCAGGTCGTAGATCTCCAGGAGATCTTCAGCGCGCGCCGCCGCAGGCATGCAACAACCCACGCACAGCAGCGCGACCGCAAGAGCGGACACCGCGCCCGTCCAGCGCCTGGGCCCTCGCCCGTCGAAAGCTGTCGTCCCCATCATCTCGCTCACGCGGCAGCGGCGGCGCGGAACGGCGCTGCATCGAGATGCAGCTGCGCAGCGACGTCCATCACCTGTCCATCAATCACATGGACATTGCGCTGCGCCCGTGCCGCCAGTTGCGGATCGTGGGTGACCATGACGATGGTCGCGCCGTCCCGATGCAATTCCTCCAGCAGTTCCATGACACTGCGGGCCATGCTGCTGTCGAGGTTGCCGGTTGGCTCGTCGGCCAGCAGCAATCGGGGCTCACCCGCCAGCGCCCGCGCAATGGCGACGCGCTGCTGCTGTCCGCCCGACAGCTCCGCCGGGTAATGACGTTCCCGCGCCGACAGGCCCACCCGGGCCAGCGCTTCCCTCGCCCGCCGCTGCCGCTCGGCCGACTTCATGCCGCGATAACGCAGCGGCACCTCGATGTTGTCCAGCAGGTTCAGGTCGGGAATGAGATTGAAGGCCTGGAAGATGAAGCCGATCTTTTCATTGCGCATGCGCGAGCGCTGATCGTCATTCATGTGACTGACGTCAACACCATCCAGTTCATAGCGACCACCGCTGAACGACTCCAGCAGGCCGGCAATGGTGAGGAAGGTGGTCTTGCCCGAGCCGGACGGACCGGTGACCGCGACAAACTCCCCGGGGCGCACGTCCAGATTGAAATCGCGCAGGGCGTAGGTCTCGATCATTTCGGTCCGGTAGACCTTGGAGAGCGATTGCATCTTCAGCATGGGTGTGTCTCGTTAGGAAATGAAATGGAATCAACGCGCCAGCGTGACCTGCTCGGCCCCGTTGAACGCCTGGGTGCCGGAGATGACGACCTGCTCGCCGGGCCGCAGGCCGTCCAGCACCTCGACCTTGGACAGGCTTTGCGCCCCCAGCCGGATGGCGCGCTTGAGGGCCTGTCCGTCCTGGATGACGTAGGCGAAGCGTCCGCCGCCTTCCTCGATGAAGCTGCCGCGGCTGACGGTGACGACCTTGTCGCGCCGGTCCAGCAGCACCCGCACCGACAGGCGCTGGTTCTGGCGCAATTGCGCGGGCATGGCGCCGTCGAATCGCAGACGTGCCGCGACTTCGCCGTTGACCACTTCCGGGGATACCGAGCTGACCAGCGCCTTCCACGAACCGCCGCTGCCGGAAATCTCACCGGGCATGCCGATGGCGAGGTCGCGGGCGAAGCTTTCGGCGACCTGCATCTGAACCTCCATCGACGTCAGGTCCACGACACTCAGCAGCGGTGCACCGGCGGCCACGTTGGCCCGCTCGGCCACCAGCAGCTGACCGACCTGGCCCTTCACCGGGGAGCGCAACTGCAGTTCCTCCACCTGGCGGCGCACATCCTGCACCTGCAGCAGTTGGCGCTGCAGCGCCTGTTGCCGAGCCTGAAGTTCGAACGTCATGCAGTCATCCTTAAGGCCCATGCCAGCCTGCGCAAGCCCCTGGGTGATGCGTGCCTTTTACACAACGTCCCGCGCCGTCTCAACCTGCATGCCGGCGACGGCGCCGGCGTCAAAAGCCTTGATCTGACGCTCCAGATCGTTGCGAGCGGTCTGCAGGTCGATGGTGGCGCTTTCCAGCGCGCTTTGCAGGGCCGCGCGCTGCTCACGTCCGTCCACTTCGGCCCGCAGGAGTTCGGTGCGCAGTGCATCGGCATTGCTCTGCTCCTGCGCCAGACGGGCCCGCAGATCGGGACTGTCGATGTCGCCAAGGATCTGCCCCTGCGCGACCTGGTCACCCGCTTTCACTCGCAGCACCAGATTGCCGCCATGCAGCGCATATACGGTGGGGCTCATGGCGGCGACCACCTTGCCCTCCCCGGCCACATCGCGGACCAGCGGGCCCACTTCGACCGTGGCCACGCCCAGGCGCTGCAGACTCACCGACGGGCCCCCGGCCACCATGCGCTGGACGGCGGGCAAGGCGGTTGCGCTGACCAGCACCCCCACGCCGATCACGCCGCCGACCAGCAGCAGGCGGCGATGACGGAACCAGACGGTGGAGGCTGGGGTAAGGAGGCGGTCTTGGCCGGAGGTGTCGCGGATCATGGCGCTTGTGTTCGCAAGGGTCGTGCCACGTCGATCCGGCGTCAAAACCTGTTTGGATTCAATGACTTGGAGATCATTGAAGCCTTGGTGCGTGTGTCCGCGGACACTCAACTGGACAGCGGCGGACAGATCCGGACACATCGGACACCTCGGACAGGCCGGACACGCCGAACGAGAGCGGCATGACCCCACGCGCACTGGAAGCGGCGAACCCAAGCGGCGACGGCCTTCGTCTCCGGGGAGACCGAACCGACACCACCCCGACTTTGCACAGATGGACGTTGCTTCAAAGGGGCCTCCCACCCCCCACCTGTCCATGCATCCCGTTCACAGCTTCTCTTCTACCGCTGCCAGCGCCAGCAGAGTCCTGAATGCGCCGCCGCATCATGAGCCCGACCTGAGTCCGGCCCAATCGCGCGCCCTCATCGACATGGAACACAACACGGCCACGCGCATCCAGTCCCTGATGTCTTTCCTCGACTCCAGCGATCCAGGCGCCGCGATGCACCACGAATCGCGCGACGCATTTCGCGCCCGCTGCGAAGCATTGATCGATTGCAGCCATCTGCAGGACCGCTGGCCCGGTGTCGGCACCGCCGCCTTGAAGTACCCGGCCAACGAGCCGCCTCCGTTGTTCTCCCCCCGGCATCAGCAGATGGCACAACAACGGGCGGAGAAGGCAAAGGAGTTAGCCGCAGACATCGGCAAGGTCTCGACCTCTTTGCTTTCGCTGCTATGCCTGCCCTTGCAGACCTCGCTCTCCAGACTGCAGGACCTTCTGGTGCAGCTGATGACCGACACCCAACCGGAGATCTGCGCGAAAGTGGAATCCGTGCTGAGCTCGATCGACAAACGCCCGGCTGCCATCGACGGCGAGAGCTGTCGGGTTGGCAGCGATGTCAACCGGTTGATGCTCTTGGGTCAGAACCCACTGGGGCCGACCATCGATGCGGTGGAGTCGCTTGTCGCACTGGGTAGTGGCAATGGTGACGGGCGGTTCACCCGGTCGACGCAGCCGGAGTACTTCAAGAAGTGGGATCGCGCGCTGAGGACGATGGAGCGGGCAGATTGGGCCCGCTTCAAGGTGCTGGTCGAGGAGCTGAAGAAGTGCCATGCCGAACTGGTGCCGCCGGCGGTGCCGCCGCGGCAAGCAGCGCAGCCGGAAGCCCCCCTCGGGCCACCGCCCCCGGTGCCGCATCGGCCGCATCGAGCGCAGTGACCGCCGTCGTTCCATGGATCGCATCGGTGGCTCGCGTTCATCGATGGGGTTCATCGATCACCTCCGTCGCTCAGGTCCTTCGATCACGTCCGTCGTTCCCGTCCGTCGTTCCCGTCCGTCGGTCACGTTCATCGACCGCGGGCCTGCATGCGTCGAACCGTCAGGCGTGCTCCGCGGCACACAGCGGTGTGTCTCACTTGCGCTTCAAGCGTCACGGCAGTCTGTCATGCATCCGCTCCCTGGTTACTCCGGCGGCACCTCGGTCGGTCCGTCGATGGACGACGCCGCCAGCGATCCGGTGAGCCCTTCTGAGGGGCCGCTCGGCGGACTGCCTGCCGGTGCGAAAGCAAGTGATGCGCACACAGGTGCAACGGCTCACGCAACGGCTCACGCAACGGCAGGCGCGACAGCAAATACACCAGCAGGTGCACCCGCACGGGCGACAGCAGGGGCGCCCGCCGGAGCGCCGCCGCGGCGACTCACCGAGGCCGAATGTCATCGTCTGATCGGCAGCATGTATTCGACGGTCTGGAGTGCCCACTCCTTCATCGCCTTCCTGCAATCCGACGACCCGGCGGCGGTGATGCCGCCCGACCGCCGGAATTCCTTGCTGGCGCGCGCCGCACAGGCCGCCGACACCCGCTACATGGAAGATCAGTGGCCCCAGGTGGGCACTGGCCTGCAGCCGTTCCCCCCCGACAGACCATTGCCCGCATTCACCCTGCGCCACTACGAACAGGCTCTGCAACAGACAGGCGTCCTTGCGGGGGTCGCCAAGGAGTGCAACGCGATGGCCAAGGCGAGGCTGGAGAGCTTCCTTGAACCCGTACAGAACGCGCTGATCAGCGTGGACCTCATGCTTGGTCCGCTCTTGGGGTTTGATCGCCTCCCAGCTCGGGAGGAAGCTTTTCGACTGGTCAGGCGCCTGGAAGACTGGCGGACAGCCCACAACGGGCACGACTGCCGCATCGCCAGCAAGGTTGAGGCGCTCACCACGCCCAGGACGCCAGTGAGCTTGACTCAAACCCAGGAGGCCATGGACGAACTGCTGAAGCTGCGTCGCGGCTACGACGGCAACCTGACCGATCTGTCGGCCGAGAAACAGCCCGCCTTCCGGGCGCGATGGGACCGCATGCACCTCCTGCTGGAGCAGGATGACTGGCCGGCGTTTCAGCGTGAACTCGCGGAGATGAAGCAGCTGCGGACAGAGCTGCTGAGCCCAACCCTGCAGTCGTTCTACAGCCCGATGCCGGCGGAGGACCTGCCGTCCGGCCTGCTGGGCCCGGGCGACACGCCCGAGTGATCGTCACCCGTCATCGCACATCCTCATGTATTCCTTCACCCCGCATGTCGCTTCCGCGCACTCGCCGTCCGCGGACACGGCCCTGTCCACCGCCTCATCCTCATCTTCCTCATCCGCCGCGCGCCCCTTGACGGCGCCGGCCGCCAATGCCCTGCTCGACCAGTTGCCGACCGTGCAGCGCGACCTGCATTCGCTGATCGCGTTTCTGCGTTCTACGGACCGTGGCGCCTCTCTTCATCAGGCTGAACGTCAAAGCCTGTTGGAGCGCTGCACCGCGGCAACAGATACGACCTATCTTCAGGATGTCTGGCCCGATGTGGGCCAGGGCGTGCGACGATGGCCGAAACACCAGACGCCTCCACCGCTGACGGAACGCCATCAGGCCATCGCGCATCAAAACGCTCAGGCGCTGGGCGTCCTCCTCAAGGAAGTGCACGCCATTGCGCAGCGCAATCTCGATCAGGTCTGCGCCGTTGTCGACCGGCAATTGAGCGACGTGGAACTGGAGATGCAGGCCTGGCCCATCCGGTTTGATCCGCCCGCCTGCGTTGAGGCCCGGAGCCGATTGAGCGCGCCGCCGGGTCGCATCGTGCAGTCGCCTCAAAATGGCTACGACTGCTTCATTGATCCCCACGTCCGGCGGCTGCTGACTCGCACGCCGATCGACCTGCCGCAGACGCTGCAGTGCGTCCGCACCATGACGCGCCTGTTGCAGGACCGGAGCGGGCGCCTAAGTATTCTGTCAGCGGAGCGGCAGCCTGAGTATTTCGCCCGATGGCTCAAGCTGAGAGACGCCTTGTTGGCGGATGACGTGCGCGACTTCCAGTCGAACGCCAATCACTTGAGCCTTCAGCGCGCCCATTTGCTGGGCCTGTCCCCGCCGCGTCCGGGCCATACGCGAGTGGTCCTTCATGTGGACACCAGCGCGGATTTCACTGTGGAGCCGGAGGAACTGTCCGATTGATCACAGCCGTTGCGCAGCAAGCTTCGAACCGATATCGCCCCGGCTGAGCACACAGGGGCAGTCCATTCAATGGCGTGATCACGCCTGCTCCCATGCATCGCATCGCCAGCGCCGCCTCGTCCGCCTCTCTGTCCTCCGCGTCCTCGTCGTCCGGATCGGACTGCGCCGCATCAGGATCCTCCCCTCCGGCCTCCTACCGGTCACCCTCCCACACATCGGCGTCTTACCCGCCGGGCTCCCCCTCCTCCGCCAGAACGGCCTCGTCCGCCCCCTACGTCTCATCCGACCCATTGATCCCATCCGTCGAGGATCTCCATCTGTCGTTCAATGGACACCGGCATCCGCTGACTGACAAGGACATCCGGGCCCTGCTGGACCAGGTACGGGAGAACTGCCTTCGCGGCTACTCACTGTGGCATTTCCTGGACTCCATAGATCCAGGTGCGCACATGCTGACGGCTCGCCGGGAGCTGCTGATGAAGCGATGCCTGCACGCTGCGGATGCGCACTATATGGAAGACCAGTGGCCCGACGTCGGCACGGGCACCGGGGCCTACCCGGACGACCGTCTCCTTCCCGCACTCAACAAGCATCACTGGGAGTTGACCCAGACCCGCACGGTTCTGATCGACGGGCTCGCGGAAGAGATCAGTGACAACGCCTGGAGGAACCTGCGTACCTTCGCCGCACCCTTGCGGATCGAGCTCGAACATCTGAAACAGCTGCTGAGCACGTGGACGATGACGTTCAATGCGCCCTGTCTGCAACAGGCGGAGCAACAGCTGAAGTGGGTGGAGGTCCGGCCGGACGTCAGTGAGGGTGCCGACTGCCGCATCAACAAGGATGTCGCCAAGATCAACGAGCTTCACCGCACCGTTTCACGCACGGTCAAGGCCGTCAAGGTGCTGAATGCCGCGCTGACCGGCTATAAGAGCGTGCATGGGGACACGCCGTTCTTCAACTCAGAGAACTATCCGGCGTACTACCAGCAGTGGCTGGCAGCGGTGAGGCACGTGGAGAAGGAAGAATGGTCCGCGTTCACCAAGCAGCAGAACGCGCTGAGGGAGGAGCGGAAGCAGCTACTCGCCAAGCTTCCGCCGTCGACCATATCGGACACCACGTCGGACTGCTGAAGCGGCGATGTCAGGCGGTGCTCAGCGGCGTCTGCGGGACCCCGTGGCCAAGCGCGCCTCATTGGGACCCATGGGCGTCAGCCGGCCCTGCGGGCCTCAGCGCTGCGCCAGCAGCGTCATCCAGCGGGCCAGCACCTGCTCTTCATACGAGCCCTTGCGCTGATGCGCCAGGATGCGGCTGCGCTCGCCTTCGCTGCGGTTCTGGCTGAGTTTGACCTTCAGCACACAGCGCTCCACCGGGATGCGGAACCCGATGATGCTGCCCAGCAGCTTGCCGTCCCGGTCGGCGGGCAGACCACTCCAATCGCGTGCATACGCGGGCTCCTGGGTGGCGATGAGGCGCTTGAGCAGGGTGTCCTTTTCCAGCGGGTGATCAATGATCTGCACCCGGCCGTGAATCTGCACCGTCACATAGTTCCAGGTGGGCACTGACTTGGAGACGTCGTAATGCCGGGGCGACACATACGCCCCAGGACCACTGAACTGCACCAGCACCTGCCCGGCCTTGCCGCTAACCAAGGCTTCAGTGTTTTGGTTGGAGCGGGCCATGTGGCCCTCGACCCACCACTGGTCGGGCTTGTTCTTGTCCGCCCCCCAGATCATCGGTACCGGCACGGCGCTAAGACCATGCGTGGGGTCCTGCAGCATCAAGGTGGCCAAGGGGTGTTGCTGGATCAGCAACCGGGCCATGGACAAATCGGGCAGTTCGGACGTATTCGGCGTGTGCATTGCACCGGGAATGTAGAACACTTCTCCCTTGAATAGGGGGTTTGCGGCCGCCGGACCGTATCCAGCAGCAACAGGACCAGGCCCTGGATTCAGAGTGCAAAACGGGCTGTGACAAACAGCACAAGCCGGCGGGTTGGCCCGCGTCATGACCGGCCTAACTGCATCGCTCCGGCGCTTGGCTTTGGCCCGCTCTGCCTTTGGTCGGCGTCACCGCCACATCACGCCCAGATGTGAGAAAGCCCCCGCAACTTGCGCTGCGGGGGCCTCACATTCAGTTGGCGGAGACGGAGGGATTCGAACCCTCGATGCAGGTTTTGCCCACATACTCCCTTAGCAGGGGAGCACCTTCGGCCACTCGGTCACGTCTCCATCCGAAGAAGCTGAAACTATAGCACGGGTTTTTGCGCCTCCAGAGAAGATTCCCAAGAATCTCTCTGAGAAATCGCAATGCGCCCGGTCATTGCAGCCTCAATGACCGCGTCTTCAGGCCGTCTTGTCCTGGTCCAGGTCGAAGGCGCGATGCAGGGCACGCACCGCCAGCTCCATGTACTTCTCGTCGATGACGACCGAGGTCTTGATCTCGCTGGTGGTGATCATCTGGATGTTGATGCCCTCCTCCGACAGCGAGCGGAACATCTTGGACGCGATGCCCACATGCGAGCGCATGCCGATGCCCACGATGGACACCTTGCAGATGCGGGTGTCGCCGATGACCTTGGCGGCCTGCACCGCCGGACCCACCGTCTTTTCCAGCAGCTCGATGGCGCGCTGGTAGTCGTTGCGGTGAACGGTGAAGGAGAAGTCGGTCTTGCCGTCCTGGGATACGTTCTGGATGATCACGTCCACATCGATGTTGGCCTCTGCCACTGGGCCCAGGATCTGGAACGCGATGCCCGGCTTGTCGGGCACGCCCAGCAAGGTGACCTTGGCTTCGTCGCGGTTGAAGGCAATGCCCGAGACGACAGCTTGTTCCATTTTTTCGTCCTCTTCAAAGGTGATCAAGGTGCCGGACTTGGCTTCCTCGTTGATGTCGATGTCCCACGGCGTGAAGCTGGACAGCACACGCATCGGCACGCGGTATTTGCCGGCGAATTCCACCGAGCGGATCTGCAGCACCTTGGAGCCCAGCGACGCCATCTCCAGCATTTCTTCAAAGCTGATGGTGTGCAGGCGGCGGGCTTCGGGAACGATGCGGGGGTCGGTGGTGTAGACGCCGTCCACGTCGGTGTAGATGAGGCACTCGTCCGCCTTCATCGCCGCGGCAATGGCCACCGCCGAGGTGTCCGAGCCGCCGCGGCCCAGCGTGGTGATGTTGTTGCCTTCATCCACGCCCTGGAAGCCGGTGATGACAACGACCTTGCCGGCCGCCAGATCGGCGCGCACCTTGGTGTCGTCGATGCTTTCGATGCGGGCCTTGGTGTAGGAGCTGTCGGTGGCGACCGGCACCTGCCAGCCGGTGTAGCTGATGGCGTCCATGCCTTCGGCCTGCAGCGCAATGGCCAGCAGGCCGACGGACACCTGCTCACCCGTGGCGGCGATCATGTCCAGCTCGCGCATCAGCGCCGGGGTGCTGCTGGTGGGCGAAAGCTCCTTGGCCAGGCCCAGCAGACGGTTGGTCTCGCCGCTCATGGCCGAGGGCACCACCACCATCTGGTGACCGGCGCGGGCCCATTTGGCGACGCGCTTGGCCACATTGCGGATACGGTCGGGGCTCCCCATCGAGGTGCCGCCGTACTTGTGAACGATCAATGCCATGGGAGTGTCTTCAGACGCAGGGGGAGGCCGCGACTTACACCCAAGCAGGCACCGCGGCCGGAGTCGTCGATTCTATAGGTCGAAGTTCAGCGGTCCATGCCGCATCCGCATGCATCGGGGTGCCAACGCAGGCTCAACAGCGGCTCGGTGGACCGTTTGATCTGGCGTGCATCCAGCCCAAGTCCGGGCACAAAGAGCAGCGTCTGCAGGACCCACAACAGCGGCCCTTCCCTCTGTGGCGACGGGATTCCGGCGGTCTGCCAGCTCTTCTTGAGGCTTCGCGGAATCCCCTTGGCATGGGCCTGAAACTGGGTCCTGCCTTCGCGCGGACGCAACTCGACCTTGATGAGGCGGGAAGCCGCCACACCCTCAAAGAGGCCGGTGTCGTCGGGCTTGACGGCGAATACCTCCAGGGTGCCGCGCCACGCTGGCAGGGGGTACAGGCCGGGGTGGGAGAGATCGAGAGTTGCGGCGGCACCGTTGGGAGCCCCAGCCTCAGTGCCAGTGCCGATATCACCCTTGGCATTCACGCCGGTCACGCGGGTCGATGCCAGCGATGCCGCCAGCCGAGGAGGCACAACGCTCAATTGATCCCGGTAGAGCTGCACTTCCAGCTCGCCAAAGGGCCAGCGGCCAACCTGCGCGCCGCTCACCTCCTGCAGCAGCCGCTTCACCAGCGTCGCAGGTGCGGCCTGCCCAGCGCGAAGACGCAGCCAGGCCCTCAGCAGATTGGACAACCGTGCGGGGGACAACGCCGTCCAGGCCCCCACATCCAGGTCAGCACCTGCTGGCGACCACGCCGCCAGATCCACCGCCGCCATCTCCTCCTGAAGCGCCAGCGCCTCCTGCGCCCACGCGGCGGATTGGGCCAGTGCGGACTCAGCGCCCGGTGCTGTCTGCGTCAGCGCCGGCCATACCGACTGCCGGATCCGATTGCGCGCAAACCGCAGGTGCTGATTGCTGTCGTCCTCGATGTGGGTTAGCCCATGCTGGGCCACATACGCCTGCACCGCTTCCCGCGGCTGGCCCAGCCAGGGTCGCGCCCAGCACACCCCGTCGCGCCACTGCCGCGACGGCATCGCCGCCAGACCGGCCATGCCGGCTCCGCGCAGCGCCTGCAGCAGAAAGGTCTCCGCCTGATCCCGCCGATGATGCCCCAGCAGCAGCAGATCCGCTTCGGCCGCCTGCGTCATCCGCTGCAGGGCCTGATGGCGCTCTGTACGGCCCCAGGCTTCAATGCTCTCCCCCGGCGAGGGCTGCCCCGCCAGCCGCTCCCAGAGGAGCCGCACCGGCCATCCATGCGCCGCCCACTGCGCGACCTGCGTCTGCAGATGATCGAGCCAGCCGTCGGCTTGCGGATTCAGTCCGTGATGCACATGCAGCGCCACGACCTGCAGGCCCAGGGTATGGGCCGCAGCGACGGTCGCATGGAGCAAGGCGGTGGAGTCACGTCCTCCGCTGCAGGCCACCGCGACGACCGGCGGCCGGGAGGCCTCGGGCGACGACGGTGCGTGGGAAGACATGGGAAGGCTGGCGGGCCGACTGGCGGAGCCGCCCGCCGCGGCTTCAGTGGTTCTTGGTGTCGCTGAAGCGGCCGTAGGCCTGCAGGCGCTCGTAGCGGCGCTCCAGCAGGTCCTTGGTCTTGAGGTCGGAGACCTGGCGCAGGGCGTCGCCCAGGGCGCGCTTGAGGCCAGCGGCCATCTGCTTCGGATCGCGGTGAGCACCGCCCACCGGTTCGCTGATGATCTTGTCGACCAGACCCATGGCCTTCAGGCGGTGGGCGGTGATGCCCAGCGCTTCTGCGGCTTCGGGCGCACGAGCCGCCGTCTTCCACAGAATGGAGGCGCAGCCTTCCGGCGAGATCACCGAATAGGCCGAGAACTGCAGCATCAGCACCTGGTCGGCAACGCCAATGGCCAGCGCGCCGCCCGAGCCACCCTCGCCGATGACGGTGGCGATGATCGGCACCTCCAGCTGCGCCATCTCGAAGATGTTGCGGCCGATGGCTTCCGACTGGCCGCGCTCTTCCGCGCCGATGCCGGGATACGCGCCCATCGTGTCGATGAAGGTGAAGACCGGCAGGCCGAACTTCTCGGCCAGCTTCAGCAGGCGCAGGGCCTTGCGATAGCCTTCCGGGCGGGGCATGCCGAAGTTGCGCAGGGTGCGCTCCTTGGCGTCCGAGCCGCGCTGATGGCCGATGACCATGCAGGGCTGACCGTTGAAGCGGGCCAGACCGCCGACGATGGCGGGATCGTCCGCGAAATGGCGGTCACCGTGCAGTTCCTGGAACTCGGTGAACACGTCGCGGCAGTAGTCCAGGGTCTGCGGACGCTGCGGATGCCGCGCCACCTGGTACACCTGCCACGGTTGCACGCTGGCGTAGATGTCTTTGGTGAGCTGCTGGCTCTTCTTGCTCAGGCGGTCGATCTCTTCAGAGATGTCCACCGCCGACTCGCTCTGCACATAGCGGAGTTCGTCGATCTTGGATTCCAGTTCGGCAATGGGTTGCTCGAACTCGAGAAAGTGTCGTTTGCTCATATCAGTAATCCACTGGTAGCGGATCCAGGCTACGCCAAATGTACCATGTGGCCACAGACCGATAAGGGGCCCAGCCCTCACCCAGCTCCCGCGCTTCCGCCCGGGACACCGGCTCGTCGCTGAAGTAGTGCTGGCTGATGCCCTTGAGCAGCCCGAGGTCGTCCAGGGGCAGCACATTCGGCCGCATCAGATGGAAGATGAGGAACATTTCGGCCGTCCAGCGGGCGATGCCGCGGATGGCCACCAGCTCATCGATGATGGCTTCGTCGTCCATCTGCGCCCATTGGCGCGGATGAACCTGCCCGGATTCAAAATGCTGAGCCAGGTCGCTGAGGTATTCCACCTTGCGGGCCGACAGTCCGACGGCCTTGAGCTGGTCCTTCTCCAGTGCCAGCACCTCGACCGGCTTGATCCGGTTGGAGGGGCCGCTGGTGAGCCCGGCGAATTTGTCCCAGACCGACTGCGCAGCCTTGACCGAAATCTGCTGGCCCACGATGGAGCGCGCCAGCGTCGTGAAGGCATCACCCCGGCTCTGCAGCCGGGCTTCGCCGAATTGGGGGATGAGCTTCTTCATCACCCGGTCGCGCTTGACCAGATGACGGCAGGCCTCGTCCCAATAGTCCGGGGTCACCCCGGCGGTCGCCACACGCCCCATCAGGCCTTCACCCCACCCTTGGTGCCGGTGCGGACCCAGCTGGTGCCGGTCGCGGAATCCTTCAGCTCAATCCCTTGTTCGGCCAGCGAGACGCGGATGCGGTCGGCTTCCGCGAAGTTGCGGGCAGCCTTGGCGGCGGCGCGGGCAGCGATCTGTGCTTCGATGAAGGCCTCATCCAGGCCCTCTCCAGCTTGCAGATAGGCCTTGGGCGACTGCTGCAGCACGCCCAGCACGCCCCCCAGCGCCTTCAGCAGGCCAGCGTCCGCACTGGAGCGGCTGCGGTTGACCTGGTTGGCCAGCTCGAACAGCACGGCCAGGGCCGCCGGAGTGTTGAAGTCGTCATCCATCGCGCGCTTGAACTCGGCCGCGGGGCCGGTGGTCCAGTCGATGCTGACCTCGTCCGCCGGCACCGCGTCCAGCGCGGTGTAGAGACGGCGCACCGCGGTGCGGGCGTCGTCCAGGCTGGCGTCGCTGAAATTGAAGGGGCTGCGGTAATGGGTGCGCAGCATGAAGAAGCGGATGGCTTCTCCATCGAACTTCTTCAGCACGTCGGCAATGGTGAAGAAGTTGCCCAGGCTCTTGGACATCTTCTCGTTGTCAACGTTCAGGAAGCCGTTGTGCATCCACAGATTGACGAATGGATGGCCGAAGGCGCCTTCGCTCTGCGCGATTTCGTTCTCATGGTGCGGGAACTGCAGGTCCATGCCGCCGCCGTGGATGTCGAAACGCTCCCCCAGCAGCGCGCAGCTCATGGCCGAGCACTCGATATGCCAACCCGGGCGGCCTTCGCCCCAGGGGCTGGCCCATTTGGCTTCCGCCGGTTCGTCCGCCTTGGCGGACTTCCACAGCACGAAGTCCAGGGGGTCCTGCTTGCCGGCGTCCACCGCCACGCGCTCCCCGGCGCGCAGCTGGTCCACCGACTTGCCACTGAGCTTGCCGTAGCCCGGGAACTTGCGGACGGCGTAGTTCACATCGCCGCTGTCGCCCTGGTAGGCCAGGCCCTTGGCTTCGAGCTTGCCGATGATGTCCAGCATCTGGGGGACATAGTCGGTGGCGCGCGGTTCATGCGTCGGTTTGGCGATGCCCAGGGCATCGAAGTCCCGGTGCATGGCGGCGATCATCTCGTCCGTCAGCTGGCGGATGGTCTGCCCGCGTTCCAGCGCACGGCGGATGATCTTGTCCTCGATGTCGGTGATGTTCCGGACAAAGGTCGTGTTGTAGCCACTGGCCTTCAGCCAGCGGTAGACGATGTCAAAGGCGATGTTCATCCGCGCATGACCCATGTGGCACAGGTCGTAGACGGTGATGCCGCAGACATACATGCGGACGTGGCCCGGATCGATCGGCTGGAACAGTTCTGGCTGACGGGTCAGCGTATTGAAAATGCGCAAGGAGGACATGGATGGGCCACTGGTGAGTCCGGCGCGCCAACCGCCCGCCCGTGACAGCGTCCCGCCCCGGCTCAGGCGCCGGGCAGGACTGCGTGATGCTGGAGCCGCGAGCACTGTCCTGGGGACAGCACGGTGCATGGGTCAGGCACTACAAGGGCATTGGTCGGGCGAGAGACGACAGCTCGCTCTAGAATGACCGTCAGTATAGCGGCCCGCTGGTTCGGGAGCGCCGGGCAGACCCTTTCAGGTCCCCGCGCAGCCCCGACGCCACGGCCTTGACCATCGCCATCCGCCCATGCCCAAGTTCCACGCCCTGCTCCCCACCTGCTGCATTGCACTGGCCGCCCTGTTCACCACCGCTGCCGTCCATGCCGCTGCCGTGGACGAGGCGCAGGCCCTGTGGGCCGCCGGCAAACGCGACCAGGCCATCCAGCTGGCAGAGACCGCCCTCAAGACCACCCCGGACGATCCGCGTCTGCGGTTCGCGCTGGGCACCATGCTGTTGGAGCAACGGCAACTGGAGCGCGCCCGGGCGGTGTTCACCTCGCTGACCGAGGACTACCCCGATCTGGCGGACCCCTACAACAACCTGGCCGTCATCCATGCCGCCCGTGGTGAGTACGAAGCCGCCCGCCAGCAACTGATGCGCGCACTCGAATTGCAGCCCGACCATGCCCAGGCGCAGGAAAACCTGGGCGACGTGCTGATGCGTCTGGCGCAGCAGGCCTACGAACGTGCACTGAAGCAGGCGCTGGGCGATGATTCCGGTCTGCGGCTCAAGCTGCAGCGCGTGTCCGACCTGAACAACGGCAAGCGGCCGGCATCCTGATCGCGCCGGGGCTGCGGCTTGTTCCTGAGCGGGACCGTCCTGTGCCCTGGGCCAACAGGTCGTCCTCCAGGTCACGCGCGTTCCTCCGGCCCCGCGCTCCTCGCCCGTTGTCGTCCGGAAGACCTTCCCGCATTGTTGGCAATCTTTCCGCTTTCACCCTCACCCTCACCTACAGGCACCCCATGAGGACCACCAAACTGCTGATGGCGCTCGGCGCCACCGCGCTGAGTCTGGCCGCATCGCTGGCGCAGGCCCAGGTCGTGAAGCTGAGCACCACGCTGGGCGACATCCGCATCCAGCTGGAGCCTGAGAAGGCGCCCAAAAGCGTCGCGAACTTCCTGGCTTATGTGAAGTCGGGCCACTACAACGGCGTCATCTTTCACCGGGTGATCGACGGCTTCATGGTGCAGACCGGCGGCTACACACCGCAGCTGGCCCAGAAGGCCACCAAACCGCCGATTCCGCTGGAAGCCGGCAACGGCCTGCTCAACATCCGCGGCAGCGTGGCCATGGCCCGCACCAACGATCCGAACTCGGCCACGTCGCAGTTCTTCATCAATGTGGTGGACAACCCCGGCCTGGATCCCGGCTATGCGCCGGACGGCCGCGGCTACGCCGTCTTCGGCTACGTCATCGAAGGGATGGAGGTGGTGGACAAGATCCGCGCCACCCCCACCGCCGCCAAGAACATGATGTTCCAGAATTTGCCCACCACCCCCATCCTCATCAACAAAGCCACCGTGGAGAACAAGCCATGAGCAAGAAAGTCGAACTGCAAACCAACCACGGCGTGATCACCGTGGAACTGGATGACGAAAAGGCTCCGGCCACCGTCGCCAACTTCATCGCCTATGTGAACAAAGGTCACTATGACGGCACCATCTTCCACCGCGTCATCAAGGGCTTCATGGTCCAGGGCGGCGGTTTCGAAGAAGGCATGAAGCAAAAGCCCACCGACGCGCCGATCCAGAACGAAGCCAACAACGGCCTGAAGAACCACAAGTACACCCTGGCGATGGCCCGCACCAATGCGCCGCACTCGGCCAGCGCCCAGTTCTTCATCAACACGGTCGACAACGAGTTCCTGAACTTCAAGAGCGAAAGCCCGTCGGGCTGGGGCTATGCGGTGTTCGGCAAGGTCGTGGGCGGCACCGACGTGGTGGACAAGATCGAGAAGGTCAAGACCAGCCGTTCCGGTTTCCATGATGACGTGCCGGTCGACGCCGTCGTCATCCAGAAGGCCGTCGTCCTCGAGTGAGCACCGCATCCTTCCCGCTGCCGGGTCCGCTGGTGACCCTGCGCGCCGAGCCGCTCTGGCGGCGGGTGGATGTGCTGTCAGACCTGCACCTGTCGCCCGCCCTGCCGCGCACGGTGGAGCGGCTGCGCGAGCATCTGGCCGCCACGCCGGCCGATGCCGTCTTCCTGCTGGGCGACATCTTCGAAGCCTGGATTGGTGACGATGTCCGCTGGGTGCCGGACAGTTTCGAGCAGCACTGCATGCAGATGCTGCGGGATGCGGCCCGCCGCACCCGACTTTTTTTCATGCACGGCAACCGGGACTTCATGCTCGGTCCGGCCATGGCCTATGACGCCGGCCTGACCCTGCTGGACGACCCGGTCCGCCTGGAAGCCTTCGGCCGCCGCTGGCTGCTGACCCATGGGGACCTGCTGTGCATTGATGACGTCGGCTATCAGCGCGCCCGCGCGGTGGTCCGGCGTCCGTGGGTGAAGGCCCTGCTGCTGGCGATGCCGCTGTCGGCCCGCCGCGCCCTGGCGCGCCATCTGCGCAACCGCAGCAAGGCCCAGCAAGTCGATCCGTCCCAATGGGCGGATGTGGATCCCAAAGCCTGCCTGGACTGGCTCAAGGCCAGCGGCTGCGAGGGGCTGATCCATGGCCACACCCACCGACCGGCGACGCACGACCTGGGCAACGGCCTGCGCCGCGCGGTGCTGTCCGACTGGGACTTCGACCACGGCCAGCGCGGCGACGTGCTGATTCTGGACGCCACCGGCCTGCGCCGCGACGCGCCGATGCGCACCGAGGCCGTGCGGGACCGCCTGCGCCACTGAGGCGGCGGATGCTCAAGGGTCTGGTCCAGCGCTGGCGACAACACCGGGAACAGCAACAGCTGGCCCGGCACGCCATTCCGGACGCGCTCTGGGAACTGACGCTGCTGCGGTATCACTTTCTGGCGCGCCTGTCCGCGCAAGATCGCGCCGACCTGCGCCGCTTGTGTTCCCTCTTCCTGGCCTCCAAGGAATTCCACGGTGCGGGCGGCTTCGAGGTGACCGATGAGGTGGCCGTGTCGGTGGCCGCGCAGGCCTGCCTGCCGGTGTTGAAGCTGGGCCTGCATTGGTACGACGGCTTTGTCGGCATCGTGATGCACGAGGGGCAGTTGCTCGTTCCCCGGTCAGAGATGGACGAAGACGGCGTCGTCCACGAATATGAAGACACGCTCGCCGGTGAGGCGATGGCCGGCGGACCGCTGGTGCTGGCCTGGAGCGAAAGCACCCCGGAGGCGCATGAGCGCCTGGAAGGATTCGATCCGGTCTACAGCGTCGTCATCCATGAATTCGCTCATGTGATCGACATGTGGGACGCGGGCACGCAAGGCCCGCAAGGGGCGCCCGCGCTGGCCACGCCGCAGGCGCGCGCCGCCTGGTTCGCCACGCTGGAAGCGCAGTGGCAATGGTTCTGCGACCAGGTGGATGAGGGCTTCGCCACCGTCATCGATCCCTACGGTGCGGAAGCACTAGAGGAGTTCTTCGCGGTGGCGACCGAGGCCTTCTTCGTCGCGCCTGAGGAGCTGCGTCATGAGCAGCCGACGCTCTATCGCATCCTCAGCGAGTTCTTCCTTCAGGATCCCGCCGCGGCCGCTACCCCCGCCGCGTGATCGGCACGGAAGCGCGCTGGCGTGAGCCCGAGGTGACGCTTGAATGCCCGCTGGAAGGCCGCTTCCGACTGATAACCCACCTCCTCCGCAATCGCCGCCACAGAGCGCCCTGACTGCAGCAGCCGCTGCATCGCACGCGCCATGCGGATCTGCAGCAGCAACTCGGCCGGTGAATGCCCCGTGGCCGTCTCGAACTGCCGGATCAGGGTGGCGCGGGACATGTGGCACAGCGCCGCCAACGCGGGCAAGGTCCACGGCTTGTGCGGTTCGCTGAACATCGCCATCAAGGCCGGCTGCAGGGCAGGACGATGGGTCAGCGCCAGCAGGGTCGGCGCATCGTTCGTCTCCTGACTGGCCCGGCGCAAGGCCAGGGAGAACAGCGCCCCACACAGATGCCCGATGATCGCGCCGCTGCCAGGCCCCTCCTCTTGCGCTTCCTGCCGCATCAATCCGATCAGTTGCGCCAGCGCCTGTGCCGCTGCAGGGGCGCTGCGCACCACCAGGCTCGCCGGCAGGAACTGGCGCGCCAGCGGCGCGGCATGGGCACTGAGCAGGAAGCGACCGCAGAGGATGTCCGCCTCGGCGCCGCGACCGCCGTTCTCCGCCACGGAGAGCACGGCAGAGGGTCGCTCGACCGCGGGTGAGGTCCGCCGCCCACTGCCGTCATGCAGGCTGTGCGCGTCCCCGTGCGGCAGCAGCACGACGTCACCGGGCTGCAGCGTCTGGGGGGGGTGCCCCGACATTTCCAGCACCGCCGAGCCGGTCAGCAGGACATGAAACGGAATCTCCAGCTGACCCGCAGGGCCAGGGGCGATGCGCCAGGGAGCGCCGAAGTGGCAGCGCGTCTCCACCCGGCCGCTCACCGGCATCAGCGCCAGCCAATGGCTCAGCGGATCCATGAGATGTGGCCTCGCGGAAGGGTTGCGGCCGGAGCATCGGGACCTCTTGTTCCATTCATGTTGAAACTTTTGAGCATGTCGTTGGCACTTCCTGATGCTAAAGATATCACGCCTGCGGCCTACAGTTCATTCCATCCGCAGCGCACCGGGCGCAGCGGCCGATTCAACCGGAGGTCACACCATGTCCCGCATTGCACTCATTCCCCAAGACCAACTCTCGAGCGACGCCGCCACCCTCTTCACGCAAGTGAAGAAGGCCGTCGGCAAGGTGCCCAACGCCTACGCCACCATTGGCGGCTACAGCCCGAAGTCGTTGTCCACCCTGCTGACGGCGGACGCCGCGCTGAGTCAGGGCGCGCTCAGCCGGTCCGAGATCGAAGCCATCCGCCTGGCGGTGAGCGAGATCAACGGCTGTGACTATTGCGTGGCTGCGCATACGGTGGTGGGTCGCATGGTCGGACTGCCTGCGCCCGCACTCAAGCAGATCCGCGCCGGCGAAGCCACCGGCCAGGACAAGCTCGACGCGCTGATCCGTTTCGTGCGCACTGTGCAGACCACCCGTGGCACCGTCCCGGTGGACATGCTCGCGTCGGTCCTCGCGGCGGGCTATACCGAGCAGCAGGTGGTGGAGGCGCTGCTGACGGT
>CBIHOT010000015.1:0-100648 GCA_966211495.1 uncultured Roseateles sp. | reverse complement strand
GGTCGCGCACCTCCTTCTGGAAGCCGTTCATCACCGACAGCACGATGATCAGCGCCGCCACCCCCAGGGCGATGCCGAACATCGACACCCCGGAGATGAAAGAGATGAAGCGATTGCGCCGCCCCCCGCGGCCGGCACGCGTATAGCGCCAGCCGACCTGCAATTCATAAGGCCAATTCATAGGGCGTGGATGCTAACAGTGGGTCAATGCGCTTCGTCCCAGTTGCTGCCGACGCCAACTTCAGCCAGCAGCGGCACCTTGAGGGCGGCGACACCCGCCATCAGGGTTGGCACCTCCGACTTGACCCAGTCCAGCTCGTCCTCGGGCACTTCGAACACCAGTTCGTCGTGCACCTGCATGACGATGCGGGTGCGCTTGTTCTGTTCATCCAGCGCCTGTTGCACCGCAATCATCGCCAGCTTGATCAGGTCGGCCGCCGTACCCTGCATCGGCGCGTTGATGGCCTGACGCTCGGCGCCACTGCGGCGCGGCCCGTTGCCGGAGTTGATCTCGGGCAGCCAGAGGCGGCGGCCGAAGACGGTTTCGACATAGCCCTTGGCCTTGGCAAACTGCTTGGTGTCGTCCATGTAGGTGCGGACACCGGCAAAGCGGGTGAAGTAGCGGTCGATGTAGTCCTTGGCCGCCTTCTGCTCGATGCCCAGCGACTGGGCCAGGCCGAAGGCGCCCATGCCGTAGATCAGGCCGAAGTTGATGGTCTTGGCATACCGGCGCTGCTCGGGAGTGACCGCCTCCACACCGCCGCCGAAGACCTCCGCCGCGGTCGCGCGGTGCACGTCCTGGCCTTCCTGGAAGGCGCGCAGCAGACCGGGGTCTTCGCTGATGTGGGCCATGATTCGCAGCTCGATCTGCGAATAGTCGGCGCTCACGATGCGATGGCCCGGAGGCGCGATGAAGGCTTCGCGCACACGGCGGCCCTCCGCCGTGCGGATGGGGATGTTCTGGAGGTTGGGCTCGTTGCTCGACAGGCGCCCCGTCACCGCCACCGCCTGGGCGTAGGTGGTGTGCACCCGGCCGGTCTGTGGATTGACCATCAGCGGCAGCTTGTCGGTGTAGGTGCTCTTGAGTTTGGACAGCGCCCGGTATTCCAGGATCTTGGCCGGCAGCGGGAAGTCGGCGGAGAGTTTCTCCAGCACCTCTTCGTCGGTGGACGGGGCGCCGGTCGCGGTGCGTTTGACCACCGGCAGGCCGAGGCGGTTGAAGAGGATCTCGCCGATCTGCTTGGGCGACCCCATGTTGAAGGGCTGGCCGGCCATTTCATGGGCCGCCTGCTCGGCGGCGACCATGCGCTGGCCGAGTTCGGCACTCTGCGCCTGCAGGCGGGCGGCGTCGATCAGCACCCCGGTGCGCTCGATGCGTGCCAGCAGTTGCGAGACCGGCATCTCCAGCTGCTCATAGACGAACTTGAGCTTGTCCTCCGCCTCCAGGCGCGGCATGAGCGCGAGGTGGACCTGCAGGCACATGTCGGAGTCTTCGCAGGAATACTCCGCGGCCTTGGCCACCTCGACCTGGGCAAAGGGAATCTGGTGGGCCCCCTTGCCGCAGAGGTCCTCGTAGCTCAGGCCCTTGCGGCCGAGAACGCGGTCGGCCAGGGCTTCCAGGCTGTGGCTGCGGTGGGCTTCGAGCACATAGCTTTCCAGCATGGTGTCGAAGACATAACCCGCCACCTGGATGCCGTGATTGGCCAGGACGTGGGTGTCGTATTTGATGTTCTGGCCGACCTTGGGACGGGTGGCATCCTCCAGCCAGGGCTTGAGGCGGGCAAGCACCTCGTCCATCGGCAGCTGGACCGGGGCGTCCGGGCCTTCGTGGCGCAGCGGCACGTAGGCGGCTTCACCCGGCTTGACGCTGAAGCTGATGCCGACGATGCGGGCCTGCATCGCGTCGAGGGAGTCGGTCTCCGTGTCCAGGGCGGCCAGAGAGGCCGACTGGAGGCGCTGGAGCCAGTCTTCCAGGCGCGGCCACTCGGTGATCGTTTCGTAGTGCTTCTCGGCCGGCGTGGGGGCCACGGGCGGATCGGCGAAGAGGTCGGACTGGCCACCAGGCAGGTCCGGCGCGACGGTCGCGCCGTGGCTGGGCTTGCTGCCGCCCAGGCGCCCTTCGAGTTCGCGCTTCCAGGTCTTGAAGCCGTTGCGGTTGTAGAAGTCGAGCAGGCCGGCCTCGTCCACCGGCTTGAAGGCCAGGGCTTCGAGGGCGGGCCAGCCGGTCACATGCTCGCACAGGTCGCAGTCGACCTTGACGGTGACCAGCTTGCGGCCCATGGGCAGCCAGTCCAGGGCCTTGCGCAGGTTCTCGCCGGCGACGCCCTTGATCTTGTCCGCCGCAGCAATGACGCCATCGAGCGAGCCGTGTTCGGCGATCCATTTGGCGGCCGTTTTGGGACCGACTTTTTCAACGCCGGGGACGTTGTCGACGGTGTCGCCCATGAGGGTGAGATAGTCGATGATGCGGTCGGGAGGGACGCCGAACTTGGCCAGCACGCCGGCTTCGTCGAGGCGTTCATTGCTCATGGTGTTGATGAGCGAGACGTCGGGCGTGACGAGCTGGGCGAGATCCTTGTCGCCGGTCGAGATCAGCACCTGGTGACCGGCCTGGGCGGCCACGCGGGACAGGGTGCCGATGCAGTCGTCGGCCTCGACGCCGGGGACGGTGAGGACCGGCCATCCGAGCAGGCGCACGACCTCATGGATGGGCTCGATCTGTTCGCGCAGCGCATCGGGCATGGGGGCGCGCTGGGCTTTGTATTCGGGGTACCACTCGTCGCGGAAGGTGGGGCCGGAAGCGTCGAACACGCAGGCGGCGTGTTCGGCACCGGCGTCATCGCGCAGGCGCTTGAGCATGGCCACCATGCCATGGATGGCGCCCGTGGGCTGGCCGTTCGGGCCACGCAGGTCCGGCATCGCGTGATAGGCGCGATAGAGATAGCTGGAACCGTCAACCAGCAACATCAGGGGCTTATTCATGGGGGCGTATTGTGCCTTGGGGGTCGGGGGGGATCCTGTCAGCGGGAGGCAGGAAGGACGGCGGAAAAGGTGAGGCGTAAAGCCATAGAATTGACCCATCATGATCATCACCCGCTTTGCCCCGTTGCCCAGCCTCCATCGGCTGGCGGTCGTCTGCGCTGTCGCCCTGGGCGCCGCTTCGGCCGCGCACGCGGCAGAGGCGCCCGCTGCGCCAGTCGCCACGGGTTCCGCGACCGCTCAGGCGGGCGCCGGAGCGGGTGGTACGACCGGAGCCGCTGCGCCCGGCACAGCCAAGGCAGGGACGTACTCCGTTTCAGCCAAAGAATGGGCCGCCTCGTCTGCTGCGGGGGGTGCGTCTGCGCAGGCGGCCAAGCCACCGGCAGAGGCCGCTCCGAGCGCTCAGGCCACGCCAGGCGGTGTCCCCGCCCCGGCCAACGCTGGCAATGGCGTCGATTTCCACGACGTGCCGGATGCCAAGGTCGAGCAGATCGTGCAGGAAGATGACAAGGTCCGCATCGAGGAGACGCGGGTCCGAGGCCTGACCCAAAAGGTTGTGGTCAAGCGCAAGGACGGCACGCCCGAGTACGAGATCCTGCTCGGCGATACCGGCAAAGATATTCCCGTCCGCCAGGGCGCTGACCGCGGTGGCGCCGGTCAACGCGTCTGGCGCGTGCTGAGCTTCTGATCAGGAGCCCCGCCCCGGTCGCCCCCGATATGCTCAACGTCCGCTGACCCCTGACCCAGCCGTCAGCCCGGTCAGCCGAGGCCGCCGCGGACCCACGCCCGACAACGCTCCGATCACCACCCCTTCTTTTCATGGCCGTATTCACTGACGTCACGCCCGAAGCGGCCCAGACGCTCCTCGACACCCTTCAGCTGGGCGAACTCCAGTCGCTCAAGGGCATCTCCGCCGGTATCGAGAACACCAATTACTTTCTGACCAGCACCAAGGGTGAGTTCGTGCTGACGCTGTTCGAGCGTCTGAGCTTCGAGCAACTCCCCTTCTATCTGGAGCTGATGCGCCATCTGGCCCGTCGCGGCGTCCCCGTGCCCGCCCCTCAGCCCGACGCGCAGGACCGCATCCTCCACACCGTCGCCGGCAAACCGGCCGCGGTGGTGGAGAAACTGCGCGGCGGACATCAGCTGGCGCCCGACGAGTTCCATTGCGAGCAGGTCGGCGCGGGGCTGGCACGGATGCATCTGGCCGGCGCGGATTTCCCGATGCATCAGGACAATCTGCGCGGCCTGCCCTGGTGGCGCGAGACGGTGCCAGTGGTGCTGCCGCATGTGAGCCCGGAGCAGGCCACGCTGCTGCAGGAGGAACTGGCCTTCCAGGAACAACTGGCGCCCGGCACCGCGCAGTTGCCCCGCGGGCCGATCCATGCGGACCTGTTCCGGGACAATGTGATGTTCGAAGGACTGCCCGGCCGGGAGCGGCTGAGCGGCTTCTTCGATTTCTATTTCGCCGGGGTGGACACCTTCCTGTTCGACCTGTGCGTCTGCCTGAACGACTGGTGCATTGACCTGGCCAGCGGCCGCCTGGATGAGCAGCGCGCCAGCGCCTTTGTGCGGGCCTATGAGACGGTGCGACCGCTGACCGGCGCCGAACACCGGCTGCTGCCCGGCATGCTGCGGGCCGCCGCCCTGCGGTTCTGGATCTCGCGGCTCTGGGACTTCCACCTGCCCCGCGAAGCCAGCCTGCTCAAACCCCACGATCCCACCCATTTCGAGCGCGTTCTGCGCGAGCGCATCGCCCGTCCGTGGCATGCGCTGGAGTCCTTGCCATGATGTTGCACCTGCAGTCCGTCCCCGCCCGCAATGGGCTGATCTGGGTGCGGCACGGCCTGAAAGTGGTGCAGCGCCAGCCGTTCGCGCTGGTCGGCCTGTTCTCCCTGACGATGCTGGTCTGGACGCTGCTCAGCCTGACCGTGGTCGGCTCGCTGGTGACGGTGGCGTCGGTGCCGCTGGTGTGCCTGGGCTTCATGCTGGCCTCCCATCAGGTGCTGCAGTCCCACACCCCCACCGTGTCCGTCTTTGCGCAGCCGCTGCAGCTGACGCCGGAACGCCGCAAGGCGCAACTGCTGCTCGGCCTGCTGAGTGTGGTGCTGAGTGTGGTGATCAGCCAGATCGCCATCTGGGTGGCGGGCGGCGCAATGGACCAACTGGCCGAAATGGCCAAGTCCGGCGCGCAGCCGGATCCCGCCGCGGTGGTGGCGGTGATGACCGACCCTCGCATGATCCAGGCCACCTTCACCTTCTTCGGCTTGCTGACCCTGGTGAGCGTGCCCCTATGGCACGCACCGGCGCTGATCCACTGGGGCGGCCAGGGCGTGATCCAGTCGCTGTTCTCCAGCACGCTGGGGGTGTGGCGCAACAAGGGCGCCTTCCTCGTCTCCGGCATCGTCTGGACGGTGCTGACCTTCACCTGCTCCATCGTGGTGAGTCTGGTGGCGGCCCTGCTCGGATCGCGGACCCTGGCCACGCTGCTGCAGGTGCCGGTGTTCTTCGTGTTGTCCACCGCCTTCCTCTGCTCGCTCTATTTCACCTTCATCGACTGCTTCATGTTTGGCGCGCCCAAGGACCTGCCGGTGCCGCCCACACGAAAGGGCGGCAAGGGCGGCTCCGGCAGTGACGCGGGTGGTGCTGGTGGTGCGGGCAACCAGTTCAGCGCCGGAAACGGATCGACGGACGCCGCCTGGCCCGTTGTTTCGCAAGGGTCTGAACGACCCGCAGGGCAAACACCTGCGCCTGCACCGGCACCCGCATCTGCATCACCATCTGCACCTGCACCTGCACCTGCACTTGAGCCTGCGCCTTCGCCTGAATCCGCAGAGGCACATTCCGATGTGCCTGCCGAGAAGCCGGACGGATCGGTCGCGCCGTTGGCCACTCCCCCGGCTGTCGTGACTGTCGTGTCCGGCCCTCCCTCCAGCGAAGCGCCAAAGCCGGCCGGCTCCGAAGACCAGAAGCCTCACTGAGGCCGGAACGCGCTGCCGGCACGTTCGGTCGATCCACGCTTGCTCCTGCGCGCGCGGCTGCGGCGCTCCATTGCGGCGCTCCATTGCGGCTCTTCATTTCCGCGCCCTTGGCCCCCGAGTCCATCGTCCGTCAGGAGTTCTGACGGGCACTCAGTCGCGATGGTCCGTGTGCAGCAGGTCGTCCACCCAGGCCAGATGACGGGCGGCGTTTTCGCTCACCACCGTCATGACACCCTGCATCACGTCCTGCGGCACCTCGTCCGCCAAGGCCTCTGCCAGCGCCTGCGCCTCCTGTGGAGCGGCTTCGCACATCCGTCGCAACTCGTTGGCCAGGATCCTCGGCGGGGCGCCACAGGACTTTGCGGCCATGGCCCAGTCATGGGCGCTTTCGGATGGAGGGACCATGGAGGGCTCGGGGGTCAAAGGCGGGGTCGCGTCGAGCGCGCTCGGGCAGATCAGATCCATCACGGGGGCCCATCGCAGGCCCGCGTGATCGAGGTAGCACCAAAGCTCATCCGGCCTCGCGGCCGTATGACCGGTCAGCGTCTGGAAGATCCACCACCGGATCAGCGCCCGCCGATCCACCAGCGGTTGCGGGCTGAGGTCCAGCAGCGTTCCCAGTTGCTTCCATCGCTCGGTAGCTGATGCGGTCGGTATCGCCTCTACGGGCGACGTGGCGGCATGACACGTACCGTCGCCGGAGTCACCGCGGCCAACCGGATGGGCCCGCAGCCCAAGCGCCTGCGCCACGGAGACCGCATGGAAGCGTTGCACCCGGCCATCGTCCATACGCATCCGGTCCCATCGCTGGAACTGCAACACCGGCATCGGAAGTTTCAGTAGTTCAACGGGTGCCACGTCCAGGCCCAGGCGAGCGGCCAGGCGGAGACAGAAAAAGCGGTTGAAGAGCCGCTGCTCTCCTTCTACGCCTTCCCATCGCCCCGCCGCCTCCAGCAGATGGGTGGACGCCAACTGCGGCGTGCGGGTCCACCACCACTGGCCTTGATCCAGGTAGACACCCACGCGCGGGCGATCCGCCGATCCCGACGGCCACCACGGCAGCACCTGTGGCCCATCGGCGGACGGAAGCAGCAATGATTCCTCCACCGGTCCCCGCAGCCGCTCCACCATCTCGGTGACGGGGATCATGCGAAGTTGCCGCCCGGCGCGTCGCGGCGCCTGGGTGTCACGCAGGCTGACGGCACCCGGCAGGTCGTCTCCCGCGGCGATCAGCACCGGCAGCAACGCATCGCCGACGACTCGGCCCAAGGCCCGTCGAAGTCCTGCTTCCGCAAGACCGCCGGGGCGCAACGCATTCAGGTAGATCGCCAGTTCTCCGGAAGCGCCGGAGACGGCACCGGCTGACGCAGCGAGTTCGGAAGCCGCGGTGGACCTCCGCCCTTGCGAAGAAGGCGCAGCAGGTACCGGCCCCGCATGTGCAGAGGCTTTCGCCAGATCCTTCACCGGCTCCGCCGGAGACGCAGCCAGAAACTCAGCGGGTGACGCGGCGGGTGACGCGGGTGTCGACGTAGCTGACGCGGTACGAGGCGCCGCAGCAAACGCGGCATGAGGCGCCGCCGAATGCAACGAGAGCCGCAGACTGAGCGGATACGCCCTCAGCCCGGTGGACCATTCCCGTCGATACCGCAGCCCCGCGGGGGCGCCGTCCGGTCCGACGCTGACCTCTGCAGCGGGCTGGTCCTCCAGCCACACCTGCACGGTCATGGTCTCAAGCCTCGTCGCGGGTGGCGAGGATGGCGCGGCGCACCACCTCGCGCTCCGTGGCGGCGACCGCAAACAGCGTGACACCCAGTTCACGCGCGGCCTTCAGCACGGTGGGCAGGCCCACACCGGCCCCACCCTTTTCGATATTGATCATGGTCTGCCGCGACACGCCAATGGCATCGGCAGCTTCCACCAGCGGAATGCGGGACCTCGTGCGGGCGGAACGAATGGCCGCGCCCAGGGAAGCAGCGTCCAGCACGGTGGGATCGTGAGGAGGATCAACAGGAACGACGGTACGCATGGGTCTCCAGACTGCAGAGAAAGTTTTTCCCCTCCCTCCCCGCGCGGTGGGTCCGGATCTCCGGACTCTCTGGCGCCCCGCCCCGACTCTAACGCTTCTTGAATCGCCTCAATCGATGGGGGTGAGCTTGGCCACGCTCAGCGCCAGCCACTTCACCCCATGCCGGCCGAAGTTGACCTGGGCCCGCGCATCCGGCCCGCTGCCTTCCAGCGTCACCAGCACACCTTCACCAAACTTGTTGTGGAAGACGCCCTTGCCCACCCGCAGACCGCCATGTTCGTCGCCCGTTTTCTGCGCCGCCGACTGTTTCATCGAGCTGGGCACCGGCGCCGACGCAAAGCTGGGCGGCTCCACACGTCCCGCGCCGACCATGGACTTCAGCCCCGATCCGCGCTGCCAGGCCTGTTGGTAATCTTTTGCAAAGCCCGAGCCGAATCCCTGGTTGCGCGGCGTCAGCCACTTGAGCGTCTCTTCCGGCAGTTCTTCCAGGAAGCGACTCTTGATGTTGTAGCGCGTCTGCCCGTGCAGCATCCGCGTCTGGCAGAAGCTAATGTAGAGCCGCTGCCGCGCGCGGGTGATGGCCACATACATCAGCCGGCGCTCTTCCTCCAGTCCGTCGGCGTCGGACATCGAGTTCTCATGCGGGAAGAGGCCTTCCTCCAGCCCGGTGATGAAGACCGCGTCGAACTCCAGGCCCTTGGCCGAATGCACCGTCATCAGCTGGATCGCGTCCTGACCGGCCTGGGCCTGGTTGTCGCCGGCTTCGAGCGAGGCATGCGTCAGGAAGGCGGCCAGCGGCGACATGATCTCTCCGGTCTCCGCATCCGGCGTGGCCGGCGCAGCGGCCGCCACCGCGGAGGGGAAGCCATCAGCGATCTGGCCGGGCGAGTGCTCGTCCACCGGCAGGGCCACGGCGTCCTTGCCGAAGCCTTCCTGGGTGACAAACGCCTCTGCCGCGTTGACCAGTTCCCCCAGGTTTTCCAGCCGTTCCTCGCCTTCCTTTTCGTTGCGATAGAAATCCGCCAGACCCGAGGCTTCAATGACGTGCTCAATGATCTCGCGCAGCGTCAGGCCGGTGGTCGTCTCCCGCATCGCTTCGATCATGCCGACGAACCCGCCCAGGCTGGCACCGCCGCGACCCGACACCGCCGCCACGCTCTGATAGAGCGAGCGGCCGCTCTGCCGCGCCGCATCCTGCACCAGCTCGACAGTGCGCGCGCCAATCCCCCGCGCCGGTAAATTCACCACGCGCAGGAAACTGGTGTCGTCGTTCGGGTTCTCGATCAGCCGCAAATACGCCAGGGCGTGTTTGATTTCGGCGCGTTCGAAGAAGCGCAGGCCGCCATACACGCGGTACGGAATGCCCGCGTTGAAGAGCGCCGATTCAATCACCCGCGACTGCGCGTTGCTGCGGTAAAGCACTGCAATCTCACTGCGCGGCAGGCCCTGGCGATGCAAGGCCTGCGCCTCTTCCAGCAGCCACTGCGCTTCCGCGAAATCGCTGCTGGCTTCGTTGATGCGCACCGGCTCGCCGGCGCCTGCATCGGTGCGCAGGTTCTTGCCGAGCCGCCGGGTGTTGTTGCTGATCAGCGCATTGGCCGCATCCAGGATGTTGCCGAAGCTACGGTAGTTCTGCTCCAGCTTGACCACATGGCGCACCCGGTACTCGCGTTCGAAGTCACTCATGTTGCCCACACGGGCCCCACGGAAGGCATAGATGCTCTGGTCGTCATCGCCCACCGCAAACACGCCCTGACCGCGCCCCGGCGGCGCGAACATCTTCAGCCAGGCGTATTGCAGCTTGTTGGTGTCCTGGAATTCGTCCACCAGCACATACTGGAAGCGGCGCTGGTAGTGCTCACGGACCGCCGCGTTGTCACGCATCAGCTCGTAGGAGCGCAGCATCAGTTCGGCGAAGTCCACCACGCCTTCGCGGGTGCACTGGTCTTCGTAGTTCTGATAAATCTCCACCAGCTTGCGGGTCTGCTCGTCCCGCAGGTCGATGTCCTTGGGCCGCAGGCCGTCTTCCTTGGCGCCGGCGATGAACCAGGACACCTGCTTCGGCACGAACCGCTCTTCGTCCAGCTTCATCGCCTTGATGACGCGCTTGACGGCCGAGACCGTGTCGCCCGCATCCAGAATCTGGAAGCCCTGCGGCAGGCCGGCGAGCTTCCAGTGTGCGCGCAGGAAGCGGTTGCACAGGCCGTGGAAGGTGCCGATCCACATGCCCCGCACATTGACCGGCAGCATGGCCGAGAGGCGGGTGACCATCTCCTTGGCGGCCTTGTTGGTGAAGGTCACCGCCATCACGCCCGCGGGCGTGGCCAGGCCCTGGCTCATCAGCCAGGCGATGCGGGTGGTCAGCACCCGCGTCTTGCCCGAGCCGGCACCGGCCAGAATGAGCGCCGGCTCCTGACCCAGCGTCACCGCCGCATATTGCTCGGGATTGAGGTTGTCCAGCAGGCCGCGCGGCGCTCGCGGACGGAAGAGGTCGTGCTGACCATCGTCCTGCGGGTCGTGGGCGTCCTGCGGGTCCTGGCCATTGCGTGCATGGGGGGCGCCGGCCGCGCCGAAATCCTGGGAATTCATCCAGCCATTCTAGGATGTCCGGGATGGCATGATGCGAGCCCGATGAAGACCCTGCATTTCAGTCCCGACGCGCCCTGCCCTTGCGGCCGGAACGCCTCCTACAGCCGCTGCTGCGGACCGCTCCACGCCGCCTTTGACACCCAAGGTGCCCTGACCGCGCCGGACGCCGAGGCGCTCATGCGCTCCCGCTACAGCGCCTTCGTGCTGGACCTGACCGCATATCTGCGGGCCACCTGGCATCCGCTGACCCGTCCGGATGACGTGGCGCCCAACGAACCCGGCCTGCGATGGCTGGGGCTGGACGTGAAGCGGCATGTGGTGCAGGACGAGACCCACGCCACGGTGGAGTTCGTTGCCCGCAGCAAGCTCGGCGGACGGGCTTACCGGCTGCATGAAGTCAGCCGCTTCGAGAAGGTGGACGGCGCCTGGCTCTACAAGGATGGTGATCTGAACGAGTGACGCGCTCAGGCAAATTCCTGCCGCACGCCCCGCGAATTGAGCCGGCTCAGTGCCCAGGACAGCGCCAGCGCCATCAGCCCGCCCAGCGGCACCAGGGCCAGCATCGGCAGCTCCTGCACCAGCGCGCCCACAGCCAGCATCACCACCGGCACCACGCTCACCAGCAGCCAGTTGCTGGCGCGCAGGGCCCAGTGCAGTCGGCGCCACAGGGCGTGTCCGGTCACCAGGGCCAGCACCGACCATCCGCCCATCGCCACGGCCAGCCACGGCTCCATCCGCCAGACTGACAGCAGCAGCCCCAGCAGACCGAGGAAGACCAGTCCCCACCCCAACAGGGAGACCAGACTGGAACGATGACCGACGCGCAACTCCTGAGGCATGACCCACTCCTGAGGAAGCATCCGCTTGGCGGCGAGGTCCGACGGGACCCAGGGATGCTTTCCGAACAACCGATGTGGAAGGCCCATCCGCTGCGATGATGATGCGCCGTTCCGATGACAGAATTTTGGCGACCACCGGGGGGTGGCGTCACACCCCCAAAGCGGGGTGAGCGCGTGAGAACGAAGCAAAAAACCATCACTTTCCGTTTGGCGAACCGCCTTCGAAGCGGCACCGTCCCTTCAACCCATGACATCGCCATCGACTTCGTTTCAAGACGCATCCGAGCCGCTGCCGACGCAGGCCGTGGCTGGCACATCCGCAGCGGCTGGCACTGCACAAGCTACAGCTACAGCTACAGCTACAGCGTCAGCGTCAGCGTCAGCGGTGACAGCGTCGATCCCGCCGTCGCCCCTTCGCCTGCTGCATCTGGACAAGCACCTCGCCGTCATCGACAAGCCCGCTGGCCTTCTGGTGCATCGCACCGCCCTCGACGCCCACGAAGAAGACGCTGCCGTGCAGCGCCTGCGGGACCAGCTCGGGCAACCGGTCTGGCCGGTGCATCGGCTGGATCGCGGCACGTCAGGCGTGCTGGTGTTTGCGCTGCAGGCGGAGGTCGCCAGCGCCCTCGGTGTGGCGCTGGCGGAGCGGCTGACCCACAAGCGCTATCTGGCGCTGGTGCGAGGCTGGCCCGCCGACGATCAAGGGATCGTGGACCATCCGCTGGCGCGTGACCCGGAACTGCCGTCGGCCGGTCAGCCGATGCTGGACGCGCAGACCCACTGGCGGTGCCTGCAGCGCTTCACCGTGCCGGTGACCACCCATCCGCAGTTCCCGGACACCCGGCTCGCCCTGCTGGCCTGCGAGCCGGTGCAGGGGCGGCGCCATCAGATCCGCCGTCATCTCAAGCATCTGGCGCATCCCATCATCGGGGACGCCAACTACGGCAAGGGGCCGCTGAACCGCGCGATGGCGGCTTTCCTCGGCCAGCAGCGGCTCTGGCTGCATGCCGAGCGGATGCAGTTGCAGCATCCGGTGACCGGCGCCCTGCTCAGCCTGGAAGCGCCTCCGGGTCCCGAGTGGGCGCAATGGCTGTCGCCGCAGGCTTGACGCCCGCTGCGGCCATCAACGCCGCGACACGACCGCTGCCCGCTGCCCTGCAGCGACGGCGCCCCACTCAACCCAGCCGCACGCAGTAAACCGGCGGCAGGGTGTGGGAGACATTGCGCCAATGATCTCCCGCATCACCACTGGCCCAGACGTTGCCGGTAGTGCTGCCCATCATCAGCCGACGCCCGTCCGCATGGGCCGCCAGGCCGTGGCGATAGACGAGGTCATAACAGTGCTGCTGCGGCAGGCCGGACCGCAAGGTCTCGAAGGTCTGGCCGCCGTCGCGGGTGCGGTTCACCACCATCGCGCCGTCCACCGGGAGCCGTCGCTCATCCTTGGCCGCAGGGACGAACCACGCCGTCAACGGATCGGACGCATGGGCCGCCACCGCAAAACCGAAGCCGGACACCGGCGGCTTGATCTCCCGCCAGAAGGCACCGCCGTCCTCGCTGCGCCAGACCCCGTTGTGATGCTGGCACCAGAGCACCCGCGGGTCGGCTTCACATGCGACGATGCGGTGCGGGTCCTGCGTGTTCTCTTCGCCGGCCTGCTCCGGCGGCATGAAATCGGCACGCATGCCCTTGGCGCTGATCTGCCAGTGATGCCCCCCGTCCTCCGTCCGCCAGGCGCCGCCGCAGGAGATGCCCAGCAGCACCTGCGACGGCTGCTTCGGATGGATGCAGATCGAGTGGATGCCCGGCGCGTCATACCCGCCGCCAAACCAGCCCAGCCGCGCCGGCATCTGCCACAAGGACTCCACCAGGGACCACCGCTCGCCCTCGTCCTCGCTGACAAACAGGCCGCCTGGAATGGTGCCGGCCCACAGGCGACCATCGCTGCCGCGCTCCAGCGACCAGATCTGCTGCAGCTTCCACGGCGGCCCCTCCGCGCCCTCGGGCTGCGCAGGGAAGGCGGGGGCTGCCAGTTCGTGCCAGGTCGAGCCGCCGTCGTCCGACGCCTGGAGCTTGCAGCCGAAGTGGCCCAGATTGAGCGCAGCGATCACCCGCCCACCGGGAACGGCCGGCGGCAGCACCATGCTCACCGGATCACCGGTGAAGTGATGGCGGGCGATGGACCAGCCGTCGCCGTCCCGCTGCTGCAGTTCAAACAGTCCCTTGCGGGTTCCGATCCAGGCGGTGGTCGTCATGGGGGTCTCCTTCTGTTGCATCGGTCAGCCGCCCGACAGCGCCTGCAGCACATACACCCGGGATGCGGGCGACAGCGGGTCGCTCAGGCCCTGCCGGTCGCGGGCCTTGTGACCGTCGATGAACACCGCCACATGGGTGCGCAGGTGGCCCTGCTCGTCCAGGATGTAGCCACGCAGACGGGGATTCACCCGGAAGGCCTGCGTCAGCGCCTCCCCGAGCCGATCGGCTTCGCAGTCCAGCACCGGCGTGTCCACGTACCGGTGGAGCTGTGCGGTGAATTCGAGATGTGCCATGGGCGCACATGCTGCGCGCAATGCCGGCCGATGAAAAGATCGTCTCCCCGCGGGGATTGGGGCCTCCATGCGGGACCTCCGCGGACGACCTCCCTTCGCGTTCCAAGGGCGTTCACGGGGCATTCAAGGGCGTTCACGGGCAAGGTCTTCACCGCCGGAGGCAATGCGCGTCCGTGTTCTTGGGGACAATGCGCCACCCCACCCTACTGACCGCCGATTGTCCTTGGGACCCCGGCCGCGACCTGTGACCTCTACCGCTTCTTCCGAGTCCGCATCCCCATCGGCTGCGCGCCCGACCGCCTCCTTGGCGTCATCGTCCATCGCCTCATCCACCGCGACACCTTCCGCGCCCGCCTCAGCGTCCGTCGCCCGCGAACTGCGCACCGGCATGATCTGCGCCGCCCTCGCCTACACCGCCTGGGGTCTGTTCCCGCTCTACTTCAAGCAACTGGTCGGCGTGAATGCGATGGAGGTGGTGGCGCATCGCACCGTCTGGTCGCTGGTGGTTGTCGCGGTGGTGCTCACCGTGCTGCGGCGCTGGGCCTGGCTCGGGCCGGTGCTGCGAACGCCGCGTCTGATTGCCACCTTCGCGCTGTCCGCGCTGCTGCTGTCGGTGAACTGGGTGACCTACGTCTGGGCGGTGCAGAACGGCCATGTGGTGGACGCGAGCCTGGGTTACTTCATCAATCCGCTGGTGAATGTGGCGCTGGGTTATCTGATGCTGCGCGAACGCCTGCGGCCCGGCCAATGGCTGGCGGTGGCGCTGGCGGCCGCCGGCGTGTTGTGGCTGACGATCAACGCCGGACAACTGCCCTGGATTGCGCTGATGCTGGCCCTGAGCTTCGGCTTCTACGGGCTGATGCGCAAGACGGCGCCGCTGGGCGCACTGGAAGGGCTCACGCTCGAGACGCTGCTGCTGGCACCCGTCGCCGTCATCGCCCTGGCGGTCTGGACCGCGCAGGGGCACAGCGCACTGGTGAACGGCACGCCCTCGCAGTGGGGATGGTTGCTGCTGGCGGGCCCGATGACGGCCGCACCGCTGCTGCTGTTTGCCATTGGCGCGCGCCGCATCACGATGACCTTGCTGGGCCTCATGCAATACATCGCGCCGACGCTGCAATTTGCGCTGGGGGTGTGGCTGTACCACGAGCCGCTGAGCGCCGCGCGACTGGCGGGCTTCGCCCTCATCTGGGCAGCACTGGCGGTCTATTCGATGGAGGGTCTGTGGCGGGCGCGGCTGACGCGGGCGCGTGAGGTGCGTTAAGCGCGTGGAGCGCGTTAAGCGCCGCTAAGTGCGCCGGGCGCGGCAGTCCAGAAGGGCTCGCCAAGTGCGTCGGGTCTTATCGCGCATGCCAGATGTTTTCACCCTCTGTCCGCAAGCCGTACCGCGTAGGCGCTGACTGACAGGAGAACCGCTGCAAGACCTGCAAGGCGCTAACAGCAGCCTGCCTAACATGACCTTGTCTCCCGCAAATCCAGCCAACGGCCAGAACCGCGGGATCTTCAACCAACGATTGGAGTCATGCCATGAACAAGGATCAAGTGAAGGGCGCCGTCAAGGACGCCGCCGGCAAGGTGCAACAGAAGACCGGTGAAGTCATCGGCAGCGAAGAGCAACAGGCCAAGGGCCTGGCCAAGCAGGCCGAAGGCAAGGTGCAAAAGGGCTACGGCGACGCCAAGGAAGCCGTGAAGGACGCCAACAAGCGCTGAGCCTGGCCGGTCAGTGGTTCGACCCCTGACGCCAACCAGTGAGACAAAACGCGGCACTGCCGCGTTTTGTCGCTTTTGTCGTTCTGACCGCCCGGGACGGACTGTGCATGGGGCGCTGAACGAACTCGCCAGCGCTTCTGTGACATCGACCCCACGAACCCAACACGTCGTTGCAAAGCGTGGCGGCGCCCCATCCGGCCGCTTGAAGCCTTCAGGCATGATGTGGTCCGGGAGGACCAGCCATGCGCCTGATTGATGCGGCGTGCAATGAAATCAAAACGACCGGCACCTTGACGCGTGCCGGCTTCTGGGCGCGCCAGTGCGTGCTCATTCCCTTCGTCGCGTGGATCGTGATGATGGGTGTCAAGACGGTGATGATGTGGCCGGCCGTGATGGTGGCCGCGGTGCTGCTGATCTCCAGTTGGGGACGGCGGCTGCATGACCGCGGCCATTCCGCCTGGTGGCTGCTGGTGGCGCTCGTCCCGGGCCTGGGCCTGCTGATCCTGCTGGTGGAATGCGGCCTGCGCGGCAGCTCCTTCGCTTCCGCACGTTTCCAGCCGACACGCGCGGTGGACTATCTGAGCGTCTTGCCTCACATGCCCTGAGGCCGGGAGGCCCAGCCCCGAGACGCCCTGGGTCCTTCTGAGCCGCAGACGCAAAAAGGCGCCGCGGCCCGAAGGCGGCGGCGCCAAAGTCATCCCCAAGGACAACAGCGGATCCGGGCAACAGCCGCTCACGGCTGTTGCATCATCAACCCATCAGTTGCGGATGATGTGATCGAAGGCCGACAGCGCCGCCTTCGCACCATCACCGGCGGCGATGATGATCTGCTTGTAAGGCACGGTCGTTGCGTCACCCGCGGCGAACACGCCGGGCACCGAGGTCTGACCCTTGGCATCGACGATGATTTCGCCATGCTTGGACAGCTCCACCACGCCGCGCAGCCATTCGGTGTTGGGCACGAGGCCGATCTGCACGAACACGCCTTCCAGCTCCACACGGCGGGCTTCGCCGGAGGCACGGTCGGTGTAGTTCAGGCCGTTGAGCTTGCCGTTGGCACCGGTGAATTCGGTGGTCTGGGCCTGCTTGATGATGGTGACGTTGGAGAGGCTCTCCAGCTTCTTCACCAGCACCGCATCGGCACGCAGCTGGTCACCGAACTCCAGCAAGGTGACATGGGCCACCAGGCCGGCCAGGTCGATGGCCGCTTCCACACCGGAGTTGCCGCCACCGATCACCGCCACGCGCTTGCCCTTGAACAGCGGACCGTCGCAGTGCGGGCAGTAGGCCACGCCCTTGTTCTTGTATTCCTCTTCACCGGGCACATTCACATTGCGCCAGCGAGCGCCGGTGGAGAGGATGACCGTCTTGCTCTTGAGCGTGCCGCCATTGGCCAGTTGCACTTCAATCAGGCCGCCCGGCGTCGTGGCCGGCACCAGCTTGTCGGCGCGCTGCAGGTTCATCACGTCCACGCCGTAGTCCTTCACATGGGACTCCAGCGCCATCGCAAACTTCGGACCGTCCGTGGACAGCACCGAGATGTAGTTCTCGATGGCCAGTGTGTCATTCACCTGACCGCCAAAACGCTCTGCGGCCACACCGGTGCGGATGCCCTTGCGAGCGGCATACACCGCCGCCGCGGCGCCGGCGGGGCCACCGCCGACCACCAGCACGTCATAGGCCTCCTTGGCCGACAGCTTGGCGGCGTCCTTGGCACCGGCATTGGTGTCCAGCTTGGCGACGATCTCTTCCACCGTCATGCGGCCCGAGCCGAAGTGCGAGCCGTTCAGGTAGACGGCCGGCACTGCCATGATCTCGCGAGCATTGACTTCGTCCTGGAACAGGCCGCCGTCGATGATCACCGTCTTGACGCGGGGATTCAGCACCGCCATCAGCGACAGCGCCTGCACCACGTCCGGGCAGTTGTGGCAGGACAGGGACATGTACACCTCGAAGGCGTAGTCGCCGTCCAGGCCCTTGACCTGATCGATGGTGGCTTGTTCCACCTTGGGCGGGTGTCCGCCGGTCCACAGCAGGGCCAGCACCAGCGAGGTGAACTCATGGCCCAGCGGGATCCCGGCAAAACGCAGGCTCTGCTCGGAGCCGGTGCGCTTGAGGCTGAACGAGGGACGACGCGCGTCGTTGCCATCCAGCTTCAGCGTGATCTTGTCGGACATCGCATCGATGTCCTGCAGCAGCTGCTTGAGCTGCGCGGAGCTCTCAGAGTCGTTCAGCGAGGCCTCGATCTCGAACGGCAGCGTGACCCGCTCCAGGTAGGCCTTGAGCTGCGCCTTCAGGTTGTCGTCCAACATCGTTTTGTCCTTTCTTGCTTGCTTGTTCAGTTCAAGCGATATCAACTGCTAAGCGACTTTGAGAACCGGCCTCCCTGGATCATTCCGATCCGATTGAATGATCTCAGGGCGGCCAGCCACCCACCCGCAGGCCGCAAGGGCCCACGAGTGTTGCATTGGCAAAGATTGGGTGAGGAGCATCCTCAACCGAATCCGGCTGTGGGGGCGAAAATCAGATCTTGCCGACCAGGTCCAGCGACGGGGTCAGGGTCTTCTCGCCGTCGTTCCACTTGGCGGGGCAGACCTGGCCCGGGTGCTCGGCCACGTACTTGGCAGCCTTGACCTTGCGCAGGGTTTCCTTGACGTCACGGGCGATGGCGTTGTCGTGCACTTCGGCCGTCTTGATCACGCCTTCCGGGTTGATCACGAAGGTGCCGCGCAGCGCCAGACCTTCTTCAGGGATGTGCACGCCGAAGGCGTTGGTCAGGGCGTGGGTCGGGTCGCCGATCAGCGGGAACTTGGCCTTGCCGACAGCCGGCGAAGTTTCGTGCCACACCTTGTGCGAGAAGTGGGTGTCGGTGGTCACGATGTAGACCTCGGCGCCCAGCTTCTGGAATTCTGCGTAGTTGTCAGCAGCGTCTTCCACTTCGGTCGGGCAGTTGAAGGTGAAGGCGGCCGGCATGAAGATCAGCACAGACCACTTGCCCTTGAGCGACTCTTCCGTCACTTCAATGAACTTGCCGTTGTGGAAGGCTTGTGCCTTGAAGGGCTGAACTTGGGTATTGATCAGGGACATCTCTCGTCTCGCTGTTGGGTTGATGGGATGGAGAGATCATAGGGGCGCAGCCCCACTGGCGGAGTTGAATTCCCCAATGAGGCTTATTGCCGCAGGCTATTGAGGATGACCATGGATTTTGGTCATCTCATAGTCATCATTCATAGGCCAGCCGGCGCGAAAGTTCAAGCTCGGGCGGCTTGTTTCCCGCTCGGGGCGACCCAACCGCCCCCGCGCTTACGCTCAGATCTCTTCCAGCGCCAGCAATTCTTCGACCGTCTGACGGCGCCGGATCAGGCGGGCCTCCCGGCCCTCCACCAGCACCTCGGCGATCAACGGACGGCTGTTGTAGTTGCTGGACATGGACGCACCGTAGGCGCCGGTGTCGTGGATGACCAGCAGGTCGCCCACCTGAGCTTGAGGCAGGTCGCGGGTCAGCACGACGCCGCCATCCCCCTGGGTGAAGACGTCGCCGCTCTCGCACAGCGGGCCGGCGACCACGGTGGGGCGCACTGGCCGCTGGCTGCCGTCGGCGGGGATCAGGTCCATCGCATGGAAGCTGCCGTACATGGCGGGCCGCATCAGTTCGTTGAAGCCGGCATCCACCATCAGGAAGTGCTGCCGCCCCTGCTGCTTGACGGCCCGGACCTCCGCCAGCAGGACCCCGGACTCGGCGACCAGATAGCGGCCGGGTTCCAGCTCCAGCGACAGCGCATGACCCACCACCTCTTGCGCCTGCTGCCGGGCGGTGTCCCAGAGGCTGAAATAGTGCGCCGGGTCGATGCGGTCTTCGCCTGCCTTGTAGGGAATCGACAGGCCCCCACCGGCCGAGATGGCGCTCAGGTCCATGCCGGCGTCCCGCACCTGGCGCACCAGGTCGACCATCGCACCGCACACCTGTGCCAGGTGGCCGTAGTCCACCCCGGAGCCGATGTGCATGTGCAGTCCGATGAGGCGCAGGCCGTGGGTCCGGATGGCCGCCAGGGCCTGCGGCAACTGCTCATGCCAGATGCCATGCTTGCTGTGTTCGCCGCCGGTGTTGGTCTTGTTGCTGTGCCCGTGGCCGAAGCCCGGATTCAGGCGCAGCCAGACCGGGTGACCGGGCGACACCGCCGCAAGTTGGCCCAGCATGTCGATCGAACCGGCATTCACCGGGACCCGGTGCTCGGCGACGGTGCGCAGGGTCTCGCGGTCCAGCAGATCAGCGGTGAAGACGATGTCGGAGTGGACGGCGTCGTCGCCCTGCCCCACGGTGTAGCCGGCCGCCAGAGCGCGCAGGACCTCGCCGCGGGAGACGGCGTCCACCTTCACCCCCAGGCTGCGCATCAGGCGCAGGATGTGAGTGTTGGAGCAGGCCTTCTGAGCGAAACGGACGACATCGAACTGCTTCAACGCGCTGGCGCGGTCGCGGATCACCTGGGCGTCGTAGACCCACAAGGGGGTGCCGAAGCGCTGGGTGAGCTGCTGGAAGAACTGGGCGCGGTCAGGAGTGAGGGCTTGCGGCATGGGGCGGGATCCGGTGATCGGCTATCGGGAATAGGGATGAGGATCGTGCATTGGCATCATTCATTCAAATGCTTTGTTTTGGCCACCTCATTCGCTTCTGATATGGTGTGGCACGGATCACCCAGCACGCCATGCCCCTCACCCATCGACACATTGAAGTTTTCCGGGCGGTGATGACCGCCGGCAGCGTCACCGGCGCCGCCGAGCTGTTATTCACCTCGCAGCCCACCCTCAGCCGGGAACTGGCGCGGATGGAAAGCCTGCTGGGATATCCGCTGTTCGACCGCGGCCCCGGGCGGGTGCGCCCCACGGCGCGGGCCCTGGCGTTGTTCGAAGAGGTGCAACGGGTCTATCAGGGGCTGGATCAGGTCATTGCACGGGCCCAGGCGCTCGGTCGGGCCGAAACCGAGCGGCTGGAAGTGCTGACGCTGCCCGCACTGGCGCAGGCCCTGCTGCCGGCTGCAAGCGCGCGATGGTTGGAGCGACATCCCCAGGCGTCCCTCTCGCTGACCCCGCAGGAGTCACCGCTGCTGGAGGAATGGATGAGCGCGCAGCGCTTTGATGTGGGTTTGAGTGAAAGCGCCGGGGACTGGCGAGATGGCACCAGCGGGGCACGTTCCGAGAGCCGGAACAGGAGCCAAAGCAGGAGCGGCGGTGTTGGCGACGGCCGGGGGATTTCAGTAAGCCGGGGCAGCCGTGGCTCTGCAGGGAGCGGCAACGGCATCGCCGTGCAGAGCGCCCCGGGCACCACGAGCGAGATCCTCGCCGAGCTGGACGAAGTGGCTGTGTTGCCCGCGCACCATCCGCTGGCCGCCAAGCCTGTGCTGGAGCCGCGGGATTTTGAAGGGCAGTCTTTTGTGAGTCTGGCCGCCGCCGACCCCTATCGCCGCCAGTTCGATGCGATCTTCAGCGAAGCCGGCGTTGCGCGTCGAATGCAGATCGAGACCCACAGCGCGATGGCCGTCTGTGCGCTGGTGCAGCAAGGGCTGGGCATTGCGCTGGTCAATCCGTTGACAGCCTGGGCGTGTGCCACGCAGGCGGCCGCACCGCAGGGCCCGACGCCTTCTTCCGCCGCTCACGCTCCCGCCGCTGTCCTGACGGGTCAGGCGGGCTTGGTGGTGCGCCGCTTCTCGATCCCGGTGCCGTTCCGGATCCAGGTCTTGCGCCCTCTGCACCGCCCCAGGCAGGCCCTGGCGGATGATTTCATCGCGGCGGTGAGGGGGGTGCTGGATGAGGTCGCCAGCTTGTTTGCGCCCTCCACCGACCACGAACTGAAATGATCACCCGCGCCGGAACCGGCGCGGCATGGCGACGTACAGAGTGGGCAGTCGCAACCCGCCGCCGGAGGTCAGCAGCGCGCGCGCCTTACTTGTTCGCAACCGCCCGCACTTCCGCCACATTCAGGAACCGCTGTCGCACCGAGCGCTCGATGCCTGCGGCATCCAGCCCGATCTGCGACATCAGCTTGCCCGGCTCGCCGTGCTCCACATACAGGTCGGGCAGGCCGAGTTGCAGCACCGGCAGGCTGAAGCCCTGGGCCTGCAGGCTCTCCATGACGGCGCTGCCCGCGCCGCCCATGATGCAGCCGTCTTCAATCGTCACCAGTGCATCATGCGTGCGCGCCAGCTCGGCCACCAGCTCGGCGTCCAGCGGCTTGGCAAAGCGCATGTTGGCCACGCTCGCATCCAGCGCTTCGGCCGCCTTCAGCGCCGGGTACAGCAAGGTACCGAACGCCAGGATCGCTACGCGAGGCGCCCCGCGGCCGTGAGTCTGCGGCTGCGCCGAATGACGACGCATCTCGCCCTTGCCCCAGGGCAGCGCGACCATGTCCTTGGCGATCGGCTCACCGGCGCCCGCACCGCGGGGATACCGCACCGTCACCGGTCCGTTGTGCAGGTGCCCGGTGTACAGAGCGCGACGGCATTCGTTCTCGTCCGCCGGCGTCAGCACGCTCATGTTGGGAATGCAGCGGGTGAACGCGATGTCGTAGTTGCCGGCATGCGTTGCGCCGTCCGCGCCCACCAGGCCCGCCCGGTCCAGCGCAAACAGCACCGGCAGGTTCTGCAGCGCCACGTCGTGGATCAACTGGTCGTAGCCGCGCTGCAGGAAGGTCGAATAGATCGCCACCACCGGCTTGAGGCCTTCACAGGCCAGACCGGCTGCGAAGGTCACCGCATGCTGCTCCGCAATGCCCACGTCGTAATAACGCGTCGGGAAGCGCTTGTGGAATTCCACCATGCCCGAGCCCTCGCGCATCGCGGGCGTGATCGCCACCAGCTTCGGATCGGCTTCGGCCATGTCGCACAGCCAGTCACCGAACACCTGGGTGAAGGTCTTCTTGGGCGGCGTCGTCGCCGGCTTGATGCCTTCCGCCGGATTGAACGGGGTCGGGCCGTGATACTTGACCGGGTCCGCCTCCGCCAGCTTGTAGCCCTGCCCCTTGCGGGTGACCACATGCAGAAACTGCGGTCCCTTCTTGTCCCGCAGGTTTTCCAGCGTGGGGATCAGGGAATCCAGGTCGTGCCCATCAATCGGGCCAACATAGTTGAAGCCGAATTCCTCGAAGATCGTGCCGGGCACGAACATGCCCTTGGTGTGCTCTTCAAAGCGCCGGGCAAATTCATACAGCGGCGTGTGCTTGAGCACCGACTTCGCGCCTTCGCGCGCCGCCGCGTAGAACTTGCCGCTCATCAGGCGGGTGAAATACTTGTTCAGCGCCCCGACCGGCGGGCTGATCGACATGTCGTTGTCGTTCAGGATCACCAGCACGTCGCCCAGCAGGCCGCCATGGGCCACGCCAGCGTTGTTCAGGGCTTCGAAGGCCATGCCGGCCGTCATCGCGCCGTCGCCGATGATGGCCACCGCACGCCGGCTCTCGCCCTTGATCCGCGCGGCCATCGCCATGCCGTGCGCGGCGGAGATGGAGGTGCTGGAGTGGGCGGTGCCGAAGGTGTCGTATTCGCTTTCGTCGCGGCGCGGGAAGCCGGAAATGCCGCCCTGCTGACGCAGCGTCGACATCGCATCACGGCGGCCGGTCAGGATCTTGTGCGGATAGGTCTGGTGACCGACGTCCCACACCAGTCGGTCGCGCGGCGTGTCGTAGACGTAATGCAGCGCAATCGTCAGCTCCACCGTCCCCAGGTTGGAGGACAGATGACCGCCGGTCTTGGACACGCTGTCCAGCACATGGCTGCGCACCTCGTCCGCCAGCTGCGGCAGCTGGCTGCGGGAGAGGCGGCGCACGTCCGCCGGGCTGTCGATGCTGCTCAGCAGCGGCAGCGGATTTGCAGGAGAGTCACTCATGACCGGACCTTTTCAGTTGTCTCGTTCAACGACCTTGTCAGCCAGCAGGCTGAGCCAGGCGGTGTCGGCCAGGCCACTTGCGGCCAGGGCCTTGTGGGCCTGATCGCGCAGCTGGAGCGCGTAAGCGCGGGCGGCCTCCAGGCCGAGCACGCTCACATAGGTGGGTTTGTTGCAGTCCTGATCCTTGCCGGCGGTCTTGCCCAGCACTTCAGAGTCTTGCGTCACGTCCAGGATGTCGTCCACCACCTGGAAAGCCAGGCCGATGGCTGAGCCATAGTCGCTCAGCGACTGCCAGGCGGCGTCCGAGACATCGCCACAGGCGGCGCCCATCAGCACGCTGGCCTGCAGCAGCACGCCGGTCTTGCGGCGGTGCATGTCGCGCAACCGGGCTTCGTCCAGCGGCTTGCCGACGCTGGCCAGGTCGATGGCCTGACCGCCGGCCATGCCGTCGTAACCGCTGGCGCGGGCCAGCAGGCGGCACAGCCGGGCCTGCAGGGCCGGCGCCACGCCGGTATCGGGCGTCAGCACGTCAAAGGCCAGCGCCTGCATGGCATCACCCGCCAGCATGGCCTGCGCCTCACCGAACTTCACATGCAGCGTGGGCTTGCCCCGGCGCAGCACGTCGTTGTCCATGCAGGGCATGTCGTCATGGGCCAGCGAATAGGCGTGGATCAGTTCCACCGCGCAGGCTGCCCGCAAGGCCGCCTCACGCTGGCCGTTGACCGCCTCGGCCGCTGCCATCACCAGCAGCGGGCGCAGCCGCTTGCCGGCGCCGAGCACCGCATAGCGCATGGCTTCGCCCAGACCGGCCGGCGCGCTTTCGGGCACCCAGACTTCCAGCGACGATTCGACGTCCAGCAGAGATCGCTTCACCCAATGATCGAACACACCTGCATCCACTTATGCTTCTCCCCAAGGCCGCATCTCGCCACCTTCCAGCGCTTGTACTTGTTGTTCAACGACCTGCAGGCGGGACCGGCAGAATTTCAGCAACTCTGCGCCCCGCTGATAACTGGCCAGCAATTGGTCGAGCGGAAGCTGACCCGCCTCCATCGACTGGATGAGCCGTTCGAGCTCGTCCACCGCCAGTTCATAACTGACCGGCTCCGGGCCGACCGGCTGGCCTTGCTCGGGCTGCGATGCCGACGAGGCATGGGTCTGGTCGCTTGCGGAAGGCTTGCTCATTTCAAAACGCGAAAAAACTGATTGTAAGCATCCCACCCTGGGGGTCGGCCGTCAGACCTGTGGGGGATAGGCAACTGGATTGTGTCCCAACCCGAAAGCCGGAACGAAAGGGGCGAGAGGGGGCAAAAACCGCGCCTGATCAAGGAAGAACACGCAAATCCCTGTCCGGTGGGACGGGGTGGACGGGGCCGGGTACAATGATCGATTCCCCTTGCGGCGCGTTGCCCACCTCCCTTCGATCTGCGGCCTGTTCAGGCCGTGGTTGCCCTGGCTTGACCGCATTTTTGCGGTCCTCCCACACGGCAGCGCACGGCCTGACACCGCGGGAAGAGCCGGTTCGGGTCAGGCGCCGCGAATTCTGTCCTTCACGTCCAACATTCCGGCTTACCCGATCTGGGGGGTGGCCGGTCACGGTTGACATTGGTTTCTTGGAGACCCTCTTGGATCATGTCCGACCTGAGCATCCCTCTCAGCGCCCTTGAACGCAGCACGGCCCCCTCTGTCACCCAGCTGCCAGTCACTTCCTACTTCGATGAGGACCTGTTCCGCCGGGAACAGGAACTGATCTTCCAGCACGGTCCCCGCTACCTGGGGCACGCTCTTGCGGTGCCCGAGGTCGGCGACTACTACGCCCTCCCGCAGGAGGGTGAAGGCCGTGCCCTCGTCCGCCGTGCAGAAGGCCCGCAGGGGGTGGAACTCATCTCCAACATCTGCCGCCACCGTCAGGCGGTGATGCTGCGTGGCCGCGGCAACACCCGCAGCAACATCGTCTGCCCGTTGCACCGCTGGACCTACGACCTCAAAGGCGAGCTGGTGGGCGCCCCCCACTTCAAGCAGGACCCCTGCCTGCACCTGAACCGTTACGGGGTGCGGGAATGGAACGGCCTGCTCTTTGAGGACAACGGCCGGGACATCGCCGCCGAACTGGCCCGCCTGGGCCCGCGCGGCGCGCTGGACTTCACCGGCTACCAGCTGGACCGCATTCATGTGCATGAGTGCGACTACAACTGGAAGACCTTCATCGAGGTCTACCTGGAGGATTACCACGTCGGTCCGTTCCATCCGGGCCTGGGGCAGTTCGTCACCTGCGAAGACCTCGCCTGGGAATTCACGCACGACTATTCGGTGCAGACCGTCGGAGTGAACAAGGCGCTGACCAAACCCGGCTCCGCCGTGTATGAGAAGTGGCATCAGCAGGTGCTGGGCTTCAACCAGGGTCAGGCGCCGGCCCAGGGGGCCATCTGGCTGACCTACTACCCCAACATCATGGTGGAGTGGTACCCCAACGTGCTGGTGATTTCCACCCTGTTCCCGCGCGGCCCGCAGAAGACGACCAACATCGTCGAGTTCTATTACCCCGAAGAAATCGTCGCCTTTGAGCGTGACTTCGTCGAGGCCCAGCAGGCCGCCTACATGGAAACCTGCGTGGAAGACGACGAGATCGCGCTGCGGATGGACGCCGGCCGCCGGGCCCTGATGGAGCGCGGCGACAACGAAGTTGGCCCCTACCAGTCCCCGATGGAAGATGGCATGAAGCACTTCCATGAGTGGTATCGGAGTTTGATGAAGCGTTGAGCGCCTGATGAAGCGCTGAAGGCCTGACGCCCGGTCCGCAGACCGCCCCGCCCTGCCCGGCTTTCGGCAGGCCCACCACGCCCCGCCCTCGCGGGGCGTTTCACTTTGGGCAGAGAATCAGCGCCATGTCTGCTTCCCTCCTGATGGTGCTGGCGACCCTGCTGTTCGCCACGATGGGCGTCTGCGTCAAGGTGGCGTCGCTCGAGTTCCACTACAGCGCCGGCGAGATCGTGATGTATCGCGGTCTCGTGGGCACGCTGGCGCTGTTCACCCTGGCCCGCGCCCAGGGGCTGAGTCTCAAGACCCAGGTGCCGGCAATGCACTTCTGGCGGAGCCTGTCCGGGGTGATCGCGCTGTCGCTGTGGTTCTACGCCATCAGCAAGCTGCCGCTGGCCACCGCGATGACGCTGAACTACATGTCTTCCATCTGGATGGCGCTGTTCCTGATCGGCGGCGCGGTGATGATGGGCGGCGCGCGGGTCGATCCGCGGCTGATCACCACCGTGCTGATCGGCTTCGCCGGGGTCGCGCTCGTGCTGCGCCCCAGCATGAGCGAAGACCAGTTCTGGCATGGCCTGGCGGGCCTCGCCTCCGGCATGCTGTCCGCCATGGCCTATCTGCAGGTGACGGCCCTGGGCCGTGTTGGCGAGCCGGAATATCGCGTGGTCTTCTATTTCTCGATGGGTGGCGCGGTGGCCGGGGCGCTGGTCAGCCTCAGCACGCCCGGCGGCTGGCATGGCCATACCTGGACCGGCGCCGCCCTGCTGCTGGCCGTGGGCGTGCTCGCCACAGCCGCGCAGTTGCTGATGACGCGGGCCTACAGCATCGGCAAACCCCTGGTGAATGCCTCGCTGCAATACCTGGGCATCGTGTTTTCGGCGCTCTACAGCGTTCTGCTGTTCAACGATCTGCTGCCGCTGTCCGCCTGGATCGGCATCGGGCTGATCGTGGTGGCGGGCCTGGGCGCGACCCTGCTGCGGGCTCGCAATACGCCGCAGGATGAGCAACACTCCGTGAGTGAATCCTGACCCTCGGACCCCTCAACGTCTTTTGCGACCATGACGCACGCCGCCTTCACCAGCCTGATTGATGTGCCATCCCTGCAAGCGCAGTTGAACAGCAAGGCGCCGCCGCTCGTGATCGACGTGCGGTTCGACCTGGCCAACACCGATCAGGGGGAGGCCCTGCATGCGGCGGGTCACATTCCCGGGGCGTTCTATCTGCATCTGGACCGGGATCTCAGCGGGCCCCGGCAAGTGGGAGACACCTTCTTCGGCCGCCATCCGCTGCCCGACCGCGAGGCCTTTGCCGAGCAGATGCGTCGGCTGGGGCTGCACGCCGGCCAGCAGGTGGTGGCCTATGACGCGGCGGACGGCATGTATGCCGCGCGGTTGTGGTGGATGCTGCGCTGGCTGGGCCATGAGGCCGTGGCGGTGCTGGATGGCGGTTATGCCGCCTGGCAGGCGGCGGGCGGCAAGGTCAGCATCGAGACGCCCTCGGCCCAGCCGGGCGGCTTTGCAGCTGGGTCGCCGCTGGAGCAGCCCTGGTCCAAGCAGGAGCTGCTGGCCGGCCTGGGCCGGGTGCGGCTGATCGACGCCCGGGCCGGCGAGCGCTTCCGTGGGGAAGTCGAACCGCTGGACCGGCAGGCCGGTCACATTCCGGGCGCCAGCCACCGCTTCTTCAAGACCAACCTGGAGGCGAGTGGCCGCTTCCGGCCGGCTGCGGACTTGAAGGCGGAGTTTGAACAAGTGCTGGGCGGCTTCCCGGCCGCGCAGACGGTGCATCAATGCGGCTCGGGCGTCACCGCTTGCCACAACCTGCTGGCGATGCACCATGCCGGACTGCCGGGCAGCCGCCTCTACCCCGGCTCCTGGAGCGAGTGGAGCGCTGATCCGCGCCTGCCGCTGGCACGCGGCTGAGGCCCTCAGCGCACCACCAGCACCGGGAACTGGCAGTGGCTCAGCACCTTCTGGGTTTCGCTGCCGAGTAGCAAGGCGGTGAAGCCCTTGCGGCCATGTGAGCCCATCACCAGCAGATCCGCCTGCACCTTGCCGGCGTGTTCAATGATGGCTTCCCAGGCGTGCAGCGCCTCGACGCTTTCCGTCGCCACTTCCACCCCGGCGGCCTGTGCGGCCGCAGCCACCTGACCCAGCCGCTCCTGGGCGATGCGCTCCTGCGCGTCGAAGAATTCCTGCGGGGGCGTCGGCTGCATTTCCGACACGGCGCTGTAGGGGAACGGCTCCTTCACGCTCACGGCAAACAGCCGGGCGCCATGAAAGCGGGCCAGTTGCACGGCGGTCTCGACGGCCTTGGTGGTGATGTCGGAACCATCGGTCGGGACGAGGATGCGTTGGAACATGGCGGGCCTCCTGAAACAGGGTCTGCAGAGTCAGTCAGAGAGCGGGGTCAAGGCATGACCTCCATCACCAGTCTGGCGCCGTCATGGTGCGCGCGTGGTGACGAATGTCAATCGCGCAGACCCTGGCTCCGCATCTGCGACGCTCAGTGGCTGTGCTTGCCCCCGACCACGATGATGACAAAGGCAATCCCCACGCCCAGCCACAGCAGTTGCAGCGCCGTTTCCTTCATCGGCAGCCGGCGTTGCAGCTGCGGGATCAGATCGGCCACCGACACATACACAAAGCTGCTGGACGCGGCCACCAGCAGATAGGGGAACATCGCCTGCCACGGGCCGACGACAAAGTACCCCAGCAGGCCACCGGCCACCGCGGCCAGCCCCGAGATCGCATTGAACAGCAGGGCCTTGCGCCGCGAGAAGCCGGCATTCAGCAGGACGATGTAGTCCCCGACTTCCTGCGGGATCTCGTGCGCCACGATGGCCATGGCGGTGACCCAGCCCAGATGGTGGTCGGCCAGGAAGGCGGCTGCGATGATGATGCCGTCGCAGAAATTGTGGATGCTGTCCCCCACCAGCACCGACAGGCCGCCCCGCCCGGCCTGCTCCTGGTCGAAGTGGTGGTGATGGTGGTGACCGTCGCCTTCATGGTGGTGGGTATGCCGGTACAGCTCGGCCTTTTCCAGCAGGAAGAAGAACATCAACCCGCCCAGCAGCACCAGGAACAGGGTGTGCGGGTCCGCACCGCTCTCGAACGCCTCGGGCAGCACATGCAGCAGCGCGGTGGAGAGCAGCACCCCGGTGGACAGGCTCACCAGATGCTTGACGATGCGGCTGAGCAGGCCGACCGTCAGCATCGCCGCGATCAAGACGGACGCCACGCCGCCGGCCAGGGTGACCAGCAGGATATAGAACAGGGTCATGGAGAAAAAAGGCGCACCACGGAGGGTGCGCCGGTATGGGATCTCAAAATTGTCTCAGACTCGTCAAGCCCCTCCCGCTGCCGGGTGGTGCGAGCCTCGCCCATCTGGTTGAACCGAGGTCCAGGCACGGCCCAGGCACCTAGAACGACGGTCCCGCCACAGGACCGCCGCAGCCCCCCGCTGCGTCAGACGCCGTGTTGCTTGAACCACGACAGACACCTGGCCCAGCCATCCTTGGCCGCTTCGGCGCGGTAGCTGGGGCGATAGTCGGCATGGAACGCGTGGCCGGCGTCCTTGTAGACCACGAATTCGCTGGCCTTGGCCGCCGGGCTGCCCTGCTGCAGCGCTTCCTGCATGGCGGCGACGCTGGCCACCGGAATGCCGCCGTCCTGGCCGCCATACAGGCCCAGCACCGGCGCCTTGAGCTGGCCGACCACGTCAATGGGATGCTTGGGCGTCAGCGGCGTGGAGCTGCCTTGCAGTCGCCCATACCAGGCCACACCGGCCTTCACCGAAGGGTTGTGGGCGGCAAACAGCCAGGTGATGCGGCCGCCCCAGCAGAAGCCGGTGATGCCCAGGTGCCCGGTGTTGCCTCCTTGGGTCTTGGCCCAGGCGACGGTGGCGTCCAGGTCGCGCATGACCTGTTCGTCGGGCACCTTGCTGATGATCTCGGACATCAGGCGGGCGATGTCCGTCACTGACTTGGCGTCGCCTTGCCGCACGAACAGGTCGGGCGCGACGGCGAAGTAACCCTGCTTGGCGAAACGACGGGCGACGTCCGCAATATGTTCATGCACGCCGAAGATTTCGCTGATGACCAGCACCACCGGCGCATTTTTCTTGCCTGCCGGCCGGGCGGCATAGGCGGGCATCTGGAAATCACCGACCGGCACCGTCACCGGGCCGGCCTCCAGGCCCTGGGTGTCGGTGGTGATCGTCTGGGCACTCACCGGCAGCACCGCGGCTGCAAAGCCACTGCCCACGGCGGTCCCGACAAAGTCGCGACGGTTGAAAGAACGCTTGGGTACCAGGCTGTCGAAGTCTTCGGTCGTCATGCAGGTCTCCTTGAAGGGCTGGGCGATTCTAGGGGGGCATGCCCAAACGCGCTTGCCACGAAAACATCCCGTTTCTTCGCGACAATGCGCCGCATGAATCAAGCGCAAGTCCCCCCCATCCTGGCCGCCATCGACATGGGCTCCAACAGCTTCCGGCTGGAGATCGCCCACCTGCAGCATGGCCAGTACCGGCGACAGGACTATCTGAAGGAAACCGTGCGTCTGGGCGCGGGCCTGGACGCGCAAAGCATGCTGACCGAAGAGGCCACCGAACGGGGACTGGCCTGCCTGCGACGTTTCGCGGCCCGGCTGGAAGGCGTGCCGGCCCGGCAGGTCCGGGCGGTGGCCACCCAGACCCTTCGCGAGGCGCGCAATCGCAATGCCTTTCTGGAGCGGGCGCAGGAGGTGCTGGGCCATCCGATTGAAGTGATCTCCGGCCGTGAGGAGGCCCGGTTGATCTATGCGGGCGTGTGCCGGCTGCAGGCGTCGGAAGATCCGCGTCTGGTGATCGACATCGGCGGGCGGTCCACCGAGATGATCCTGGGCCGTGGCACTCAGCCGCTGAAGGCGGAGTCCTTCCAGGTGGGCAGCGTCAGCCTGTCGATGCGATTTTTCCCGGACGGCCGCTTCACGGCGGAGGCCTTCCGCGCCGCGCAGGTCGCGGCCGGGGCCGAGCTGGAAGAAGCGCTGACCGAGTTTGCGCGCCATACGGCGCAGCCGCGCTGGCGTGCGGCGCTGGGCTCCTCCGGCACGGTGGGTGCGGTGGCGCAGATCCTGGCGGCCAATCAGGTCTCGGACGGCACCATCACGCTGGACGGCCTGCGCTGGTGCATCCAGCAATGCCTGGCGGCGGGTCATGTCGACGCGCTCAAGCTGGCCGGACTCAAGGACGACCGCCGCGCGGTGGTGGCGGGCGGGCTGTGCATCCTCTACACCCTGCTGACCCACTTCGACATCGATCGGCTGGCGCCCGCCAAGGGTGCCCTGCGCCAGGGCGTCGTCTTCGATCTGGCCGCCCGACTGGATCCGGCGCTGCTGGGGACCGGCCGGGACATGCGGGAACAGTCGGTGGCCGAGCTGCAACGCCGGTTTGCGGTGGACCGGTCGCAGGCGCAGCGGGTGCAGGACGTTGCCTTGAAGCTGCATCAGCAACTGCTGCCGAAGGCGGATGAAGAACAGCGTCGCGAGCTGGGCTGGGCCGCGGCGCTGCACGAAATCGGCATGATGGTGTCGCATCACGACTTCCACCGGCACAGCGCCTATCTGCTGTCCCATGTGGATGCACCGGGGTTCTCGCAAAGCCAGTTGCGCCGCCTGGGCGATCTGGCGCTGGGCCAGCGCGGCGGCCTGCGCAAGCTGGACGATCAATTGCGGGACGACAGCCTGACCTGGCAACTGCTGGCCCTGCGGCTTGCGGCGATCAAATGCCATGCGCGTGGCCAGGTGGATGCCTCGGCGATGCATGTGAGCCGGCAGGGGCCGCTGGTCACGATCCGGATGGCCAAGGGCTGGGCGGATGCCCATCCGCGGGCGCACTATCTGTTGCGGGAAGAGCAGGAAGCGTGGGCGAAGCTCGGGCGGGTGCAGTTGGAGCTGGTGGGCTGAGCGCGGCGCGTCGCGCATTGACGGCATTCGTGGCGTTCGTGACGCGCGTCGTCGTTCTTGCGCTTGCGACGCGTGCGGTCGTTCCAGTGCTCGCAGCATTTGCGGGACTGGTGGTGCACTCAGCAGTCGAAGCGTCTGCCCTCTCGAAATCCGCACAAGCCGCGACTGCGCCTGCATCAGCGCAAGCCTCAGCAGATGCAGCTGTGCCAGTGCCAGTGGCAGTGGCAGCATCAGCAACTGCATCAGCAACTGCTTCAGCGATTGCGCCCGCAAATCTGCAGATCGCGGAGAACGGCTCCTGCTCGCCGGAGCGACTGCGATCGGCAGCGACGCTCTACCACGCCGTGCGCTGGCAGGGTCTCGCGCCCGCCGTGCCTGGACACAGCTGGGATGCCGCCATGGCGCGCATGCTCGCCAAGCTTTGCGAATCACCGGACGCCGACACGGACAACACATGGGGCTCGCTGCCGCAATGGATGGGAGACGTGAATGCACGCCGGGTCAGCGCCCCGGTCGCTCACGCGCCGATCACGCCGCCGCCGCCTGGCCTCACGCCGATGCCGGACGGTGCCTGGTTGCTCCGCATTCCCCAGGATCGGGCACTCACCGACGCCGACGACAGGCTCTCCATCGAAGTCCAACAGGCGCTTGATCGATTGGCCGCGCTCCCCGCCGACACGCCAATCGTCCTGGATGTGCGCCCACAAACGCTCCCTCGACGGCTGGACGAGCGCACGCTGCCCCAGGTCCTGGCGCGGATCATCCACGGGCCGTTGCCCCTGCCTCGGACCAAACGCCCCTACCGCAGTGGCTTCGATGCCGTCCACGGCATGGACGGCTCGCACTCCGGAATGCGTTGGGAGGCAATGCCGCCGCTTGCGGGAACGGCGACCGGACCGAGACATCCGCTGCGGGTGCTGGCGGACGAGCGCACCGTGATCCAGGCGCCGATCTGGGCGCTTCTGCAGCAAGGCCGGGCCACGCTGTACACACCGGGCGCGGGCCGCTCGCCGATGGTCGGCGACATGCAGACGGTGCTGCTCTCGGACGGGAGCGCGTTTCACTTCACTGTGGGATCCTTCAGCGGCTCGGGCGCCGCGGATGGCGAAACGCCTGCCCCCCACGCCTTGCCCGTGTCCGGTCGTTTCGAGGCCTGTGAGCCGGCGGCGACCGACTGCGGCGAGGCCGCGGTGACATTGCATCCCGAACCGACACGCTGGCTGCCGCCATTCGCCGCCACCGCGGATGCCGTCAAGGAGCCCGCCTTCGCAGCCACCGCCGAGCTGCCCAGCGTCAGCGAACGCCTGCTGGCCGTCATCCGCCTGTGGTCGTCGCTCATGGCGACCTCCCGGCCGGTCTCCTTCCCCACCGAGCGATGGCAGGACGCCCGGGACCAGGCGCTCGCCGCCATGCTCACCGTCTCCTCCAAAGGCGACTACGTCGACGTGCTGCGGCGGATGCTGTCAGCGGTGGAGGACGGCCATGCGCGCCTCTTCGGCGCCTCGGTGCGCGACCGGATCGGCCGGGGCGAGTTGCCGCTGCGCTGGCAGCGCATCGGTGATGATTGGTGGATCACCGAAGGCACTGGCACCCTGCGCCGAGGCGATCAGGTACTGTCCATCAACGGCCGGCCCATGACGCAGGCGGTCGCGGCGCAACTGCCGCTGGTCAGCGCCCCCACCCCCGCCTCCCGCGAGGCGCTGGCCGCAGACCTGCTCCGGCATGGCACCATCGATACATCGGTTGAATTGCGCATCAAGCGCCAGCAACGTGCATCGACGGTCACGCTGGCCTTCTCCGCCACACCGCTGCAGGAACCCGCACCGCTCCCGAGCCGCCGCCTCTCCGCCACCGTCGGTTATCTCAACCTTGCCGCCACGCCGGAGCCGGCCGCAATGGACGATGAACTCGGCTCGGTGCGCGCCTTGATCGTGGATCTGCGTCACTATCCGCTCCTTGGCGCGTGGCCGCTGGCGCAGCGCCTGCAACGCACACCGCGGGTGACCGGACCGGTGTCTGTGAGGCCTCGTCAAGGCGCAGACACCGACCCCGGTTGGCGCCCTGTCCCGCTGATCGCGGCTGCCGTGCACTGGCCCGCCCGAGTGATCGCACTGATCGGCCCGGAGACGGTGAGCCGCGGTGAGTATTCCGTGCTGCTGCTCAAAGCCGTGAGCGAGGTCTGCACCGTCGGTGATACGAGCTTTGGTGTCTACGGCGACATCACCAACGATGCCTTGCCGGGCCGGCTTTGGGTGTCGTTCACCGCCGATGACGTGATGACGGCTGCCGGCCCCATTGCACCGACCAGCGGCATTGAGCCCGCCATTCGGATCCGTCCGACGGTTCGCGACCTTCAGACCGGACGCGACCCGGTAGTGGCCATGGCGCGGCGTGTGGCCGAGCAGGGGTTGCCTTGCCCGGCGCAGGCGCAGGCGCAGGCGCAGACGCAGACGCAGACGCAGACGCACACGCCGACGCCGACGCCGACGCCGACGCGATGATCCGGCAGACCGAAGCCTGAGAGGCGCCTGCTGCGCGGATCAGCAGATCAGCAGATCAGCAGATCAGCAGATCAGCAGATCAACCGGTCATTCCTCTTCGACGTGGAACAGCTGCATCAGCGCCTGCTGCGCGCTGACGCCGTCCACCCCATTGACCCGCTGCGAAGTGCCATCAGAGCGCAGCTGCCACGCATCCCGCGTGTCGTGCAGATATGGCACCAGTCCTTCATCGATCACCCGCTGCCGCAGCTTGGGGTCCAGCACCGGCCACGCCACCTCGATGCGGCGCAGCATATTGCGGCTCATCCAGTCGGCGCTGGAGAGGTACAGCGACTCCTCCGCTTCGGTCTTGCCCCAGCGGAAGTAGAAGATCCGCGAATGCTCCAGGAAGCGTCCCACCACCGACCGCACCAGGATGTTGTCGGTGATGCCGGGCAACCCGGGCGGCAGCATGCAGGCGCCGCGCACGATCAGGTCGATGCGCGCGCCGGCCTGGCCCGCGCTGATCAGGGACTGGATCAGTTCCGCATCGGTCAGCGCATTGATCTTGAGCACCACCCGCGCCGGCTCGCCGCGCCGTGCAGCGGCCTCCACCAGTGCCAGCGTCTCGCACATGGTGCGGTGCAGATTGAACGGCGCCAGCAGCAGCTTGCGCGGCGCCTTGAACTTCGACAGGGACGCCAACTGGCGGAACACCAGGTCCATGTCGGCCGTCAGGTCGGTGTCTGCCGTCAGGTAGCCCAGGTCGGTGTAGAAGCGCGCGGTCTTGGGGTTGTAGTTGCCGGTGGACAGATGCCCGTAACGGCGCAGACGTCCGCCTTCGCGCCGGGTGATGAGCATCAGCTTTGCATGGGTCTTGAGTCCCACGATGCCATACACCACCTGCGCCCCCACCGCCTCCAGGCGCTCGGCCCAGTTGATGTTGGCTTCTTCATCGAAGCGGGCCTTGAGCTCCACCACTGCCAGCACTTCCTTGCCGCGGCGGGCCGCTTCGATCAGGAGATCGGCCAGCACCGACTGGCTGCCGGTGCGGTAGATCGTCTGCTGGATGGCCAGCACATCGGGGTCTTCCACCGCCTCGCGCAGCAGTTGCACCACCGGGTCAAAACTCTCGAAGGGATGGTGCAGCAGGATGTCGCCCTTGCTGCGCAGCTTGTCCAGAATCGACTTGCCGCGCGGCAGGCGACGGGTGGGCCAGCTGGGTTCATAGGGCTGAAAGCGCAGATCGTCGGCATCGGTCTGGTCGATCAGCTCATTGAGCCGGACCAGATTCACCGGCCCGTTGACGCGATACAGCGCCGCTTCCGGCAGCGCAAACTGCTCCAGCAGGAAGCGCGACAGCTCCTCCGGGCAGGTGTTCACCACTTCCAGACGCACCGCGCGTCCGAAGTGCCGGGTCGTCAGTCCCGAGCGAAGCGCGTGGCGCAGGTTGGCGATTTCTTCCTCGTCCACTTCGAGGTCGGAATCCCGGGTGACGCGGAACTGCGAAAACGCTTCCACCTGCCGCCCCGGGAACAGTTCTTCCAGATGGGCGCGAATGACGCTGGTGAGCAGCACAAAACTCTGGCGGCCGCTGCTGATCTCCGGCGGCAGCTTGATGACGCGGGGCAGCACCCGCGGCACCTTGACGATGGCGATGCGGGTGTCGCGACCCAGCGCATCCTTGCCCGACAGCCGCGCCACGAAGTGGAGCGACTTGTTGGCCACCTGAGGAAACGGATGGGCGGGGTCCAGGCCCACCGGCACCAGCAGGGGCCGCACCTCTCGCTCGAAGAACCGGGCGACCCAGGCGCGCTGCTCGGTCGTGCGGTCGGCATGGTTGAGGATCTGGATGCTGTGCTCGCGCAGCTCCGGCATGACCTGGTCATTGAAGATGCCGTACTGCTGGTCGATCAGTTCATGGGCGGCGCGGGCGACGCGTTCCACGTCCCGCGCGGTGACCAGACCGCTGCCGTCGCGCTGCGCATCCAGCATGTCGGCGAAACGGACCTCGAAGAACTCGTCCAGATTGGACGACACGATGCAGATGTAGCGCAGCCGCTCCAGCAGCGGAACGTCCCGGCGCTGGGCCTGGGCCAGAACACGGCGGTTGAACTCGAGGATGGCTTGTTCGCGATTCAGCAAGGAAACGGCAGGCGAGGTCATGAACTCATTCTATGAAGCTATCGTGACAGCCCGATGACCCGAAAGAACCCCGTCCCTGCGACGTCGGGTGACGTCTCGCGACAAGCCACATGCATGGGCCCGCCGCGCCTCCCCGGAGAGGGCTGAGCCGTCAGGGATGTCAGGCGGGGGTACGGATCGCTTCGACCGCTGCCACGGCTTTCAGAGCGGCGTCGGTCCGCTCCCGCTGCCGCGCGCTCCAGTCCAGGATTTCCAGATGACCGTCGGCATGTTCCACCAGGGCGGTGAGGCTTTCCACCCAGTCGCCGTCATTGGCGTAGAGGATGCCGTCAATGTCTCGCAGCTCGGCGTGGTGGATATGGCCGCAGACAACGCCCTGCACCCCGCGCTTGCGGGCTTCCTTGGCCAGGGCTTCCTCGAAGTCATTCAGGTAGGACACCGCCCGCTTGACCTTGAGCTTCAGATATTTGCTCAGGCTCCAATACGGCAGCCCCATGCGGGCTCGCAATGAATTGAGATGGCGATTGAGCTTGAGGGTGAATTCATAAGCGCTGTCACCGACATGGGCCAGCCATTTGGCGCACTGGATCACACCGTCAAACAGGTCGCCATGGGTGACCCACAGCTTGCGGCCGTCGGCCGTCTCGTGAATCCATTCATGGGCCACTTCAATGCCGCCGAAGCTGTGATTCAGATACTTGCGGGCGAATTCATCGTGATTGCCCGGCACATAGATCACCCGGCAGCCTTTGCGGGCTTTGCGCAGCAGCTTCTGCACCACGTCATTGTGGGCTTGCGGCCAGTACCAGCTGCGGCGCAACTGCCAGCCGTCGACGATGTCGCCCACCAGGAACAGCTGCTCGCATTCCACCTCTCGGAGAAATTCGAGCAGGGCACGGGCCTGGCAGCCGGGGGTACCCAGGTGCAGGTCGGAAATCCACACGGTCCGCACGCGGATGGAACCGCCTTCCTCCGCCTCCGGAGAAGGCGGCTCGGTGGACACAGCGGCGGCCAAAAGCGTGTCGGTCAGCATGGCCCCATAGCTTGAAGAGGTCGCGTGAAACCTTGATGACCGTCAGAGACCGATAATCACACCCATGCATCTGTTGATTCCCTATGCCAGCGCCCAGGAACCGCACGTGGAGGCGGCCCTGCGGGAGCTGGAGCTGCCGGCCCTGAGCGCTCTGCTGGGCCTGCTGACCGCCACCGACACGCTGGAGGGCGATGACCTCACCCTGCTGCCTCCCCATGAGCGGGCCCTGGCCCGACTGCGCGGGGTGGACGACGATCTGCCGCCGACGGCGGCCTGGCGTCTGAAGGATGCCGGTGTGGCGCCGGGGGACGCCGTCTGGGCGCTGATCACGCCGCTGCATCTGGCGGTCGGCGCCGATCAGGTCACGGCGCTGGGGGCGGCCACGCTGCAGTTGACGGACGATGAATCCCGCGCTTTTCTCACCGCGCTGACGCCGTCGGTCTTTCCGGCGGATGAGGAGTGGGCGACCCATTGGCTTGCAGCGGACGCATGGGCGGTGTCGCATCCCTCGCTGGACGGTCAGGAGGCCGCCAGCCCGGACCGCATCCTGAACCGAGGGGTGGAGACCTGGATGCCGCGCGGTCGGCGGCTGCGCACCCTGATGAATGAACTCCAGATGGTGCTGCACGGCCTGTCGCTGAATGCCGAGCGCGAAGCGCGCGGGCTGCGTCCGGTCAATGCGGCCTGGATCAGCGGCTGCGGGCGGGACCGCGGTCATGGGCTGCCCGAGGACCTGCTGGTCGACGATCATTTGCGCGTGCCGATGATGACCGGTGATCTCTATGCCTGGAGCGAGGCCTGGAAGGCGCTGGACAGCGGCCTGCTGTCCGAGGCACTGCATCACGTCAAAGGCGGTGGCGAGCTCAAGCTCACGCTCTGCGGCGAGCGCTCATCGCGTCGCTGGGAGCGCCGCCCGGTGGGTGGGTGGCAGCGGCTGAAAGAACGCTTCACACCGCCGACGGTGCGTGTGTCGGATGCGATGGAGGGCCTGTGACCATGAATGCGCCTCGCAGTCCGGTCGGACCTCGCATCCTCACCCGGGACGTGCCGCCCGACCCGGTGTTCGCCCTTCAACAGGCGGGCCTCTCTCCGCTACTGGCGCGGCTGCTGGCAGCCCGGGGGGTTGTCTCGGCGGTCGAGCTGGACGCTGATCTCAAGCATCTGTTGCCGCCGGACGGCCTGCTGGGCATCCAGGCCGCGGCGGCGCTGCTGGCGGACGCCTTGCTGGCGGGGGACCGCATCTGCATCGTGGCCGACTATGACTGTGACGGCGCGACCGCCTGCGCGGTCATGCTGCGCGGCCTGGCGATGCTGGGCGCGCGTCCCGGCTCGGTCTGTTATGTGGTGCCGGACCGCGCGGTGCACGGCTACGGCCTGACGCCGACCATTGTGGACCTGGCCCTGCAGCATCAGCCGCAGTTGCTGGTCACGGTGGACAACGGCATTGCGAGCCATGCCGGCGTGGCGCATGCCCGCGCCATGGGCCTGAAGGTGCTGGTGACCGACCACCATTTGCCGGCGGTGGATGCCGACGGAGTGGCAACGGTCCCGGAGGCCGATGCGCTGGTCAATCCGAACCAGCCGGGCTGCACCTTCCCCAGCAAGAACATGGCGGGCGTGGGCGTGGCCTTCTACGTCCTGCTGGCCTTGCGCGGCGAGATGCGTCGCCGCGGCGCTTATCCGGACGGAGCGCAGCCGCGCCTGGACGGTCTGCTGGACCTGGTGGCGCTGGGCACGGTGGCGGACGTCGTCAAGCTGGACGCCAACAACCGCCGCCTGGTGGCGCAGGGTCTGCGCCGCATGCGCGCGGGCCGCATGCAGCCGGGGGTGGCGGCACTGTTCACCGCGGCGGCGCGGGACCCATTGCGCGCCAACAGCTTCGATCTGGGTTTTGCGCTCGGGCCCCGCATCAATGCGGCGGGTCGTCTGGCTGACATGACCATGGGCATCACCTGCCTGACCACCGAAGACAGTGCGCAAGCCCTGGAACTGGCCAAGGAACTGGACCGCATCAATCGCGAGCGCCGGGACATTGAAGCCGGCATGCAGGAGCAGGCGCTGGCGCTGCTGGACCGTCTGATGGACGACCCGCGCCTGAACGGTGCGCCGCCGCCCGCGCTGGCGCTCTTTGACGAGGACTTCCACGAAGGCGTGGTGGGCATCGTCGCGTCGCGCATCAAGGACCGGCTGCACCGTCCGGTGTTCGTCTTTGCACGCGGCGCCGACGGCCAGCTCAAGGGTTCGGGCCGGTCCATTCCCGGCTTTCACCTGCGGGATGCGCTCGACCTCGTCTCCAAGCGCCACCCGGACCTGCTGCGCAAGTTCGGCGGTCACGCCATGGCGGCGGGCTGCACCCTGGCGCCCGGCGGCGTCGAGGCCTTTGGCGCTGCCTTTGAGCAGGTCGCCAACGAATGGCTCGACGAAGCCGCGCTCACCCGCACCTTGCGCACCGACGGACCGTTGCCTGCCGAGGCCTTCTGCGTCGAGACCGTGCAGGAGCTGGAAGCGCAGGTCTGGGGCCAGGCCTTCGAGGCGCCGCTCTTCTGCGACAGCGTGCAGGTCGTGCATCAGCGCATCGTCGGCGAGCGCCACCTCAAGCTGCGTTTGCGCCAGGGCGCGCTGCTGCGTGACGCCATCTGGTTTGGCCGCACCGAATCCCTGCCCGAACGGGTCACCCTGGCCTACCGTCTGACGCTCAACGAGTACCAGGGGCAGCAGAACGTCCAGATGGTGGTGGAGGCGATGGCCGACTGACGCCGCCCGATCATCTGCCCATCGACCCATCCGCCCATCGGCTCGACACCCGCCACCGCGACAAGCCTTCGACGCTGACCGGCCGGACGGGCCGATGTGGCTCAGGCGCCGAGCGATCTCCGCACCCAGTCCACGATGGCCTGCGCCGGAATGGCGCCGGAGTGTCGAGCGACTTCCTTCCCGTCCAGAAACATGAGCAGTGTGGGAATGCTGCGGATGTTGTACTGGCTGCTCTGGCGGGGTGCGAGGTCGGTATCCAGCTTGATGAAGCGCACTTCGGGCAGCATTTCTGCAGCCTTTTCGAAGTGGGGCGCCATGCTCTTGCAGGGCCCGCACCACGCGGCCCAGCAGTCCACGACCACGGGCAGTTCCGTGCCGGCCACGTAGCGATCAAACACCTCGGCGGACACGTCCATGGGGCGATGCGCCATCAGTGGCGTGCTGCATTTGCCGCAATCGGGATCGTCGGCCAGCCGTTCGCGAGGCACGCGATTCTTGGCGCCACAAGCGGGGCACACGATATGAAGGCTCAGGGGTTCGGTGGCGGTATCCATGTGAAGTCCTCGCGCGGGAAGGCGAAGCTCCCCACAGCAATTCAGATGCCCTCCATGATGCCCAAACTTCGCCGCGGCTGAATCCCCCGAAAGGTTTCGCCCTGTTGAAGGGCGGAGCGAACCTCCCCACGCTGAAGACGGTCTTGATGGTGAAGAGCGATTCAACGACCGTGCCAAGAACCACTGCATGGGTCCGCCACAACCCTATGCAAACCACCCACCCTCTCCCACGTCCGCGGTCGGAGGAAAGCGACGACCGGGTGCCCTTTTCCGTAAGTATTAGGGGGAGGGCCCGTAGGGGCCGGAGGACATGGAGGAAAAGGGTGCCCGGTCGGCGCTTTCCGGCTGCACCGCACCCCACCCCATCAGAATCTTTCGATGTCCATGTTCCGACGCCCAATGCTCCACTGGGAATGCAGCTTGCCGCCCACAAGGTCAGCAAGCACTTGACCGCTTCTCGCGCGCAGTCCTCACCGGCGGCGCACAGGCGGGCAGCGTCAAGCCCTCGATCTCTGGATCCTTGGAAAGGACTCTCACATGCCCAACTACAAAGACGACGGAAAACTGTGGGTTCTCGTGGCCGACGAAGGCGTGGCCCGCCTGTTGCGTCTGCCGGAAGAAGGCGGTGACCTGGAAGACGTCACCACCCTGACTGACGCCGCCGCCCATGCCGACAAGGCCGATCTGCGCCGTGATGCCGAGGGCCGCCGCGGCACCAGCACCACCTCGTCCGCGGGTGTGGATGAGCTGCACAAGGAAGCGATGGATTTTTCCACCCGCGTCGCCCGAACCCTGGATGACGGCTACAACAACGGCGACTTCACCCAGCTGCGCATCGTCGCCGCGCCCCGCTTCCTGGGCTTGCTGCGCAAGTCGCTGAGCGCCAACGTCAGCAAGCTGGTGATCGACGAAACCAATGTCGACGTGGTCCACGAGAGCCTCGGCGCCCTGACCACCCGCCTATTTCCGGAACGCGACTTCAGCCAGCGCAAGGCGTGAACCTCGTGAAGCTGACCCGAACTGCGCTGAGCTGATCCACGCTGAACTTCACTGATCCACCCGGAGGGCGCCTCCCCGCCCTCCGCAATCCCCTCCGCAATTCCCTCCCCAACCCCCTCAGCTCCGGCTGAGGGCCCCCGATGACACCCCGATGTCACTTCCCCGCATCACGTAACCACTTGTCAACAGCATGACACAGGCCTCCCCAAAAATGGGGACAGCCCCTCGCCTGGACCGTCATGCCGCCCACCCATCTCCTCCCGCCCGACCCGCTGGCCGTGGTCCTCTCGGCCGTCATCCGTGACGCCCGGCTCGACATCCACTTCCAGCCCCTGGTTGAAGTCGATCGTGCCCAAATCCTGGGCTTCGAGGCCCTCACCCGCGGCCCCGCCGACAGTCCCCTGCACTCCCCGCTGGTCCTCTTCGAGACCGCTGCCCGACTCGGCCGCCTGGTCGAGCTCGAACGGCTCGTCGTCCGCCGCGCCCTGCGCCGCTTCAAGGAACTCAATCTTCCGGGTCAGCTCTTCCTGAACCTCACCGCCGACACCCTGCTCGCCACCGGCGAACAAGGCGCCCTCATCGCCCGCGAATTTGCCCAGCTCGACATTCCCGCCTCCCGCGTCGTCATCGAACTCACCGAAACCCGTCCCATCCTGGAGCCCGAGCGTCTGCAGGACAGCATGCGCAGCCTGCGCGAACTGGGATTCGTCGTGGCCCTGGACGACCTCGGCGAAGGCTTTGCCAGCCTCAAGCGCTGGATGGACATCCGCCCCGACTTCGTCAAGATCGACCGCCACTTCATCGACGGCATCGCCCAGGATCCTCTCAAACAGCAGTTTGTCCGCTCCATCCTCGAAATGGCCGCCACCAGCGGCTGCACCGTCGTTGCGGAAGGCCTGGAGCAGCTCAGCGACTTGACGGTGTTGCGCCGACTCGGCGTTCCGGTGTGTCAGGGCTACCTGCTGGCCCGCCCATGCGCGTCGCCGCGCGCCGCCTTGCGGGCCGAGGTCGATGCCCTGCTGGCCCCCGAACACCGCCGCCGCTCCGCCGACTGGCGCCGCCTGCCCCCCGATGCCATCACCACCGCCGCGCAACTGGCCCGGCGCAGCCACACCGTCACCCCCAAGCTGTCCTGCCAGGCAGTGGTGGCCATGTTCCAGCGCGACGAGCAGCTCTTTTCCATGCCGGTGCTCGACGCCGCGAATCGCCCCATCGGCCTGCTGCGCTCCCTGCAGGTGCTCAAGCGGAGCGCGGAACGCTATTTCATGGACATCCACGAAAAGCGCAGTTGCACCGCCCTGATGGATGCGCAGCCGCTCATCTTCGACGCCAGCACGTCCCTGCGCGACATGAGCGAAGCCATCGCCAGCCTGGACGACCGGTTGATGGTGGATGGCTTCATCGTCACCCGCGACGGCGAATACTTCGGCACCGGCCGCAGCACCGACCTGCTCAAGGCCGTCTCCGACCTGCAGGTCCACAGCGCCCGCTACGCCAATCCGCTCACCCTGCTGCCCGGCAATGTGCCCACCGACCTGCACCTGGATGCGCTGCTGCAGGAGGGCGCCGACTTCGTGGCCGTCGCCTGGGACATCGACCACTTCAAGCCATTCAACGATGTCTATGGCTACGCCGCCGGGGACGACATCATCAAGCTCTGCGCCCAGATTTTGATCGGTGCCGCCGATCCCGAGGTCGATTTCATCGGCCACATCGGCGGCGACGACTTCGTCATGGTGCTCAGCTCCACCGACTGGACCGCCCGCCTGCAGCAGGTGTGCCGCGAGTTTGACCGCCAGGTGCGCCCGTTCTTCTCGGCGGAGCATCTGGCCCTGGGTGGCTACATCACCCTCAACCGCCAGAACCAGGAGTCCTTCAATCCGCTGCCAACGCTCAGTGCGGGCGTCGTCCAGGTCCAGCCTGGCATGTTCGATGGCGTGCGGGCGTTGTCCGCCGCCCTCGCCGAGCCCAAGCATGTGGCCAAGTGTGGCACCGGTCCCAGCCGCTATTTCGTGGACCGCAGGCGGGGCTTCGGCAGCCCCGAACGCTCCAGCCTGATGGGGCTCCTAGAATCGGTGGGGTGAACACACCTCTGCATGCCCTGTCCAATGCCGACCTGCACTGCCACTCCGTGGTGTCGGACGGCACCCTCACGCCGGAGCTGCTGGCCGCGCGGGCCAAGGCCCACGGCGTCGAACTCTGGGCGCTGACGGACCACGACGAAATCGGCGGCCAGCAGCGGGCCATCGAGGCTGCCCGGGCGCAAGGCTTGCCCTACATCACCGGCGTGGAGGTCTCGGTGACCTTCGCCGGCAAGGTGGTGCACATCGTGGGACTCGGTTTCGATCACACCAACGAACAATTGCTAAGCGGCTTGCGGGCCACCCGCGGCGGCCGGGGCGCGCGTGCGCAGGACATGTCGGACGACCTGGCCCGTGCCGGCATCCACGGCGCTTATGAAGGCGCGCTCAAGTACGCGGGTAATCCGGAGCTGATTTCGCGCACCCACTTTGCTCGCTTCCTGGTCGAGTCCGGTCACTGCACCGATGTGCCGGAGGTCTTCCGGCGCTACCTCACCGAGGGCAAGCCGGGCTTCGTGCCGCACAAGTGGGCCACCTTGGCGGACACCGTCCGTTGGATCCGCGAGGCTGGTGGTGTGGCGGTCATTGCGCATCCGGGGCGTTATGGTTTCACGCCCACCGAGGAATATGCGCTCATCACCGAATTCATTGCGCATGGCGGTCGCGGCATTGAAGTCGTGACCGGCAGCCATACCGCCGCGGACGTCCTGCAGTACACCGAGACTGCGCTGGAATTTGATCTGCTCGCATCCCGCGGCTCGGACTTCCACAGTCCGGCCGAAAGCCGCGTGGACCTGGGCAAGCTGGAGGATCACCTGTCCGGCCGCCTCACGCCCGTGTGGAGCGTGCTGGGCGACCGCATCCACTGGCCGCCTTCGCATTGATGCACCCAATGCTCCGACTGCACCCGCTCACACCGACTGCACGGAATGCATTGAATCCACTCCAGACTCACGGAACCCCTGCCCACCATGGCCCAGATCTTTGAAGTCCACCCCGACAATCCCCAGGCCCGATTCCTGCGGCAAGCGGCGCAGATTCTGGACCAGGGCGGCATCGGCGCCATCCCGACCGATTCGAGCTATGCGCTGGTCTGCCGCCTGGACGACAAATCGGCGGCGGAGGCGCTGCGGCGGATTCGAGGGGTCGATGACAAGCATCACATGACGCTGCTGTGCCGTGACCTGAGCGAGCTGGGCAGTTATGCACGGGTGGACAACAAGCAGTACCGGCTGCTGAAGAATGCGACGCCGGGGCCGTTCACCTTCATTCTCGAGGCGACGAAGGAGGTTCCGCGTCGTCTGTCGCATCCGTCCCGCCGCACGATTGGTCTGCGGGTGCCGGACCATCGCACGACGCAGGAACTGCTGGCGCTGATCGGCCAGCCGCTGCTGGCCACGACGCTCATTCCGCCGGGCGAGGCGGACCCGTTGAATGATCCGGACGAGATCACGCACCGCTACGATAAGCTGGTGCAGGTCATCATCAACGCGGGGGCCTGCGCCATGCAGCCCACCACCGTGATTGACCTGACCGAGGACCCACCGGTCCTGGTCCGCTTCGGCAGCGGCGATCCCGCCCTGCTCGGCCTCGAATTGCTCGACGCCGAGAGCTGAAGCTGCCGCCTAGGGCGGCAGCTTCAGACTGCTGCGGTCACAACGATCTCGATCTTCCACTCGGGCTTGGCCAGGTGCGCCTGCACCGTCGCCCGCGGCGGCGTGTGGCCCGCCGGCACCCAGGCGTCCCACGCCTCATTCATGCCGGCCAGGTCCGCCAGATCCTTGATGTAGAGCTGCGCCCGCAGGATCTTGGTCTTGTCCGACCCGACCCGCGCCAGCAGCCGATCGACCATGCCCAGCACCTGGGCCGTCTGGCCCTTGATGTCCTGCGTAGCGTCATCCGGCACCTGACCGGCCAGATACACGACGCCGTTGTGCACGGCCATTTCAGACAGCCGGGGACCGACGTCAAAGCGTTCGATGTTGCTCATTTGCTGTGAGGTTTGTTGTGAGAGTGCGCATGGGCCTTGGCTTTGGCCTTGCCGGCAGCCGCACCTGCACCTGCAGGGGCCGCGCCGGCCGCCTTCTGGCCCAGCTTGCTTTCGGTGCCCGCCATCAGCTTGCGGATGTTGGCCTCGTGGCGCCAGATCAGCAGCAGACTCATCAGCACGATCGCGATCAGCTCCGGTCCGACACCCCAGATCAGCATTTGATAGAAGGGCGCGAACACGGCCGCACTGAGGGAGGCGAGCGACGAATACCGGAAGAAGTAGGCGATGATGATCCAGGTCAGCAGCGTCGCCAGACCCAGCCAGGGATTGATGGCCAGCAGCACGCCCGCCGCGGTGGCCACGCCCTTGCCGCCCTGGAAGCGGAAGAACACCGGCCACAGATGGCCGATGAAGGCCGCCAGGCCCACCAGCGCGGCGGTGCCCTCCTCCATGCCGTAGGCCGGGCCGTAGTGATGCACCAGCACCACCGGCACATAGCCCTTGAGGGCGTCGAACAAAAGCGTGAGGATGGCGGCCGCCTTGTTGCCCGAGCGCAGCACATTGGTGGCGCCGGGATTGCCCGAGCCATAACTGCGCGGGTCCGAGAGCCCCATCATCCGGCTGATGATGACGGCAAAGGACAGCGAACCAAACAGATATCCGGCGATGATCGCCGCAACGGAAAACAGAGCGTCTTGCATGGGGCGTTATTCTGCCCCGGACTTCAGAGCGCACTCGACAGGCCGCGCGCCCAGCAACTCCGTCAAAACCCTCGGTTCAAGGCTCACCAGGTAACCGCGCCGTCCCCCATTGATCAGGATGCGGGGCAGCGCCAGGATGCCGGCTTCCACAAACACCGGCATCGCCTTGCGGGTGCCGAAGGGCGAGGTGCCGCCCACCATATAGCCGCTGTGGCGCTGGGCGACATCCGGCTTGCAGGGCTCCACCTTCTTGCAGGGGATCTGCCGCGCCAGCTCCTTGAGGCTGACGGTGCAGTCGCCATGCATCAGGACGATCAGCGGCTGGGCTTTCTCGTCCTGCATCACCAGCGTCTTCACCACCTCATGTTCCGGCACGCCCAATTGTCGGGACGACTCGGCGGTGCCGCCATGGTCGACATAGTCGTAGACATGCTCGCCGAAGGCGATGCTGTTCTGCCGCAGCCACTGGGTGGCCGGCGTTTCACTCACGTGGGGACCCTTCTTGCTCATGGAGCAGGATTGTGAATCAGCCGCGCGCGGGCGGCTTGTACAGGATTGCTGACACCCTCTGGCAGTGATGCGGTTAGGCTGCCGGCTTCCAAGGGATCCGCCATGCCGCTCGACACCTCCGCCCCCCTGCTCAAGGACCTGATCAATCCGACCGCCCTGCGGGAAGTCGCCGGGCACTTCCAGGCCCTCACCCCGTCCTTTGACCGCCGCCGCTTTCTGGCGAAGGCCACCGACGGCCTGGACGACCTCTCCATCCTGCAGCGGGTGCATCGGGTGGCGGAGAGCCTGGCGCTGGCGCTGCCGGGCAGTTATGCGGAGCAACTGGCGGTGGTGGTGGACGCCGGTCCGCGTCTGAGCGGCGCCTTCTTCAACATGGCACTGGGGGATTTCGTGGCCAGTTACGGCCTTGCGGATCCGACCAGGTCCCTCAAGGCGCTGCGCCGGCTCACGCCCTACGGCACCGCTGAGTTTGCGGTCCGTCCCTTTCTGCGTCAGGACCTGGACGGCACGCTGCGGGTGATGCGGACCTGGGCGGAGGATCGCAATGAGCATGTGCGGCGTCTGGCCAGCGAAGGCTGTCGCCCCCGCCTGCCCTGGTCCTTCCGCCTGGAGCCGCTGGTGGCGGACCCCACGCCGCTGGCGCCGCTGCTGCGCACGCTGCGTCAGGACAGCAGCCTCTATGTGCGCCGCTCGGTGGCCAACAGCCTGAACGACATCACCAAGGACCATCCCGACTGGGTCTTCGCGCATGTGAACGACTGGGAGCTGGACCACGCCCACTGCGCCTGGATCGTCAAGCATGCGCTGCGCAGCCAGATCAAGAAGGGCGACCCGCGAGCACTGCGCCTGATCGGCGCCAGCGACGGCGCGGAGGTAGCCGTCGAGTCGCTGACCATCAGTCCGTCGACGGTCGCGCTGGGGGGCGAAGTCGAGATCCGTTTTGATCTGCGCTCGCTGGCTTCGTCGGAGCAGCGGCTGGTGGTGGACTATGTCGTCCACTACGTGAAAAAGAACGGCGCAGCCTCACCCAAGGTCTTCAAGCTCAAGACGGTCACCCTGCCGGCCGGCGAGTCGCTGCCCATCCGCATCCGTCGGGCCTTGCGCAACTTCACCACCCGCGTGCATTACGCCGGTGAGCATCAGGTGGAGGTGATGGTGAATGGTCAGCGCATGGCGTCCGGTGCGTTCACGCTGACGCTGGCCGGATAGGCCACCGTCTGCGCCCCTTGAACCTGGGGTACGGCTCGATGTGAATCCGCCGCGTAGCAGGTACGCTCCCGGCGCTGCCCTGCGTGCTCCGGTCCTGGACTGTCCATGACCGAAGTCACCGGGGCTTGTTCATCCATCCACCCAACGATGTTCCTGCCCGCGCCGAACACGCCGAGGTCGCCGAACACGTCGCACTCCATGCACTCTGTGAAGACTCTCGCCGGGCTGTCGCTGGCTTTGATCGCCTCGGCAGCGCTCGCGCAAACGGCTCCCGCTCCCGGCCGTGGGGCGGCTACGGCGACGGCGACGGCGAAGCCTTACGCATCGGCGCCCGGCGATTCCACATCCACCACCAACCACGCGACGCCCGGCTCCGGCTTCGGCATCGGCGCCTGCCTCTTCCTCTGCATCCAGCACGCTCGCGACGCCGGCCGCCGCCACCGCTTCGGACGCTGCCGCTGCACCGGACGCCGCCCAGGCACTGCCCACCGTGCAGACCAGCCTGCAACGCGGCACCTTCATCCCCTACAAGCAGCTGAACCAGGTCCTGCTGGCCTTGAAGACGGGCGGCGAGGGCCTGTTTGTGAGCCGCCTGCGCCTGCAGCCGAAGAACAAGGACCAGCCGCTGCCCGCCAACATCCGGCTGGCGCTGATGAGCGAGGAGCGGACCCTCACCATCCCTGTCGCCGCGGACGGTCGGTTTGAACTGCCCACCTTCCCGATGGACGAAGCCAAGGACATGGAACTGGGCACCAACCTGTCGAAGGAGACGACCGGCATCCAGCTGCGCATCGACCTGACCACGCCACCCGATCGCCTGGACATGGCGACGGTGCGGCGGGTGGTGAAGGTGGGTCAGCGACTGCGGGATGAGCTGCTGCCGTGGTACGTGCGCTGGCTGGTGCCGCAGATCGACGGCGTGACCGTGTGCAGCGCCCGCCCCGACTGGCAACTGGGCTGGCCCGAGAACGGCCAGAACTGGGTGCTGCCGTTGACGGCGGATGCGTCGGTGCGCGAGCCGGAGACCGAGAAGGGTCAGACCTCGCGGCCCTGTGCGGTGCTGACGGGTCAGGAGCAGTTCCCGGACAACGCGCGGCTGCTGGCGCCAGCAAGCGATCAACCCAAGCTGTACATCCGGCTGCGCCAGACCAAACCGTCCTGAGGCGCGGCCCGGATCAGCGGTGGTGGCCGCTCAATGCATGAGCTTGAGCGTCACCACGCCCGCCACAATCAGACCCACGCCGAGGAAGCGACCCAGCGTCGCCGGATCACCATAAGCCAGCACGCCCACCGCGAAGGCCCCGGCGGCGCCGATCCCGGTCCACACCGCATAGGCGGTGCCCATCGGAATGGTCCGCTGGGCCATGTAGAGCATGAAGCCGCTGCCGCCCATGAACGCAGCGGCCATCAGAAATCCCGGGATGCGGTATTGCTGCGTCTGTGCGAGTTTGAGGCCCACGGGCCAGCCGATCTCAAGCAGCCCGGCGATGAACAGATAGATCCAGCTCATGATGAAAGTGCGTGCAGGAAAACCCTGCATGCTACTGCCGCGGCTGGATGGGGACGCCTCAGCCCTGCAAGGCCTCGATGATCACCCGCAGCCGCTCCTGCACCGCTGGCGTCAGGTCGACAAACCGGCAGCCGATGTAGACCTGCTCGCCGGCGAGGAAGGACTTGAAACTGCGCCGGGCCCGCACCTCCAGCGCCACCGTCACCACGCCGAAGTCGCCCAGGCTCAGATGCACCTGCGGCAGGCGCCGACCCATCAGCAGCCCGCCGGACTCGGTCTTGCTGGCGCGCAGCGCCACACCGCCCAGCGACAGGTCCTCCAGACTCAGGCTCAGGGACCGTCCCAGCACCACCAGGTCGGCATGAAACGCCGGCCCCAGCGGCATGGCCTGCCGCGGTGAACTGCGGCGGTCCACCGGCTCGTCCAGAGCGGTGGAATCATCAGACGGGTCAAGCGGGGACGGTTTGGAATCCATGGCAGGAATGGCGGTGCGCAGCAGCCCCGACCGCGGGGCCTGCCGCGAGTGTAGCCAGCCTCAGCCCGGGAGGGTGGCGCCCGGGCGCGCCTTCGCACGCTCCAGCTCCAGCTGCTTCAACACCCGCCGCTGCACCTTGCCGGTGGTGGTCATCGGCAGGCTGTCGATGAACTCGATGTCCTTGGGATATTCATAGGGCGCCAATCGCCCTTTGACGAATTCCTGCAGCTCGGTCACCAGCTGCGAAGAGCCTTGATGTCCGGGCGCCAGCACCACGAAGGCCTTCACCATGCTGCCCCGGTCGGCATCCGGTTTGGGCACCACCGCCGCATTGGCCACCGCCGCATGCTTGACCAGGCAGTTCTCGATCTCGCCGGGACCGATGCGATAGCCCGCCACCTTGAACTGATCGTCCGACCGGCCCTCATACCAGAGGTAGCCCTGCGCATCCATGCGGGCCAGGTCGCCAGTGCGGCACCAGCTGTCCTGCGGGTCGCCGGTGAACTTGGCGCGCGTGGCGTCGTCGTTGTTCCAGTAGCCCAGGAAGAACACCGGGTCGGGGGTGCCATGCACATCACGCCGATGGACGGCGATCTCGCCGACCGTGCCGGGTGCACAGACCTGCCCGTCGTCGTTGATCACCGCCACGCGATGCCCCGGATATGCCCGCCCCATGCTGCCGGGCCGGGCTGGCCACAGGCGGGCGCAGTTGCCCACCACATAGTTAATCTCGGTCTGACCGAACATCTCGTTGACGGTCAGGCCGAGTTCGTCCTGCACCCAGTGGAAGACGGCATCGCCCACGGCTTCGCCCGCGCTCATGATGGCCTGCAGATGCAGGTCGTAATGCTTGCGGGGATGCGGACAGGCTTTCATGATGGCCTTGAGCGCCGTCGGAAAGAGGAAGGTGTGGCTGACGCGATAGCGCTGCATCAGCTCCAGCGCGCGCTCCGGAGTGAAGCGGCCCTGGTAGGCCACGATCGGACGGCCGAAGTACAGCGTCGGCAACAGGGCATCCATCAGCCCGCCGGTCCAGGCCCAATCGGCCGGACTCCAGAACACCGCTTCGCTGGCCACCGACGGATCACGCGGATCGAAGCCGAACCAGTTCTGGCTGGCAATGAAGCCGGTCAGGTTGCCCATCAGCGCCCGCTGCGGAATGAGTGCGCCCTTGGGGGCGCCGGTGGTGCCGCTGGTGTAGATGAGGATGGCGGGATCGTCGGCAGCATGCAGCCGCGGCTGGAAGCGCGCATCCTCTGCCTGTAGCGCGGCCATCCAGTCGCTTTCGCCCTCCCGGGTGCCGTCCTGAAGCGAGGCGCCGCCGACCACCAGCAGGTGCGTCAGGGCGGTGCACTCGGCCCGTACCTCGCGCAGCGTGGCCAGCGCACCGGCTTCCACAATGGCCAGGCACGCGCCGCTGTCCTGCAGCCGATAAGCCATCGCTTCGGGACCGAAGAGCATCGACAGCGGCATGGCCACCGCGCCCAGCTGGTTCAACGCGATGTGAGCAACTGCGGTTTCGAAGCGCTGCGGCATGACCAGGGCCACACGGTCGCCGACCTTCACGCCGAGGCGCTGCAAGGCGTTGGAAAGCCGATGCGCCGCGCGCTGCAATTGCGCGTAGCTGTAGTGGGCGCGGCAGCCGGTGTCACTGTCCGAGAGGATGGCGATCGCCTCTGGCGTCTCCCTGGCCCAGCGACCGCAGCACAGTTCCGCCAGACTGATCTGATCCGGCAACTGCCACTGGAAGCGGGCATGCATGTGAGGGTAGAGATCGCCCTCGGCGGGCGCAGCCGACGAAGCAGCAGCGTCGGAAGGATCGGAGCGGTGACGGGCGGGACGCCTCGCGGTCATGGAGAGTCTCTCCCTGTCAGACAAGAGCGAGGATGCTAGCCACGCCCGCCCGACCGGTCTTCATGGAAAGCCCGTAGCACGGGGCTGGGGCGCCCTGCCGCATTCTGGTGCCGTGCTCATGCCGGCCATCCGGCATCAAGGCGCGTAGCGATGCAAGGCTTCGCCGGAGAGCCGGCACAACCGCCAGTCCGGCAGCAGCGAAGCGCCCATCTTTTCGTAGAAGCGGATGGCGTTTTCATTCCAGTCCAGCACACACCATTCGAAGCGGCCGTAGCCCCGTTCGTTGGCGATGCCGGCCAGCAGCGTCAGCAACTGACGCCCCAGGCCCGCGCCCCGGTGGGCCGGCTTCACATACAGGTCTTCCAGATACAGCCCCGGCTTGGCCAGGAAGGTGGAGAAGTTGATGAAGGTCAGCGCAAAGGCCACGACCTCGCCCGAGGCGTGCTCGGCGACCCACGACTCCACGACCGGCTTCTCGCCAAACAGGTGCGGCGCCAGGGTCTCCGGCGTGACGGACAGCAGATGGGTAAGGTTCTCGAACTCCGCCAGTTCGGTGATCAGGCCGACGAGGGCCGGGACGTCGTCCGGGCGGGCGGGGCGAAGGGTGTAGGGGGAGGCGTTCATGCCTGCATTGTCTCCATGGCGAAAGCGGCCCCGCCGCGCAGGGCCTAAAGTCCCGACATGAGCACCGACACCCGCACGACGCCGCCCTCCTCGGGCGCCTCATCCGGTCCCGCCGCAGGCTCGGCGTCCGGCCCCGCATCCGGTAGAGCAACCGGCCCCTGCGCCGCGTCTGCACCGGCCACGGCCGCCGCCGCCCCTGCCACCGGGACGCCCGAGCTGTATGCAGCCCGCCGCCCGCACCGCAGCGAGTTCGTGACGCTGCGCGGGTTTCGCCACCACCTGCTGCACTGGGGCCCGCCGCCCTCGCCCTCCGACAGCCGCCCGCTGCTGGTGATGGTGCATGGCTGGATGGACGTCGGTGCATCCTTCCAGTTCATGGTGGACGCACTGCGCGACGAACGGCCGATGGTGGCGATGGACTGGCGCGGCTTCGGCCTCACCGACAACACCCCCGGGGACGCCTACTGGTTCCCCGACTACCTGGGTGACCTCGACGCCCTGCTGGACCACCTCAGCCCCGACCGCCCGGTGGACCTGCTCGGCCACAGCATGGGCGGCAATGTGGTGATGAGTTATGCCGGCGTGCGGCCGGGGCGCATCCGCCGCCTGGTGAATCTGGAAGGCTTCGGCTTGCCGGAGACGATTCCGGAGATGGCCCCGGCGCGCCTGTCGGACTGGCTGGACGAGCTGAAGCTGCCGCAGAGCCTCAAGAGTTACGACTCGCTGGCGGGCGTGGCGCAGCGGCTGATGAAGACCAACCCGCGCGTCGCCGCGGACAAGGCCGCCTGGCTGGCGCAGCACTGGTCCCGCCAGGGCGAGGATGGACGCTGGCACATCCTGGGGGATGCCAACCACAAGCGGACCAATCCGATCCTGTACCGCCGCGCCGAGGCGCTGGCCTGCTGGTCACGCATCGAGGCGCCCACGCTGTGGGTGGAAGGCAGCGAGACCGACATGACGCATTGGTGGGGCAACCGCTATCCGCGAGAAGACTTCGAGTCGCGACTGTCGGTGGTGCCACGTCTTGAGCGGGTGACGCTGCAGGGCGCCGGGCACATGCTGCATCACGACCAGCCGGAGGCGCTGGCTCAGGCGGTCGAGGGGTTTCTTGCCGCCACTGACGCATCGGACGTCACCACCACCGCCTGATAGACCTCCAGGAACTCCTGCGGCATGCGGCGGGGCCGACCGGTGCTGATCTCGATGCAGACCAGCTCCCAGCGTCCGCGCATCAGGGTCTGCCCATCGCTGGCCCGCCGCAGCTGGAAACTGCGCTGCATCGCCAGCTTGCCGTCCCCCGCGGTGAGCCAGGTGCCAAGCAGCAGCGGCTCGCCCAGGAACGACGGCAGCAGGTAGTCGTAGACGCCCTGCCGGATCGCCATGGCGCGGTCCAGTCGGCGGTAGTCGTCCAGCGACAGGCCCAGGTGCTCCGAATGCGACCAGGCGACGCGTTCGCACCACTGCACATAGACGGCGTTGTTGGTGTGATCCAGCCCGTCAATGTCGGCGGCCTGTGGTGAGACGGCCAGCACATGCGGCTGCGGGTGATCCCAGCCGGACGGGTCAACGTCCGCCGCTTCTTTCGACATTTCATCCACCGACATGTCTGACTCCAATTCCCGACTCCATTCACTTTCGAGTCGCGGCACCTCCGAAGTGCCGCCTGAGCCACGGGAGCCTGATTGAAAGCCCCTCGCGCCTTGCAGATGCAGCCCCATCGTGACCTCCTGACGCAGGTCGGTCCGCAAATTGGGCAGAATGCCGCCCCTTGATTCTCTTGCGGCAGCAGCTTGCGCGGCTGTCGCACACGTGGCAGTGCAGGCCGCCGTCCGGGCGCCCTGCGCGCCGGGCCATCGCCCTGCCGGCATGCCCGCTGTCACGAAACCTTGTCTGTCTGGCTTTCCCATTCCGTCATGAACATCACCGTCCTAGAAGAGCTCCGCATCTACATCGACCCGTTGACCGAGGACGAATACGCCGCCCTGGAACGCAGCATCCTGGCTGAAGGCTGCCGCGACGCCCTGGTGCTGTGGGGCGACATCCTGGTGGATGGCCACAACCGCTACAGCATCTGCAGCAAGCATGGCCTGCCCTTCCAGACGGTGCAGAACACCCGCTTCAAGTCGATGGAAGACGTCCACCTGTGGATGATCGACCAGCATCTGGGCCGCCGCAGCGTCTCGGACTTCCAACGCGGCGTGCTGGCGCTGCGCAAGAAGGAGATTCTGGAAGCCCGTCGTCTGGCGGTGCTGGACAAGCCGGCCGAGGCGCTGGCCGCCGCGGAAGCGCCGTGGGAGGGTGAAGGCACGCCAGCGGCGGTCGTGGAGGCCGAGGTGGCGGCGGCACCGCCGCTCAAGAGCCGTGAAGCCATTGCCAAGGCGGCGCGCATCAGTGCGGCCACGGTGAGCCAGATCGAAAAAATCCAGAAGGCTGCTGCGCCGGAACTGGTGGCGGCGGTCAAGGCCGGCGAGGTGTCGATCAGCGCGGCTGCGGTGATCGCGGAACTGTCGGCCGAAGAGCAGGCCGCGGCCGCGGCGGGCGGCAAGAAGGAATTGCGCCAGGCCGCCAAGCGGGTGCGGGAGGCCAAGGGCGGCAAGAAGTCCACCGGCGATGCGGTGGCCGATGTGGCGGTGGAAGTGCTGGGTGTGGCCACCAACGACGATGGCGAGCCGGAATCGGATCCGCGCATTGCGCTGCTGCGGGCGCAGGTCAGCGCCCTGCAGGAGGAGAACACCCAGCTGCGAGCGCAGGTGTCGGATCTGCAGGCGCAACTGGCCGCGGCCAAACACGGCGCCACGTCCTGAGCGCGGGGGCGCCTGGCGCTCCGGGTCTCAGAACTCCGACGGCGTCGCTTCGGGCGGCGCCGCCAGGACAGCCGCCTCATGCCGGTTCATCGTGCGGGCATAGAGCCAGACGATCAGGCAATAGACCAGCAGCGCCCCCTGGGCGCCCACCCAGAAGCTGAAGGGCCAGCCGAAGAAGTCGAAGCTGAGGTCGCGGGCCCACCAGGCCACGCCGAAGGTCACCCCGCCCCACAGCAGCAGCAGCGACAGCGTCAGCCCCACCACCACCCGGGTCACCGGCTGCCGGGGGCGCAGAGCGCCCACATGACCCTGCTCCACCCGCCGGAACGCTGAATCGCCATCGCCGATGCGATCGGTCCCGCCGCGTGCCGCCGGCCCCGATGAAGGCAGGCCGTCACCGCGGTCGCGGCGTTGGGGGACAGGGGGTGTCGGGTCCATCCCGACATCTTAGGGAGCCCGGGCGTGGCAGCATGAGAAAATACCCGGCTACACCCGCTGCAGGGAGCCTTTGTGCTTCTGCCCGCTGCGGGCCAGTTCTCCCGGGGCCCGTCCCCACAGATCCAGAGATCATGGACATCGAACACATCAATGCGATCGGCAACACCCTGACCGATCTGCAAGCGCGTACCGACGCGCTAAGGGGGTATCTTTGACTACGACCGCAAAGCACTGCGGTTGAATGAGGTCAATGCCGCGTTGGAGAACCCCAACGTCTGGAATGAGCCCAAGCGCGCCCAGGAACTGGGCAAGGAAAAGCGCACCCTGGAGCAGGTCGTCGAAACGATCAACTACCTGACCAGCAATCTCGCGGACAACCTCGAACTCTTCGAGATGTCCAAGGAAGAGAACGACATCACTGGCCTGGAAACCATCCAGGCCGACGCTGCGCGTCTGACCGAGAGCGTGGAGGAACTGGAGTTCCGCCGCATGTTCAACAACCCGGCCGACCCCAGCAACTGCTTCATCGACATCCAGGCCGGCGCCGGCGGCACCGAGGCCTGCGACTGGGCCAGCATGCTGCTGCGCCAGTACCTCAAGTACTGCGAGCGCAAGGGCTTCAAGGCCGAGGTGATGGAAGAGACCGAGGGCGACGTGGCCGGCATCCGCTCGGCGACGATCAAGGTGGAAGGCGAATACGCCTTCGGCCTGCTGCGCACCGAGACCGGCGTGCATCGCCTGGTGCGCAAGAGCCCGTTCGATTCGTCCGGCGGCCGGCACACCTCGTTCGCCAGCCTGTTCGTCTACCCGGAGGTCGACGACTCGATCGAGATCGAGATCAACCCGGCCGACGTGCGCACCGACACCTTCCGCGCCTCCGGCGCCGGCGGCCAGCACATCAACAAGACCGACTCGGCGGTGCGCCTGACGCACATCCCGACCGGCATCGTCGTGCAGTGCCAGAACGACCGCTCGCAGCACCGCAACCGCGACGAGGCCTGGCAGATGCTGCGCTCGCGCCTGTACGAGCACGAGATGCGCAAGCAGATGGAGCAGCAGCAGAAGCTGGAGGACAGCAAGACCGACGTCGGCTGGGGCCACCAGATCCGCAGCTACGTGCTGGACCAGAGCCGCATCAAGGACCTGCGCACCAACGTCGAAATCTCCAACACCCAGAAGGTGCTGGACGGCGACCTGGATGCGTTCATCACCGCGTCGCTCAAGCAGGGCGTCTGAGCCCTCAAGCCCTCCCGTGACTCTGAAAGGGTGGCCTCGTCCACCCGATTTAACGAAGGATGCCCGCCATGCGTGAAGGCACTGTCACCCTGATCCGCCGCGAAGACTACGTGGCCCCCATCTTCTGGATCCGCTCCGTCGACCTGACCTTCGACCTGGACCCGGCCAAGACGCTGGTGACCAGCAAGATGCAACTCGAGCGCAACACGGCCGTGCCCCACGGCCCGCTGCGCCTGCACGGCGAAGAGCTCAACCTGCTGCGCGTGCTGATCAACGGCGAGAGCGTGTCCTTCCGCCAGGAAGGCCATGAGCTGATCATCGACAACGTCCCGGATGCGGACTTCCAGCTGGAAATCCGTAACACCTGCTGCCCGGACAAGAACACCTCGCTGTCCGGCCTGTACACCTCCGGCGGCGGCTTCTTCACCCAGTGCGAGGCCGAAGGCTTCCGCCGCATCACCTACTTCCTGGACCGTCCGGACGTGATGGCGGTCTACACGGTGACGATCCGCGCCGACAAGTCGCGCTTCCCGGTGCTGCTGTCCAATGGCAACCTGCTGGAAAAGGCGGACCTGGACAACGGCCGCCACCTGGCCAAGTGGCACGACCCCTTCCCCAAGCCCAGCTACCTGTTCGCCCTGGTGGCTGCCGACCTGGTGGCCCGCGAGCAGCGCATCCGCACCCGCGCCGGCAAGGACCATCTGCTGCAGGTCTATGTGCGCCGCGGTGATCTGGAAAAGACCGAACATGCGATGAACTCGCTGATCGCATCGGTCGTGTGGGACGAAGCCCGCTTCAACCTGCCCCTGGACCTGGAACGCTTCATGGTGGTCGGCGTGTCCGACTTCAACATGGGCGCGATGGAGAACAAGGGCCTGAACATCTTCAACACCTCGGCCCTGCTGGCCTCGCCGGCCACCGCCACCGATGCGGACTTCCACCGCATCGAGTCCATCGTGGCGCACGAGTATTTCCACAACTGGACCGGCAACCGCGTCACCTGCCGTGACTGGTTCCAGCTGTCGCTCAAGGAAGGCCTGACCGTCTTCCGCGACCAGGAATTCAGCATGGACATGGCCGCGACGCCTAGCGCGCGCGCCGTCTGCCGCATTCAGGACGTGCGGGCCCTCCGCTCGATGCAGTTCCCGGAAGACGCCGGCGCCATGGCCCATCCGGTGCGTCCGGACGTCTACGCCGAGATCAACAACTTCTACACGCCCACCGTCTACGAGAAGGGCTCGGAAGTCGTCCGCATGTACCAGACCCTGGTCGGCCGTGAAGGCTTCGGCAAGGGCATGGCGCTGTACTTCGAGCGCCATGACGGCCAGGCCGTGACCTGCGACGACTTCGCTCAGGCCATTGCCGATGCCAACCCCGGCTCCGAGCTCTCCAAGCGCCTGGACACCTTCAAGCGCTGGTACTCGCAGGCCGGCACGCCGCGTCTGCAGGCCCGCGGCCAGTACGACGCCGCCGCGCGCACCTACACCCTGTCGCTGCAGCAGGTGAATCCGCCCAGCCCCGGCCAGTCGGAGAAGCTGCCGCAGGTGATCCCGGTGGCCCTGGGCCTGCTGAGCCGTGACGGCGCCGCGCTGCCGCTGCAACTGCAGGGCGAGAGCGAAGCCGCCGGCACCGACCGTGTGCTGGTGCTGGACAGCGCCGAGCAGTCCTTCGTCTTCATCAATGTGGACTGCGCCCCGGTCCCGTCGCTGCTGCGCGGCTTCTCGGCCCCGGTGGTGCTGGACGACGGTCTGGGCGACGACGAACTGCTGGTGCTGCTCAAGCACGACAGCGACGCCTTCAACCGCTGGGAAGCCAGCCAGCGTCTGGCGCTGTCGCGCCTGCTGACGTCGGTGCGCACCGGAGCGCCGCTGCAACTGGATGCCGCCTATCTGGATGCGATGCGCGCCGTGCTGCGTCATCCCGAACTGGATCCGGCGTTCAAGGCCCTGGCGCTGCAACTGCCGGATGAGGCCTACATCGCCGAGCAACTGACGGTGGTGGACCCGCAAGCCATCCACGCCGCGGTGACGCAGGCGCAGGCGCAACTGGCGTCCGCGCTGGCTGCGGATTGGGCCTGGGCCTTTGAAGCGCATCAGGTCGGCGGGGGTTACCAGCCGGATCCGGTGCAGAGCGGCAAGCGCGCGCTGACCAATCTGGCGCTGTCGATGCTGGTGCTGAATGCCACCCGCTCCAACGACGGTGTCTGGCCGGGCCGCGCCTACCAGCGCTTCAAGGATGCCACCAACATGACCGACCGCATGGGCGCCCTGTCGGCCCTGGTGCAGGCCCATGCGGCGCTGGCCGAGCCGGCGCTGGAGCGCTTCCACGCCCAGTTCAAGGGTGAGGCGCTGGTCATCGACAAGTGGTTCGCGCTGCAGGGCCGTGCCGTCGAGCACGATGGCAAGACCTTCGCCCGTGTGAAGCAGCTGGCCAAGCATCCGGACTTCACCCTGAAGAATCCGAATCGCGCCCGCAGCCTGATCTTCTCGCTGTGCATGTTCAACCCGGCCGCTTTCCACCGCACCGATGCGGCGGGCTATGTGTTCTGGGCGGAGCAGGTGCTGGCGCTGGATGCGATCAACCCGCAGGTCGCCGGCCGTCTGGCGCGTGTGATGGATCGCTGGATCACGCTGGCCACGCCCTATCGCAGTGCCGCGCGTGAGGCGATCGCCCGTGTGGCGGCCAAGGCCGAGCTGTCCAATGACGTGCGCGAAATCATCGACCGTCAACTGGCGATGGACGCCAAGGCGGCCGCGCCTGTGGACGCAGCAGTGGCAACGGTGGCACCCGTCGCCGCCACGGCTGCGGCCTCCGGCGACGCCACGACCCATCCGGCCCCGGACCTGCCGCCGGCCGCCGTGATCGACGTCACTGCCAGCGACCCGTCCGCCGTCCAGGGCTGAGGACGACCGACGGCTGCCCCCCGTTCCGCTTCAGCCCAGGGCTGGCGCAACGGGGGCGCCCCCAGATTTGCAACCATCCGGAGAAGTTCATGAGTAGTTCTCGCGTCAGCCTGACCCAGTACCTGGTGGAGCAGCAGCGGCTGCACGGTCATATTCCGTCGCAGCTGCGGCTCCTGATCGAGGTGGTGGCACGCGCCTGCAAGCGCATTGCCATCAGCGTGAACAAGGGCGCACTGGGGGACGTGCTCGGCACGGCCGGTTCGGAAAACGTCCAGGGGGAAGTTCAGAAGAAGCTGGACATCATCGCTAACGAGGTGCTGATCGAGGCCAATGAATGGGGCGGTCACCTGGCCGCCATGGCGTCCGAGGAAATGGAAGGCATCTATGTGGTGCCCAACCGTTTTCCGCAAGGCGAATACCTGCTGATGTTCGACCCGCTGGACGGCTCCAGCAACATCGACGTGAACGTCTCCATCGGCACCATCTTCTCGGTGCTGAAGAAGCCCGAAGGCAGCCAGGGCGTGAGCGAGGAAGACTTCCACCAACCGGGCACCGCGCAGGTGGCGGCCGGGTATTGCGTCTACGGGCCCCAGACCACCCTGGTGCTGACGGTGGGCGATGGCGTGGCGATGTTCACCCTGGACCGCGAACAAGGCTCCTGGGTGCTGACCGCGGACGACGTGAAGGTGCCGGAAGACACCAAGGAATTCGCGATCAACATGTCCAACATGCGCCACTGGGATGCGCCGGTGACGCGCTACATCGAGGAATGCCTGGCCGGGGAAGAAGGGCCGCGCGGCAAGAACTTCAACATGCGCTGGATTGCCTCGATGGTGGCGGACGTGCATCGCATCCTGACCCGCGGCGGCGTCTTCATGTATCCATGGGACAAGCGCGAGCCCAACAAGGCCGGCAAGCTGCGTCTGATGTATGAAGCCAATCCGATGGCCTTCCTGATCGAGCAGGCCGGCGGGGCGGCGACCAACGGTCGTGAACGCATCATGGGCCTGACGCCGACCAAACTGCATGAGCGGGTGGCGGTGGTGCTCGGGTCGAAGAATGAGGTAGAGCGTGTGACGCGCTACCACCTCGAAGCCGGTCAATAAGTCGGCATTCGGTCACTGCGGCTGGAATCGTCTGCCCGGGAGGGCGGGCGATTCATTGCAGACGCATGTTCCCGGAGCACTTTCCGAAGGCTCATTCCGGGGAGGGAAGCATTGAGGCCCGCCCTCCCCCATAATGTCTGCAATGCGCCCAATGCGTTGCAGACGATCCGCTTCTTGCACATCTAGCAGATCTATCAATTCATTGCACGCATCAGACACCAAAGCAGAGGGTGGAGGAGCACGCAATGAAGTGTCCCCCTGTTTTTGCCAATGAGCAGCAAAGGCTCCAGGCGCTGTCTGAATACGGACTCAGCAGTGAGCATCCGTTGCCCAGCCTGGATCAGGTGGTGCAGTTGGCCACTCATGTGTTTGGCATGCCCATGGCGGCAGTCAACATCGTGGGCAGTGATCATGTGTTCTTTGCGGCCAGCGCCGGACTGCAGGGCCCCGGCATCGACCTGAGCCGCAATGCTTCGTTTTGCGCGCATGCCATTGCGCAAGATGCGGTGATGGTGGTGCCAGACGCGGAGCTGGACGACCGCTTCCACGACAACCCGCTGGTGACAGGGCCAGCCCACCTGCGCTTTTACGCGGGGGTGCCGCTGCTGTCGCCCGAAGGTCATCCGCTGGGCGCCTTGTGTGTGGTGGACTACCGCGCCCATCACGATTTCAGCGAAGCCGACCGGGCCCGGTTGCGCGACCTGGCGCAGATGGCGGCCGACCGGCTGGAATTGCGGCGGGTGGAGATTTCCACCGAGCTGGCGCGCCGGCCGTTTGAGGAGTTCGCCCGGCAATCACCGACCGCTGTCCTGCGGCTCGATGAACACGGACGGATTCTGACCTGGAATCAGGCAGCGGCTTCCCTGTTTGGCTATGCGCTGTCCGACAGTGGACGATTGCAATTGGCCAGCCTTGTCGTGCCGACGGATGGGCCCGCCATTCAAGCGTTGATCCGCCAGACCGTCTCACGCGGATCGACAGACGGCGTGGTCATGCCGACCCACCTGCGAGGCCTGCGTCATGACGGAACGGAATTCCAGTTGGGCCTGTCCGTGTTCTGCTGGCGCGAAAAGGGGCAATGGACCTTGAATGCCCATTTGCAGGATCTGACCGAGGAGCACCAACGCCACCATGAAGCCGAGCGGATTGCCGAGACGGACGCATTGACTGGTCTCGCGAATCGAGGCCATCTCTATCGCATGCTGGAGCAGATCCTCTCCCAACGAAGGGCCGCCGCGGTGCTGCTGTTCGATGTGGACGGGTTCAAGGATGTGAATGACACGCTGGGGCCGGAGCTCGGCGATGGTTTGCTGCGTGAGGTCGGTCAGCGCTTGCGCCACTGCGCACCTGCTGGCGCCATCGTGGCGCGGTTGGGGGGCGATGAATTTGCCATCGTGCTGCCGGATTTGGGGGAACTGCCGCCCGCTTGGGCGCTGGCCCAGACGGCTCTGGCGCGGATCGGGGAGCCGATGAGCGCGGACGGGCAAGCGGTGCGCGTTGCCGCCAGTGGCGGCGTGGCGCTGGCACCGATCCATGCCATGGAAGCGATGGAGCTGATCTGCGATGCAGATCTGGCGCTGTTCAAGGCCAAGGGATTGGGTCGGGGCCAGGCCTTTGCGTTCGTGCCGTCGCTGCGGATGGAGGCAGCGGCCCGCAGGCTCTACAGCATTGAACTGCACCGGGCCGTCAGCGAGGGCGAGTTTGTGCTGTTCTATCAGCCCCAGATTCGCCTGAGCGACGGCACTCTGACCGGCGCGGAGGCACTGCTGCGCTGGCAGCATCCGCAGCGAGGATTGCTGTCGCCGGCGGCGTTCCTGCCGGCCCTGGAGAGCGGACCGCTCGCGGCGGTGGTGGGCTTCTGGGTGCTGGATGAAGCCTGTGCGCAGGCGGCGCGCTGGCGATGTCAGGGGGCGCGGGAGTTCCGCATCGGGGTGAACCTGTTTGCAGCGCAGTTCCATGCGGACGATCTGGTGACCCAGGTCACGTCCGCCCTGGCCCGGCATGGCCTGCCGGCGCAGGCGCTGGAGCTGGAAATTACGGAGAACATTGCGCTGGATCAGGATGACCGGGTGCTTGGCAGTCTGCAGCGCCTGCGCTCGCTGGGCGTGGGCATTGCCTTCGATGACTTCGGCACGGGTTATGCCTCGTTGAGTCTGCTCAAAAGCTATCCGCTGAGTCGGCTGAAGATTGATCGCTCGTTTGTGCAGAGCATGACGGAGTCGGCGAAGGACGATTCGGTGGTGCGAGCGCTGCTGGACATCGCGCGCACCTTTGGTCTGGAGACCATCGCCGAGGGCATCGAAACGCGCGCGCAGCAGGTCCGGCTACAGCATTTTGGGTGCGATGAAGGCCAGGGATACCTCTTCGGCCGACCCGTGTCGTCGGGGGAGTTCGAGGAGCGATTCGGGTTCGCGGGGGTGACTCGCAGCGCGGTGGGATGAGGCAGCGCGCCGGTGGGTCGTGTCGCGATTTTGTCTTTCGCGACAGGTGATGTGTCGCGATTCTGGCTTTCGCGACAGATTTGGTGTCGGGATTTGCTATTTTTCGGGCTGAAAGTGTCGCTATTCCGATTTTCGCGACAGATTTGGTGTCGCGATTCGGTTTGCGCGACAGATCATTTGTCGCGATACTGCCAGACTCTTGGACCACATGTCGCGAAATGGCTCCCTCCATCCCGGCGCAGGAACTGATCGCTCTGGCGGAGTTGATTGATGCGTCACCCGAAGGCATCAGCATTGACGCGCTCTCCCGTCAGCTGGGTGACCGCCATCAACGGCGCACTTTGCAGCGCCGACTGGCGCGGCTGGTGGCCCAGGGACGCATCACAGCGCTGGGTGAAGGACGGGCCACCCGGTACCACTCGGGCCCGGCACCCGCTCAAGCGCCCGCCGTCGGCCGCCCGACAGACCCAGACTCAAGCGCATCACCCATCGGGCAGACAGTCGGGAGGGATGCCTATGGGTTGGCCTCCGCGGAAGGGGATGAGATTCGCGCCTATGTGTCCCAGCCCCGCCACATGCGCACGCCGGTGAGCTATCGGCTGGAATTCCTGGAGCAATACCATCCCAATCACAGCGCTTACCTGCCGCCTGGGCTGCGCGAGCAGTTGCATACGCTAGGGCGCTCGCCGGCCGATCACACCCCCGCCGGCACCTTTGCGCGTGACATCCTGAACCGGTTGCTCATCGACCTGTCCTGGGCCTCCTCCCATCTGGAGGGCAACACTTATAGCCGCCTGGATACGGAGCGGCTCATCGCATTCGGCCAGGCCGCCGAGGGCAAGGATGCGCTGGAAACCCAGATGATCCTGAACCATAAGCAGGCCATCGAGTACCTGGTCCTTGATCCCGAGCATGCGCGGGTGAGCGAAGACACCTTGGTGGCCCTGCACGCGTTCTTGTCTGACGGCTTGATGGCGGATCCGTCATCCGTGGGGCGCATCCGGCGCCGCGCCGTGGAAATCGGGGGCAGCGTCTATCTGCCCATCGCGCTGCCGCAGCGACTGGAAGAGCTGTTCAGCATTGTCGTGAGGATGGCGGCGGAGATCACCGACCCCTTTGAGCAGGCCTTTTTCCTGATGGTGCATGTGCCCTACCTGCAGCCCTTTGAAGACGTGAACAAGCGGGTCTCGCGGCTGGCGGCCAACATCCCGTTCATCCGGCACAACCTCTGCCCGCTGTCCTTCATCGACGTGCCACAGCAGGCCTATGTGGACGCCATGTTGGGCGTGTATGAGCAGAATCGGGTGGAGCTGTTGCGCGACGTCTTCGTCTGGGCCTATGAACGGTCCTGCCAGCAGTACGTCGCGGTGAAGCAAACCCTGGTGCCGCCGGACATCTTTCGCCTGCGCCATCGGCAGGCCCTGGCCCAGGTGATTGCAGCCATCGTCCGCGCGGACGAGGCGGCAACCGAGCAGGCGATCAGAGCGCGCATGCCCACGGGCATTCCGGCCTCAGATGAAGCTCACTTCGTGCAGTTGGTGCTGGCCGAATTCAAGGCGCTGCATGCTGGCAACGTGGTGAGATTCGGTCTGAGGCCGTTGGAATGGGCGGCCTGGCTGGAAGCGCACGGGCATCGTGCGACTTGACCGCCGCGGCCCAACAGGTGGACAGACCAAAGAAAAAGCCGCATCAGGCATCTGATGCGGCTTTGAATATGGTGCCGATGAAGAGAGTCGAACTCCCGACCTTCGCATTACGAATGCGCTGCTCTACCAACTGAGCTACATCGGCCTATCCGCCGGGAGCGTTGCTTAAGCAACTGCGTCCCTTGGGAAGACCGTGACTATAGCAGAATCTTCGCAGCGGCTTCAAGTCGTTCGTAATGGCTCAAGTCGCGGTTTAAAGTCCGACTCCGACATCAGTGACTTCATGATCGCAGGCTTGCTGATCCAAGCCATTTGCACGATTGGTGCCGCGATCGCAACGTATAAGCTGACCGTCTGCCGCAAGCAATAGGACTCCCATGACCGCCAACCCTCTTCATGACGATCCCGCTCCGGACTTCGATGATCCAGACGTAGAAGCCGGCTGGATTCGGGAGCGCCGCGAGGAGATTCAGGCTTACCTGGCTACGGAAGGCGTGGCCAGCGTCGTTCTCGCTGAAGAGCCTGCCTGGTGGGTCGCGCCCTACGTGGCCATCTGGGCTGTGACGGAGACTCCGAACGCCAAAGCAGCCACTCATTGGGCCATCGGCGGCGACGTTCCCAGCGATCACGTGAGCGCCCGGCAGGCCGAAACGCCCCGAGAGGCCATGCGCGCCTTCGCTTCGCTCTGGGCCGACGCCGCATCATTCATGGCAAGGGGTGAGCGCCATCCCACCTTTGTGATCGGCGATGGCAGCCAAGATGCGGAATTGGCGCCCATGCTCGCATCGCGCGCCGAATTGCTCAAAGAGTGGGCAGAGGATCAGGACCTCTGGGACTGAGCCGTCGCTTCGTTCGCCCTCACCGCCATCATCCTGCCCAAGCGGGATAGTCCGTATACCCCTTCGCCCCGCCACCAAACAGCGTGGCGCCATCCATCGCCGCCAGCGGCAGCCCATCCGCCAGCCGCCGCGGCAAATCCGGATTCGCAACAAACGGGCGACCGAAGGCCACCAGGTCTGCATAGCCCTTCTCCAGCACCCACTGCGCCTTCTCGATGTCGTAGCTGCCAGCCACGATGATCGGGCCCGCAAACCGCGCACGGATCTCCTGCCGGAATGCCTCGGTGAACTCCGGCGCGTCGTCCCAATCGGCTTCTACGAGATGCAGATAACCCAGCCCCCGGGACTGCATCCACGCCGCCGCTTCCAGAATCGTCGGCAGGATGTCCGGGCAGTTCATGCCGCGTGCCGTCAGGAAAGGCGCCAGCCTCAATCCCGCTCGGTCCGGACCGACCTCCGCCGTCACCGCTTCCATCACCTCCCGCAGAAACCGCAGCCGGTTGTTGCGAGACCCGCCGTATTCATCGGTCCGGGCATTGGACGTGGTGCGCAGAAACTGGTCGATCAGATAACCATTAGCGCCGTGCACCTCCACGCCGTCGAAGCCCGCCTCCATCGCCCGCCGCGCCGCAAGACGAAAGTCTTCCACCACCCCTCGAATCTCCTCATGCGTCAGTGCGCGCGGCGTGGGGCACGCATGCATGCCGCCCTGCCCTGTTGCCGGATCCACCTTCCAGATGCTGCCTTCAAAGGGCAATGCCGAAGGCGCCACCGGCAGCGCGCCGTCGTGGAAATCCGGATGCGACATCCGGCCCACATGCCAGAGCTGCAACACGATGCGGCCGCCCGCCTGATGCACGGCGTCGGTCACCAGCTTCCAGCCCGCCACCTGCTCGGCGCTGTGAATGCCGGGCGTGAACGAATAGCCTTTGCCTTGCGGCGACACCTGCGTGGCCTCGGTCACGATCAGCGCAGCGCTCGCCCGCTGGGCGTAGTAGGCCGCATTCATCGCATTGGGGATGTCGCCGGGCTGGGTGCTGCGGGCGCGGGTCATGGGCGCCATCACCACCCGATGAGGCAGATCGAGAGGACCGACGCGGGTGGGGCGGAACAGGTGTGAAGGAGAGGTCATGGTCTGGGGTGCTGAAGGAACGAGCTGTGTACAGGCTTCTGTGTGGGCTGTGTGTATAAGTCAGGGCTGGGTCAGGCGCTGAGTCAGCGGTCGGGGGGCAGGAGCATCCGCCGTCACTGGATCAAGGCGCCGCCATCCACGTCAATGACCGAACCGGTCATGAACGCGTTGTCGATTGCGAGCAAATACGCCTGCGCCACATCCTCAGGACGCCCCGCTCGCCCCACCGGCAGGCTATGAGCGGCACGGTCCAGCATGGCAGCGCGGGCTTCCGGCGTCATCGCGGCATAGGCCTCGGTATCCGTCAGCCCCGGGCTCACCACGTTCACCCGCAGCGGCGCCAGTTCACGCGCCAGCACCTTGGCGACGGCCTCCAGTCCCGCATTCATCGCCGTCTTCACGAAGGTGCCGGGCACGGCCCGACGTGCGAGAAATCCAGAAGTGAAGGTCAGGCTGCCGCCGGGGCGGATCCATCGCGCCGCCGACTGCGCCACCGTCAGGCTGCCCCAGAACTTGGTGTCGAAGGCAGACTTCGCTGTCGGTAGCGACACGTCCAGCAACGGTCCCCCCGGCGCCTGGGAACCGGCCGTGACCACCACATGGTCCACGCCACCGAGCTCATCAAAAAAGCGCTGTACTGCCGCAGCGTCGGTCAGGTCCAGGCCGCTGCGACGCCCCGCTTCGATCACGCGGCCCGGCCGCACCCGCAAGGCCTGGGCCACGGCCCGGCCAATGCCGGTGTGGCCCCCGATGACAACAGAGACGGTACGGTCGGAAAACGTCATGGCTCACTCCTGCAATCAATCAGCGGCGCAACCGGGATGGGGCCGCAAACAACATGGAGTCGCCAATGTAGATATTCCGTCCAGGACTGATAATCCACCCATCGGTGAATTCATATTTCGAGCTATCCGAAAAACCAATGCAGCCGAGGCACGATGCTCGACGGTCTCAAGCTCTTTCTCACCATCCTCGAAAAAGGCAGCCTCTCGGCCGCCGGGCGGGAGCTCGGGCTCTCGCCGGCCTCGGTGAGCGAACGGCTGGCCGCGCTGGAAGCGCACTATGGCGTCACGCTGCTCACCCGCACCACCCGGTCGCTGAGCCTGACCGAAGAAGGTCGCACGCTCGCCGAAGGTGCCCGCCGGCTGCTGGCGGAATCGGAGGAACTGGAGAGCCGCATCCGGCTCGGGGTGGAAAAGTTGTCGGGCCCGGTGCGTCTGAGCGCGCCGGTGGACCTGGGTCACCATCGCATCGTCCCGCTGGTGGACCGATTTCTGGCGGACCATCCGGACGTTCAGGTGGACCTGGACCTGACCGATGGATTTGTCGATCTGGTCAGCCAGGGCATGGACTTCGCGGTGCGATACGGAGCCCTGCCCGACAGCGGCCTCAAGGCACGGCCGCTGGGCGAGAACCGCCGTGTGGTGTGTGCCTCACCGGCCTATCTGTCGTTGCATGGCGCGCCCCGGCATCCGGACGACCTGACCGAGCATGACTGCATCGTCATGCGCTTCGGCCTGCAGACCGATCGGGTATGGACCTTCCAGATCAACGGCCAACCCCGCACTGTGACGGTGAGAGGCCGCCGGGTGGCCAACAACGGTGATCTGGTGCGGCAATGGTGCCTGGCAGGCCACGGTCTGTGCCGCAAGTCGGTGTGGGACGTGCAGGACGACCTCGACGCCGGCCGGCTGGTGGAGGTGCTGCCTGACTTTGCGGGTGAGCGCTCCGCCTTGCAGATCGTCTACGCTGGAACGCGTGTGCAGCCGCGTCGGGTACGCGCGTTGATGGATCTGATTGCCAGCGAACTGTCCGGCGACATGAGCGCATCGACGACCACGACACCTGCTCCGGGATGAGGTCATCGGTGGCGCCATCGGTGACGTCCTCGATGGCAGCCAACGCGTCCGGCCAAGCCGCCTGCCACGCGCTGCGCTCGACTCACTCCTCCTGATCGAGATTCGCCTTGACGCGTTCCAGCAGCGACACCAGCTGCGCCTGCTCCTGCGGCGACAAGCCCTGCACCGCATTCACCGACAAATGCCGCGACGAGCGCCGCAGCGCCTGCTGCACCGCACGCCCCTCGTCGGTCAACTGCAGCCGCACCTGACGGCGGTCCTGCTCGTCCGCTTCGGCCGCCAGCAGACCCCGCTCGCGCAGGCCCTTGATCAGCCGCGCCAGCTGGGCCTTGTCCCGGCCGCTGTGCTGCGCCAGATCGCTCTGCGTCGCGCCGGGATGACGGTGGAAAAAGCCCAGCACCTTGCCATCCATGTGGGTGATGTCGTGCGGGCCATCCTTGAGCACACGGTACTGGCGGGCGCGGTACTGATGCATCACCGTATGGATCAGCTCCATCACATCGTCTTCCGGCCGGCTCTTGCCCCTACCGTCGGTGGTGTTGGTTGACATTGTCAAATGAATTGGGAATGATGGATGACATTGTCAACGATACACCCACACACCGCAATGACCCGCTCCGAGACCGCGACCCCATCGAAAGGCATCACGTCAGCACCATCAGACGCCCGCGGTGCCCCCTCCGGCGCCGAGGCTTCGGCCAGCGCCAGCCGGGTGCAGCGCGTCCGTCACGAGATCAAGCGTCGTGAGCTGACCGTGGTGAAGGCCGAGTCGATCACGCCTCATATGCGCAGGATCACGCTGACCGGCGACACCCTGGATGACTTTGTCAGCGCCTCCTTCGACGACCACATCAAGCTGTTCTTCCCCGTGGACGGTGACGCACCCGCGATGCGGGACTACACCCCACGCGCCTTCAGCAACGCCGAGCGCCAGTTGGTGATCGAATTCGCGCAGCATGGCGACGGTCCTGCCGCCGCATGGTCGGCCGCTGCAAAGCCCGGCGACGCGCTGAGCATCGGCGGCCCCCGCGGCTCCTTCATCATTCCCACGGACTTCGACTGGCATCTGCTGGCCGGTGACGTGACCGCGCTGCCCGCGATTGCCCGTCGCCTGGAGGAACTGCCGGCCGGTGTGAAGGCGATCGTGCTGCTGCAGGTGGCGCCAGCGGACCGGCGGACGCTGGCCTCGCCAGCCGAGGTGACGCTGCAGTGGCTGGACAGCGAGGCGGCCCTTCTGGATGCCGCGCGAGGCCTGTCCTTGCCGGAGGGCGAAGGCTACGCCTGGTGCGCGGGCGAAGCCCAGACCATGGCGAGCCTGCGGCAGATTCTGGTGGAAGAAAAAGGCCACGACCGCCACGCCATCCGCGCGTCCGCCTATTGGAAGCGCGGCGCCGCGAACCACCACGAGAACCTGGGGTGATGACGGACCGCGTCGCCATGGCACACTGCGCTGCGCTCGCGTCGTCCCCTGCGGAAGGCCGACGCTGACAGCACCGTGTAGTACAGGAGACGTGATTGCGCCCGGAGAACCCGACCCCTTCCTCGATGCCGCCGGCATCCCCGACTTCGGCCGCTGCCTCCACGGCCTCCACGAGTTCCCCCAGCGCCACCCATGGCACCGCTGCGACCGGCGCATCCGCCCTGATCGCGGACGTGGCTCAGGGCGCCGGCTGGCGGAACGCCTGGCGCGTGCTGACCCTGGTGACGCTGGTGACCGTCAGCTGGCTGGCTTTCTCGCCAAACCCGCCACCGGCCGCTGACCTGGGCTGGGACAAGGCCAACCACTTCACCGCCTTCGGCACGCTCGCGTTTCTGGGCATGCAGTGCTTGCGGCCCCGAGCCGGCCGCGCCTGGTGGGTGCTGGCTGCGGCGTTCGCCTTCGGGGTGCTGATCGAGCTGGTGCAGTCACAGATCCCCGGCCGCGATGCAGACGCGCAGGATGTGGTGGCGGACATGATGGGCGCCGTCATGGGCCTGGCGGTTCATGCGCTGGTGTTGTGGATGGTGAGCCGGATTGTCGGAGTCCGATTTGATGAGGCGACCGCAGCGGACACAGCGTCACGCTGAGACCCGCCTGCGCGGGGATGCCTGCACCTCGAGGCATCCCCGCTGCTGGGCCCTCTCCCTCAGCCCTCTCCCTCGGCGCTTTCTCTCAGCGCTTTCCCTCTCCCCTCTCCTCCCGCACCGCGCCCCTCAGCCCTCGCCGGCCCAGCCTTCGCTCAGATCCCGTCGCGCCATCGCAATCGCCACGGCCTGCGCCCGATTGCTGGCGCCGAGTTTGCGCAGGATCTTGCGCACATGGTTCTTCACGGTGAACATGCTGATGCCCAGTTGCACCGCGATGCCTTCATTGCTCAAGCCCGCCCGCAGACCCTCCACAATCTGCTGCTCCCGCGGCGTCACGAGTGCGCCCACCCGGGCCGTCACCGCCTGACCCCGGGGCGCTCCGCGCGAGCGCCGCCAAGCCGCTTGCAGGGACGGCGTCAGCAGTTCCATCTGCTGCACCTGCTCCAGCGACCAGCCCTCCCCCGCCAGCAGGAACAGCCCATCCGGCCGCTCGGCTTCAGCGCTGACCCCATGCACCAGCACGCTGCGCAGCCCCGCCTCCAGCAAGGGCGAGAACAGCGCCGACTCGTCCGTGCCCACGACCAGGGGACGCCGCCCGGGTGCCCACCGGCGCATCAGGTGCAGCCATAGGCCGTGCTCCGGCGACTCGAGCTGCGCCTGCAGCGTCTGCGGCACCGCCTTGAGGTTGAACATCTGCGCGGCCAGCCGGCCGCCCGGTGGCACCGCGCTCAAACACACCAGCACCTGGTGCGGCACCAGCGGCTGCAGCCGGCTCTGGCTCCACACAAAAAACTGTGCGGGCGTGGTGGGCTGTCGCGCACTCCACAGCGCGTCCATCAGACGCTCCACCTGCAGCCGGTCCTGCAGCCATTCGGGCGGCAGCGCGTCCGCACGATCCAGGGCGGCGCGGTCCGGGGCCGTGCGGTCGTAGGGGCTTTCCGAAGACAGGGGAATCAGCGACATGGGTCCATGCGTGAGCCGTGATCGCTGCAGACTGCCTGGGCCGCATGACGCGCCGATGAAGCTGCGCACGCCCGCAGCCCTTGTCCCCGACACCTGGGGCGGCCGCGCGGGAACTGCGCTTGCCCATGCTGACACCGAATGGCAGTTTGCGCTGTCCACTGGCCTGAAGAGGGTGGCGCCCGACAGGCGGATTGCGGCCAAATCAGATACCGTAGAGAAGCGGCCCGCCCCCTCGGGCTGCAGGAGTTGATTGATGTCGGATGTCCATCGGCCGCTGCCGCAGCGGCATGACCTGGCGCGTCGTTTTGACGCGGTGCGGGCTCACACCCTGGCCCTGGTGGAAACCTTGTCCCCGGAAGATCAGGCCGCCCAGTCCATGCCCGATGCCAGCCCGGCCAAATGGCATCAGGCCCACACCACCTGGTTCTTCGAAGCCCTGTTGCTGCGTCCGTATCTGGCGGGTTATCAGCCGCTGGACGAGAGCTACCACTACCTCTTCAACTCCTATTACGAGGGCCTGGGCCCCCGTCATCCCCGGCCACAGCGCGGGCTGCTGACACGGCCATCGCTGGCGCAGGTGCGGCAGTACCGCCTGCATGTGGAGCGCCACCTGCATCAGCTGATCGAGCAATGCAGCGAGGCCCAATGGCCCGAGGTGTCCAGCACCCTGGAACTCGGCCTGCAGCATGAGCAGCAGCATCAGGAACTGATCCTGACCGACGCGCTGCATCTGCTGTCCTGCCATCCGTGGCGGCCGGCGCTTCTGATGCATCCGCCGATGGAACGCACCGACATTCCGTTGACCTGGTGCGCGCATCCGGGCGGGCTGGTCGAGATCGGCCATGCGGGTAGTGGGTTTGCTTTCGATAACGAAGGGCCTCGCCACCGGGTGTGGCTGGAGCCCTTCGAGATCGCCAACCGCCTGGTGAGCTGCGGCGATTTCCTGCGCTTCATCGAGGACGGCGGGTATCAGGATCCGCAGTGGTGGCTGTCCGAAGGCTGGGCCACGGTGCAGGCGCAGCAGTGGCGGGCGCCGGCGTATTGGGTCGATAACGGGGGCGACATCGGCGTCGATAGCGGCGTCGATACAGGGGTCGATACAGGACTCGCCACCGGAGGCGATGCTGACGTGCGCGCCCAGGCGGATCTCAGCGCTGATGCAGGTGCGAGCAAGGGCCAGTCGCCATCCTCCGGTCGCTGGTCGGTGTTCGGCCTGCAGGGCCTGCAGCCGCTGGACCCGGCCGCCCCGGTCACCCAGCTGAGTTTTTACGAGGCCGCCGCCTACGCGGAGTGGGCTGGCGCCCGCCTGCCTTCCGAAGCCGAATGGGAGGCCGCCATCGGCCTGCCCGGCATGGAGCAGCTCTGGGACCAAGCCTGGCAGTGGACCCGTTCTGCCTACCACCCCTATCCCGGCTTCCAGCCGCTGCCGGGCGTGGCCGCGGAATACAACGGGAAATTTATGGTCGGCCAGCTGGTGCTGCGAGGCGGCAGCGTGGCCACCCCGCCGGGCCACACCCGGCCCACCTACCGCAACTTCTTTCCCCCGGGTGCGCGCTGGCAGTTCAGCGGGCTGCGCCTGGCCCGCGATGCCAGCCACCGCGGGCAGGCACCCCATCCTTCCAGCCCTCTCAGCCCGGAGACCTCCGCATGAGCAGTTTTGCCGACGACCTGCACGCCGCTCTGGCGGGCCCCGACCATTCCATCTCTCCGAAGTATTTCTACGACGCGAAAGGCTCGGCACTGTTCGAGCAGATCTGCGAACTGCCGGAGTACTACCCCACCCGCACCGAGGTGGGCCTGCTCAAGCGTCATGTGGCCGAGATTGCGGCGCTGATGGGACCGCAGGCGCAGCTGATCGAATACGGCGCGGGCGCGCTGATGAAAGTGCGACTGCTGCTGGCCCAGCTGAATGAATGTCACAGCTTCGTGCCGGTGGACATTTCCGGGCCGCATCTCCTGGAGGCGTGCAAAGGGCTGCAGAAGGACTTCCCAGCGCTGACCATCACCCCGGTGGTGGCGGATTTCACCCGGGATCATCAGCTGCCCGCCGCGCCGCAAGGCGGTCAGCGCATCGGCTTCTTCCCGGGCTCCAGCATCGGCAATTTCACGCCGGAGGAAGCGCTGGGATTTCTGCGCATGCTGCGTGAGGAGCTCGATGGCGGCGCCCTGCTGATCGGGGCGGACCTGATCAAGGACCCGGCGGTGCTGCATGCCGCCTACAACGATGCTGATGGGGTCACCGCCCGGTTCAATCTGAACCTGCTGCATCACGCGCAGCGCGAATTGGGATTGGAGTTCGATCCGCGGGGCTTTGATCACTACGCGTTCTACGAGCCGCGTCAGCACCGCATCGAAATGCACCTGTTGCCGCGTGGCGTTCAGGAGCTGCAGCTGCAAGGCCGCCGTTATCGGTTGTCGCCAGGCGAGAGCCTGCACACCGAGAACTCACACAAGTACAGCGTGGAGGGGTTCCAGGCTGTGGCCCGCGAGGCCGGGTTTGAACCGCAGCACTGCTGGACCGATGACAAGGGGTGGTTCAGCCTGCACTGGCTGAAGGCCTGATCAGTCGTTCAGACCGTAGCCGTAGACGTCTGCCAGGCTGCGCAGCATCTGCGGCTCTTCTTTTTTGTTGAAGAAGAACGGGAACAGCGACCGGCAGCGGCCGGACTCGTTCAGCGTGCCACCGACGCGCTTGAGCTGCTGCATGCTGTCCTGCACCCGCATGCTCATCAGCACCGCCGGCGCACCGACACCGCGATGCAGCCGCTGATCGCCGTGCACCTTGAAGTCCAGCATGCGCTGGTAGAAGGCGCGGTGACGCGGATTCACCTCAATCACCAGATGGTTGGCATTCCAGTGATGGAAGGCATGCAGGTAGGCGAAGTGGAACAGGCTGGCCAGCACCAGTTTGGACGGCGCATCCGGCTCCGCGGCCAGACGGGTGAATTCGCACAGCTGCATGCCCTGACGGCGCATGCGGCCCAGCTCGTCCGAGAAGTTCTGGTCCGCACCGAGAACGCCCGCGTCGCGGCGGATGCCGACGGTCGACACCAGGCGACCTTCCAGGTAGGCACCAAAGGTGACGTCGGCCGGACGGGTCAGCTTGTAGCCCCGGGAGGCGTAACGGCGTTCCATCAGATCCAGGCCTTCCTGCTCATCCAGCAACGCGCGGATTTCCAGGCGCCCAAACTCCGTATCCCGGAAATGCAGATGGACGGAGTCCGTGCGAAGGAACGCGATTTGCCGTGAGAACGGCTGGAAGGCCTGCAAGGGGCTTGCAGGGGCATCCAGCTCGATGCTCAAACCAGGCGCTTCATCGCTCATTCCCAACTCCAGACTCATCGGTTATGGAGCCAAAGTCTAGGCGCCACCCCCGGTAATAGATGCGGCCGCTACGATAGTTAACAATTGCGACGAGTGGCTTACGGACCTGTCGCTGCTGCAGGGGGCTGGTCAATCCCCCATTGACGAGCACCCCCGCGAATGAGGGAACCGAGTTACAGAGCGGCCACCTACGCTCAAACCCGCGCCACGCCTCGGTTTGGGGCATTCGTGCCTGAAGGCCCTCCCGTGAAAACCCTGCCGTAGAAATCACCGCTTAACGACGTTCGGACTTCGAAATCCACGAACAAAGTTGTCCCTGTTTGTAGGATAAAACCCACTGAGCTACTGGGTCTTTCGCCGCGGCATGAACGGAATTGGTTGCCACGCGCCCGCATGTTCGTGATGCGGGTGAATTTAACGCTGAAGCCGGAAATGAGTCGTTACACGAACGGCTGACCGGCGAGCAGGTCCAGACGCTGTCCCGCCTGGCGCAATGTAAATTCGACACGGCCATCGGCCCAGGCGGCGATGGTGGGGATGTCGAACAGATCGGAGAGTTCGCGAGGGGAAATCGCGCCTTCCGGCAGCTCGCCGTTCTCCTGCGCCTGACGGACCATCTGCATCAGCGGCCCCTGCCCCTGACGCACCCGGCGGATCAGTTCCTGAATGATGGCGTCGGTGCGCTGTCGGCCCAGGCGTGGCGTCAGCAGCAATTCCAGACGCTCACTGCCCACCAGCCCGAGTTGCGCATCCACGTTGGCGCGCATCTTGGCGGTGCGGACGTCCGGCGCGGACATGGCGCGCCGCAGGGCGATCAGGGCGCCGTGGGTCGCGCCCATCAGGCTGCTCCATTCCGCCAGTTCGGCCGGCCATTGGCCCAGCCCCCGCTCATGGGCCTGGGACATGCAACCCAGCAGCGCCGCAATCCGGTGGGGGGCGCGCTGGGTGGCGGCCAGTGCCTGCTGCGCCGCGATCGGGTTGTGCTTGTGAGGCAGCGCGATGCAACTGCCGCGACCGTCGGTCGGCGCTTCCACGATCTCATCCACTTCCGGCTGAGCCAGCAAGGCGAGGTCTTGGGCCAGTTTGCCCATGCTGCCGCAGAGCACACCCAGTTCGGTGGCCAGCCGGATCCAGCGGTCGCGCTGGGTGTGCCAGCACATGTCAGCCACCGGCAGGCCCAGGTCTTCAGACAGGAGGCGGCTCACCGGATCGGCGTCAGCGCCCAGGCTCTCCAGCGTGCCCACCGGGCCGCCCAACTGCAGCCGCAGCGCTTCCCGCGCGTGGCTGCGGATCATCTCCGCACTGCGCACCAGCGGCATCAGCCAGTTCATGACCTTGTAGCGCAGGCTGATCACCTGCGCGGGTTGCATCAGGGTGCGGCCGAGCATCGGCACCGCACCATGGCGCCGGGCCAGGTCAAGCAGTTGGCCGCACAGCCCCTGCAGGTCGTCGTCCAGGATACGGAGCGCTTCGCGGGTGCACAGCACCATGGCGGTGTCCACGATGTCCTGCGCGCAGGCATTGCGATGCACATAGACCGAAGCCGCAGGGTCGAACAGCGCGACGGTTTCGCGCAGCCGTTGCACGGTGGGCATGGCCAGGCTGCCGGCCGCGGGCGCCGCGGCGAGCAGGGACGGCACGTCGTAGAGCTCGGCCCGGCACAGGCTGCTGATGGCCTGGGCGGCGGACGCCGGCATCAGGCCGGCCTTGCTTTGCGCGCGCACCAGCGCCGCTTCGACGTCCATCATGGACTGCACCACTGCCGCCGGTGAAAACACCGCCTCCATGGCCGGCGTGGAGAGAAAAACCTCAAACAACATTTCCAATGACCTCTTGCGGGCCTCTGGATGCTATCGAGGATGATCTGGCGAACACCTCATGTAAACCCCGGCTCCCCCAGGAATCGGGTGAGGTTCGCACGACGTTTGGGGGGGATGGCGGGCCCTGCGGACCCGGCTTCGGAGGTGAAGCGTTTTACCCGGCGCAGGCGGCCGGGCGGGAGTGACTGCGCGACACGTGCCGCGCAGTCCATCACTTCAGTTTTGCGCTTGGTACTCGGTCGCCAGACGCGACATGTGGCCCAGCGACAGGCGATGCATGGTGATCAGCTCCAGCAGGCCATTGCGATGCAGTTCCACCACCTTGGCGTCCGGCAGTTCTGCCAGGGCCTTTTCGTTGATGGTCATGAAGCCGTCCACGTCCAGCTTTTCGCCGTTGGGCAGAGTGGCTTCGAAGCGCATGTCCTGCAACAGGTTCAGGTCTTGCAGGATCTCGCAGGCCTGGCGGGTGCGATCCGCTTCGCGCTCGAACTCTTCGCAGAAGTTCTTGGCGTTGAGCAGCAGTTCGCTGGCTTCGTTCTTGTCGTCGAACAGGGGAGCGCCAGTGGTTTCGCTCAGGCCGTCCCAGGCGGTGTCCACGCAGAGCACCATGTTGTCGCCATCATCCATGCGAGCCATGGCGAAGGGGTAGCGACGCACATAGGCCGGCAGGTAGCGCGCGGTCCAGAGGTTGTCCTTGATGAACAGGTTGCTGCCCTGCTTCAGGCCGAACACGGCCAGCGGTGCGATCGCCTGACGCTGGCCTTCGACCACCGCGCCCACGCGCACGAACACCACCGGGAATTCCTTGCAGGCGTCGGCGAATTCGGCCACGGCCAGGAACAGCGAGTTCAGGCCCTTGATCCGCTCCAGGGCCGACTTCTCGGTGCTCAGCTTCAGCTTGGCGTGCTGCGTGCGGTCCAGGGGGACCAGGTTGCCATACATCGGGGGGTTGCTCATTCACTCACTCCATCTTCGGCCAGTCTTGTCACCAGCACCTTGTCCACACGTTTGCCGTCGAGGTCGACCACCTCAAACCTCCACGCGTTCCACTCCACCACATCGGCCGTGCGCGGCAACCGACCCAGCAGCAGCATCACCATGCCGGCCAGGGTGTTGTAACGCCCACGGTCCTCCTCGGGCAGTTCCTTGATGTCCAGGCGGTCCTTCAGTTCGGTGACGGGAATCAGGCCGTCCATCAGCCAGCTGCCGTCCTCGCGCTGCACCGCCCAGGCGTCCTCACCATCGGACGAATTGAATTCGCCGGCAATGGCTTCGAGCACATCACGCAGGGCGACGACACCCTGCACTTCACCGTACTCATCCACCACAAAGGCCAGCGGTGTCTCCGTGCCCCGCATGTGGGCAAGCAGTTCCATGCCAGAGAGCGTTTCCGGCACAAACACGGGTGCATCCAGGCCCTCGGACAGGTCCATCGAGTCCCCGGCCAACTGACGGGCCAGCAGGTTCTGCGCACTCACCACGCCCAGCACATCGTGCAGGCCGCCTCGGCAGACCGGGTAGCGGCTGAAGCCATGGGCGCGCAGGATGGGCAGGATCTGCTCGGGGCGATCGGTCACATCCAGCCAGGCGATTTCGGCGCGGGGGATCATCATCGAGCCGATCTGCCGCTCATCCAGACGGAACACATTGCGCACCATCTGGTGCTCGTGTTCCTCGATGACGCCGGCGTCGCGGCCTTCGTCCAGGCTGGCGTTGATTTCCTCTTCGGTCACCAGACGGTTGGCGCGGCCGGACAGGCCCAGCAGCTTCAGGGTGAACTCGGTGCAGAAGCTGAGCAGCTTGACGAACGGACGGGCCACCAGGGAGATGATCTCCATCGGCGGCGCGACCAGACGGGCGACGTTCTCCGGAAACATCTGGCCCAGGCGCTTGGGCACCAGTTCGCCAAAGATAATGGTGAGGAAGGTCAGGACCACCACCACGAGTGCCGTGGCGGTGATGTCGGAGACCTTGTCGCTCAGCGGGAAGTAGGACCGCAGCACCTCGGCCAGCGGCCCCGAGAAGGCGGCTTCACCCACGATGCCGTTCAGCACCCCGATGGAGGTGATGCCGATCTGCACGGTGGAGAGGAATTTGGTGGGGTTTTCATGCAGGTCCATGGCGGCCTGAGCGCCGGACTCGCCGCTTTCCACCATCACCTGCAGACGCGCCTTGCGGGCGGCCGTCAGGGCCATCTCCGACATGGCGAACAAACCGTTGATAAAAATCAGGAAGAGAACTAGGGCAGTATCCATTGATAGCGCGGACTCGGTACAAACCCTGAGTCGCGCCCAAAACACAAGGCCCGCAAGGGTAGCAGACACGCATGACGGTTGACACCGCAAAATCCCGCTATGCATTACCTCATTGGTGACCTTCAGGGCTGCTGCGACGCGCTGGCCCGCCTGCTGGAGAAGATCGACTTCTCTCCTTCCCGCGACCGGATCTATCTGCTGGGCGACCTGGTGAACCGGGGCCCGGACTCCCTGACGACGCTGCGGCGACTGCAGTCCCTGGGCGACTCGGCGCAGTGCCTGCTGGGGAATCACGACCTGCACCTGCTGGCCATGGCCGCAGGCGTGCGTGCGCCGCACAAGGGCGACACCCTGGACGCGATCCTCCAGGCACCGGACCGCGAGGCCCTGCTGGCCTGGATGCGTCAGCAGCGCGTGGCGATTCATGCGCAGGGTTGGTTGATGGTGCATGCGGGCGTGGTGCCGCAGTGGGATGCGGCGCAGACGGTGGCGCTGGCGGAAGAGGTGCATGCGCTGCTGCGCGGGCCCGGGCTGGCGGAGTTTCTGCCTCAGATGTACGGGAACGAACCAGATCGCTGGAGCGACGAACTGACGGGCGTTGAGCGGCTGCGTTTCATCATCAATGTGCTGACGCGCATCCGCTTCTGCAATGCCAAGGGCAAGCTGGACTTCAAGACCAAGGAGGGTCTCGGAACGGCCCCTGAGGGTTACATGCCGTGGTTTGAGGTACCGGGCCGCCGCACCGCCGGCCAGCCGATGGCGTTCGGGCACTGGTCCACGCTGGGGCTGGTGCAGCGGCCTGACCTGCTGGCACTGGACACCGGCTGCGTGTGGGGCGGCGCATTGACCGCTGCACGGGTGGCGGAGGGTCAGGCGCTGGAGATCATCCAGGTGGCATGCGCGCAGGCGAAGAAGCCCGGCGCGGATTGATGGCAGTCGCTCAACTGCGAGTAGTTTGACGGAGGCAGCCGCGCTAGGCCCAACAATTCGCGGCTGCACCACACGCTGGAGACGTGGCGGGGGGCGTTTTGTGGGCTGTGGCACTAGGGGGTGTTTTTGGCGGGCGGCCCCCCGGGTGGCCCCAACTGGGGGGGGCCCCACCACACGCTGGAGACGTGGCCGAGTGGTTTAAGGCAGCGGTCTTGAAAACCGCCGAGGGCTTATCCCCTCCGTGAGTTCGAATCTCACCGTCTCCGCCAGTCCCTTGGGGACCACAAGAGTTGCACGAGCCGATGGATATGTGACGAAGTCGTCACGCTACAGGCCCGATCGCTAGGGGCTCCAGGCTTCTGCCTTTCCAGCGACGCGATCCACCCACTCTTATCAAAACCGCTCCAGTTGGCTAAAATTCGCAGCGAGTCGAGAGGGCCGCCCTATGCGGTTCGTTGGACGATTGTTCCACTCGGCTTCCCTACATTGAACGGACCGCATGCGGTCCGTTCGCTTTTGTGGCCACCATGGAGTACTTGTGCATCTCTTGTACCTCGATGAGTCAGGACACTCTCATGATCCATCCACGGACTTTTTCGTCCTGGCAGGGTTCAGCATCTTCGAGCGCTCAACGCATTGGCTCGAAACCGCGATCGAGCCGATAGCGGCCCGGTTCAATCCTTTGAACCCCGACGCCATCGAGTTTCATGGCGCTCCGATGAGGGGCGGAAAAGAGCATTGGAAGGCCGTGCCGCCATCCCAACGTGCACAAGCGGTGGTGGACATTCTCAGCCTGCTATCGAACCGCCAACTGAAGCTTCGGGTGTTCGCGTCCGTCATCGAAAAAAAGACGATGCCGAGGGCAGACGTGCTGACCAAGTCTTTTGAGAACTTGGCCATGCGCTTCGACCAATACCTTGCCAATATGTGGCACACCCGTCGAGACCCCCAGCGCGGCTTGATGATCTTCGACAAGACTTCATACGAGGAGAAGCTGCAGGCCCTGTCGTCAGTGTTCAAGCATCGGGGTCACTCCATGGGGAGACTGCGCAACTTCGCTGAAGTGCCGCTGTTTCTCGACTCCAAAGCGTCTCGGCTGATCCAGATGGCCGATCTAATTGCGTACTGGATTTTTCGCTACTACCAAAGTGGGGATGACCGGGGCTTCAGACTGATCGAACCCCATTTCCATAAAAACAAGGGCGTTCGACACGGCCTCTGCACGCATGTAACACCAGAGTGCGAGACCCGGTTGGCCGCCCTCCCCGCCCAGGAGCATCCTTTCCCCGCGCCGTCCCCGATGGCTCCGGCAGTGGCGACTACGCCAGCTTCTTACGATATGTCAGAAGGTCCCGAGGTGGATTCCACGGAGACTTCGGAGCCATCGCTCCTCCCGTCGGAGGCGTAGACACGATGGGCAGCGAGCAAAGACGCGACGCTCCACGGCGTTGCGACTCGCCTCACCACTGAGCCCACAATCGGCCAATGAGGCGCCGGGCACTCTGTGGTTCGGAGTGCATCCCCGCCCATGACTGACCTTCAGGCCATTACCCCCGCAACACGTCCTTCTTGAGCAGATCCAGCGTCGCAAGCGCTCTGATCATGCTGAGCTCGTCCAGACAGAACTCACCCGTACTGTCCAGCCACAAGACCCACTCGGCCACGGCCTCCAGCTCCGGCAGGTTCAAGAGCGGCCAGCGCGCGAGGAAGTGCGAATCCCACAGCGCCCGATCCGGCGTGCGGTCCAGTTGGGACACCACCGACACAGCCGCTATCGCATTCGGAATGCCTTCGTTGAACGTCGCCAACATGACGCCCGGCAGAAAGTAGGCGAACGCCTGCGGCGCCATCAGCGTGATGGCATCGGAATGCTTCTCCAGCGTGTCCACCGTGAACCGGCGCCAGTCCGAAGCGGCGACCGCATCAATCCCCGCGATCTCATCTCCAGACAATTCTTTCGACTGAATGAGTGAAGCGGGTCTGGCTCGATGGCCAAAAGCCTCTTCAATCCGTTGAGCAAGCATGTACCGAAGTCTTTCTTTCTCGTCCGAGGGATCACGCGCTGCATGAGGGTCATCTCATCCGACTCACCTCGCACGCCGGTCTGACCGGTCCCGCGCTCATCGGGCGTTCCCGCTCCGCGTTTTCGATTGTGCCTGCGCCCTCCCATCCAGGGCATCGCCCGCGGCCCGCCTCCTCCTACAATCCGCGCCGCCTGCCGCCTTCTCCCGAAGACCGCAGCCCTTCTCATCCCAGGAGCCCGCATGGCCGCCCCGATCGACTTCTATTTCGACTTCGCCTCGCCCTACGGCTACATCGCGTCCCAGACCATCGATGAGCTGGCGACCCGTCACGGCCGCTCGGTGAACTGGCATGCCATCGTGCTGGACGCCAATTTCCAGTCGCTGGAACGCATCCGCATTCCCAGCAGCGTCATGCGCAGTGATTACATCCGCCGCGACGTGGAGCGGCTGGCCACATTCTCCGGCGTGGAATACAAAACGCCGTCGTCGCTGGGCCTGCACACCGAGACCGCCGCGCGTCTGTTCCACTGGTTCAACGACCGCGATCCCGCGCAGGGCCGCTGTTTCGCCCATGCCGTCTACCGCGCCTATTTCGTGGAAGACCGCAACATCGCCCAGCTGGAAACGCTGCAGGACCTTTGCGCCGCCCAAAACATGGACGCGACCCAGCTGCAGCAACTGGCCAATGACAGTGCCACCCGCGCCCGCCTGAAGGCCGAGATCGATCTGGCCGAGGCCCGGGGCGTGTTTGGCTCGCCCTTCTTCATCGTGGAAGGCGAGCGTTTCTGGGGCAATGACCGCCTGCCGCAGCTCGAGCGCTGGCTGGCGCAAGGTCCTTATTGAAGGAACGCGGCGGCGAGGGAACGCAGCGCGCCGTCTCAGGCGGCCTGGCGCCGCCAACGCCCCACCGCCGCCCCTCCGCCTCAGCGGCGCGGCGGCCCCCAGTGGCCGTCCACCCAGGTCCGGCGCCCTTCGCGCCACTCCCAGCAGCCGTCCACCCAGACATAGCCCACCACAGGGGGGCCGGCGACGGCGGGCCGATAGCCATCGCTATAGCCGTAGCCACCGCCGCCGTGATAGTGCCGAGGCGGCACCACGATGCAGCCACTCAGGGCTGAAGCCAGCAGCGGCGCGGCGATGGCGCCGATGATCAGACGTACAACTCGCATGTCAGAACTCCAAGGCTGTTGCCTTGCAGCTTCCAACGCGCACGCACGTCCCGCCGATGACGGCATGGGCCGACCATTACCTCGCCGACAAGCAGTAACCAGACGTTGCATCCCCGGCGTGTGATCGGGCGTCCCACAGGGCATAGGGCATAGGGCATCGCTGCACCCACCGCGAAGGGCCCTCCGCCCTTCGCTCGTCGCCTCAACTCACCTGCTTGAAGGCCATCACCGCCTGATTACGCAGCGTGCGAAGCAACGCCAGCTGCTTCTCATCCAGCACCACCGAACCGGCCTCCGCCTTGTCCGCATAGATCATCGCGAACGGCGCGCCCCGCAGCGCCATCGGTAGGATCAGGAAGCTGTGCGCCTTGGCCCCGCTGAGGAACCATGCCGGCAGCCGTTCGGCGATCCGCGGCTGCGAGGCATCGGCAATCAACGTATCCGCGCCCTTGATGCAGATGGCGCTGAACAGATCCGGCTGCAGCCCCGGCATCACCCGCAGCGGCACCCGGAACAGCGGCGCCACCGCCTCCACGCCATCGCCCAGCCCGAAGCGTCCCGTCAGCGTCTCGGTCTTCGGATCCCGCAGACAGAAGATCACCCGCCTGAAGCCCAGGCCCCGATACATCGTCTCCAGAATCATCCGCAGGACTTCGTTGAGCTTGAAGCTCTCCACCATCGCATTGGTGATGTCCTGGATGCCCGCAGCCAGCACCGCAGAAGCCTCCTCCGGCGGAATCACGCCGGTGGGCACCGGCCCTTGCACGATCGTGGCCTGCAGCTGATGGGGCGAGAGCGTGTCTTCCAGCGACGGTGTCAGCGGCGCCAGCAGACGCTGCGCCGGTGAACTCTTGGGCAGCTGGATGTCCATGGCCTGCGCCAGTTGCGACAGCCGCTGGCGCGCCTGATCCGCCGCCTGCTCGATGACCTTGGCCTCCACGCCCAGCGCCCGCGCGTATCGCTGCGCCATGGCGCGCACCTTGGCATACGCTTCGGACGGCTCGCTGTTCAGAATCACGTCCGCCACATCATTGCTGGCGCGGGCCAGCCAGCGCATGCGGTCAGGGGAATGCTCGATCAGCCGCATCGGCGCGTCGCCGTCCGGCCGCACCATCGTTCGCTGCAGGCTGTCCGGGAAACCCCACTGCCGCGCCACGCCCAGACCGAGCGCTTCATAACTCAGCCCCAGCACCTGCGCCGACGCGGCCGCTTCATTGATCGGCGGAGCCGCCTGCTCCCCCATGCCACGTTCCGGGCGCACCAGGCGCCGCACCTGCTGGGCTTCTTCGGGCAGGTAGAACTCCGACAGCAGCCGCCCCAGGCCCTGGAACATGGTGGTGAGGAAGGACTCTTCGTTTTCCCTCGGCACCAGGCACAACTCGCGCGCCAGAGAACCCGCCATCAACGCGCGGAGAAACTCTTCCTTGAGCCGCTGCGCATGCTGCTTGTTTTCCATCCGCTCCAGCAGCACCAGCGACAGGGCCAGATTGCGGATGCCGCCGAATCCGACCAGCGCCACGGCGCGGGACACCGTGCTGATGTGCCCGCCTCCGGCGTGGCTGAACTGCACCGTGTTGACCAGGCGCAGCAGCTTGTTGGTCAGCGCCACGTCCTTGAGGATTTCGTTGGACAGCGTCGTGAGGCTTTCGTTCTCCGACTGCGTCATGCGCTGGATGCGCGCCACCGAATCCGCCATGGCGGGGAAGTCGCTGCGATGGCGCATGCGGCGCAGCAGGAACTCGAGCGTGGCATTGCCGCCATCCGTCGAAGCGGGCGCTTCCGCCGCCGGATGCAGCCAAGCGGCCAGCGCATCATGAAATGCCTTGGCGCTCGGCCAGCGCTGGCTGGTCTCTCGCGCCAGGCCGCGCAGCAGCACGGCGCGCAGCGCATCGTCGGTATCCGGGCCGAGGTCGGCGGGCGGCTCCAGCTGCTGCTCCGCCACGCGGCGTACCGCGCGCCAGGGGTCGGGGTCGTAATTCAGCCGCTGACCCGCCAGCATCTCTGTCAGCATCACCGCCGCGGCAAACACGTCCATCGCCGGTGACGCCGCCTCTCCGCGCGCCGCTTCCGGCGACAGGTAGCCGGGCGTGCCGACGATGCGGTTGCCCTGGGTCGACGGCGTCGCGCCGCTCAGGCGGGCGGCGATGCCGAAATCCATCACGCGGGGCCGGCCCTGCGGATCCAGCATCACATTGGAGGGCTTCAGGTCGCGATGCACCACGCCCGCGGCATGGGCCGCATGCAGTCCGTCCAGCACGCCCAGCATCAGCCCCACGGCATCGCGGGCCGGCAATCGGCCGCGCTGGCGCATGTGCTCCGCCAGCGTCCCGCCCGCCACATATTCAAAGGCCATGTAGGCCTGCCCGCCCTCCATGTCGGCCTCGAAGACCGGCACGATGTTCGGATGGGTCAATCGGCTGACCGCGCGCGCCTCATGCAGCCAGGCATCGACACTGGCCCGGTCCACTGCCTGGGTGAGCACCTTCAGGGCGACCTCTCGGTCCAGACGGGGATCATGCGCCAGCCAGACCTGCGACTGGGCGCCACGCCCGAGACTGCGCAGCGGCTTGAAGCGCCCGACAGCGGGCGGCACAGGGGTCATGGTGGGTCCTTGCGGGGCCCCGGGGTCTGCTGCTCTGCGCGTTCACGCAGGCGGGACCGGGGCACGGCAGCTGCAGCAGCACCGACACTGGGGTCGTTCACGCCGCTGTTGGACTCCCCTTGCGACTGCGCCGCCCCGAGGGCGTCGTAGATCTCGCGCAGGCCCAGGTTCAGGGCCCGCGAATAACGTCTGGTGGCCAGCTCGATGCCGGTCTGCCGCTTGCGCTCGGGCAGCAGCAGGGCATCGATCAGCTCATTGGCCAGGCTGCAGGTCAGCCGCAGGATGTCCAGGTCGCCATCGGGATGGCGCACCGGCGCATCCGGCGGCTGGCGCCGCATCATGTGCTGCAACTCGTCGCCCAGGCCCCAGTAGCGCGCCACGGCCAGACCCAGGCTCTCCAGATCGCAGCCGAGCACCGCATAGGCCGCGCTCTGTTCGGTCAGACCGCGGGGATTGGGATGCTCTTCGGTCGGCTCGGGCGGCACCATCAGCTGGCGGATCTGCTGGGCATCGTCCGGGAAGTGATACTGCACCAGCAGACGGCCCAGGTTCTGCATCAGGTTGATCAGGTAGACCACCTCGCCGTCGTACCCGGCGGGGCGCAGCGCCTGCGCCACCTGCCCTGCCCGCTGCACCCGGCGCATCAGGCTCTGCATGAAGGTGGCCTGCCCTTCATTCATCGGGCCCGGCCACGGCTTGAGGGCACGGGCCGCATCTTCCAGCCCGTTCAGACCCATCATCGCAATGGCCCGCTGCATGTTCAGCACGGTGCCGCCACTGCTGGCGTGCCCCTGCTGGCGCAGCGCATTGTTGACCCGGCGCAGCAGCTCCAGCGTCAGGGCCATGTCCTTCAGTGCCAGGGCCGCCAGCTCGCTGGCATGCTGGGACGCCATCGCCGACGACAGGGCGGTGGACACGAGGCGCGTGCTCGTGCTGGGCAGATGGCCGAAGCGCTGCATCTTGTCCTTCAGCAGCGCGATCGGGCCGCCGTCGTCCTGCTCGGCGGACAGGCGCCAGCCATCCAGCGCACGCCAGAAGCTGCGGGCCAGGTGATAACGCTGGCGCGCCTGCCGGTCGGTGGCACGGTTGACGATGGCGCGCAGCGGATCCGGAATCGGATAGGGCGTCTCCCAGCCCATGCGCACCAGCTCCTGCCCTTGCGGCTGCATCCGCTGCATGACGCTGCGCAGGTCCTGTTCGTCCAGCACCGGACGGCCCGACAGCAGCCTGTGCAGCACCAGGCCGATCGAGACCACGTCTTCCTCGGCGGCTTCCCGCACTGCCCGACGGGTGGCATTGAAGTCGGCATCGGCCGGCAGGGTTTCCTGCGCGACCTCCAGACCGATCACCCGCACATGGTCGGCGGGGTCGATCAGCAGATGAGCCAGCTGGATGTCCCGGTGGGCGTGGCCGGCTTCGTGGGCGAAGGCCAGGCCTTCCAGCGCCTGGGCGACCCATTTGGCGGCATCCAGCGGCAGGGGGACACCGCGGGCAATGCGCTCTTCCAGGGTCTCGCCCAGGGCGCGATCGTAGGTGACATAGGGCCAGGGATCGACCCGGCCGGTTTCCACCACGTGGCCCAGGTTCGGGTGGTGGATGCGGGAGCCGGCGTCCATGGCCTTGAGCCACTGCAGCATGGCCGCCTCCCCGGACGGCTTCTCCCGCGGGACCATGAGCAGCATCTCCTGGCGATGGTGCGTGTCAAACACCAGCCACAGCATGCTCCGCTGGCTCTTGTGCAGCAGTGCGCGCAGCTCAAAACGGCCAAAGCGCCGCAGGGGTGCGGCGGAAGGGGGGGAAGTTGTCTCAGACACGCGTGAGTGGTGACCCCCAGCCTGATCCAGGGGCCACTGTCCTTATATGGTTGGGATTGGACAGAAAACCCGACGTCCTCGCCACGTAGAAGTAACGTGGATTTTCCTCTCAGTTTTGTAACTGTGCCCACACCTTTTCCAGGCGTTTGACACTGACCGGCTGCGGCGTGCGCAACTCTTGTGCAAAAAGGCTCACTCGCAACTCTTCCAATTGCCAGCGGAAATCGTCCAGCCGGGCGTCCGGTGCGCCATTGCGTTCAGCCAGGCGACGCTGCCAGCGCTGCTCCAGCGGCTTGAGCTCGGTCAGCAGCTTGGCGTCGCGGGCGGCATCCGCCCGGAACTTGTCCAGCCGCAGGGTGATGGCCTTGAGGTAGCGCGGGTAGTGCTGCAACTGAGCCCAGGGCGTGAGCAGCACGAAGCGCTTGGGCATCAGGCGCTGGAACTGCCCCTGAATGTCCTCGACCACATCCTTGGGGGCGGACCGGGTGTCCTTGAGCTTGCGCAGGGCCGCCTGATATTCCAGCAGCACGCTGTAGGCCAGCCGCGCCACTTCCTGCGCGATCAGGTTCAGGCGGGCGCGCCCTTCTTCCAGGCGCGCCTTGAAGCTGAATTCGTCCACCGGCAGCGGGTCGCCGAGGAAGGCGCGGTCCAGCGCGACGTCGATGATCTGGTCGCGAAGCTCCTCGCTGGTGCCCAGGCTCATGTAGGCCACGGCCATGGACTGCAGATCCGGAATGTTCTTTTCCAGATACTTCAGCGGCTCCTTCAATTGCAGGGCGATCAGGCGGCGCAGGCCCGCACGGTGCTTGGCGGCGGCCACGTCCGGCTCGTCGAAGACTTCGATCTCGACGTGGGTGGTCCGGTCGATCAGCGCCGGGAAGCCGATCAGGGTCTGCGGGCCGCGTTTGATCTCCATCAGCTCCGGCAGTTCACCGAAGGTCCAGCTGGTGTAGGTTTTGGTCGCGTCCGCGGGCGACTTCGGCGGCGCGGCCACCGTGGCGCGGATGCCGCCGTTGGACTTGCCATTGCCATTGCCATCGGCCTTGCCGTTGTCATTGCCGGCAGCGGCTGGTGAGCCCTCCGAGCGGCCCCGGGCATGGCGATCCGACGCGGCGCCAGACCCGGTCCCACGGGCCGCGCGATCCTGACCACGACGGGCATCCCCGGAAGCATTCCCTGAGGCCGCATCCGATCCGGCGGCACCGTCAGCACCTTCTCCCGCCGCCGCACCGCCCTGCAGCTTCAGCGCAGCCAGCGCCTGGAAGGCGGAACGCGCCTGTCCGCCCAGCTCCGCCTTGAGCGCGGCCAGATTGCGGCCCTGCCCCAGCTGGCGACCATGCTCATCCACCACACGGATGTTCATGAACAGATGCACCGGCACCTGCTCCAGCTTGAAGTCGTTGCGCTGAATGGCCAGTTGCGTCCGTTCCTTGACCGCCTTGAGCAGCACTTCCAGCAGGCTGCCCTGACCGAACGGCGTCAGCTCAACGAATTCACGCACGTAGTCCGGCAGCGGCGTCAGTCTCGCCCGAGGCTTCTGATGCAGGCTCTTGAGCAGCGCCAGCACCTTGGCCTCCAGCATGCCGGGCACCAGCCATTCCACCCGGTCGTCATTGACCTGGTTGAGCGCATAGATGGGCACGGTGACGGTGACGCCATCCCGCGCATCGCCGGGTTGATGCAGATAGGTGGCGCTGCAGTCCACACCGCCCAACCGCACCGTGCGCGGGAAGGCATCGGTGGTGACACCGGCCGCCTCGTGCCGCATCAATTCCTCGCGGCTCAGATGCAGCAGGCGCGGGTGGCCCTTGCTGGCCTCGCGCCACCATTTCTCCAGCGTCGCGCCGGAGCAGACCTCGGCGGGCAGATGCTGGTCGTAATAGGCGTAGATCAGCTCATCGTCCACCAGCACGTCCTGCCGGCGGGACTTGTGCTCCAGCTCCTCAACCTTCGCAATCTGCTTCTGGTTGTGGGCCAGGAACGGCAGTCGGGTCTCCCACTCGCCATTCACCAGCGCTTCACGGATGAAGATCTCCCGCGCAGCCACCGGATCCACCCGTCCAAAATTCACGCGGCGGTTGTTGTAGATGACGATGCCGTAGAGCGTGGCCCGCTCCAGCGCGATGACCTCGGCCGCCTTCTTCTCCCAATGCGGCTCCAGCAACTGGGTCTTGATCAGATGACCGGCAATGCCCGGCAGCCACTGCGGATCGATCGCGGCGATGCCACGGCCGAACAGCCGGGTGGTGTCCACCAGTTCCGCGGCGACGATCCAGCGGCCCGGCTTCTTGCTCAGATGCGCGCCGGGATGCCGCCAGAACTTGATGCCGCGGGCACCGAGGTACCAGTCGTCATCGTCCGCCTTCAGGCCGATGTTGCCCAGCAGGCCGGCCAGCATCGACAGGTGGACCTGCTCATAGGTGGCCGCCGCGCCATTCAGGCGCCAGCCCATCTCCGCCACCACCGTGTGCAGCTGGGAGTGGATGTCCCGCCATTCGCGCACGCGGCGCGGACTGACGAAGTTGTCGCGCAGCAGTTGCTCGTGACGACGGTTGCTCAGCTTGTGGGTGCGCGGCGCCTGACCGCTCGTCGAGAGGCCGCCGGCGCCCTCTTCCGGCGCGCTGCCGCGCGACTCACCGAGCCACTTCCAGAGCTTGAGATAGCCCATGAACTCCGAGCGCTCGTCGTCGAATTTCTTGTGCTTCTCGTCCGCCTGTTGCTGCTGGTCCATCGGCCGGTCACGCACATCCTGGCCGGACAGCGCGCTGGCGATGATCAGCACCTCGGTCAGCGCATCGCGCTGGCGGGCTTCCAGGATCATGCGGCCCACGCGCGGGTCCAGCGGCAGGCGTGAGAGTTCCTCGCCGATGGGCGTCAGCTCGTTGCGTTCATCGACCGCGCCGAGCTCCGCCAGCAGCTGATAGCCATCGGCCACCGCCTTGCGCGGCGGCGGTTCGATGAAGGGGAACTCCTCCACCTGCCCGAGCCGCAGCGCCTTCATCCGCAGGATCACGCCAGCCAGCGAGCTGCGCAGGATTTCGGGATCGGTGAAGCGAGGACGGGAGAGGAAGTCCTTCTCGTCATACAGCCGCACGCAGATGCCGTTGCTCACCCGGCCGCAGCGGCCGGCCCGCTGGTTGGCGGCGGCCTGGCTGATCGATTCGATCTGCAGCTGCTCCACCTTGTTGCGGTAGCTGTAGCGCTTCACCCGCGCCAGGCCCGGGTCCACCACATAGCGGATGCCCGGCACCGTCAGCGACGTCTCGGCCACGTTGGTGGCCAGCACGATGCGCGGCTGTCCATGCGGCTGGAAGACGCGGTCCTGCTCCTGCTGCGAGAGGCGTGCAAACAGCGGCAGCACCTCCACGCCGGGCGGGTGATGCTTGCGCAGGGCCTCGGCGGCTTCGCGGATCTCACGCTCGCCGGGCAGGAAGACCAGCACGTCGCCAGAGCCTTCGCGCCACAACTCGTCCACGGCCTCGCAGATGGCGTCACTCAGGTCGTGGTCCTTGGACTCCTCGAAGGGACGGTAACGCTGCTCCACCGGGAACAGGCGGCCCGAGACCAGGATGATCGGCGCCGGCCCCTTGGCGGACGCGAAATGCTGGGCAAACCGGTCCGCATCGATGGTGGCCGAGGTGACGATGACCTTCAGGTCGGGGCGGCGCGGCAGGATCTCGCGCAGATAACCGAGCAGGAAATCGATGTTGAGGCTGCGTTCGTGCGCCTCGTCGATGATCAGCGTGTCGTAGGCCTTGAGCAGCGGATCGGTCTGCGTCTCGGCCAGCAGAATGCCGTCGGTCATCAGCTTCACCGACGCGCCAGGCGAGAGCCGGTCCTGGAAACGGACCTTGTAGCCGACCACGTCCCCCAGCGGAGACTTCAGTTCTTCCGCAATGCGCTTGGCCACGCTGGACGCGGCGATCCGTCGCGGCTGGGTGTGGCCGATCAGGCCGCCGCCGTTGCCGCGACCGCGGCCCATCGCCAGCGCGATCTTGGGCAACTGGGTCGTCTTGCCCGAGCCGGTTTCACCGCAGACGATGACGACCTGGTGCTGCGCAAGCGCCGCCATGATCTCCTCGCGACGGCCGGAGACGGGCAGCGATTCGGGGAACTCGATCGGCGGGATGGGTGTGGCGGGGGCTTGCGCGCGGCGTGAGTCGTCACGACGGGGCGCATCACGGCGACCGCGCCCACCGTCGGGACGTGGCGGCTTCGGGGCACGCGGGCCGGCGGCCGGGTCGCGCTCATGCGTGCGGCCGGCGGCCGGGTCGCGCTCATGCGTGCGGCCGGCGGCCGGATCGCGCTCATGCGTGCGGGCGGACGCGGCGTTGTCCACGGCGGCGTCGGCCGGCGCGGCGGAGGGATCGGAAGCGGCGGGGTCGTTCGGCGAGGCCTGGGAGGCGGGCACGGAGGATGAATTGTTTTGACTCACGGGGGGCGCATTATCCGCCCCCCGCTTCCATTCGTCGGTTCGCCACACCCCACGGGCCTACGGCCGCTCAGGACATCTGCGCCGCGTACGTGATGACATTGATCACCGCGCCTTGTGGATCCTGCAGGGTGGCCATGCGCCCGACCGTCGGAATGTCGGTGACCGGCATCAGGATCTTGCCGCCCAGCGCCACCGCCTTGGCGGCCGTGGCGTCCACATCCTGCACCGTCACATAGGTCATCCAGTGCGGTGGCAGCGGCTGGTCTGCCGGGGTTTTGAACATGCCGGCCACGGCGGTGTCGCCCACCTTGGCCACGCGGTAGATCTCGCCCGGCGCCGCCCCGGGCATCGGCATCGATTCCAGCTTCCAGCCGAACAGGCTTCCATAGAACTCGGCGGCCTGGTCCGGCGCGGGCGTGATCAGCTCGGACCAGCTGAAGGCGCCTTGGGTTTTGAAGACATCCATGAGCAACTCCCTTGCGTCTGTGTGAAAGCTGCATGCTCTCGCGGCGCCCTGTGCACATCAAGAGGCCTTGAACCCGCGTCCGGGGGACAGGGTACGGCACAATTCGCGCTCATGAGCCTGGTCTTCCCCCACACCTTCGTCCCGTGGTTTCGCGCGGTGGCCCCCTATATCCATGCCTATCGCGGCGAGACATTCGTTGTCGGCATGACCGGGGAAATGATTGCGGCCGGCAAGCTCAACAGTTTTGTGCAGGATCTGGCCATCATGCATGCCATGGGCATCAAGATCGTGCTGGTGCATGGTTTCCGCCCCCAGGTGAATGAACAGCTGGCGGCCAAGGGTCACCCGGCGCTCTACAGCCACGGCATGCGCATCACCGACGCCATCACCCTGGATTGCGCCCAGGAAGCGGCCGGCCAATTGCGGTTTGAAATTGAGGCCGCCTTCTCGCAGGGTTTGCCCAACACGCCGATGGCCAATTCCACCGTGCGGGTGGTTTCGGGCAATTTCCTGACCGCGCGCCCTGTGGGCATCGTGGACGGGGTGGATTTCAAGCACAGCGGGATTGTCCGGCGCGTGGACGCCGCGGCCATCCAGCGGGCGATTGATATTGGCGCCATTGTTTTGATGTCGCCCTTCGGCTTTTCTCCCACCGGGGACGCTTTCAATCTGATGATGGAAGACGTCGCCACCGCCACCGCGATTGCGCTGCAGGCCGACAAGCTGCTGTTCATGACCGAAGTGGCCGGCGTGCGCGAAAACCCGGAAGATCCGGACAGCAACATCGATACCGAACTGGCCCTGGCCGATGCCAAACGCCTGATGGCCAAGTTGCCGCCGCCGACGCAGCCGACCGATGTGGGCTTCTATTTGCAGTACTGCGTGAAAGCCTGCGAGGCCGGGGTGGAGCGGAGCCACATCCTGCCCTTTGCGGTGGATGGCGCCCTGCTGCAGGAGGTCTATACCCACGACGGTATCGGCACCATGGTGGTCGATGAAAAACTCGAAAGCCTGCGCGAAGCCACCCACGACGATATTGGCAGCCTGATTGCCCTGATTGAACCGTTCGAACGCGATGGCACCCTGGTGAAACGTGACCGCAGCGAAATTGAGCGGGACATCGAGGCGTATACCGTGATCGAGCACGACGGCGTGATTTTCGGCTGTGCCGCGCTGCACCCTTATCAGGAAGCGCGCACGGCGGAAATGGCCGCACTCACCGTCTCCAGCGCGGTGCAGGGCCAGGGCGACGGCGAGCGGCTGCTCAAGCGCATCGAGCAACGCGCCCGTGCCCTGGGCCTGACCAGCATCTTCGTGCTGACCACCCGCACCATGCACTGGTTCATCAAACGCGGCTTCCAGCCGGTGGATCCGAACTGGCTGCCGGAGGAGCGCAAACGCAAGTACAACTGGGACCGCCGTTCCCAGGTGCTGGTGAAAAAACTGGCTTGATTGGCTGGCGCAGTGCCAGGGTTTTGCGGGTGACGACCGCTCGCTGAACATTTGTTTCATTCAGTCGCGAAGATTCCTCGCGGCTGCCCCCCCACACTCTTTGAGCACCGAGGTTGATATGGCTCGTACCGTCCAATGCGTTTATCTGAAGAAGGAAGCCGAAGGCATGGACTTCCCCGTCTATCCTGGCGAACTGGGCAAGCGCATCTATGAAAATGTTTCCAAGGAAGCCTGGGCAGCCTGGATGAAGCATCAGACGATGCTGGTGAACGAAAACCGTCTGAATCTGGCCGACCAGCGCGCCCGCCAATACCTGGCCCGCCAGATGGAGCAGTTCTTCTTTGGCGACGGCGCGGAACAGCCCGCCGGATATGTGCCGCCAGCAGCCTGATTACCGTGAACCTACCCCGCTTTGGCTGACTTTCACAGGTAGGGACCTACTCGATCGTTGTCAAATTTGAGCGGATGGGCGATTACCCCCTTGCGGAGATATACAAGAGCCTGCATATAATGCGGACATGCCCTATTTCGGGCCTTGGCTGTTGAACCTTGTGAGGAATTGCATAAATGGCATCGCTCAAAGATCTGTTGGCCCAGCGGGCCGCTCTGGAACAGCAAATCGCGGAAACCCAGGAGCGTGAACGCGCTGACGCGATCGCGAAGGTGAAGTCGCTGATGTCCGAATATGGACTGAATGTGGCGGATCTGACGGCTCGCAGCGCCAAAACGACTGGCGCAAAGGCTTCGAAAGTGGCGGCCAAGTACCGCAATCAGGCGACCGGCGAAAGCTGGAGCGGCCGTGGTCTGCAGCCGAAGTGGCTGAAGGCTGCCATCGCCAACGGCGCCAAGCTCGAAGACTTCGTCCTGTAATTGCCCGCCATGCGCTGACGGCCCTCACGGGAGCCGTCAGAGCCCGGCAAGCGGATGGTGAACGGCCCTCCAGCGCGGCAGCCTGCAGGGGGGCCGGTGACCGTCAGCGCGCAAATCGCTCCCGGGATCCCCCCGGGGTGTATTAAGGCCCGTATTTGGCGTGTCGACATCGTGGACATCGTGTCCCGTCACGTCGATCTGAAAAAGGCCGGCATCAACCACAAGGGCCTGTGCCCCTTCCACGGCGAGAAGTCCCCCAGCTTCATCGTCAGCCCTTCCCGGCAGACCTATCACTGCTTCGGCTGCGGCGTGCACGGCAATGCCGTCGGTTTCCTGATGGAGCATCTGGGCATCGGCTTCGTGGACGCCGTCCGGGACCTGGCCCAGCAAGCCGGCATGCAGGTGCCCGAAGATGACCGCAGCCCCGCCGACCGCGAGCGTGAAAAGCTGGTCAGGCAGCGTCAGGCCACCCTCACCGAGGTGTTGGCCAAGGCCAGCCAGCATTACCGCCAGCAACTGAAATCCAGTCCCCGGGCGATCGACTACCTCAAAGGCCGGGGTCTGACCGGCCAGATCGCTGCCCAGTTCGGCCTCGGCTACAGCCCGGAAGGCTGGCGCACCCTGGCCAGCGCTTTCCCGGCGTATGACGACCCGCTGCTGGTGGAAACCGGTCTGGTCATCCTTCAGGACGATCCGGGCAAGAGCGAAGCGGAGCAGCGTCGCTACGACCGGTTCCGCGACCGCATCATGTTCCCCATCCGAAATGTGCAGGGGGATGTGATCGGTTTTGGCGGCCGTGTCCTGGACAAGGGCGAGCCCAAATATCTGAATTCCCCCGAAACCCCGGTCTTCAGCAAAGGCAAGGAGCTGTACGGCCTGTATGAAGCCCGTCCGGACATGCGACGCCGGGGATATGCGCTGGTGGTCGAAGGCTACATGGACGTGGTGGCCCTGGCCCAGAGCGGCTTTGGCAATGCGGTGGCCACGCTGGGCACGGCCTGCACCCAGGACCATGTGCAGAAGCTGTTCCGCTTCACCGAATCGGTGGTGTTCAGTTTTGACGGGGATGCCGCCGGTCGCCGCGCTGCGGGCCGCGCCATGGAAGCCGCCCTGCCCCACGCGACCGAGACCCGCACCATCAAATTTCTGTTCCTGCCGGCGGAACACGATCCGGACTCCTATGTGCGGGAGTTGGGCGCGGACGCCTTCGAGCGCTGTGTCGAGCAGGCGATCCCCCTGTCTCGCCAATTGATGGACAGCGCCGCAGAAGGTTGCGACCTCGGCAGCCCGGAGGGGCGTGCGCGCATGCTCACCAACGCGCGCCCGCTGTGGTTCGCATTGCCCGAGGGCCTGCTCAAGCGTCAACTGCTGGGTGAACTGGCCCGTCGCGCGCAGTTGCCGGACCAGGAGCTGCTGGGCCTGTGGCAGGCCACCGCGCCGCGTCCGCGCGCGGATCATCGCTACGGCGACGCCAACGCGCCGCAGGGCGGTCATGGGGCACCAGGCGCATACGGTGGCCAGGGAGCGCCGGGCGCTTATGGCGGCCATGGCGGTCAAGGCCGCGCGACCCGCGCCGCCGGAGTGCCCTCGGGTGACGGCGCCGATGCAGGCGCGCATCCTCATTTCGTGGACATCCCAGCGTCGGCTTACGGGGATGAAGGCGACTTCCACGGTGATCTGCATGACGTCGCCCCGCCGGTCGATGCTCATGGTGGACATGGTGGACATGGTGGATATGGCGCGTATGACGCCGGCCCTGCGATGGGTGGCGGAGGTCCCGGTGGCGTGGGCGGCGCCGGCGGCGGCGCGTATGGCAACGGGAACAGCTACGGCCAGGGCTACGGCGCACAGGGCGGATATCCGGGTGCAAGCGGTGCAGCGGGTGCAGCAGGTCCTGGCGGGCCCGGCAGCTTCAAAGGCAAAGGCGATTTCAAGGGCAAGTTCGGCGGCAAAGGTGCCAAGTGGAATGACTGGAAGCGTCGCGACCAGGATCCGACCATCGGCATGCCCCGCAAGGCCCCACCCGCCCCGATGGACCATGCGGTCCGCATGCTGCTGCTGCACGGCGAACTCTGGCAGGTCCTCAGCGAGCAGGACCTGCAGCTGCTGCATGAACTGCCGGCGGAACACGGTCAACTCATTGCCTGGCTGGAGCGATTCATGATGGATCACGGCCCCAGCCCCTGGGCGGTGCTGCAGATCGCCCTTGTCGAGGCCGACCAGCTCGAACTCGCTCAGCGTGTCTGCGGTGGTCCGCTCACCGCCCCGCCGCAGGACGAATCCGCCCACGACGAATTCCGCCATGTCATGCGCAAACTCTGGATTGTTCGCCTGGAGCAGGAAGCGACCCAGATTGCCAGCAGCAAATCGCCAGACATTGCCAAATTGAAGCTAATCCGCAATCAAATCGAGGAATTGAAAGCCATCTAATTTGGGCATTTTGACCATTCCCTCGATTTCGTGGATAATCTAGCCCTTTCGCGCGTCAAGAGTGACGGCAGCACCAACCGGTCCCCGGCCCCCCACTGACCCTGGGCAATGAAAAAGTGGCCACCTATCACCGCCTGGACTGCAACTCCAAACGATCACGCTAGCCTTCACGCGCAACCTTGAGCTGGTGGGAACACTCCCCACATAAGGCTCAAGGCAGAGATCGAGCCGCCTGGGCTCGTCGCACCGCCACTCATGCGGTTGCCGGCGATCCAGGTGGCCGTTTGCGTTGCACGCCCCAAAGAATTCCCGAATCACTCGCCGACCCGAGGAACTGCATGACCGCCAAAAAGACCGCTTCCAAGGCTGCCGCCGCAGAGACTGAAGAGATCAAGAAGCCTGCCAAGGCTGCTGCCAAAACCACCAAGGCTGCCGCTGCCACGGACGAAGCCAAGCCCAAGCGCGGCCGCAAGCCCAAGGCGGAGACCGAGTCCAAGAAGACCGGCAAGGCCAAGGTGGAAGAGGAAGAAGAAGATTTTGGTGATGTCGATGCCGACATCGAAGCCGAAGCGGATCCGGAAGTCGAGGCCGAGGCCGATGTCGAAGAAGCCGCCGGCGAGGACAAGCCCAAGGCCAAGCCGCTGCGCATGAAGGTCAGCCGCGCCAAGGAGCGCGCGCTGATGCGTGAATTCGGTCTGGACGAAACCGCCCTGACCGAAGAGGAAGTGGCCAAGCGTCGTCAGGAACTGAAGACGCTGATCAAGATGGGCAAGACCCGTGGTTTCCTGACGCATCAGGAAATCAACGACCACCTGCCCGAAAAGCTGATCAACGAGGAAATCCTCGAGGCGATCGTCTCCATGTTGAACGACATGGGCATCGCCGTGTACGAGCAGGCGCCCGACGCCGCCACCCTGCTGATCCAGGGCAGCACCTCGCCCACCGCCACCGAAGAAGAAGCCGAAGAAGCCGCGGAAGCCGCGCTCTCGACGGTGGACTCCGAATTCGGTCGCACCACCGACCCGGTCCGCATGTACATGCGCGAAATGGGCACGGTGGAACTGCTGACCCGTGAAGGCGAAATCGAGATTGCCAAGCGCATCGAAGGTGGCCTGCAGGCCATGATGCTGGCCATCTCCGCCTCGCCCACCACGATTGCAGAGATCCTGGCCATGGCTGCCAAGATCCGCGCCGGCGAAATGCAGATTTCCGAGGCCGTCGATGGTTTCGTCTCCGATGACGAGGCGGACGACTACGTGGCCGAAGAAGACTTCGACGAATTCGACGAAGAAGACGACGATGACGGCGCCGGCGGCTCCAAGGCCCTGACCAAGAAGCTGGAAGAGCTGAAGAACGCCGCGCTGGTGAAGCTGGACTCGCTGGCCGTCAACTTCGACAAGATGCGCAAGGCCTTCGAGAAGGACGGCTACAAGTCGGCCAACTACAACAAGGCCCAGGCGGCCATCAGCAGCGAGCTGATGACCATCCGCTTCACCGTCAAGACCATCGAGAAGCTGTGCGACATCCTGCGCTCGCAGGTGGACGACGTGCGCCGCTATGAACGCGAGATCCGCAAGATCGTCGTGGACAAGTGCGGCATGCCGCAGGAACACTTCATCAAGGTGTTCCCGCCCAACGTACTGAACCTGCAGTGGGCCGAGAAGGAAGTCGCTTCGGGCAAGAACTACAGCAATGTGATGTCGCGCAATCTGCCCGCCATCCAGGAGCTGCAGCAGAAGCTGATCGACGTGCAGGCCAAGGCCGTTGTGCCGCTGGACGATCTCAAGGAGATCAACAAGCGGATGAACGAGGGCGAAAAGGCCTCCCGCGATGCGAAGAAGGAAATGATCGAGGCCAACCTGCGCCTGGTCATCTCGATTGCGAAGAAGTACACCAACCGCGGTCTGCAATTCCTGGATCTGATCCAGGAAGGCAACATCGGCCTGATGAAGGCGGTGGACAAGTTCGAATATCGCCGCGGCTACAAGTTCTCGACCTACGCGACGTGGTGGATCCGCCAGGCCATCACCCGCTCGATCGCCGACCAGGCCCGCACCATCCGCATCCCGGTTCACATGATCGAGACGATCAACAAGATGAACCGCATCTCGCGCCAGCACCTGCAGGAGTTCGGTTACGAGCCGGACGCGCCGACGCTGGCCGAGAAGATGGAGATCCCCGAGGACAAGATCCGCAAGATCATGAAGATCGCCAAGGAGCCGATCTCCATGGAGACGCCGATCGGCGACGACGACGACAGCCACCTGGGCGATTTCATCGAGGACACCAACAACACGGCGCCCATCGAGGCCGCCATGCAGGCCGGCCTGCGCGACGTGGTGAAGGACATCCTCGACAGCCTGACCCCGCGCGAAGCCAAGGTGCTGCGCATGCGCTTCGGTATCGAGATGAGCACGGACCACACGCTGGAAGAAGTCGGCAAGCAGTTCGACGTCA
>CBIHOT010000014.1:0-104530 GCA_966211495.1 uncultured Roseateles sp. | reverse complement strand
GGCGGCGCGCGCCGGCGATGCCGGGCGCGGCTTTGCCGTGGTCGCCTCCGAGGTTCGCATGCTGGCCACGCGCAGTGCCGATGCCGCGCGGGAAATCAAGACGCTGATTGCCGACAACGTGAGCGGTGCAGAAACCGGCACCCGTCAGGTGGATGCGGCGGGCGCCACGATGAGCCGGTTGGTCGGAGAGGTCCAGGCCGTCAGTGAGCTGATCGAGCAGATCAACAAGGCGAGCCACGACCAGAGTCAGGGCCTCGTGCAGGTGAACCAGGCGGTGACGGAACTGGACCGCATGACCCAGCAGAACGCCGCCTTGGTGGAGCAGTCGGCCGCGGCGGCGGAGACCTTGCGGTTGCAGTCCGAGCGGCTCAATGGCGTGGTTGGGCAATTTCGCCTGAGCTGACGCCATCGGGGTCCGCACGGGGGCCTGGCGGGCACGCCGGCCGATAGACTGAAGTCAGCACGCCGAGCCTGCCATGGACCTGTCTTCATCCTCGCCTTCGCCTCCGCCAACACCATCACCCAAGCGCACGCCCACGCCCACGCCCGGGACTTCGACCTCGACCTCGGCCCCTTCGGTGACCTCCGCCTCGACTGTCGGCAGGGCCCCTTCCGAGGCCGGGGACGACTCCCACTTCGACTTCATCATCATCGGCTCCGGCTTTGGCGGCAGCGTGAGCGCCCTGCGCCTGGCGGAAAAGGGCTACCGGGTGGCGGTGCTGGAGCAAGGCCGTCGCTGGACGCCTGAGTCGCTGCCGAAGTCCAACTGGGACACCGCTCGCTGGATCCACCGGCCACGCCTGGGCTTGCGCGGTTTCTTCAACATGCAGTTCTTCCGGCATGTGGTGGTGCTGCATGGCAATGCGGTGGGGGGCGGCTCCATCACCTACGGCAACACCCTGCTGGTGCCGCCGGATCGTGTGTGGAAGGAAGGCACCTGGGCGGGCCTGGCCGATTGGCAGGCCGAGATGCCGGCCCACTATGCCCGCGCGCAGCAGATGCTTGGGGTGACGACCAATCAGCGCCTCGGCCCGGCCGATCACCTGCTCAAGCAAATGGCGCGGGAAATCGGAGCGGAAGGCAGCTTCTATCCCACCGAGGTCGGCATCTTCTTTGGTGATCCGCAAAAGACGCCCGGGGCCACCTATCCCGATCCCTACTTCAACGGCGAAGGACCGCCGCGCCAGTCCTGCATCGCCTGCGGCGGCTGCATGGTCGGCTGCCGGCATGACGCCAAGAACACGCTCGACAAAAACTACCTCTACCTCGCGGAGCGCAAGGGCGCCCAGGTGTTGGCGGAGACGCGCGTCGTGGACGTGCGGCCCGAGGGCGCGGCGGACGGCTCGGACGGCTATGTGATCGACACTGTGTCCATGACGCCGGGACAACGGCAGGTCACCCGGCGCTTTCGAACCACCTCCGTGGTGTGGGCGGCCTCCTCGCTGGGGACGCAGGAGATGCTGTTCCGCCTGCGCGACCGTGGCTCGCTGCCCAACATTTCTCAGGCGCTCGGCGCCCGGGTTCGAACCAATGCGGAGTCCTTGATTGCGGTGCGCTATCCCGGCGGGCGTCAGGATCTGTCGGACGGCATTGCCATCGGCTCCGGCATCTACATCGACGAACACACCCACATCGAGGCGGTGCGTTATCCCAAGGGCTCGGATGCGATGTCGCTGCTCACGACCGTCATGACGCTGGGGCGTCCAGGCCTCAGCCGCATCGGTTTGTGGCTGGCAACGCTGGTCAAGCAACTGGTGACGAAGCCGGCGCAGACGCTGCGCGCCATGTCGCCTTTCGGGTCGGCGCAGGAGACGGTGATCTTCCTCTGCATGCAGACACTGGAAGGCCACTTGTCCATGCAGTGGCGTCGCCCGTGGTACTGGCCGTTTTCAAAGACCTTGGTGACTCACGGCCAGCGCATTCCGACCTTCATCCCCTCGGCCAATGCATTCGCGGTGAAGGCCGCGAAGGCGACCGGAGGCGTCGCCCAGACCACGCTCACCGAGATCCTGTTCAATGTGCCGATGACGGCCCACTGTATGGGCGGCGCCGCGATGGGAAGAACGCCGGAAGAGGGCGTGTGTGACGCCCACAACCGGGTCTTCGGCTATCGCAATATGTACATCGTGGACGGCTCGATGCTGGCAGCCAATCTGGGCGTGAATCCCAGTCTCACCATCACTGCGCTGGCGGAGCGGGCCATGGCCCACATTCCGCCAGCGGGATCAGCAAGCGGTGCGGCTCACTTGGCGGCGAGCGGGCTCCAGAAGATGTAGTCGGCCTGATAGTTCACCATCTGCTTCTGGCCCATGGTGCTGGCGTCGCAGGGCGACTGCGGTGCCACGCCGCCCTGGGTGGCCACGCGCTGGATGTAGCTCACGCCCTGCATCGCACCCATGCCCATGGCGGGATTGGCCTTGACCAGTTGCAGCGGGATGCTGCCGGCGCTGGCGGGGGCGACGGCCACCTGGGTGCCGGTCACCTTGGAGCCGTCCTTCGCCTCCCAGGTGGCGGGAGGGCCGTAGTACTTGCCCACCATCTGCCCCTGGCGGTCCTTCAGGCCCGCGTCCGGCCCGACGAAGGCCCATTCAAACTGACCGGCTGCATCCTTCTTGGCGCGGCATTCATAGGTGATCTTGCCGACGCCCACGGTTTCGAGTGCCACCTTGTGGCCGTCCGGAACCTGGACCGGGGCCGGCAGGCCGGCTTGAGAAAACACAGGTGCTTTGCTGGCGCCGGCGCCGGACATGGCGCACGCGCCCAGCAGCAGGACGGGAGCGAGGCTGGCGGCCAGGGTGGCCAGACGGGTCGCACGGGGGAACACTGTAGACATCGCAACTCCTCATGAGGATGAAGGAGGCAGATGCAGGGCCCCACCTCCAGGACGATGTACGGATCACACGCCGCATTGGATCTGTGCGATTGTCGGAAAAACAATCGGGCGGGAACGGCTTTTCAGTGAGGCGAGCCAGCGCCTCTCGCGGAGCGCGCCTCTCGTCGGTTCTCCTGGAAAAACCGAACGTCGTGTTTGCGGAATGCTGGTTTGTGTCCGAGTGTCCCGTCCCCACACTGAGGGAGGTCGCGCATTCAGTGCGCTCCCATTTTTTTGCAGAGGGCCACATCATGTTCTACGCCATCAGTTGGTTCATCGTTGCAGTGCTGCTCGCTCTGTGGTCGCTGACGACCTGGGCACTACACGCGGTCGCGGTCTGGGCGGTGTCGCAGGCGGGGGTGCTGTCCGGCATGGCGGGCGGTGCTGTCTCGGTGTCATTGCCCGCTTGGCTGGCACCGTGGGTCCCTGAAGCCGTCACCCAGGCGCTCACTGCCTGGATCGCTCAATTGGGTCCGTTGCTGGAGAGTCTGCTGCAATCAGTCCCGGCGCTTGCGGGTGGGCTGACGGTCCTGGCCTGGGTGGTGTGGGCGCTGGGTGCCGCGCTGTTGATGCTGGTGGGGGCAGGCCTGCATGGGCTGATCGCCTGGGGACGGAAGAAGGCGGCGGTGGCCAGCCTGGCCGCCTCCGGCACGACCCCTCGCAATCAGCAGGCTGGCGTCACGACCTGACGTGGACGCCGCAATGGCAACTGCCAATCGGCCGGCTCCCGCCCGCCAACTGCCTGCCACGCGCGTGCCCGCCTGCGTACCTGCCGGCCTGCCTTCCACAGGCCAGCCAGTTTGGTAGCCGATTTCACGCAACCTCCTTTTCAATTTATCACTTTGATCGTTTAGGGCTTGGGAATGTAGGACAGTACGGCCATGCCACTTCGGCTGGCATTCCGATCACTCCAACCTCCTTCATTGCCATGAACTCCCTCGTTGAACACAGCACGGCTTCCCGGGCCTCCGGCGCATTGATGCCGGTCTCTGCAGCGGCGGGGCATGCCTCGACGTCACGCACCTTGCCTCGTGAGTTCCTCAGCTTCCGGCTGGGCGGCGAGGAATACGGCATCGACATCCTGACGGTGCAGGAAATCCGCAGCTACGAAGCGCCGACCCGCATTGCCAATGCCCCGTCCTTCGTCCTGGGCGTGGTGAACCTGCGCGGCGTCATCGTCCCCATCCTGGACCTGCGGCTCAAGCTCGGCTGCGCATCGGCCGAGTACAACGACTTCACCGTGGTCATCGTGCTGACGGTGATGGACCGTGTGATCGGTGTGGTGGTGGACTCGGTGTCGGACGTGCTGGAAATCGCGCCGAACAACATCAAACCGGCGCCGACGCTGTCGTCCGCTGTCGATTCCGGCCATATCCTGGGCATGGGATGCCTGGGCAGCGGTGATGATCAGCGCCTGCTGATCCTGACCGACATCCAGGCCATGCTGATGAGCCCCGAGATGGGCCTCTTCAACACCCCGGAACTGCTGTCCGACTGACAAAGGCGGGGGTCAAGCGATGACCTCAACAGGTCTTGCGCTTCCAAGCCCACTCGCTACAGTCGGGCTCCATGACCCTCCGCCCCCGTGACCTGCCCCCACCCGGCGAGCGTCTCGCCGGACACGCCCTCGTCGAGGCCCTGATCGCGCAAGGTGTGGACACCGTCTTCGGCGTCCCGGGCGAGAGTTATCTCGCCGTCCTTGACGGGTTGCATGAGCATCGCGACCAGATCCGCTTCATCGGCTGCCGCCACGAGGGAGGCGCCGCCTTCATGGCCGAGGCCGCCGGCAAATTGACCGGAAGGCCTGGCGTCTGTCTGGTGACGCGCGCGCCCGGCGCCACCAATGCCAGCATCGGCCTGCATACGGCTTTCCAGGACTCCACGCCGATGGTGCTGCTCATCGGTCAGGTCGCTTCCGACCAGCGCGACCGCGAAGCTTTCCAGGAAGTCGACTACCGCCAGATGTTCGGCCCCGGCACCCTGGGCATGGCCAAATGGGTGGCCGAGGTCCAGGACGCCGATCGGTTGCCGGAATACATCGCCCGGGCCTTCCACACCGCGCAGCAGGGCCGGCCCGGTCCGGTGGTGCTGGCCTTGCCCGAAGACATGCTCACCCGATGCACGGCCGCCCCGGTGCTGCCGCGGGTCACGCCTGCGGTGGCGTGGCCGTCTCCACAAGACCTGATGGCCCTGCAGGCGCGTCTGGAGAATGCCGAGCGTCCCTTGTTGCTGCTCGGCGGCGGTGGCTGGACACCACAAGCCACCGAGGCGCTGCAACACTTCGCCCGCACCTGGCATGTGCCGGTGGCCTGCGTATTCCGCCGTCAGGACCTGTTCGACAATCGCGATGCGCTGTATGCGGGCGATGTCGGCATCGGCATCAACCCGGCACTGGCTCAGCGCGTCAAGGACGCCGATCTGATCCTGGCCGTCGGCCCGCGTCTGGGCGAGATGACCACCGGAGGATATGAACTCCTCCAGCCCCCCCGACCGCACCAGCAGCTGGTGCACATCCATGCCGGCGCGGAAGAGTTGGGCCGGGTGTATGCCGCCGACCAGGTCATTCAGGCCAGCATGAGTGTGGCTGCGCTGGCGCTCCAGACCCTGCGACCGGACGACAGCTTCGTGTTCCCCTGGACCGAATGGACGTCCGCCGCCCATGCCGACTACCAGCGCAATCAGCAGGGCACCCCCGTCCAGCCGATGGACATGACGGTCGTCATCCAGTTGCTGAACCGCCTGCTGCCCCCGGACACGATCTTCACCAACGGTGCCGGCAACTACAGCGGCTGGCTGCACCGTTTCCATCGTTATCCGGCGCTGCACCAGGGCGGTCGAACCCAGCTGGCGCCCACCAGCGGCGCCATGGGCTATGGCTTTCCGGCGGCGGTGGCGGCCAGCCTGCTCCAGAAAGACCGATGGGTGGTCAACATCGCCGGTGACGGGGACTTCCTGATGACCGGCCAGGAGATGGCCACCGCCATGGCGCATGGGGCGCGGCGACTGATCTGCATCGTGGTGGACAACGGCAGCTACGGCACCATCCGGATGCATCAGGAACGCGAATATCCGGGCCGCACCAGCGGCAGCGACCTGCACAACCCCGACTTCGCCGCGCTGGCGCGCGCCTACGGCTGGGCGGGGTTGACCGCCGAACACACCGAAGCGGTGGAGCCGGCGTTGCGGGAAGCGGTGCGCACCCAGCAACCGACGCTCATCCACATCAAGCTGCCGGTGGACGTGTCCACCAGCCGCACCACGCTCACCCGAATCCGGGAGGCCGCGCTCGATCGGCAGGCCCAGGCTCGGGGACAATGAGCCCATGTCTGCTTCTGCTGCCCCTTCCATTCCCTTCACCCTGCGTGGCGAGTTCATCGAGCTCGACAAGTTGCTCAAGGCCTGCGGCCTGGTCGACAGCGGCGGGGCCGCGCGTCACCTGATCAGCGAAGGCCAGGTGCAGGTGGATGGCGCCACCGAACTGCGCAAGACTGCCAAGATCCGCGCGGGTCAAGTCGTGGCATTTGCCGGGCAACGCATCGAAGTGGCCGCCGCCCCCTGATCTTCACTGCCCCGCGTCGGACCGCGGGTGTGCCGCGGAGGATGCGTCTGGGCCCTGACGGAGTTTTCGGATGACCTCTCCCATTCCCAGCATCGGGTTTTCCACCTGCGATCTGTGCGACTCGCTCAAGGCGGACACCAGCGGCGCGATCCGCTGGCTGCCAGGCAGCCTGTACCGCAGCTACGGGGGGTTCGACCGCTTCGCCGGACCGATCGCCACGGTGCGGTGTCTGGAGGACAACTCGCGGGTCAAGGCCGCGGTGGAAAGCTTTGGCGCCGGGCGGGTGCTGGTGGTCGATGGCGGCGGCTCCTTGCGCCGGGCACTGCTGGGCGGCAATCTGGCCGCAAGCGCGGCCAAGAATGGGTGGGCGGGCGTTTTGATCCACGGCGCGGTGCGGGATCTGGCGGAGCTCAAGGCCGCGCCAGTGGGCATCTTTGCGCTGGGCCATGTGCCGATGCCCACGGACCGCCGAGCGCAGGGCGTCGAAGACGTGCCGGTGCAGATCGAGGGCCAGTGGTTGCGGCCCGGGGAATGGATCTACGCCGATGAAGACGGTGTGGTGATCACGCCGGGGCCGGTGCATCCGGCGCACTAGGATCCGCAGCGCTCCTTTAGGCAAACACCGTCAACAGCCGGTCCAACCCACCGTCATGGATGGCGACCATCGCCTGCTCACGCACCTTCGGCTTGGCGTGATAGGCCACGGACAGGCCCGCAGCGCCCATCATGATCAGGTCATTGGCCCCGTCGCCCACGGCGATGCACTGGGCCGGCGTCGCGCCGATCTGCTCCGCGCAGGCCAGCATCATGCGGCGCTTTTCTTCGCCGTCGCAGATGTCGCCCCAGGCCTGCATGCAGAGCCCGCCGGTCAGGTGGCCGTTCACGATCTCCAGCTCATTGCTGCGCATGAAGTCAATGCCCAGCCGCTCGGCCACATGCTGCGCGAAGAAGGTGAATCCTCCCGACACCAGCACCAGCTTCAGACCCGCAGCCTTGAGAGCGGCGCAAAGCGTCTCCGCACCCGGGTTGAAGCGCAGGCGCTGATGCAGCACTTCGTCCAGCGCCGTGGCGGGCACGCCTTTCAGCAGGGCCAGACGGCGGCGCAGGCTGTCCTTGAAATCGGTGAGCTCACCGCGCATGGCGGCTTCGGTGATGGCCGCGACTTCCGCCTTCTTGCCCGCCACATCTGCAATCTCGTCGATGCATTCAATCGAGATCAGCGTCGAATCCATGTCGAAGGCGGCCAGGCGGAAATCGCTCAGGCGCAGCGGCGGGGTGACATGCTGAAGGACCAGCGGGGACAGCTCGGCAGACATGGTGGGCACTCGGTGGAAGGGAATGGATAAAACGAAGTAGAGCGGCAGAGAGGGTCAAAGCGCTTCAGGCAGGGCAGCAGGGCAGCCGGGCAGCCAGGCAGACATACCCATGATGCAACCGTGAAGTCGCGACCGGGCGTCAGCTTAACTGACGCCGCTCGGCGAAGTCATCGGGCCCGGATGGCGCTGCATGATCAGGAGGTGCGTCACGAGGCCGCACACCACCCGGACACGGCGCATCCGGGCGGGCCTCACCTGGACGCGCGTCACTGGATGCGCTTCACTGGACGCGCCTCAGTGGACGCGCCTCAGGCCGCCGTCGTCGGCGCCCCCAGCAGCCGCAGCACCTCGCGCACCGCCTGGGCCCGGTCCTTCGGATCGGTCAGCGCCTTGTCGATGCGCAGCTTCTCATTGCCCACCAGCTTGATGTTGCGATTCTTCTGCACCAGCTCGATCACCCGCAAGGCATCAATCGGTGGGTTGGGCCGGAAGTTGATGTTGATGACGGTCGGCGCCGCATCAATCTTCAGTACCCCATACGGCTTGGCCAGCACCCGCAGCCGGTGGGTGTCGAACAGGGTCTGGCCCTGCGGCGGCAGCTTCCCGAAGCGGTCGGTGATCTCTTCGAGCATCGCATCGATCTGATCGGCCTTGTCCGCCGTGGCCAGCCGCTTGTAGAGCGACAGGCGCTGATGCACGTCGCCGCAATACGCATCGGGCAGCAGCGCAGGCGCATGCAGATTGATCTCGGTGGTGGCGGATAGCGGGCTGAGCAGATCCGGCTCACGACCCGCCTTGAGCGAGCGCACCGCCTCGGACAGCATGTCGTTGTAGAGCTGGAAGCCCACTTCCATCATGTTGCCGCTCTGGTTCTCGCCCAGCACCTCGCCGGCACCGCGGATCTCCAGATCGTGCATCGCCAGGTAGAAGCCCGAGCCCAGCTCTTCCATGTTCTGGATGGCCTCCAGGCGCTGCGCCGCCTGTTTGGTCAGGCCTTCGATGTCCGGCACCATCAGATAGGCATAGGCCTGATGGTGGGAACGACCCACCCGGCCCCGCAGCTGATGCAACTGCGCCAGACCGAACTTGTCCGCGCGGCTGATGACGATGGTGTTGGCACTGGGCACGTCGATGCCGGTCTCGATGATGGTGGAGCACAGCAGCAGGTTGTGCTTGCCACCCACGAACTCGCGCATCACCCGCTCCAGCTCCCGCTCCGGCATCTGACCGTGGGCCACGACGATGCGGGCCTCCGGCAGCAGCTCCTGCAGCTTCATGCGGCGGTTCTCGATGGTCTCGACTTCGTTGTGCAGGAAGTAGACCTGCCCCCCGCGCTTGAGTTCCCGCAGCACCGCCTCGCGGATGGTGCCGCTGTTTTCGCTGCGCACGAAGGTCTTGATCGCCAGTCGGCGCTGCGGCGCGGTGGCGATCACGCTCAGGTCCCGCAGACCTTCCAGCGCCATGCCCAGGGTCCGCGGGATGGGGGTGGCGGTCAGGGTCAGCACATCCACCTCGGCCCGCATCGCCTTCATCGCTTCCTTGTGCCGGACGCCGAAGCGGTGTTCTTCGTCGATCACCAGCAGGCCCAGGCGCTTGAACTTCACATCGGCCGACAGCAGCTTGTGGGTGCCGATGACGATGTCGATCGAGCCGTCCGCCAGGCCTTCCATCGCGGCCTTGATCTCCTTGGTGGAGCGGAAGCGGCTCATCTCCGCCACCTTGACCGGCCACTTGCCGAAACGGTCGGCGATGTTCTGGAAATGCTGCTCGGCCAGCAGCGTGGTCGGCGCCAGCACTGCCACCTGCTTGCCACCCATCACCGCCACAAAGGCGGCCCGCAGCGCGACTTCCGTCTTGCCAAAGCCCACATCGCCGCAGACCAGACGGTCCATCGGACGCGGGCTGATCATGTCCTGGATCACCGCATGGATGGCGGCGCGCTGGTCCGGCGTTTCCTCGAAGCCGAAGCTGGCGGCAAACGCCTCATAGTCGTGCGGCGAGTAGCGGAAGGCATGGCCTTCGCGGGCGGCGCGACGGGCATAGAGGTTGAGCAGTTCGGCAGCGGTGTCGCGCACCTGCTCGGCGGCCTTGCGGCGGGCCTTGTCCCATTGACCCGAGCCCAGCTTGTGCAGCGGGGCCTCATCCGGACTGACGCCGGTGTAGCGGCTGATCAGATGCAGCTGGGCCACCGGCACATACAGCGTCGCCTTGTCCGCATATTCCAGGTGCAGGAATTCGCTGGGACCTTCACCGAGGTCGATGTTGATCAGGCCCAGATAACGGCCAATGCCGTGGCTGGTGTGCACGACCGGATCGCCGACCTTGAGTTCGGACAGGTCTTTGATCAGCGCATTGACGTCACTGACCTGCTCCTGCTTGCGACGCCGACGGGTGGTGGGTGTGGTGGCGAAGAGCTCGGTTTCGGTGAATAGCTGAAGAATGAGCGGATCGTCGGCCGTCCCCGCGTTGGCGCTCAACCCTGTCGGATTCACCCAGCTGAAGCCGGCCGCCAATGGTGCGGCGGTGATGGCAAAGCGCTCGTCGCCGGCCAGGAACTCCGCCAGATCCTTCACCGAGGGCGGGTCGATCTTGTTGTCCCGCAGCAGCTCCAGCAGGCTCTCGCGCCGTCCTTCGCTCTCCGCCAGCAGCAGCACCCGATGCGAGGTGCTCTTCAGATGCCCGGCCAGCCGCGCCAGCGGCTCCTGCGCGCCGCGTTCCACGCTCACATCCGGCAGCGGCCGGGCATAGTCCACCGGCTCGCGGCCGCGGACGGACAGCACTGCATGCCGATGCGTTGCGCCATAAAAGTCTTCCGGCCGCAGGTAGATCTCTTCCGGCGGCAGGATGGGCCGCTCCGGGTCGTGCTGCAGGAAGCGATGACGCTCGCGGGTGTCGGCCCAGAAGCGCTGCAGCGCCTCGTCCACTTCGCCGTGCAGCACCAGGCCGGCCTCGGCGGGCAGGTAATCAAACAGCGTGGCGACCTGGTCGAAGAACAGCGGCAGGTAGTACTCGATGCCGGCGGTCGCAATGCCGGTGTCGATGTCCTTGTAGATGCGCGACCGGGTTGGGTCGCCGTCCATCTTTTCGCGCCAGCGGGCCCGGAAGGCCTTGCGCGAGGCCTCGTCCATCGGGAACTCGCGACCGGGCAGCAGGCGCACGTCCGGCACCGGATAGAGGCTGCGCTGGCTGTCGGGATCGAAGACGCGGATCGAGTCGACCTCGTCCCCGAACAGGTCCACCCGGTAGGGCACGTTCGAGCCCATCGGGAACAGGTCGATCAGGCCGCCGCGCACTGCATATTCGCCGGGCGACACGACCTGGCTCACATGCTGGTAACCGCCCAGCGTGAGCTGCTGCTTCAGTGCGGATTCATCAAGCCGCTGCTTCTGCTTGAAGTTGAAGGTGGTGGCGGCCAGGAAGGCAGGCGGCGCCAGACGGGTCAGGGCAGTGGTGGCGGGCAGCAGCACCACGTCGAGGTCCCGGTCGGCCACGCCGCGGCCATTGGCCTGCAGCAGTCGCCACAGGGTGGCCAGCCGCTCGGAGATCAGGTCCTGGTGAGGGCTGAAGTTGTCATATGGCAGCGTCTCCCAGTCCGGAAACACGGCCACCCGCAGACCGGGGGCGAAGAACTTGAGCTCGTCCTCCAGCCGCTGGGTGTCCCCGGGCTCGGCGGTCACCACCACCGTCAGACGTCCGGCGGCGAGTTGCTGCTGGGCGAAGGTCGCCAGCAAGAGCGCATCCGCGGAGCCGATGGGGCGGGGTTGTGTGAAGCGTTTACCGGGGGCGATGGAGGACAGCTGCATGGCGCACAAATGAAGACAGCCCCGGGAGGGGCGTGACGGGATTGTAGGGAGTGTGGGCAACCCGCGTGCGTGCGGGGTGGATGAACATGGGATCGGGTTCCTGCCTCGGACGAGGGGAGTTGTGGCGGGTTTCGGGGGGGCGGGTGGGGTGGCTCACCTATGAAGGCAATTGGTCGTCCGAGGGGGCGTTTTGAGAATGAAGGCCATCGGCAACTCCGCATTCCTCCTCTGTGAACCTCGTGTCTTCGCTCGCGCCGTGGTCGGCGCATCGGTCCTGTTTGTCCTCGATCACTTCCCCACCCAGGGTCTGCGGGGTGACGCTGGCCGTCGCCGCGCTGATCAGCGGGTTGTCAGCGGCACCAGCATCCGTGCTGGCGCAAGCCGCTCCGCCGGACGCCGGTCTGCTGCGGCAAGACCCGGCCCCGCTGCCCACGCCCAAACGCCCGCAGGAACTGCCGCCTCCCTCCGACCCCCGGCTCGCCCGTGAATCCAAAGGCGTCGAAGGCCGGAGGGTGGTGCTCACCCGGGTGGTGGTGGAAGGCAGCACCGTGATTTCGGACGAAGCCTGGGAGCAACGCCTGTCCGCCTTGCCGGAAGAAGGCCTGACGCTGCCGCAGATGCGGGCCCTGGCGGAGCAGGTGCAACAGGCGGTGCAGCAGGCCGGCCGGCCGCTGGCGGTCGCCTTCCTGCCCCCGCAGGATCTGAGCGAAGGTGTCCTGCGCATTCAGGTGCTGGAAGGGCGGTATGGCCAGGTGGCCAGCCAGGGACCGCTGGCGAGCGAAGCCGCCGGCTGGATGTCCCCGCTCAAACCCGGCCTGCCCACCGGGCCTGAACTCGAGCGCCAGATGCTGCTGCTGTCCGAGCTGCCCGGCGTGCGCGCACAAGCCACGCTGACCCCCGGCGCAGCCGTTGGCGATGCGGATGTCTCGGTGAATATCCAGCCCGGCCCCACCTGGGGCGGCGAGATTCGCGTGGACAACCATGGCAACCGTTACGCCGGTCGGCACCGCGTGGTGGGCAGCGTGTATGTGAATCGGCTGCTCACGCTGGGGGACCAGTTGACGGTCGCAGCCGGCACCGGCGACGAGGGCGGCGGCCAGGCTCAGATCGGTTATGGACTGCCGGTCGGCGCGCAGGGCGTGCGGCTGGATCTGGGGACCGGCTTCAGCCGGTATCAGCTCGGCCGTGAGTTCGACATCCTCGGCGCCAGCGGCAAGGTCAGTACCGTGACCGGCAGCCTGACGGTGCCGCTGCAGGTGTCGCAGCGGCGTCGGGTGTCCTGGTCCTCCGGGCTGCAGGCGCAGCAGATCTCCAACCGACAGGCGCTGTTCGAGATCGAGGACCGGCGATCCGCGCTGGCCTGGGTGAACACGGTGCAAGGCACGCAGTGGCTGTCCAGCGGCGGCGCCCTGTGGGGTCGGGTGTCGGCAGAAACCGGCCGCATCCGCATCAAGGACACCCTCTCCCAGCAGATCGATGCGCTCACCGCGCAGACCGCGGGCACCTATCTGCTGCTGGGCATGGACGTGGCGATGCTCAAGCCGGTGGGCGACTGGCAATTCTTCGGTCGCGTGGCAGGGCAGGTGGGCAACCGCAATCTGGATCCTTCCAAGAAGTGGGTGCTCGGCGGCCCGAATGGCGTGCGCGCCTGGCCGACGTCGGAAGGCAGCGGCGATGACGGTGCCCTGGCGCAGGTGGAAGTGCGGCGGCAGTTCGGTGTGTTCCAGCCGTTTCTGTTCGTCGACACCGGGCGGGTTCAGCTCAACCACCAGCCCTGGGCGGAAGGGCGGCAGAGCCGCACCTTGTCCGGCGCCGGCCTCGGACTTCGCGTGAACAAAGGGCCGTGGCAGGTGCAAAGCACGGCGGGCTGGCGGCTCGGACCGGACCGGAACGCTCCGCAGTCCGACCCGGGCGCGAACGCGGTGCAGTTCTGGATGACGGTCGGTTATCAGCTGTAGGCCGGGCCGGGCGCGGCGGGTACGCCGGCCCCTCGGTCCCAACGTGTGTTTTGAGATTCCCAAAGATTCACTGAACAAAGGTTCTTCATGACTCTCTCCCTTGCATCCGTCCGGCGTGATGCGTTGTCTGCGTCGGCTTCGAACGTATCGATCCGTGTGTCGCGCGGCGCCGCCGACCGCGGCGCCCGCTGGTCCCGCGCGGCGCTGCGCTCCAGCTCTTGTGCGGGCGGGCTGTTCGCGCTGTCGCTGCTGAGCCAGGCCATGGCGCAGGCCTTGCCGGGGACGGCCTCCATCGTGTCGGGGCAGGCGGACATTGCCCGCACGGCCAACTCGGTGACCATCACCCAGGGCACACAGAAGCTCATCACCAACTGGACTGACTTCAGCGTGGGCGCTGGCAATGCCGTCAGGTTCGTTCAACCCAATGCCGATGCGGTGGCGCTCAACCGTGTGACGGGGACGACGCTCAGCACGATTGCCGGCACGATCAGCGGTAATGGCCGGGTGTTCCTGGTGAACCCCAACGGCGTTCTGATGTCCGGCACGGCCAATGTGTCGCTGGGTAGTCTGGTTGTTTCAACACAGGGCATCAGCAACAACGATTTTCTGGCGGGGAACTACCGTTTTGCGGATGGCGCCACCGCCGCGGTGACCAATCAAGGAAGTATCTCCGCAAGCACCCCCAACAACGACGCCTACATCTTGCTTGTGGCAACCGGTGTGTCGAATGAGGGTACCCTGAACGCTGGGCCTCGAGGGCGCGTTGCGCTCGCCGCTGGCAACGTCGCTACCCTGGTTCCAGATGCGCGCGACTGGGTGCGAACCGGCGATGGGGCCTTGACCGGATCGTTGAACAACACCGGATCCATTCAAGCTCCGGGAGGGGAGATCCGGCTGCTCTTGCATGCCGACAGTAGCACTCTCGGCATCAATCAGGGCGGGCTTATCCGTGCGGATAATCTCGTTGAAGGGCCGGGAGGGAGAATTGTCCTGGACGCTGGAAACCAACGAATCAGTACGTCTGGAGTCCTGAACGCGTCAGGCAACAATCAAGGTGGACGCGTCGAAATGCGGGGCAGTACCATCGAGATCGGTGGCGACGTTCGCGCTATGTCCGATACGTCTGTTCCTGGCACCGGGGGCGACATCAATATCGCGGCCAGTGGCGATCTAAAGATCGGCAACATCGCCATCGACAACTCGGGCAAGAATGGAGGCTCCATCCAGTTGCAGGCAGGCCGGGCATTGCAACTGGGTGCTTACGTCAACGCAGCGGGAACCTCTCAAGGCGGCTCCATGGACATCGCTGCGGGTACCTCCTTGACCCTGGATACCACAGCCAACCTTCGGGCGACGTATGAAGGTCTGGGTGCCGGTTCCATGAGGATCACCGCGCCGTCCCTCACGGTCGGTGCCAGCCGAGGCGCCAACCAGATTCTGGCGTCTGACCTCCGGCTCTGGCTGGACGGGCATCGCAGTACCGTCGATCTGCGCGCCGCTCAGGATCTGACGCTTGCCAGCAATGTTTCATCCGATACAGCGCAAGGAAGACTGTCGCTGACGGCCGGGCGCTCCGTGCTGATCAACAGCGCGTTCCTGGCCAACACCACGCCCGTCACCATCGTCGCCAATGCCAAGGATTCCGACCTCCAGGCCGGCCGCGGCACCGGGCAGGGGGCGATTCGCATGGCGTCGGGGGCCTCGATCGACACCAAGGGGGCCGTCAGCCTGAAGGTGGCCGGAAACGTTGGGGACGTCAACGCCGGGGAGATTACCCTGACGACCCTCCGCGCCGGCGCCTTGTCCATCGACTCACCTGTCTTCGCCGGCACCGCCACCGCCCGCAACAAGGTCTACGACGGCACCGTGTCCGCGCCGCTGGCGACGGCAGGCCTCACCGGCCTCACGCTCTCCGGCAGTAACCTGCAACTGGCCACCACCAGCAGCTTCGCAGACAAGGCGGTAGGCACTGGCAAGGAAGTGACGGTGCGTTATGCCGTCACCGGCTTCGATAGGGCCGACACCAGCCGCAGTGCGGCGCTTCTGCGGCAGGGCAACGCATTGACGGTGACATCAACCGCCGACATCACCCCCCGCACCCTTCACGTCAGCCAGCTGACCGGCACCAACAAAGTCTATGACGGTCTGACCACCGCCTCAGCGCAGATCGGCGCGGACGACCGCGTGCAGGGCGACCAGCTGACGCTCTCCGCAGCGGGCCGTTTTGCGGACAAGAACGTCGGCGCCGGCAAACAGATCACCATCCAGAGCGTCAAGCTGGACGGGGCAGATGCCGCCAACTACACGGTGGACACCACCGACCTGACCGCCCTGGCGGACATCACGCCGCGTCGCCTGAACCTGATCGGCGCTTATGCCACCGACAAGACCTACGACGGCACGACCGCCGCCACGGTGAACTTTGCGCGGGACGACCGCGTGGCTGGTGACGAGTTGACCGCTGCAGCACAGGGCCGCTTCTCCAGCAAGGACGTGGGCACCAACAAGCGGGTGCAGGTGGGCAACGTGACGCTCAGCGGCACCGACGCAGGCAACTACGAAGCAACGACCTCAGAGCTCTTCACCGCTGCCGACATCACCCGCCGCAACCTGACGGTGAGTGAGCTGACCGGCCAGACCAAGGTTTACGACGGCACCCGCGCCGCGCAGGTGACGGTCGGCCGGGACGACCGCATCACCGGCGACGACCTGCAGATTGCCGCAACCGGCAGCTTCGACACCAAACAGGCCGGCAGCGGCAAACGGATCGACGTTCAGAGCCTGACGCTCTCCGGCGCCAGTGCCGGCAACTACATCGTCAGCGCCACCGGCTTGACCGCCACCGGCACCATCGACCGCCGCACGCTGCTGCTCAGCGGCCTGACGGCGTCGGACAAGATCTACGACGGCAACACCACCGCTCAGGTCAGCTTCGCCCGCGACGACCGGGTGGTGGGCGACAACCTGCGCGTCACCGCCACCGGCGTCTTTGCCGACAAACGGGCGGCTTTCAACAAGCAGGTGACCGCCAGCGCATCGCTCGCCGGTGACGATGCCGGCAACTACGTGGTGGCGATGGCCGACAGCACCACCCAGGCCTCGATTCTTCAGCGCGCCCTGACGCTGACCGACCTGACCGCCACCAGCCGCGTCTACGATGGCACCCGGGCGGCGACGGTCAGTTATGGTGGCAACAACCGGTTGAGCGGGGACCAGCTGACGGTGAATGCGACGGCGCAATTCGACAACGCCCACGCCGGCACCGGCAAGCAGGTGACGATCACGCAGGTGAACCTGTCGGGCACTGATGCCGGCAACTACCGCATCGATGACATGCCGCGGACCACCACCGCCGACATCACCCGACGCAGTCTGGTGGTCAGCGGCCTCGTCGGCCAGAACAAGGTCTACGACGGAACGCGGGTGGCCCAGGTGCAGATCGGCAGCGACAACCGCGTCGCGGGCGACGAACTGCAGTTCAGCGCCATCGCCAGCTTCGACTCCAAGCAGGCGGGCACCGGCAAGCGCATCACGGTGGAGGACATCCGCCTGTCAGGCGCCAATGCCGGCGACTACGCCGTGCAGACGGCGAACTTGTTCACCACCGCCAACATCCAGCGCCGGGTGCTGGTCCTGAGCGGCCTGGCCGCGCAGGACAAGACCTATGACGGCAATGCGGTCGCGCAGGTGAACTACGCCCGCAATGACCGGGTGGCGGGGGACCAGGTGCAGGTCTCTGCGGTCGGTAGCTTCAACAACAAACAGGCTGGCACCAACAAGCTGGTGACGGTCAACGGCGTGACCCTGTCGGGCATCGATGCAGACAATTATGTGGTCGAGGCCCATGGCGACACCACCCGTGCCACCATCGATCCTCGGCTGCTGACGCTCGGCGGCCTGACGGCCAGCGACAAGGTCTATGACGGCAACCGGGTGGCCCAGACCCGCTACACGACCGATGACCGGGTGGCTGGAGACGAGCTCCAGATCCACACCGCCGCCAGCTTCGACGACAAGTACGCCGGCACCGGCAAGACGGTCACGGTGAACCAGATCGGCCTGACGGGCGCCGATGCGGGCAACTACCGGGTGGAGGGCGTGGGCGCCACCACCACGGCCACCATCGACCAGCGCCTGCTGACGCTCACCCAGCTCGCCGCCCTGGACAAGGTCTATGACCAGACGGTGCGTGCCGACGTCTCCGCGGGCGGGGACGACCGCGTGCGGGGCGATCAGCTCACGGTGGCGCTGACGGGTGACTTCGACACGCGCCATGTGGGTCGGGACAAGACGGTGACGGTGACCGGCATCCATCTCTCCGGCGCCGATGCGTCCAACTATCGTGTCACCGATGAACCGCTGACGACGCAGGCCTCCATCACACCCCGCACGCTGAAGGTGGGCGTGACCGCGTCGGACAAGATCTACGACGGTCAGCGCAATGCGACGGTCGTGTTCCAGGACGATCGGCTGAAGGGGGATGACCTGCAGCTGCTGGGCGGCACCAGTCGTTTTGCGGACGCGAATGCGGGCAAGAACAAGACGGTGACGGCCTCCGGCTGGCAACTGACCGGCGACGACGCTGGCAACTACCTGCTGGACGCGCCGAGCTGGCAGACCACCGCGAACATTGCGCCTCGGGTGCTGCATGTCACCGCACCGTCGTCGGTCGAGTTCAGCAAGTCTCTGCGTCCGCAGACCTTGCCGATCGGTCACGATGCGCTGGCGATCGATCCGATCCAGGTGGTGGCCGGTTCGCTGCGCTGGGGCCCGGCCGACGGCCTGCCCCGTGCGGCGATGCTGGGGGACTTCGCCATCCAGGGCGCGGGCGCCGGCAACTATGTGCTGGACGTGCCGACGCTCACCACGGTGGCCATCGTGAAGGCGCCGCTGCCGCTGCCCGGCACAGGCGGCGAATGGTTGTGCACCGGACCGGGCCGGGGTTGCGGCTCCGTGGTGGACGCACGGCCTGGCACTGCAGGCGCGCTGCCGGGCCTCAGCGCGGAGGCCGGCATGAAGCCCTCGGCGCCGGCCCTGGTGGTGCGACAGCGTGGCATTCAGGTGCCAGTGCAGCACCTGATGGAAGACGGGGAGTAAGCGAGGCGGGCCTGTGATGGCGTCGCAGCCGCAGCCGCAGCCGCAGGGTGTGGTGTCGTGTCGTCATGGACCGACGACGCACACCCCTGCGGTGGCTGTGTCAGCGGGCGGGCTGGATCGCGACCGTGCGTTTGCGCGGTTGCGCCGCCCGCGCCCGCAGCTGTCCGCAGCCGCCGTCCACGTCCTGCCCAGCCGAATCCCGCAGCTTGGTCAGGACGCCGCGCTGATGGAGCCGCCGCGCGATGTCGCGCGCCTTGTCCCAGTCCGGGCGCTGGAACGGAAGTTCCGGCACGCTGTTGTACGGGATCATGTTCAGCACGCCGTATTTGCCCTTGAGCAGGGCGACGATGGCGTCCAGCTCATCGTCTCCGTCATTCACGCCGTCCAGCAGCGTCCATTGGTACTGGATGGGATAGCCGGTCTCTCGGGCATAGCGTTCCCCGGCCTCCACAATCTCGGCCGGCGTCAGCCGGGGCGCGCGTGGCAGCAACTCCCGCCGCAGCGCCTCCTTGGTGGTGTGCAGGGACAGTGCAAGGGCCGGCTTCACCGGACCCCGCGCCAGTCGCTCAAACACCCGCGGGTCTCCGACAGTGGAGAACACCAGATTCTTGTGGCCGATGTTGCCCACCGTGCCCAGCACCTCGATGGCTCCCATGACCGCTTCGAGGTTGTGGGAGGGCTCGCCCATGCCCATGAAGACCACTTTCTTGACCGCCCGTTGTCGGCGAGCCAGGGCCACCTGCGCCACGATCTCGGCGCTGGTCACCTGACGGATCAGGCCGTCCCGACCGGTCATGCAGAACTGACAGCCCACCGCACAGCCGACCTGGCTGGAGACGCACAGGCCGTCGCGCGGCAGCAGCACGCTTTCGACCGTCTGGCCATCCAGCAGCTTGACCAGCAGCCGGGCGGAGCCGTCCGCACCCGGATGCGATTCGACCAGCGTGGCGAGTCCTTCCAGTTCGGTCATCAGCGCCGGCAGCACCTGCAGCAGCGCATGCGGCAGATAGTGTTCGAGCTGGCGACGGCCCTGCGACAGCGGCAGTGCCTGCACCCAGTGGCGCATCACCCGCTGCCGATGCGCGGCATTGGCGCCCAGAGCGGTGAGTCGTTGCTCGAGGTCTGCGATGGAAAACACGGTGATGCGAGGAAAAAAGGATGGGGGAGGGCGGCAGCCGTCGGGCGACGGGGGACCTGCGCGCAAACTTTGGGGCGAACAGCGCTGCCCGCGCGGGGCAAACGGCAGCGCGGAATGCAGTGCAAACAGCGGTGCGAAGGCTGACACGCAGACAGGTCGAACCGCGCTAAGCTGCGCGCCATTCGACCGCCGGACGGCCAGGGACTTGCACCGGCGTGACCGATTCTCGCCGATTTGTTCCCTGCCCTCCCGCCATGATCGTCCGCGACCGCCCCTCCGGCCTCCATCTGTTCTTCATCATGAAAGGATCGATCCTGCGATCGATCCGCTGGACGCTGCTGGCCAACATCCTGCTGGCGGTGCTGGTCACCGTGAGCCACGGTTCATTTTTCGACCACAAGCTGCAGGTGACGGCGCTGCCCTTCAGCCTGATGGGCTTGCCGCTGGCGATCTTTCTGGGCTTTCGCAACAACGCCTGCTACGACCGCTATTGGGAAGCGCGCAAAATGTGGGGCGACGTGCTCCAGCGCTGCCGCAGCCTCGCTCGCCAACTGGTCACACTGGTGGAGCCGGAAAACAGCGGCAGCAGCTCCCACGCGGCCTCGCACCTGCGCCGCATCCTGGACGACCGCAACTGGATGGTCCGCCAGCTGCCCGCATTCGCCCATGCGCTGCGGCGGCACCTGCGCGGGGTCACCGGCATCGATCCCGCCTGGGACCACTGGATGCCGCAGGCGGACCGCGAAGCGCTGGCCAAGGTGGGCAACCCACCGTCCTTCCTGCTGCTGCGGCTGGCGCAGCAGCTTCAGGTCTGCCGCCGACAGGGCCGGCTGGACACGGTGCTGGCCACCTCCATCGAAGCCCAACTGGCCGGCCTGACGGCATCCGCCGCCGCCTGTGAACGCATCAAGAGCTCGCCGCTCCCTTTCGCCTACACCCTGCTGCTGCATCGCACCGCCTACCTCTACTGCTTTCTGCTGCCCTTTGGTCTGGTGGACACGATGGGCTGGCTGACGCCGCTGGTGGTGGCCATCGTGGCCTACACCTTCTTCGGACTGGATGCCGTCGGCGACGAGATTGAAGAGCCCTTCGGCCAGGGCCCCAACGACCTGCCGATGGATGCCATCTGCCGCGCCATCGAGATCGACATGCTGCAGGCGCTGGGCGAGCCCGAGGTGCCGCCGCCACTTCAGCCGGTGGACTATCTGCTCACCTGAGCCGGGGCACAATCACGCCCCATGAGCGACTTTCCGATAGGCGTTGCGCCTCGATGTTTTGCGCTGGTCCCGGCGGCGGGTGTTGGCAGCCGGTCCGGTGCGGACCGCCCCAAGCAATATGTGCCGCTGGCGGGGCAGGCCATGATGGCGCACACCCTGGCCGCCCTGGCCGCGGTGCCACGCATTGAGGCGACGCTGGTGGTGCTCTCGCCGGACGACGACCAGTTCGAGCAGGCGGTGCCTGGCTTCGATGGGCCTGCCGCCTGGGTGGCACGCTGCGGGGGTGACTCGCGGGCGGAGACGGTGGCCAATGGCCTGCAGGTGCTGCGTGAACGGGGCGTGGCCCCGCATGACTGGGTGCTGGTGCATGACGCTGCCCGCTGCCTGCTGCAGCCGGCCTGGGTGGATCGTCTGATCGACGCCTGCCAGGACGACGAAGTCGGTGGCTTGCTGGCCTTGCCGGTGGCGGACACGCTGAAAGCGGCTGGTGCGGCTGGTGCGGCTGGTGCGGCTGGTGCGCATCCCCGAGTCGCGGCGACCGTCGACCGGCGCGGCAAGTGGGCCGCACAGACCCCTCAGATGTTCCGCCTCGGCCTGCTGGCGCCGGCGCTGGCCGCCGGACTGGACGGCGTGACCGACGAAGCAAGTGCCGTGGAAGCGCTGGGCCATCAGCCCTTGCTGGTGGAGGCGTCGATAGAAAACTTCAAGGTGACCTGGCCCGCCGACTTTGCGTTGGCGGAGCGCTTGTTGCGCAGCCGACCCGGCAGCGTTTGAAAACTATTTGGACCGACCTATGCAAACCCCATTCCGTATCGGCGAAGGCTGGGACACCCACGCGCTGGTGACCGGCCGCCCGCTCATCCTCGGCGGCGTCACCATCCCCCACACCCACGGCCTGCTCGGCCATTCCGACGCGGACGCACTGGCGCATGCCATCACCGATGCGCTGCTCGGCGCCGCAGCGCTGGGCGACATCGGCAAGCTGTTCCCGGACACCGCGGCGGAGTTCAAGGGCGCGGATTCGATGGTGCTGCTGGCGGAGGCCTATCGTCGCGTCAAAGACACCGGCTGGGTGATCGGCAACCTGGACAGCACCATCATTGCGCAGGCGCCGAAGATGGCGCCGCACATTCCGGCGATGCGTCAGCGGCTGGCCGAGGTGCTGGGCATCGACGCGCAGCAGATCAACGTGAAGGCCAAGACAGCCGAGAAGATGGGACCGGTGGGGGAGCTGCGCGCCATCGAGGCGCGCGCCGTGTGCCTGCTCGTGAGCGCCGCGCGCTAAGGCGGCGCTCCCGGTGGTCGGGCGCAAGGCTTCACGCCCTGGCGCCTCGTGGGGCGACTTCGGGGTTTCAGCTCCGCCTCAGGGATTGGCGCGCTTCAGGCGCAACTGCGCCACGAAGCCGCTGTCTTCCGCATTGGTCAGACGCAGTTGCGCGCCCAGCCGCTGGATCGACTTTTCCACGATGGCCAGCCCCAGGCCCGCGCCGGTCGCGGCCGTCCGGGCGCTGTCACCGCGATAGAACGGCGTGGTCAGCTTGGCCAGCTTGTCCGGCGGCACGCCCGGGCCATGGTCCCGCACGGTCAGCAGCACCCAGGCGCTGTCGGCCTCAGCCGTCACTTCCACCCGCGCCGGCTCGTCGGCATGGCGACCATACCGGCGGGCGTTCTCGAAGAGGTTCAGCAGGATGCGACCGAACTCGGTCGGGTCGGTCCAGATGCGCAGCGCCGCAGAGAGCCGCACGCTGATCTGGATCTGCGCCGGATCGCGGAAGCCCTGGGCTTCTCGCTCCACCAGTTCCCGCAGGTTCATCGCCGTCAGCTGCAATTCGCTGGGGCGCGCATAGTCCATGAACTTGTTGATGATGGCGTCGAGCTGGTCAATGTCCTGGGCGATGAACTGGCGCGCCTGTTCATCGGTGACGCTCATCTCCGCCTCCAGCCGCAAGCGGGCCAGCGGCGTGCGCAGGTCATGCGAAATGCCCGCCAGCATCACGCTGCGGTCTTCTTCCATCTTGGCCAGCTCGCGGGCCATCCGGTTGAAGCCCATGTTCACCTCGCGGATCTCGCTGGTGAGCGTGCTTTCGTCCAGGCGGGAGTCGTATTCACCTTCGCGGATGCGGCTGGCGGCAATTGACAGTTCCCGCAGCGGCTGGTTGATCAAGCGTGCAATGGCCGCAGCGCCCAACAGCGAAGCCCCCAGCGCAATCACGATCCACCACCAGTTGCTGGACATGTTGGCCTGCAGCGGCGCCGGATTGGTCTGGAGCCAGAACTGGTCCGGACCCACATCAAACCGCACCCACAGACCGGGCACGCCGTTCAGTCCGCTGGCCAGCACCGTCTGCGGGCCCAGCTTGGAGACCAGCTCCTTGCGCAGGCGCTGGGCAAACGGCGTGTTCTCGTAGGGCATCCAGCGGTCGGTGGTTTCGGCCACCTCCACCTGCACCGCCTCGCTGCGCGCCAGCGACTTCACCACCGCCACGCGGTTGATCGAATCGGTGCTCGACAGCGCCACGCGGGACAAATTGACCAGCCCGGCGAGCTGCTGGGCAGCCTCCAGCGCCTTCGGCTCCGCTTCCAGCGCCTTGAAGGTCTGTTGCCAGGCCAGCACACCCGCCGCCAGCAGCAAGGCCAGCAATGCGAAGGTTCGCCAGAAGAGGTTGAGCGCTAAGCGGGGAGGGGTCACGGCGGGTAAATGCTTTCCGTCGGTCTACGTTGGTCTGGGCTGAACGTTGCGGGCCGCCGGACCGCGGCCAGGCCCGAAGGCGCGGTCGCGGGGCGGCTCGGTCGGACTCAGGCCGCTTCGTCAGGCACGAAGACGTAGCCCACGCCCCAGACGGTCTGGATGAAGCGCGGCTGGGCCGGATCTTCTTCCAGCAGCTTGCGCAGACGCGACACCTGCACGTCCAGGCTGCGGTCGAAGGGTTCGAACTCGCGGCCACGGGCCAGCATGGCCAGCTTGTCGCGCGACAGCGGCTGACGGGGATGGCGCACCAGCGCCTTGAGCATCGAGAACTCGCCGGTCGTCAGAGGCACCGGTTCGCCGTTCTTCGACAGTCGGCGCAGGGCCAGGTCGAATTCGAACGGGCCGAAGTTCACCGTCATCGGCTCCTTCGACGGGGCACCCGGGGCTTCCGGCGGCGGACGGCGACGCAGCACCGCATTGATGCGGGCCAGCAGTTCGCGGGGATTGAACGGCTTGGCCAGGTAGTCGTCAGCGCCGACTTCCAGACCCACGATGCGGTCCACTTCCTCGACCTTGGCGGTCAGCATGATGATGGGCGTGCTGTCCCCGGCCGCGCGCAGTCGGCGGCAGATGGACAGACCGTCTTCACCTGGCAGCATCAGATCGAGCACGATCAGATCGACCGTTTCCCGGGTGAGCTGCTTGTTCAGCGCCTTGCTGTCCTCGGCCAGCAAGACTTCAAATCCCTCTTGCGCCAGATACCGGCGCAGCAGGTCGCGAATGCGTGCATCGTCGTCCACGACCAGGACGCGGTTGGGGCGGGTGCTGCTCTGCATGGCGGCCACTCCTGAATTTGTAACAGCGGCACTGTAAGGCCGTTTTTTCGGCTTGTTTGCGGGATGCAGCAGCCCTTACGGCTTAGTTACAACTTATGTAACGCGGGCGGTGATCCTTGGCAGCTGTCTGTGTCGTTATGCTGGTTACCCCTGACTTTTAAGGATCCCGCATGACACGAAAGCAACACTGGCTGGTGATGGGCACCCTGCTCGCCGCGGCTGCCGCCGCGCCCTGGGCCCAGGCGCAGACCGCAGAACGCCGCACCGACGTGCTGAATCTGCAGGCGTCGGCCAGCATCGAGGTGGCGCGCGACATGCTGTCGCTGACCTTCTCGACCACCCGCGAAGGCAAGGAGCCGGGGGCTGTGCAGACGCAGTTGAAGCAGGCGCTGGACGCCGCGCTCACCGAGGCCCGCAAGGTGGCCAAGCCCGGCCAGGTGGATGTGGAGGCGGGCAGCCTGTCGGTGTACCCCCGGTATGGCGAGCCCACCGGCAAGGCGGGGGGCCAGCCGCAGATCACCGGCTGGCAGGGCAGCGTGGAGCTGGTGGTGAAGGGCCGCGACATGGACGCCATCTCGCGCCTGACCAGCCGCATCACTTCGCTGAACATCGCCCACGTGAGCTATGGGCTGTCGCGGGAAGCCCGTGAAAAGGCGGAGCAGAGCGTGGTGGCCGATGCCATCGCCAACTACAAGACCAAGGCGGGGCTGTATGCCCAGCAGTTCGGCTATCGCGGCTTCCAGATCGGCGAAGTCAGCGTGAACACCGACGGCGGCGCGCCGGAGATGGTGGGCATGGCCCGCTTCAAGACCATGGCGGCGCCGGCGGCGGACATGTCCCTGCCGGTGGAATCCGGCAAAACCACCGTCACGGTGACGGTCAACGGCAACGTCGTGATGACGCGCTGATCCGCAGAACAGGCTGGCCCGGACGGGCCAGCCCCAGGGCTCACTGGGCCGTCCAGCCGCCGTCCATCGCCCAGGCCTGACCCCGCACATTCACCGCGGCGTCCGAGCACAGGAACACCGCCAGCGCGCCCAGCTCTTCCGGCGTGGTGAACTGCAGGGAGGGCTGCTTTTCGGCCAGCAGCTGCCGCTTGGCTTCGTCGGGGTCCAGACCTTCCTTCTGCGCCCGCGCGTCGATCTGCTTCTGCACCAGAGGCGTGAGGACCCAGCCCGGGCAGATGGCATTGACCGTCACCGGCAATTGCGCGGTTTCCAGCGCGGCGGACTTGGTGAGCCCCAGCAGGCCGTGTTTGGCGGCCACATAGGCGGATTTACCGGCTGAAGCGACCAGCCCATGGGTCGAGGCGATGTTGATGATCCGCCCCCACTGACGCTTCTTCATGCCCGGCAGCGCCAGCCGCATGGTGTGGAAGGCACTGGAGAGGTTGATGGCGATGATCGCGTCCCACTTCTCCGCCGGAAAATCCTCCACATTGGCGACGAACTGGATGCCGGCGTTGTTTACCAGGATGTCGCAGCCGCCGAATTCCTTGTCGATGTAGGCCATCATGGCTTCGATGTCGGCGGGCTTGCTCATGTCGGCGCCGTGGTAGCCGACGCGGATGGCCTGATCCTTGCCTGCTTCCTGGACATCCCGGATGGGGCCCTCGGAATCTCCAAAGCCGTTGAGCACCACATGGGCGCCCTGTCGCGCAAGTGTCAGGGCAATCCCCAAGCCGATGCCACTGGTGGAACCGGTCACCAATGCTGTCTTGCCTTTCAACATGCCAGGTCCTCTTCAGGGTTGTTAGGATGGGCACAAAGGATACGAGCGATGTCTGAACCCTTGTTGAAAAAAGTCCAGGCTTTGAGCCCCTGCGGACTCCATCAGATGGCCTACTGGGAGTGGGGCCAGGCTGACAATCCTCGCGTGCTCGTCTGTGTCCACGGGCTGTCCCGCCAAGGACGGGACTTCGACGCGGTGGCCCGACGGCTGAGCGACCGCTATCGCGTGATCTGCCCGGACGTGGTGGGCCGCGGTGAGTCTGACTGGTTGGGCGATCCGCGGAACTATCAGCTGCCGCAGTATGTGTCGGACATGGTCACGCTGCTGGCCCGCCTGGGCGTCTCCCAGGTGGACTGGCTGGGCACCTCCATGGGGGGGCTGATCGGACTGGCCCTGTCGGCCATGCCGTCCAGCCCGGTGGCTCGGCTCATCCTGAACGACGTCGGCCCCACCATCGAGTATGTGGCGCTGCAGCGCATTGCCGGCTATCTGGGCCGCGCGCCGCAGTTCGAAACCTGCCAGCAGGGGGCTGAATACCTGCGCGGCATCTCCGAAGGCTTCGGGCCTCACACCGATGAGCAGTGGCTCGAACTGTCCCGCCCGATGTTCAAGGCGGATGGGGACCGCTGCCGTCTGCATTACGACCCGCGCATCGGCCAGGGCCTGGCCGGGCTGACCCCCGAACTGGCCAAGGCCGGTGAAGCGCAGCTCTGGGCCGCCTACGACGCGGTGCGCTGCCCCACATTGCTGCTGCGAGGCACCGAGTCCGATCTGCTCTCCGCCGCCACCGCACAGGCGATGACGTTGCGCGGACCGAAGGCCCGGGTGGTGGAATTTGCCGGGGTCGGCCATGCACCGACGCTGGTCACCGCCGAGCAGATTGCGGTGGTGGAAGCCTTCCTGGAGGAGGGGCGGCGTTGAGGGATCGACGGTCCCGCGGGACCCTGGCAGTATGAAGTTGGCGATATGAAGACAGAGTTGGGCTTACGGGCCGAGCAGGCCCCGATCGTGGCCTTGCTCGATGGGGATCTGCCCAGCCGGCTGCCGGCGGCCCAGCCGGTGAAGACCGAAACCGTGGATCCGATCCAGCGGGCCCGCGCCTTTGCCGAGCCGCTTCTGGCCGGCCATGTGCTCGACACCGGCGAGCCGGCGCTGGAGCATGCCGACGGCGTGGCGGCGATCCTGGCCGGAGTCGGGGCGGCGCCATCGATGCGGGCCGCGTCCTATCTGGTGTACGCCGGGGACTATCTCAACAAGCCCGAAGAAATCGTTGCCAAGGCCTTTGGCGAGAGCGACGCCAGCCTGGTGAGCCACACCCGGCGTCTGGTCCAGATCCAGCGCGCAGCCCGTGAGGCGAAGGTCGAGGACCAGCGCCGTCAGGAACAGACCGAGCTGGTGCGCAAGATGCTGCTGGCGTTCTCCCGCGACCTGCGGGTGGTGCTGCTGCGTCTGGCCTCCCGCCTGCAGACCCTGCGGTGGTTCGCGGCCAGCAAGACCGCCTGCCCCCGCGAACTGGCGGCGGAGTCCTTGCAGGTTTTCGCGCCGCTGGCCAATCGCCTGGGCATCTGGCAGATCAAATGGGAACTGGAGGATCTGTCCTTCCGCTTCCTGGAGCCGGAGCAGTATCACCAGCTCGCCAAGGGCCTGCATGAAAAGCGGGTGGAGCGCGAGCAGTCGGTCGAGGCGGTGCGTGCGTCGCTGGAATCGCAGTTGCGCGCCCAGGGCTTGCAGGCGGAAGTTCAGGGGCGCCCCAAGCATCTCTACAGCATCTGGAAGAAGATGCGCGGCAAGGGCCTGACGCTGGAGCGCGTCTTTGATCTGCGGGCGCTGCGGGTGATCGTGCCGGAAGTGGCCGATTGTTATGCGGTGCTGGCCCGGCTGCATGAGTGGTATCAGCCGGTCGATGGCGAGTTCGACGACTACATCGCCCGGCCCAAGCCCAACGGATATCAGTCGTTGCACACCGTGGTCGTTGCCACCGATGGCCGGCCGATGGAAGTGCAGATCCGCACTCGCGCGATGCACGAGCATGCGGAGCATGGTGTGGCGGCGCACTGGGCCTACAAGGAAGCCGGGACCAAGGGCTATGCCGGTGTCACGGCGGCCGGGGAATTTGAAGAGCAGGTGGCGCAGGCCCGCAAGGCGGTGCTGCGGCAACTGCTGGCCTGGGAGCGCGATTTCATTGCCGAGAGCGGTCCCTCGTTTGACGACCGCATCTATGTGTTCACACCGCAGGCCAATGTGGTGGAGCTGTGTGCCAACGCGACGGCGGTGGACTTCGCCTATGCGCTGCATACCGATCTGGGGCATCGCTGCCGGGGCGCCAAGGTCGACGGTCAGATGGTGCCGCTGAACACGCCGCTCAAGAGTGGGCAGACGGTGGAGATCGTGGCGCTGAAGGAGGGCGGTCCCTCGCTGGACTGGCTCAACCCGGAACTTGGGTATTTGCAGAGCGCGCGCAGCAAGGCGAAGGTCCGGGCCTGGTTCAATGCCCAGGCGCAAGCCCAGACGATTGCCAAGGGCCGCGAGCTGGTGGAAAAGCTGCTGCAGCGGGAAGGCAAGACCGCCATCAAGCTGGAAGACCTGGCCGGGCGGCTCGGGTTCCGGAATGCGGATGCGCTGTTCGAGGTGGTGGGCAAGGACGAATACTCGCTGCGCAACATCGAGACGCTGCTGCGTCCGCCCGCGCCGGAAACTGATGAAGACGCGTTGCTGGCGCAGCGGCACAACCGCGGTCCGGCCGTGGACGGTCGTGCGCCCAAGGGTGGTGTGCTGGTGGTCGGGGTGGATTCGCTGCTCACCAGCCTGGCGCGCTGCTGCCGTCCCGCACCGCCGGATGCCATCACAGGCTTTGTCACCCGCGGCAAGGGGGTGGCGATTCACCGGGCCGACTGCGCCAATCTGCGAGAGATGGCGCGCAGCGCGCCAGAGCGGGTGATTGCGGTGGACTGGGGTGAGCCTTCGATGGAGAAGGGCGGCAAGGCCGCCCAGTATCCGGTGGACCTTGTGGTGGAGGCGGTGGATCGGCCCGGGCTGCTGCGGGATGTGCTGGAGCTTTTCGCCAAGGACAAGCTGAGCGTCATTGCGGTCAACCAGCAAAGCGGCAAGGGCAAACCGGCGCGGTCGGACCTGTCCCGCATGAGCTTCACCGTGGAGGTGAGCGACGCGCAGCGCTTGAACCAGACCTTGGCAGCGGTGGTGCAGATCTCGGGGGTGAGAAGCGCGCGCCGGCGATGAGGTGTACGCTAATCGCGCAAAGCTTCAAGTTATCTCGCACAGGCTCGATTTTCGGGCTATACTGCGAAGCTCTTCAGGCGCATAGCTCAGTTGGTTAGAGCACCACCTTGACATGGTGGGGGTCGTTGGTTCGAATCCAATTGCGCCTACCAAATACAGACCCCGGTCACTCATCGTATTGCGATGGCTGACCGGGGTTTTTCGTTGATGCCTTGTTGCGATGGCGGTCGCCATTGCGATGCCCCTTGAGGTTTGCTGGCGGCGTTCTGCTTGTGGCGGGGTGATGCCGAGTCATCCTTGATGACATGCAGAACCGAGGCGTCACTCCACTGCACTATCAGCGATCTGCGATCGCTCGCAGCGCCCAACTTTGAAGTCGAAAGGAAGGGGCATGGTCAGTGCAAAGAGAGCAACCATTGCGACTGCCGTCGGTCGTTCCATCGATGGTTGGGTGCGGTCAGCCACCCGGTATGTTGACGGCGATGCGTTTCAGCTGCGCGCGCTCGACCACGATCTGGACAAGCTCTTCAAGGCGGATGCTTACGCTGCATCCCTGTTGAGGGGCACACTGCATCAATTGCTCGGGGATGCAGACAACGCCCTCTATTGGGTTCACAACGCCCGCAGACTGCGGGGCGATCCAGCATCGGAACTGCGATCGGATGGGGTCGAGGCCATGATCCTGTCCAACCTGGGGTACTTTTCCCGCGCTTCATCGCTGCTAGCGAAGGAAGGCAAAGACGCTGACCGCTGCCACCCGGTTCTGCTGTATTTGTGTGGCGCATGGAATGAGCTTGCGAGGCTCCCCGTGACGGTCGATCTCTCCCATGATGAAGTGGCAATGATGCAGACCGTCCGCCGACGCTCAAGCCTCTGTCAACAGATCGGCGTGAGCCAAGCGCAGATTCAAGCGGTGCTGGACGTGGCGGGAGAGGTACTGCGAGAGCGCCGAATGTTCTTCCTCGGAGACAGGCCGCTTGTGCGCGACTGCGACGATGCGGTCCTCTATCAGCTCCATGTCCCCGCCCATGCCGTCGAAGCGGCCGCGATGACGGCCAGTGTCATCGAGCGACTGGTGCAGAGAGACCTCGATGTGGCCGGTTTTGCTTTCAGCTTTCTGCCGGGGTGAGTATGACCATCACATTCAGCGAGATCCAGCGCGTTGCGGAAGAACTCCATCTGGTGGCTGACGAAGCTTGTCTTCGATCTGCCGTCAGCCGAAACTACTATGCCGCCCTCCATGCCAGCAAAGCCTGGATCGCGACTGTGCCTGGAGCGCCCTCGTGCGCTGGGCCTGCTGGCGGCTTGCACGTGCTCATCCAGAATCAGCTGCGCGGACTTGATCCTCTCCGGGCGACCGCTGACCAGCGCGTCAAGGGCCGCCAGCTTGCGGCCCGGCTGCAAGTTTTGAAGGTGCGGCGGGTGAAGGCGGACTATCACCTGTCAGAACCCATCAGCCGGGCCGAAATCGACGCGCAAAAGACAGAGACTCGGGACTATCTGCGTAGCGTCGTCCAGCCTGAGCCCGTTTGCACCTCCGCCACTTAAGCGCCAGATGCGGGCGCTCCGGTCCTGGACTGGTCGAGCCGATTCGGGCAAACCCCGATGGGACCGATACCCCATGTTGCCGGCCTCGCTGCAGGCTCAAGGTTTGCCTGCTGTCGAGTCGCCGTTTTCACTGACGCAGCTTCAAAGCGCAGTCTTACAGCGTATTTATCATCCTCAGCGATGCACAAAAATCAATCCTCACATATTTGATGATTGCCCCTGCCGGTTCCGCGAGATTGCACCCTTGGCTCGGTTATGTCGCGGCCATCGGCCTCTGGGCCCTGGGGTGGAGCGCCCGCGTCGCGCTGACCGGCGTCCTGCCTCCGCAAGGATTCCCGTTTCTGACCTTCTTCCCGGTGGTCATGCTGGCCGCCTACCTCTTTGGCATCGGCCCGGGGTTGTTGTGCGCGGCGCTCAGCGTCCTGGCCGCCTACATCTCCTTCTTCCCGCACGACCCCAACGCCTTTCTGCATCTGGCCCAAGGCGACCTGATCGCCCTGGTGTTCTTCAGCTCCATCCTGGTGGTGGATTGCCTGATCCTGCATCTGCTGGCCCGCTCCCGCCAGGTGGCTGCCCAGCGTGAAAACGACCTGCGGGAAATCACCAACAACTCGCCAGACATCCTCACCCGCTTCGACCGCGAGTTCCGCCACCTTTTCGTCAGCGGCGCGATTGAACGCCTGACCGGCAAGGCGTCATCCGAATTCATCGGCAAGACCAATGCAGAACTCGGCATGCCGGCGGCGCTCTGCGAGCAATGGCATGGCTCACTGGCCCAGGTCTTTGAACTGGCGCGACCGGTGTCCCTCAAGTTTGAATACGACGGCCAGATCTTCGCCACCCGTCTGGTGCCGGAATTCGACGGTGAGACCGGCGCGGTGAAGTCCGTGCTGGGAGTGACCCGGGATGTGACCGAGGTCGATCGGCATGAGCGCGCCCTGGAGGCCAACGACCGGCTCAAGGATCAGTTGCTGGCGACGGTCGCCCATGAACTGCGCAATCCCATCGCCACGATGAGCTCCGGCCTCCATGTGCTCGAGCGGCAGCCGGGCCTGACCGATCCCTCGATGCGGGCGCTCGGCGCCATGCGCCGTCAGACCCAGCAAATGACCCGACTGGTCGGTGACCTGATGGATCTGACCCGCATCCGGGCCAATCTGCTGGACATCACCAAAGACCAGATCGACCTGTGCGAACTGATGGAAGCAGCGGTCGAGTCCTGTGACGAACTGAGCCGTCAGAGACGGGTGCGGATCGACGTGCACTGGCCGGAAAGGCCCATGGACGTGGTGGGCGATGCCGGCCGGCTCATCCAGGTGTTGGGCAACCTGCTGACCAATGCGATCAAATTCAGCCCGGAGGGCGGAGTGGTGACCATGGCGGCGATGCGTTCCGGGCCTTTCCACACGGTGGCGGTGACCGATCAGGGCGCCGGTATCGAGCAGGACATGCTCAGCACCGTCTTCGAGCCGTTTGTGCAAGCGCCTGCGGGACGATCACAGCAGTCCGGGCTGGGCATCGGTCTGGCGCTGGTGAAGAACCTGGTCGAGGTGCACGGCGGCGAGGTCTGGGCCACCAGCGCCGGGCCTGGACGCGGGGCCGAATTCTTTGTCCAGTTGCCTGCGGCAGGTCGTTGATTCCCCCCAGGCCGGCCGCCGGATGCGCTGCTCCTCGCCGCTCCTGCTTCGCGCCTTCTTGCCACCTCTGCTTGCCGCCTCTGCCCGCTGCAAAACTTGATGCAGCGCAATCCATCGTCCTGAACAAGCGCCTACGCTGAGTCCGTCCTGATTCCGGGACTTCCAGGAGACGGCGATGTCGATGAACGTGGGTACCACCGAACGGCTGCTGCGCGTCGGCGCAGGCACTGCATTGATTCTGGCGGCGGGGCTGGGCTGGATCGGCCCCTGGGGATTCATCGGGCTGGTCCCGCTGCTGACAGGGCTGGCAGGGTACTGCCCGCTCTACACCGTGCTGCGTCGCAAGGCTTGAGGAGCTGCCATGGCCAAGATGAAAGCTGCGGTGGTCCGCGCCTACCGTCAACCGCTGGTGCTGGAGGACGTGCCCATCCCCGAGGTCGGCCCCGGCCAGATCCTCGTCAAGCTGGCCGCGTGCGGTGTCTGCCACACCGACCTGCATGCTGCCGATGGCGACTGGCCGGTCCAGCCGCCGTTGCCGTTCATCCCCGGGCATGAAGGGGTGGGCACCGTCGCCGCCGTGGGGGCCGGTGTGTCTCATGTGCGCGAGGGCGATCGCGTCGGCGTGCCGTGGCTGCATACGGCCTGCGGTCACTGCGAGCACTGCCTGACGGGCTGGGAGACCCTCTGCGACCACCAGCAGATGACGGGCTACACCGTCAACGGCGGCTTCGCTGAATATGTGCTGGCCGATCCCAACTACATCGGCCATCTGCCGGACGAAGGTTCGTTCGAGTCGCTCGCGCCGATCCTGTGCGCCGGGCTGACCGTTTACAAGGGCCTGAAGGTGTTGGACGCGCGCGCCGGCCAATGGGTCGCCGTCGTGGGCACTGGTGGTCTGGGACACCTCGCCATCCAATACGCCCGCGCCATGGGATTTCATGTGGCGGCGGTGGATGTGGACGACATCAAACTGCGCCAGGCCAGCCGTCTCGGCGCTGAGTTGTGCATCAACGCCCGTCTGGAAGATCCGGCCAAGGCGCTGCAGCGGGAACTGCAGGGCGTGCATGGGGCGCTGGTGACTGCGGTCTCGCGCGAGTCGTTTGCGCAGTCGCTGGGCATGCTGCGCAAGCGCGGGACGATGTCGATGGTCGGTCTGCCGCCGGGCGACTTCGCGCTGCCGATCTTTGACATGGTGCTCAATGCCAAGACGGTGCGCGGCTCGATTGTGGGCACCCGGCAGGACCTGAACGAAGCCCTGGCCTTCGCCGCTGAAGGCAAAGTTCATGCGGACACCACGCACTACGCCCTCGAAGACATCAATGGCATCTTCAATGCGCTGCGTCGGGGCCAGATCGAAGGCCGCGCAGTGCTGACCTTCTGAAAGGGGCGCGCATGACCTATCGAACGGTGATGGTGGCGCTGGACGGATCGCCGTCCTGCGCCGCACGCGTGGATGTCGCCATCGGTCTGGCGCAAGACTTTGATGCCCACCTGATCGGGCTGGCGCCCACCGGCTTGCTGGAGCCGCCCTGCGAGCCGGAGGCGGCTGCGGTGCTGGTGGAATCCGGGCCATCTGCCTGGGCCCTGCTGATGGAGGCTGCAGAAGCTGCCGCCAGCGACTTCCGCAATCGCTGCCTGGACTCGCGGCTCAATTCCTTCGAAGCCGTGGCGGAACAGGCCGACGTGGCCGGTTGCATCGCGGAGCGGGCCCATTGCGCAGACCTGCTGGTGATGAGCCAGCCGGATCCCGACCGTCCCGGCCACCGGCAGGATCGACGGGTGCTGGAGCAGGTGCTGCTGCACAGTGCGCGTCCGGTGCTGCTGGTGCCGTATACCCATCGCGGTCCGCTGCAGTGGCAGCAGATGCTGATCGGCTGGGATGACAGCCGCGAGTCGGTTCGTGCCATGACGGATGCGCTGCCTTTGCTGCGTCGGGCGCAGAAGGTTCAGCTCGCTCATTGGCGTCGGGTGCCACAAGCCGGGGAAGGCCGTGGCGAGAGCCTGGATGGCGGCCGGGGAAGTGCCGGTGAGACCGTCAGCTCGGACGTTCGTTCACTCCAGCGGATGCACAGCATGCGCCAGTGGCTTGCATTCCAGGGCGTGGAGGCCCAGCCACAGGATCTGGTGACCCATCTGCCGGTCGGGGAGGCGATGCTGTCCGCTGCATCGGATCTCAGCACTGATCTGATCGTGATGGGCGCCTACAGCCATCCCAGATGGACCGAGCTGCTGTTTGGCGGTGCTTCCACCACGCTGCTGGATGCCATGACGGTGCCCGTGCTGATGTCGCATTAAGCCGCAACGAGGCGGGTGCCGCCCGCCTTGACCTTTAGTGCGCTGCGGGCGGTGTCTTCACGATCAGCACCGGCACTGGCGACAACCGCGCCACCAGTTCCGCATCGCTGCCCAGCAGCGCCCGGCTCACGCCACGACGCCCGTGCGAGCCGACGACGATCAGTCCGGCATGCTCCCGCACGGCATGGTCCACGATGACCTCCGCCGTGCGCCGCCCTCCGGACAGCAACACCGCGCAGCGGCAGGGGATATCGGCCTGCTCCACTCGCGCGCGCGCCACGGCCAGGATGCGCTCGGCCTCCGCCTGCTGCGCTTCCCGCGACGCTTCCAGCATCGCGCCGCTGGACATCTCGACATCCAGCGGCAGGTCCGACACCACCACCGCCAGCAGCAGGTCGGTGGGCTGGCCCCTCGCCAGATCCAGCGCTGCCGTCAACGCCGATTCCGCCGGCACACTGCCGTCATACGCCACAAGCACTTGTCTGAACATGGTGTCCTCCTTGAGCGGAACCATTGTTCTCCCGCAAGCGCCGCGCCGTCATCCCGACAACGCGGCCATGCTTGCGATTGGTCAAAGGACGATCAGGCCTCGCCCTCGGACGGTCCGAGCACCAGCACCGGCACCGGGCTGTCTCGCAGCACGATCATCGCGTCCCCGCCCAGCAGCATGCGGGAAATGCCGCGCCGTCCGTGCGTGCCCATGACGATCGCATCGACCTTCAATTCACGCGCCTGCCGCACGATTTCCACGCCGGCATGCGGTTCCAGGCATTCCTTGAGCACCATGCTGACCGGCACCCCGGCTTCCTGTACTTGAAGCGCAGCGGTGCCCAGCATCTCCTGCGCCACGGCCCGGCGCGGCGCCAGATCGGCTTCCAGCTGGCCACTCCATCCCGAATGACCGAAGAAGGGGTAGACATCCAGCACATGCAGCAGCGTGATGCGCGCGCCCAGCGCCTGCGCCAGCCGGATGGCTTCCGTCAGGCCGCGGCCCGAGGTGGCGCTGCCGTCAATGGGGGCCAGAAGATGTTGGTACATGAGCAGGCTCCGGTAGGGGCGACCTGGGACGTCCAGATCACAGCCCAGCATGCCTTGCAGGCCCCGGCTGCGCAATGCGATTGCGCAATTTCAAGGACAGCCGCCGGGCCGTCCACCCGCCGTCACGGACGGCGCATCTGGAACTTCTCGCCCAGCTCGAAGTAGTCCGCCGGCCCGCCGCCGCGCAGCACCGGACGGGCCGCAGCGGTGTCATACACCCCTTGAACCAGCAGCCGTTCATCGATGTGCACGCCCACCACTTCGCCCAGCGTGAGCCAGGTGTCCACGGTGTCGCCCTTGGCGGTCTGCAGCTGCACGATCTGTGTCACGCGGCATTCAAATGCGACGGGGCTGGCCGCGACGCGAGGCACCTGCACCACCCGGGACGGCGCCGTTGCCAGCCCCGCGAGCGCGAACTCATCCACCTCCGGCCCGACGGCCGCGCAACTGGCATTCATCGCCTCGGCCAGATCACGCGTCACCAGGTTCCAGACGAATTCGCCGGTGGCCTCGATGTTGCGTACCGTGTCCTTGCGGCCCAGGCTTGCAAATCCGACGATCGGCGGCGTGTAGTTGAAGGCGTTGAAGAAGCTGTAGGGCGCGAGGTTCAGCATGCCGCTGGCATCCTGGCTGGCAATCCATCCGATCGGCCGCGGACCGACGATGGCATTGAAGGGATCGTGGGGCAGACCATGCCCCTGGGACGGTTGATAGAAATGCATGCCGGAATGCTAACGCCCAGCCTTAATACGTCTTGTAAGGCAGGAATTTGCCGCTCATGACGATGCTGACGCGGTCCCCCTTGGGGTCGGCCTCTCGCTGCAGGTCCATGCGGAAGTCGATGGCGCTCATGATGCCGTCTCCAAACTCCTCATGGATCAGTTCCTTGAAGGTGGTGCCGTAGACGCTCACCAGCTCGTAGAGGCGATAGATCAGCGGATCGGTGGGCACCGAGGTGGGCAGGCTCCCCTTGTAGGGCACCACCTGCAGCCACTGCGTCTCTTCTTCGGTGAGGTCGAACAGCCTGGCCACGGTGGCGGCCTGCGCCGCATCAAAGGTCATCTGGCCGAGACACCCCGCCGTCACCCATTCCTTGCTCAAGCCGACCTCACGGGCCACGTCCGACCACTTGAGGCCCTTTGCAACCTTGGTCGCAATGATCTTTTCGGTGACGTCGAGTCGATTCACGGTGCGCTCCAGAGCCATGGATGGAAAACGCGGACTTCGCAAGGTCCGTGCCACGCCAAGACCCCGATGGACGCGCACGTGCCGACATCGCCCCGGCATGCGTCAGACGGACCACCGCGAATGCGGGATGGAACGCAGTTTGCCGCCGCGCACGACGACCCGAGCCATTCCAACAGCCCTGAAAGGCCCCTCATGACCACCGCTTACCTGCTCCTGGTCCACAACGCTCCGGACCATGTCCGCCGTCTGGTGCGCAGTCTGCAGCATCCGCAATCGCGGATCTTCATGCATGTGGACAAGAAGACTCCTCTCTCCGACTTCGAGGATCTGGCGGCGCATGGCGTGCAATTCACACCGCAGCGGGTCTCGGTGCACTGGGGCGACTATTCGCAGGTGGAGGCGATCTTTGAGTTGATGCGCACGGCGCTTTCCGCACCAGAACGGGTGGATCGCCTGGTGCTGCTCAGCGGTGTCGACTATCCGGTGCATTCGATGCACTACATCCAGGCATTTTTTGACCGGCAGCCCGACACGGAATTCATCAATCTGGTCGAGATGCCCAACGACCGGGAAGGCAAGCCGGAATCGCGCATTGCGCGCCGGGTGCCGCGTCCGGGGCCGTTCCGCTATCTCACCTGGGCCCTGCTCAAGGCCGGGCTGGTGAAGGAATGGCGGGACTATCACCAGCATCTGGAGGGGCTGAGGCCCTACGGCGGCGCCACCTGGTGGGCCCTGACCCGGGACTGCGCGCAGCACGTGCTGGACTACGCCGACACCCACCCGTCCCTGACCCGCTATTTCTCCACCACCGTCTGCGCGGATGAAACCTTCATCCACACGCTGGTGGGTAACTCGCCCTTCATGCCCAACGTCGTCCGCAATGTCACCCGCAATTACTGGTCCCCGGGCAAGGCGAGCCCCGAGACCTTCGGCATGTCGCTGGTCAAGGATGTCATGCGGGAACGTCGGTTTCCGGCGGACAACTTCCATGGCCCCGGCGACATCCTCTTCGCCCGCAAGTTCCCGAATGACTCCGAAGCGTTGGTGGCCTACATCGATGCGCGTCGCGACCGGGTCGGTGTGCTGGGTCAGGAAGAACTGAAGACGGCCTGAAGGGACGGCGCGGGGCACGCGCTCCGCCGGTGTTCGGCGGCGGGCTGTGGCGCGCACGCCATTCTGGAGGCATCTCCTCAGAGGCAGACAGGCCTGGCCCGTCTGGCGGGGTGCTTGTGCGCTCTATGATCTGCGCCCATGTCTGATGCCGAGAGCTTCCCCCGTCCCCGTCGCCGAAAAGGCAGCGGCGCCGTCACCCTGCGTGACGTTGCCAAGCTGGCTGGCGTGGCCCCCATCACGGCGTCCCGCGCGCTGAACACGCCGAACCAGGTGTCGGCGGAGGTGCGTGCGCGGGTGACCGAAGCGGTCCGCAGCACCGGGTATGTGCCCAACCTGCTGGCGGGGGCCTTGTCCTCGATGCGCAGCCGGATGGTGGGCGTGGCGGTGCCGACGATCGCGGGTCTGGTCTTCCTGGAAACCGTGCAGAGCCTCACTGAAGCGCTGTTCGAGGCCGGCTATCAGGTGTTGCTCGGCCAGACCGGCTACGACAACGCCCGCGAAGATGCCTGGCTGGACGCGATGATCGGTCGTCGTCCGGACGGATTGGTGCTGACCGGCACCAGTCATTCGCCCGAGGCCCGGTTGCGGCTGCGTGCGGCCGGTGTGCCCGTGGTGGAGACCTGGGATCAGAGCGACGATCCGATCGACATGCTGGTGGGGTTCTCCCATGTGGAGGTGGGACGCAGCGTGGCGGACTTCCTCGTGCAGCGCGGCTATCGGCGGCTGGCCGGTGTGGCCGGCAGTGATGAGCGCGCCCAGCGCCGGTTCCGGGCTTTCCAGGAGCACGCGATGACGCAGGGGATTCCCGAGGTGCCGATTGCGAAGATGGCGACACCCACCACCCTGGGCAGCGGCCGGCGGGGACTGTCGGACCTGCTGGCAGCGCATCCCGACATCGATGCGGTGTTCTGCAGTTCCGACTCCCTGGCCGTTGGCGTGATGCTGGAAGCGCAGGCGCGCGGACTGCGCATCCCGCAGGACCTGGCCGTGATCGGCTTTGGCGACCTGGCCATGGCGGCGGACATGTCGCCATCGCTGACGACGGTGCGCATCGACGGCACGGCCATCGGCCGGCAGGCGGCGCGTTTCATCATCGAGCGGGCCGAGCGCAAATCCGAAGCGGTGCCGCAGCGGCATGTGGATGTGGGCTTCCAGATCATCGCCCGGGACAGCACCTGAGCCTGTAAGGCGCACGGCCTCAACTTCCCGCCACAGACGCCAAGGATGCACGCCCCGATGCATCGCCACGCGCACATCAGGGGAAAACACGTGTCAGGGCCTCGACAGCCACCCTCCTAGAATGGGCGCATACCCCTCAGAGGAGACAACATGGTGACGGCCCGACGCGGAAAATCCGCCCCTGGCACCGATGAGGCCGGGCGGAGCCAAGGCCCGCGCGTCCTGAAGAAATATCCCAATCGGCGGCTCTACGACACCCACACCAGCAGCTACATCACGCTGGCGGATGTGAAGAAGATGGTGCTGGAGGGCGCCGAGTTCGAAGTGCGCGATGCCAAGTCGGGCGAAGAGCTGACCCGCTCCATCCTGCTGCAGATCATTCTCGAAGAGGAGATGGGCGGCATGCCCATGTTCTCCACACCGCTGCTCGCGCAGATCATCCGTTTCTATGGCCATGCCATGCAGGGGATGATGGGCGCGTACCTCGAAAAGAACCTGCAGACCTTCACCGAGATGCAGGCCCGGTTCGCGGAACACAGCCAGGGCGCAGCATTCAATCCGGAGTTGTGGTCCCAGTTCATGAGCGGCCAGGCGCCGGTCATGCAGGGCCTGATGGGCAACTATCTGGAGCAGTCCAAGAACCTGTTCCTGCAGATGCAGGAGCAGTTCGAGAAAGCGGGCAGCCTTTTTCCTGGGATGCCAGGAATGCCTGGCATGCCGGGTTTCCCGCCCAAGAAATAAGCCGACGACGCGAGCGACGGCGACGTCGCTCCGCTCGTTGGAGCCCGCCATCGGGAAGGTGCCGGGCCGCTCCCTCCACAGAAGTTGAATGACCGCTGTGTGAACGAGTCCATGGTTCGAACCTTAGGACCTTCAACGAACTTTCCGATTCTGGAATCGCTGCTGCAGAGATCACACACTTGCCATGGCAAGCATGCGTGGCGCATGGGCAACGCGTGGGCGCGAAGCCCCTGTTCATCGGCATTCCAGCAGACGGACGCTGCACGCTTTTCGTGCGGCACCGGGGTTGCATCCATGTGACTGTTGGCATGTGCCAATGATTCCAAATGGAGACCAGCATGACTCAGCAATCCAATCAGAATCAAGGTTCGCAAGGGCAACAAGGCGGTTCTGGCAGCAGCCAGCGTGAGCAGAACCAGCAGAGCCAAGGGCAGCAAGGTCAACAGGGCCAGGGCTCCCAAGGGAAGAACCAGCAGTCCCAGCAGGGTCAGCAGGGCCAGCAGCGTGAAGACGGCTCTCAGAACCGCGCCGACCAGCAGCGTCAGCAAGGCGGTCAGCAGCAAGACGGCAATCAGCAGCGCCAAGACCGTTGAGTCTTTCTGACCTGATGAAGGGCCGGTCCGCAATGGCCGGCCTTTTTCATTGCAGTTTGGGAGAGCCAGGATGACCGCTTCCGTCACGCCCTTTGAACCGCGGGATCTGTTCAACGAACAGCGCGTCGAATCCATCGACCTTCGCTCGGGTGCTGCCAGCGCGATCTGCGCGGTCAAGACAGCGCTGGCTTCCGAGGATGGCTATCAATCCCAGCTTTGGGAGTTGCCGCTGGACGCAGTCGTAGCCCTCTCGGCATCTGGCGGCTCTGCCGAAGCCACCGGCGCTGTCGCGTCGCACGCCGGGGCCGCGACAGCCCCTCGCCAGCTCACCTTCACTGCGGGCCATCAGACACGCCCCCGTTGTGCGCCGAACGATGGGCGCATTGCCTTCCTCAGTGATCGGCATGGGGGAACACCGCAGGTCTATCTGCTCGATGGACACGGCGCGGAAGCGAAGCAGCTCACACGCTTCGAAGCGGCTGTGATCGATCTGGTCTGGCGTCCCGGGGGGCGTCAAATGGCGCTGATTTGCGCCATGAATGTGGATCCGGATCAGCAGGCTGAAGGCGCTGCGGCGGTGGACCCCACACGCGCAGCCGCCCCTTCGTCCGCACCGGAAGTGGTCTGGCGGCTGCCCTACAAAATGGATGGCAGCGGCTACATCCTGGATGAGCGGCTTCACATCGTGCTGCTGGACGTGGCCTCCGGCGCAACCACATTGCTCACACGCGGCGACTACGACGTGGGCCATGTCTGCTGGTCCGCGGACGGGGAGCGGCTGGCCTTCACCCGCAGCCGCGAGGAGGAGTCGCAGACACATTGCAAGGACGTCTGGGTGCTGGACATCGGTCCCCACGACCGACCCTTCCCTCCGATGCGACGCCTGACCACCACGGTCGCGACTGCTGCGTGGCCCGCATGGTCGCCGGACGGCGCCACCATCGCCTTCATGGGCGCCGAGGACGGCGGCGACCCGATCATGCACCTGTGGCAGGTCGAGGTGGGCAGCGGGGTGGTGCGCGGTGTAGGCGATCCTCGGGCGGACGACGCAGCGGAGCTCGTGTCCGGCCCGCTGTACTGGGATGCGGACAGCCGCCGTCTGCGAGCGATCCAGGCCTGGCGCGGTTTGCAGCGCATCGTCTGCATCGATGTGGGCAGCGGTGAAGTGACGCCCCTGTTCACCCCGGAAACCGGCCACGTCACCCTGATGGCGGCGCAGGACCTGATCGTTTATGTGGAAGAGGGCATTGACCATCCCATCGAAGTCCACAGCTGCGACCTGGACGGCCGCCACTGCCGGCCGCTCACCGATTTCAACGCCTGGTGGCGCCAACGCCTGCCGATGCAGGTGGAGTACCGGACCTTCCAGTTGCCGGACGGGGAGGGGGGCCATGAACCGGTCGATGGATGGCTGATGACGCCAGCCGGTCAGCCACGATGCCGACCGCTGCTGGTGGACGTGCATGGCGGACCGGCGAGCTATGTGATGCTGCAATTCGCCACCTCCCTCTACTGGCAGGTGCTGGTGAGTCAGGGCTGGGCGGTGCTGGCGCTCAATGCGGTCGGGTCTGCCAGCTATGGCCGTCGCTTCAGCGAACGGCTGCGTCGCCGCTGGGGGCAGCTCGATCTGCCGCAGCATCGCGCGGCCGTCGCCGCGCTGCGCAACGAGGGTCTGGCGGATGCGCGGGTGGCCATTGCCGGGTCGTCTTACGGCGGCTATTTCAGCGCCTATGCCACCGGCCATTGCGATGAGTTCCGGGCGGCGGTGGTGAGCGCGCCGGTGGGCAATCTGGAGACGCACTATGGCACCTCGGACAGCGGCTATTACGCCGACCCGTTCTCGATGGAAGGGCGTCCGGAGACAAGTCGTGAGTTGATGGTGGCGCTGTCACCCATGGCCCATATCGGCAAGAGTCGCACGCCCACCCTGTTCCTGCAGGGCAAGGAGGATGAGCGATGCCCGAAGTGCCAGTCGGAAGAGATGTTCGTGAAGCTGCGACGGGCAGGGACCACCGCAGCCATGGTGCTGTATCCCGGTGGCGACCATCACACGCTGGGCAAGGGACGCCCGTCTCATCGTTTGGACGGGCACGGCCGCATCGTTCAATGGCTGCAGCAGTGGATCAAGGTGGCGAGTCCTCGCGATGAGTGATCCGGTGCTTCTCGTACGGCACTGAAGTTGCCGCATGCCTTGCATCCCCGTCGCCCGATGCGGGGCTTGGAGGTGCGATGTTGTCCGGACTGTCCATTGGCCGCCGACTGGCTCTGACTCTCGGTGGTGTCATTGCCATCTTCCTGGTCTGCGTGATCAGCGCCTTGATTGCATCCAATCGTCTGGCGAATGCCAGCGGCATGACCACCCATACCTACCAGGTGCTCGCCCAGGGCGAGAACATGCTCAAGGCGATGGTCAACATGGAGACCGGCACTCGTGGCTTCCTGCTGGCCGGCGATGAGCAGTTCCTCGAACCGTACAACGGCGGTGCCGCCGACTTCGACAAACACTGGAACGAAGCGCGCCAACTCACAAGTGACAATCCCGCTCAGCAAAGGCGCCTGGAAGACATGCAGGCGCGTTCGCGGGAGTTCCGCGCCGTTGCGCAATCGCTGATCGAACTGCGGCGGCAGGTGAGCGCCGGGACGCGCTCCGCCACTGATCTCGCGACCGAATTCCGAGGCGGCAAGGACAAGGGAGCGATGGACGCCTTTCGCGCCCTGCATGCCGCCTTCGACAAGGAAGAACGCGACCTGCTGACGGTGCGCGCGGCCGAATCCGCTTCGACCGGGACCATTGCCCGCAACATCCTGATCTACGGAACGTTGGCAGCACTGGCACTCGCGGTAGCGCTCGGCCTCTCAGCGTCCCGCGCCATCACCGTGCCCATCCGGCGCGCGGTGCAGGTGGCGCAGACCGTGGCCGCGGGCGATCTCACCTCCCGCATCGAGGTGACGACCACCGATGAGACCGGTCAACTGTTGCAGGCCTTGCAGCAGATGAACAACAACCTGACCGGCATCGTGTCCACCGTCCGTGACGGCAGTGAATCGATCGTGTCCGGCTCCACCCAGATTGCCAGCGGCAATGCGGACCTCAGTCAGCGGACCGAGCAGCAGGCCAGCAGTCTGCAGCAGGCGGCCTCATCGATGGAGCAGCTGTCCGGCACAGTGCGCACGAGCGCGGACAACGCGCATCAGGCCAGCCGTCTGGCCGGGCAGGCGCAGCAGGCCGCGACCGAGGGTCGTCGAGTCGTCGACCAGGTGGTCGGCACGATGAACGATATCAACAGCAGTGCGTCGCGCATCAGCTCCATCATCGGCGTCATCGACGGCATTGCATTCCAGACCAACATCCTCGCGCTGAATGCCGCGGTGGAAGCCGCACGTGCGGGGGAGCAGGGGCGCGGATTCGCCGTCGTCGCCGGCGAAGTGCGCCAGCTCGCCCAGCGTTCGGCTGAGGCAGCCCGCGAGATCAAGACCCTGATTGCAGCGAGTACTGAAACGGCTGCCGCCGGCAATACCCTGGCGGCGCAGGCAGGCGGGGCGATGGTGCACATCGTGGAGCAGGTCCAGGGCGTGTCCACGCTCATTGCACAGATCAGCGCCGCCGCCAATGAGCAGACCAGCGGCATTGGGCAGATCAGTGAATCGGTCTCGCAGCTGGATCAGGTGACACAGCAGAATGCCGCGCTGGTGGAGCAGAGCGCCGCAGCGGCGGAAAGCCTCAAGCATCAGGCAGAGCGGCTGGCGCAGGCCGTGCAGGTGTTTCGTGTGTAGCACCCGAAACAACCCTTGTTGCATGTGTTTGTTTTGGCAAGGGGTGGTTGACGTGTCCCGAAAATCGGAAGAGCATCACGTCCACTGAATGCAATCACTGACGGATTGCATTCAATCAAGGCCTGTCCCCGGACCCGCTGTCCGGAGGGTGCCTTGAAGCCAGAACAACGTGCGGTTTGAGACGGCCAAGCCCTTTGGCCTTTTTCTTCCCTCAATCTGACAACGTTGTCTACAACGAGCGAGCCAAGCGGTTTTCCATCGGGGTTTAGCGAAGCGCCCGGAGTTCCATCAGGAGCCCAGGCGGGCAGCTGCATGCATGTTGAGCAGCTGTTCCACCACCACAGCAACACCCGGAGACAAGCAGTATGAGTACCCTGATTCCGACGCGTCGAGGACGGACGCGATGGGCCGCGCCATGCCTGGCCCTGACCCTGGCAGCCTGCGGCGGCGGCGACCAGACCCGCACGACCGCCAGTGCCGATGCCGGGCCCAGCGCCAAGGCGCTGGCCACTGCGAGCGGCACCAAGGCTGCCGCCGCACCGGCCTTCAACTATGCAGAGGCGCTGCAGAAATCCATTCTTTTCTACGAGGCGCAGCAGTCCGGCAAGAAGCCGGAATGGAATCGCGTCAGCTGGCGCGGGGACTCACGTCTGACCGATGGCAGTGATGTGGGCCTGGATCTCACCGGCGGCTGGTATGACGCCGGAGATCACGTCAAGTTCGGCTTCCCTGCAGCCTCCACCGCCACCCAACTGGCCTGGGGCGCGCTTGAATTCGAAGCGGGGCACAAGGACGCCGGTCAGTACGATGCGCTGCTGCGCAATCTGCGCTGGATCAACGACTATTTCATCAAGGCCCATCCCAGCGCGAATGTGCTGTACGGGCAGGTGGGCAATGGCAGCACCGACCACAGCTGGTGGGGCCCGGTGGAGGTCTATCCGAAGGAGGCGCCCGCCTACAAGATCGATGCGACCTGCGGCGGCTCGGATCTGGCCGGGGAGACGGCTGCGGCGATGGCGGCGGCGTCCATGGTCTTCAAGACCAGCGACCCCACCTATTCCGCCACGCTGCTCACCCATGCCCGGCAGCTCTACAACCTGGCCGACACCAAGCGCCAGAAGTATGTCGAATGCATCACCGATGCGCAGGGCTACTACAACTCGTGGTCGGGTTATTTTGATGAACTGGCCTGGGGCGCCATCTGGCTCTATCGCGCCACCGGCGAAGCCAGTTATCTGACGAAGGCGGAAAGCTTTGTCACCACCGGCGCCGGCGGCTTCGGCTCCGAAGGCCAGACCGCCTATCTGCCCTACAAGTGGACGCAGGACTGGGACAGCAAGCACTATGGCAGCTATCTGCTGCTGGCGCGCCTGACCGGCAAGCAGAAGTACAAGGACGCGATCGAGCGCAACCTGGCCTACTGGACCACCGGCACGCCGGAAGGGGAGCGTGTCACCTACACCCCGGGCGGCCTGGCCTGGCTGTCGCAATGGGGCTCCCTGCGTTATGCGCTGAATGAATCGTTCATTGCAATGGTCTATGCCAAGGACGTGAGCGACAGCACCAAGCAGCAGCGCTATCGCGACTTTGCGATGCAGCAGTTGAACTATGCGCTGGGCAGCAACCCGCGCAACAGCAGCTACCTGATCGGCTTCGGTGCCAATTCACCGCAGCATCCGCACCATCGCACCGCGCATGGATCGTGGGCGGACAGTCAGACGCTGCCGGCGAATCACCGCCACGTGCTGTATGGCGCGCTGGTCGGTGGTCCGGGCGCCAATGACGCCTACACCGATTCGATTTCCGACTACGTCTCCAATGAAGTCGCCATCGACTACAACGCGTCCATCGTGGGCGTGCTGGCCGGTGCGCAGCAGCTCTTCCCGGGCAGCGTCCCGCTGGCCAACTTCCCCCAGGCCGAGGTGCCGACCGATGACGAATACTTCGTCGAGGCCGCCCTCAACAGCGCCGGCACGACCTACACCGAAGTCAAGGCGGTGGTGAACAACCGCAGCGGCTGGCCGGCACATGTGACGGACAAGCTGAGCCTGCGTTATTACGTCGATCTGAGCGAAGTCTTTGCCGCCGGTCGCACCGCCGCGGACATCAAGGTCAGCGCCAACTACAGCGATGGCGGCGTTGCTCGCGGATTGGTCCGCTGCGGCAGCAGCAACATCTTCTATGCCGTGGGCGACTTCACCGGGACGAAGGTCTATCCCGGTGGACAGTCCGCGTACAAGAAGGAAATCCAGATCCGCATTGCGGCACCGGACAGCACCAGCTTCTGGAATCCGTCCAATGACCCGTCGTATGCAGGGCTGGGCACCACCGGCAGCGCGCCGCTGAAGGTGAGTGGCATCACGCTCTACGACAACGGCCGCAAGGTCTGGGGCAATGAGCCCACCGCCTGCGGCGGCGTGGCGGTGCCGGTGCCTGCAACGCCGAGCGGCCTGACGGCCACGGCTGGCATTGGCAGCATCAGCCTGAGCTGGACGGCCGCCGCCAACGCCACCGGCTACACCCTCAAGCGCTCCACCACCGGCACAGCCGGCAGCTTTGCGCTGCTGGCATCGCCAAGCGGCACCGGCTATGTGGACAGCGGCCTGGCGGGCAGCACGCGCTACTACTACACGGTGAGCGCACGCAACGACTCGGGGGAAAGCGCCGTCAGCGACGCGGTGTCCGCCACCACGCCGGCCGGCCCGCCTGCTGCGCCAGCGCCCACGGCGGCGGCCGGCGATGGCAAGGTGACCTTGAGCTGGCCTGCGGTGACCGGCGCGGCGAGTTATGAGGTGTCCCGCGCCAGCAGCGCCACCGGCAGCTACACGTCTCTCGCCAGCGGCCTCAGTGCCCTGACCTATGTGGACAGCGGCCTGACCAATGGCTCGGCCTACTTCTACAAGGTGGGTGCGCGCAACAGCGCGGGTGTGACGCTCTCCGATCCGGTCTCCGCCACGCCCGTCGGCAGTGGCGGCGGTGGCGGAGGCGGTGGCGGTTCCAGCAACTGCACGCTCACGCTGGACACCAGCAATGACTGGGGCAGTGGCCAGGTGTTCCGTCTGCTGCTGAGCAACACCGGCACCACGCCGATCAGCAACTGGGGCGTCAGCTTCACCGAGAGCAACAGCATCACGGTGAGCAACAGCTGGAGCGGCACCTTTGTGGCCACCGGCAACAAGGTCAGCTTCACGCCGCAGACCTGGAACGCAACGGTGGCGGCCGGCGGCAATACCGATGCCGGCATGCAGCTGAGCTACAGCGGGACCAAGCCCACGCCCAGCGCCGTCGTGATGACGGGCGCCAGTTGCCAGGTCGTCGTCAAGTAACGCCCTTTCACCGATTCCCCCATCACCCTCAAGGCCCGTCGCTCACCGCGACGGGTCCAGGGGGAACTCACGCCCGAAAAACGGGTTCATCAGGAGACAAACCATGATTCAGATCCTTCGCAAGGCCGCTCGCCGGGCCCCCCGCAGAGTCCTGCTGGCGGCCGCATTGGTTGCCGCCTTTGGTGCGCATGCGCAGACCGATTACAACCAGCGCTTCCTGCAGCAATACAACAAGATCAAGAACCCGGCCAATGGCTACTTCAGCCCGCAAGGGGTGCCGTATCACTCGGTGGAGACACTGATCGTCGAGGCGCCGGACCATGGCCATGAGACCACCTCCGAGGCCTACAGCTTCTGGATCTGGCTGGAGGCCCAATACGGCAGGGTGACCGGCGATTGGGGTCCGCTCAATGCGGCCTGGGCCAACATGGAAAAGTACATCATTCCGGCCCAGGCGGACCAGCCCACCAACAGCTTCTACAACGCCAGCAAGCCGGCCTCGTATGCCGGGGAATATGCGCTGCCGAAGAACTATCCGTCGCCGCTGGAGTTCGGCACACCGGTCGGCCAGGATCCGATCGGCAATGAGTTGGCCTCTACCTATGGCAACCGCGACATCTACGGCATGCACTGGCTGATGGACGTCGACAACTGGTATGGGTACGGGCGCTGCGGGGACGGCGTGACCAAGCCGGCCTACATCAACACCTTCCAGCGCGGCGCGCAGGAATCGGTGTGGGAGACGATTCCGCATCCGTCCTGCGAGAGCTTCAAATGGGGTCGCAATGGCGGCACGCAGGGCTTCCTGAGCCTGTTCACCGGCGACAGCAATTACGCCAAGCAATGGCGCTACACCAATGCGCCGGATGCGGACGGCCGCGCCATTCAGGCCATCTACTGGGCCAATGTCTGGGCGACCGAGCAGGGCAAGGGGGCGCAGGTGGCGGACCTGGTCAAGAAGGCCGCCAAGATGGGCGACTTCCTGCGCTACGCCATGTTCGACAAATACTTCAAACGCATCGGCAACTGCGTCGGCCCGACGACCTGCCCGGGCGGCTCCGGTGCCGCGGATGCCAACGGCCTGCGGGACAACCAGCACTACCTGATGTCCTGGTATTACGCCTGGGGCGGTGCGCTGGATTCGTCGGCGGGCTGGGCTTGGCGCATCAGCTCGAGCCACAACCACTTCGGCTATCAGAACCCGATGGTGGCCTGGACGCTGTCCACCCAGCCGGCCTTCAAGCCGCTGTCGCCGTCCGCCTCGGGTGACTGGGGCAAAAGCTACCAGCGCCAGATGGAGTTCTATCGCTGGCTGCAGTCGGCGGACGGTGCCATTGCGGGCGGCGCGACGAATAGCTGGAACGGCAACCACGAGCAGCCGCCGGCCGGCACACCGACCTTCTACGGCATGTTCTACGACGAAGCGCCGGTCTATCACGACCCCGCCTCCAACACCTGGTTCGGCTTCCAGGTGTGGTCGATGCACCGTGTGGCCGAGCTCTACTACGTGAGCAATGATGCGAAGGCCAAGGCGCTGCTCGACAAATGGGCCGCCTGGGCCATGGCCAATACCCGCCTGCTGGCGGACGGTGGCTATGAGATTCCGAATTCGCTGCAATGGTCCGGCAAGCCCGACACCTGGAATCCGGCCAGCCCCGGCGCCAATGCCAATTTGCGGGTGACGGTCACGGACTTCACCAATGACGTGGGTGTGGCAGCGGCGTATGCCCGCACGCTGACCTACTATGCGGCGAAGTCCGGCAATGCGGCCGCGAAGACCATGGCGCGCGAGCTGCTGGATCGGATGTGGGCCAAGTACCAGGACGCCAAGGGCCTGGCGGTGGCCGAGAAGCGCAAGGACTATCTGCGCTTTGATGATCCCTACAACGCCTCCACTGGGGACGGTGTGTATGTGCCGCCGGGATGGACCGGCACCAATGCGCAAGGCGCCGTCATCGATTCGAATGCGACCTTCCTGAGCATCCGTCCCAAGTACCAGCAGGATCCGGACTTCGCCAAACTGAGCGCCTATCTGGCGGGCGGCGCCGAGCCTACCTGGGTCTATCACCGCTTCTGGGCGCAGGCCGATATCGCGCTGGCCCAGGCCGACTATGGCCGGTTGTTCCCCGCCACCGGACCGGCCATCGTCGTGTCCAAGACGACGCTGACCGTGCCAGAAAGCGGCTCGGCGGGCTTCGGTGTGTCCTTGTCCGAGAAGCCGTCCGGCACGGTGACGGTGACGGTGGCCAAGACGGCGGGCGGTGATCCGGATCTGGCCACGTCCACGCCGTCGCTGGTCTTCACACCGGACAACTACGCCACCGCGCAGACGGTGACCGTCACAGCGGCCAAGGATGCTGACGCGGTCAACGGCTCGGCCACCTTCACCTTGAGTGCCACCGGCCTGAATGGCGCCAGCGTGCTGGCCACCGAGCAGGATTCGGACATCGTGGTGCCGGTGGAGCTGGTCGTGTCGGCCTCGTCGGTGTCGGTGCCGGAGACGGGCACCCAGAGCTTCACGGTGAAGCTGGCAGCGGCCCCGACGAGCAACGTCACGGTGACCGTGGCTCGCACCGCGGGTGACACGGACATCTCGGTGTCCGCGGGCGCCAGCCTGGTCTTTACGCCGGCCAACTGGAACACGGCGCAGACGGTGACGCTGGCCGCGGCCAAGGATGCGGACTCGCTCAACGGGGCGGCCACCATCAGCATCAGCGCCGCCAATGCCGCCACGCGGACGCTTGTCGCCACCGAGGTGGACAACGACGTGAAGAACTGCGCAGTGGTCTTCGACACCAGCAATGACTGGGGCAGTGGCCAGGTGCCCAGCATCCGTCTGACCAACCTCGGCACCACGCCGCTGAGCAACTGGTCGCTGAGCTTCACCGAAAGCAATGCCTTCACCCTGAGCAATTCGTGGAGTGGCACCTTCTCGGTCAACGGACGCGTCGTCACCATCACGCCGGTGGCGTGGAATGGGACGATTGCGCCGAACAGCTCGGTGGACCTGGGCATGCAGATCAGCTACTCGGGCGCCAAGCCGGTGCCGACGGGGCTGACCTGGGTCGGCCAGAGCTGCGACATCACGGTGAAGTGACGCAGGGCAGGGCGGCGCGCACGGATTCAACCCGGGGCGCCGCCCTTTTTGATCAAGGCCTGGAGGGAGACAGGACATGAAGACATCGTGGATCGTGACGGGAGTGGCTGCCGCGCTGGCAGCGGTCGGCTGGATGGGCTGGTCCGCCGATCAGCTGCATCAGAAGGACCAGGTGGTGCTGGCGCGCTGGGCTGAGGTGCATGCCGCCGAGCAGACGCAGTTTGCGGAGGTGCCGGTGGTGCTGGCGCTGGTGGATCAGAAGACGGGCCTCGACCCCGCCGTGCGTGCGGGCGCACGCGCGCGTTGCGGCTCTCTGGGCGAGTTTGACAATGCGGCTGCGTTGATCGATGACCCTCAGCGCTTTGACCGCTACAAACAGGTGCGCGCGGAATGCACCGGCACGCTGTTCCGGCTGCTGGCCGCTGCGGGTGCGGAACCCACGGTGGCGCAGGACCCGCATGTGCAATCCCTCCGGCAGTCGCTCACCCGCGGTCAGGCGGAGGTGGATGCCGCGCGGGAGCGCTATCGGCAGGCGCTGCAGGCGTACAACGCCGGTGTGCAGCGGCTGCCCACGCGGGTGGCGGCGGCGGTGCTGGGGTATCAGGAGCGGCCGGACTTCGTGCGGTGGGCGACAATGAATTCATGAGCCGCTCTTCCGCACCGGATCTCGACACGGTTTTGCTGCAGGCCGCAGCCGCGCTGTTTCCCTTGGACGACCCACTGCCTCGCATCGACGTGCATGCGCGCAACGCCCTGGGAGACACGCCGCTGCATGTGCTGCTTCTGCAGGGCGATGAGTCCGCGATTCCATTGCTGATCCGTCATGGCGCGGATGTGAATGCCGCAGGCGAGATGGAGGAGACCCCTTTGCATGTGGCTGCTCGGCATGGCTCGGCGGACACCATCGCCGCCTTGCTGCGGGCGGGCGCACGGGTGGATCTGCGCTCGGCGTTCGGGCAGACGGCACAGGCGGTCGCGCAGGAGCAGGGCCGTGGAGAGGTGTTCCGGGCCGCTTTGGCAATGGCCAAGCGAAGCGTCACGGGCTGACGGCCGGACGCGCAAGGACCCGGCCGGCGCATCCGAGCTCAGTCGGGCAGCCAGAGTTTGCGGAAATCCATCCAGCCGCACCGGGCCAGCGAAACGCCGCCCAGATGCGGTGCGTGTTCCACCTGCTGATGGATGTGACGCATCGGCAGGACGCTACCGGCCGCAGCCACTTCGGCAAAGGCACGTTCCCAGCCGGCCATGCGGCGCGCGGGGTCGGGCTCTGCTGCGAGCTGTTGGCAGGTCGCGGCGAGTGATCGCTGCAGCGCGGGCCCCATCCACGCGTGGAAGTGCGACACGCCGGAGAGGCAATGATGCAGCCCGAATGCGATGTCATCGGCCATCACTTCGCCGCTGATCACGACGTCCGCGGATTCTGCCCAGGGGCGTGTGACAAACTCCGGCGCTGTCAGAACGTCCAGCCGGACCTGGGCGCCAGCCGTTTCAAAAGCGCTCTGCACGCTGCGCGCCAGAGTGATCAGGTCGTCCAGTTGGTAGGTGACGATGCGGACCTGTCGCGGCACGGCGGGCGGGGGCACTGCGCGCTTGGCGGGTTCGGGCGCATGGCGCCACCCTGGCAGCCAGCCGGTGGCCGAGCGATGCATGGCGCCCAGGGTGTGCAGCGAGACATAGGTGCGCAGCCAATGGCCGACGGCCCGCCTCGCCGCCGCAGAAGCAAAGGCGGTGCGTGCCGGATTCAGCAGCACGTACTCACACCCTTGCTCCCATTGCGTCAATCGGGTCCATGAGCGCCTGGATCCATGGGGATCGGTGGCGAGGGAGGTGCCGAGCTTCAGATCCACCGGTGGCAGCGGGCTGCCCGGCGGCACCACCCACAAATCGATCTCGTCAATCAACGGACGGGCGCCCCAGTAACCGTCGAATGCGGCAAGCGTCGCCCGATGCTCGTTGTTGCGGACCAGCCGGAAAGCGCCGGCGCCAATGGGCAACTGGGCAAAGTCCTCTCGTTGCCAGTCGTTCTCCGGCAGGATCGCGCAGCAGTGGGTGGCCAGGCGATTGAGGAACAACTGGTCCGGCCGGTGCAGGCTCACATCCAGGCGCTGGCCGTGAAGGTCGATCTGCTTCACATGCTCCAAAAGCATCTGATGAGGGCCGGGTTCGTCGCGCAGCCGCAGAAGGGTGGCTCTCACGTCCTGTGTACGCAGGGGGCGGCCGTCCTGGAAACGCAAGCCCGGACGCAACCACAGGCGCCATTGCTGGCCTCCCTGCTGGCAATCCCAATGGTGGGCCAGCGCGGGGACGATGCAGCCCTTGTCCCGATCGAAAGCGGTCAGGCTTTCCAGCAGCTGACCCACCATGTGGGCCTCGGTCCTGCGGGTCACGTGCTGCGGGTCCAGCGCATGCAGCGGGCGGTAGAACGGAATGCGCAGGGTGCCGCCTGGCGTTGCACCCAGGAAGGCGGGCAGGGCTTCCTTGATGCGAGCCTGTGCCTCGTCAGGCAGGCCTTGAAACGCCGCCTCCATCTGACCTTCGTCGAGCAGCCGCCGCAGTTGCTGCGTGCGGAGCATCGCCGGGTCCTGGCGGAGCATCAAGGTGGAGATCCGGCCCCGCCCGCGCCCCGGCGTCCAGGTCAGCCATCCCAGTCGCTGCATGCGCGCCAGCAGCAGTCGCGCATTGCGCTCTCCGCAGCACAGACGCGCTGCCACATCGTCCATCCGAACCGTTTGGGCCGCATTCAGGGTCTGTCCATCCGCCAGTCGGATGTATTGGTCGACCCATTGAATCGTGGGCGCGGGAAGGGGCGGCTCGGTGTCCTTCAATGCAAGAGGCATGGCGCTGGATGGATGACGAAACAAAAGCGGAAATCCACGGCGCATTCTGCCCGCTTATCGCTTCCACTTTGCAGGGACACTCGCTGGCGAACTGTTCACTGCACCTTCGCTGTCATGTCCAACACCGCCCTCTGGCGTCATGCTGAATTCCGTCGCCTGTATGTGTCTTCCGCCAGTTTTGTTCTGGGCACGCAGATCTACCAATTGGCATTGCCCCTTATCTTTTACGAACTGACTCGTTCCGTCTCGGTCATGACGCAGTTGCGTGCGGTGGAACTGCTGCCCAATCTGCTTTTGGCGCTCTTTGTGGGCGTGTGGGTGGACCGCATCGACCGCGGCCGCTGGGCCCGCCGCGCCATGGTGGGGATGGTGCTGTTGCTCGGTGTGCAGGCGTTGCTGCTGCCGTCGGGAGCGTCGATGCTGCCGCTATTCCTGGGCTGCACCTTCCTCTTGATGACGCTCAACTACGTCTATGGCATCTGCCGCGTGGGGTTGGTCAAGGAGATGTTGCCGGAGGCGCTTCTGCTGCCGGCCACTGGGCAACTGACGGTGGTGGCCCAGGTCGCGGCCGTGGTGGGGCCCGCGCTGGCGGGGATGCTGGTGGCATGGCGGCAAGCGTCGGGGCTGTGGCTTCCGATGCTTGCCTTGCTGCTCGCTGCTGCACTGCTGCGTGGGTTGGCGCTGAATGAGCGGCCCAAACGGACAGGTAGCTTCTGGCGTGACCTGCGCGAGGGGTTTCAAGTGCTGGTGGCCAATCGACCCTTGTGGCAACTGAGCTGGCTGATTGTGGTGATCAACGGCAGTGCAGGCGTGGCGGAAGTGCTGCTGCTCTTTCGGGTTCGCGACGAATTGCAGTGGACGCCCGCGGCGATGGGTCTGCTGTATGCGGCTGCTGGCGCCGGGGGCGTTGCCGGCGGCTGGTGGTGCAGCAGCCTGCGCAGCCGGCTGGGACTGGGGCGGCTGCTGCTGGTGGGTCTGAGTGTGGAGATGGCGTGCATCGCTGGCTTGTCCTTTGCCAAGGCGGGGGGACTGGTCATGCTGTTGCTGACCTTCAACAATGCGGCTGCGGTGGTCGGCAATGTGTGCGTGTGGGGCTACCGGCAGGAGAGCACCGACAGTGCCTTCATTGGACGCATTTCCGGGTTGACAGGCTCCCTGTTCAAATTGGCGATGCCGCTGGCGCTATGGCTCTCGGGAGGTCTTGCGATGGGCGCACGCGTCGGGCCGCTGATGTTGTTGTGTGCCGGTGCGCATTTGGTCGCGGTCATTGGCGTGCGGGTGTCTGCGGTGTATCCATTGAAATGAATGAATGCAGTTCCGCGGTGGGGGGGCTGACTCAAATCGAATAGAGTCAAGGCTTCGATTCAATTCATCAGCCGCTGTATGCAGGACGCCGAATCGCCGGTTTTGAGTTTCGAGAATCCCAACGGCGTGCACGCACCGCTGGGGCTCTACAGTCATGTCGCGCGGGTGGCTGCCGGGACGGAGCTGATCTATCTGTCCGGGCAGCTCGGCGTTCGGCCGGACGGCAGCACACCGGCTGGCATTGATGCGCAGTCGGACCAGATTTTTGCCAACATCGTCCAATTGGCTGCGTCGTTCGGATGCAGGCCCACCGATATCGTGAAGCTCACGACCTACATCGTGGCTGGTCAGGATGGCGATGCGGTGCGGCGGGCGCGACGCAAATACCTGGGAGACCATCGTCCGACCTCTACGGCAGTGTTTGTCGCCGGGCTGATGGATCCGATCTGGTTTGTGGAGGTGGAGGCGGTGCTGGCCAGGGCCGCAGCGTAGCCACACGCGAACGCCGCAGCGCTACCTCACCGACAGTGGCCGATGGTCAGCGCTCCATTCCTGATGGTCCAATCCCATGACACCCCAGCATTCTCCGAGCGCCTTTTCGGACGCGCTGAGAAAGGGCTGGGGTCGATCGATACATTGACTCGGTGTTCGGCTCAACGAATAACCTGGTCCTTGACGGCTTGAAGGTCGCCGACGGCGCCGACAGCCCAATCCACGATCGCCTCCTTGACCTCGGGTTTCACTGCAGAGCCTTTGGAGAGAATCAAGAGCGACGGCTGCTCAGAGCAAGTCGCCTCGGCGTGCCCATGGAAGCAGGCGTAATGGACCACACCGAAGGCCACCGGATGCGTGGAATCGCGAAGCACCACTGCCGCCTTTTCAGGGCAACTGTGGTGGCGGCAGGCTGACGCCATGAACAGAGACAGGCCCTCGATTCGCTTGATGTCCTCGGGCGGCCCTCCCAGGCCCTCGAGGACTTGGTCAGACATCCATCCATCACGCCAGAAGTAGCTGCCTCGCTGCTTGCCAAAGAATCGCGCCACAGACGCTCGAAAGCCCTGGTCCCAGACCAGTTCGTTCGTGTTGCGATAAGCGGTCAGATCCTTGGCAGCGGCGCCAGCGACTTGGGTTGCCAGCAGCAGCATGACCAGGAGCGACTTGATCTTGTTGCCGGAGGCCATGCGTGTGTGCGGGCGCCGGTGGATCACCGCGTGCAGAGCACCTGGTTCGCTGTAGAGCTGTGACATCGCGTGAAACCTCCTTTTTGGTGGGAGCATACACAGCAGACGCCACGGTGCCGGTGCCAACTCGTCAGCGCGGGAGAAGATGGAGGCCGGCATTCGCGCCATTGAGCGGCTGGTCGGGCATCGGCTCACCACCTAGCCGCCACCCGGTCCGCACGATCACGCTGAGGTCCAGCTCAGGGGCCGACGCGTGAACTCCTTCGCCCCCACGACCCCTGCGGGCGACATCCATCCGCCCGCTCGTCTACAATACCGCCCCAGCCCACCAGCCAGTTCGTCCGGCGGAAGTCAAATGGAATCAACAACTTACACCCCCACCGCCGACGCATCCAAGGCAGCTCCCAAGATCGGATTCGTGTCCCTGGGCTGCCCCAAGGCGCTGACCGACAGCGAACTGATCCTCACCCAGCTGCGTGCCGAGGGCTACGAAACCTCCAAGACCTTCGCCGGGGCGGACCTGGTGATCGTCAACACCTGCGGCTTCATCGATGACGCCGTCAAGGAAAGCCTGGACACCATCGGCGAAGCGCTCGCCGAAAACGGCAAGGTGATCGTCACCGGTTGCCTGGGGGCCAAGTCCGGCGCCAGCACGGACAACCTCGTCCGTGAAATCCACCCTAGCGTGCTCGCCGTGACCGGCCCGCATGCCACCCAGGAAGTGATGGACGCGGTGCACACCCATGTGCCCAAGCCGCACGACCCCTTCATCGATCTGGTGCCCGAAGCCCGCGGCGTCGCTGGCATCAAGCTCACCCCCAAGCACTACGCCTACCTGAAGATCAGCGAAGGCTGCAACCACCGCTGCAGCTTCTGCATCATCCCCAGCATGCGCGGCGACCTGGTCTCCCGCCCCATTGGCGATGTGCTGTCCGAAGCCAAGGCGCTGTTCGAGTCCGGCGTCAAGGAATTGCTGGTCATCAGCCAGGACACCAGTGCCTACGGTGTTGATGTGAAGTACCGCACCGGCTTCTGGGACGGCAAGCCGGTCAAGACCCGCATGTTCGATCTGGTCGCGCAGCTCGGCGAGATCGCCAAGCCCTACGGCGCCTGGGTCCGCCTGCACTACGTCTACCCGTATCCGCATGTGGACGAAGTCCTGCCGATGATGGCGCAGGGCCTCATCCTTCCCTATCTGGACGTGCCGTTCCAGCATGCCCATCCGGATGTGCTCAAGCGCATGAAGCGGCCCGCCAACGGCGAGAAGAACCTGGAACGCATCCAGCGCTGGCGCGAGATCTGCCCGGAACTGGTCATCCGCTCGACCTTCATCGCGGGCTTCCCCGGCGAGACGGAAGAAGAGTTTCAGTACCTGCTGGACTTCATGCGTGAAGCGCAGATCGACCGGGCCGGCTGCTTCGCCTATTCCCCGATCGACGGTGCCCCCGCCAATGCGCTGCCCGGCGCGTTGCCGGATGAGGTGCGCGAAGAGCGCCGTGCCCGCTTTATGGCAGTGGCGGAGGAAGTCTCCATCGCCAAGTTGCAGCGCCGGGTCGGTGCGACGATGCAGGTGCTGGTCGACAGCGCTCCGGCCCTGGGCCGCAAGGGCGGGGTCGGCCGCACCTATGCCGATGCGCCGGAGATCGACGGCACCGTCCGCCTGCTGCCACCGGAAAAGGTGAGCAAACAGCTGAAGGTGGGCGAGTTCACCCGCGCTCGCATCGTGGCCGTCGAAGGCCACGATTTGATCGCACTGCCGATCTGAGGTCGCGCGCCGCTCAGTCGGCGTGCGTCTGGCCGGAGAACTGCAGCAGCTCCAGCATCGGCGCGAAACGTGTCGGGTCGGCCACCAGTTGGTCGGCCGTCGCGTTTCGCAGCTTGAGGATGGCCTCGTCGCCGAACGGGTCCTCGGCGTCCGCGCCGATGCTCAGCAAGAGCGCCGTGCGGTCCGCCGTGCCCAGGCCCGCCAGCACCGAACGGTAGAAGCAGTCGCCTCCCGGCGGCGTCGGTACCTTGCGTCCGTTCACTTGCGCCGAGTAGTGGCCCAACCGGGGATCCAGACTGAGGATGACGGGGGCGGGCGCCGCGCCAGCACGCATGGCTGGGGTGCTCTTGCCCGCGTTGCCCGCCGCGAGTTCAATGCGTGGCGTGCCATCCGACCCGATGATCTTCAGATCCCGCCCTGCCGGCCAACCCTTCAAATGCGGCATGACGTAGACGGCGATCTCCCCGCCCAGTCCCTGCCAGGCATGCATCGTGCGAATCTGACGCGCCGCCTCCAGCAGCAACGCCGGCGGGGCTGAACTGGATGCGCTCGCGCCCGTGCGGCTGGCCTCGGCGATGGCGGAGGCGCCAGAGCGGGAGGGCAGCGGGGCGGCGAGCGGTGCCTTGGATGCGGATGCCTGCGCCCTGGATGCTGAGGCGGGTGCCTTGGATGCAGAGGCCGACGCCTGTACAGGCAGTTCCCGGCTGACGTCATTGACCCATTTCAGGAAGCGCATGCGCATCGCGTCATATTGCGGCGTGCGCACTTTTGCATCCGGATTCATCAGCGGGGAGGGCGACAGCTCGCAGACCATGCGCCACAGCTGACCGCTTTCGCACAGACCCTGTCGCACCAGCTTGGCTTCCGCCGGAGACAGCAATTGCAGGACCGGTTTCATGTCACCCATCAATGTGGGCACATCATTCAGATCGGTATCCGCCGCAATGCGGTCCGGGTCCGAGGACAGGAACCACAGGACGAAATCCATGACCAGGGCTTCCATCACGCGGATGGGTGCATCGCCGCAGTGCGGCGCTTTGGGGTCGGCCGCCACCGCCGTGTGGGCCAGCGCAGCAGCCATCTCGCAGACCTTTCGGGTCGTGCGATCCAGCTCGCGGGCTTCCATTTCCTTGAGAGTGACAGTCTTGCACTCGGCGACCTCGTAAATACGGGACAACGGGGCGGCAGAACCGACAGTGATGCTGAACATGAGGGGACTCCTTGAAGCGTCGATCGGGACGGTCCTGTTCAGTAGGTGTCGGATGACAAACGATTCAGCTGACAACCGATGTCGCCGCGAGGGCTGCGTTACGCTATGCGTTCCCTCAGAAATCAGGGGGATGGCATGGATACTTCAGGAGCTTTCTTGAGCAAACGCGGCAAGTCCACCGAACAGATTCACCACGATTTCCAACCGCCGGCCGGATGGGATGCGGTGCCCGTGCCTGTCTACAAGGCGTCCACCGTGCTGTTTGCCGATACCGCGGCGCTGCACCGGCCTCGCACGCGGGACACGGTGACCTACCGGTACGGCCTGCAATGCACACCTGGCAGCCTGACCCTGGCGGCCCGCATCGCCACGCTGGAGCAGGCGACGCACTGCGTGCTGGTGCCCAGTGGGCTGGCGGCCATCACGCTCACCAGCATGGCATTGCTCAAACCCGGCGATGAGGTGCTGCTGCCCGACAACGTCTACGGACAAAACCGCTACATCACGACCGGCCTGCTGACCCGGCTGGGCATCCACCACCAGTTCTACGACCCGCTGGATGCGGCAGCCTTTGAACGCCGCTTGAGTGACCGGACCCGGCTGGTGTGGCTGGAAGCCGCCGGCTCCATCACGATGGAGTTTCCGGACCTGCTGGGTCTGCTGCGCGCCTGCAAGGCCCGCGGAATCACGACGGCGCTGGACAACACCTGGGGCGCAGGCATGGCCTTCAATGCCTTCGAGCTGGCACCCGGTCTGGGCGTGGACCTGTCGATGCAAGCCCTGACCAAGTTCGCTTCCGGCGGTGCGGATGTGCTGATGGGGGCGGTCTGTACGCGGGATGCATCGCTGCATCGGCGGCTGGAGGAAATGTATGAATTCCTTGGCTACGGCGTCGGTCAGAATGACGTGGAGGCGGTCCTGAGAGGGCTGCCTACGTTGCCGCTGCGCTATCGCGCTCAGGAGGCGGCGACCCTCACGCTCGCTCGATGGATGCAGCAGCAGCCGGCCGTGGCGCGGGTGCTGCATCCGGCTCTGCCTGGATCCCCCGGCCACGAGCACTGGCAGGCGGTCAGTGCGGGCGGATCGAGCTGTCTCTTCTCCGCCGTGTTCCAGCCGCGCCACACGGCGGCTCAGGTAGACGCCTTCGTGGACGCGCTGCAGTGCTTCGGCATCGGCTACTCATGGGCCGGCCCGATGAGCCTGGCCGTGCCTTACGACCTGTCCCACAGCCGCTCATTGCCGCTGCCATGGACGCCGGAAGAGGGCGGCACGCTGGTGCGGTTTGCCATCGGTCTGGAAGACGTGGAGGACCTGCGCGCCGATCTGGCGCAGGCCCTGGCCCGCACGCTGCCCTCGTCGGCCTGAGCTCAGTCCTTGGAGGCGGAAGGGCCGCTCACCTTGTGGCGCATCAGGCGGCCCTTTTCGCGTTCCCAGTCCCGCTTTTTCTCGGTTTCGCGCTTGTCGTGCTGGGCCTTGCCCTTGGCCAGCGCGATCTGCGCCTTCACCCGGCCGCCCTTGTAGTGCAGGTCCAGCGGGATCAGGGTGAAACCGCGCTGCTCCACCTTGCCGATCAAGCGGCGGATCTCCGCCCGGCCCATCAGCAGCTTCTTGGTGCGGTCCGCCTGCGGACTCACATGGGTGGAGGCGGTGCGCAGCGGATTGATGCGGCAGCCGATCAGGAACAGCTCGCCATCTCGGATCAGCACGTAGCCGTCGGGCAGCTGCACCTGTCCGGCGCGGATGGCCTTGACCTCCCAGCCTTCGAGCACGATGCCAGCCTCGTACTGCTCCTCGATGTGATATTCGAATCTGGCGCGTCGGTTTTCTGCGATGGACATGGATAGGTTGGATAGGGGTGAGGCGGCGGGGATCGGGACGCCTACAATGCCACCATTCTAAGAAGTGTCATGAAGCAAGTTAGGAAGACCGTCCTTCTCTGGTATTCACCCCGCGAGATCTACGAACTCGTCACCGCGGTTGAACGCTACCCAGAATTCCTGCCCTGGTGCTCCGCCGCCGAGGTGCTGGAGCGCGACGACAACGGCATGACCGCCAAGTTGTCCCTGGCCTACGCCGGTCTGCGCCACGCCTTCACCACCCGCAACACGCACGAGCTGAACCGCCGGGTGCGCATGCAACTGGTGGACGGCCCGTTCTCCATGCTGGATGGAGACTGGCAGTTCCTGCCGCTGAACAAGCCCGGTGCTCCGGCAGATGGGGGCGAACCGCAGGCCTGCAAGATCGAATTCGAGCTTCGTTACGCGTTTTCCAGTTTCGCGCTGGAGGCGGTGGTGAGCCCGGTGTTCGATCGCATCGCCAACACCTTCGTCGACAGCTTCGTCAAACGGGCGGAGCAGGTGTATGGACCCCGCTGACCCGCAGGGCGCCGCTTTGGGGGTGGAGCTGATCTGGAGCCCGGAGCAGGGCGTGTGGCGGCGGATGCAGCTGTCGCTCGCCGAGGGCAGCACCGTGGTGGAAGCGCTCCGCGCCAGTCAGTGGTTCGACGAGCGCGCCCTCAGAACACTCAAAACCGGCATCTGGAGCAAGCTACGGCCGCTCGACACCCCGCTGCGCAACGGCGACCGGGTGGAGGTCTACCGCCCGCTGACCGTCGATCCGAAGGAAGCGCGCCGGCAGCGCTACCAGGCCACCGGCCGACGGATCGTGACGCGGCATCGTCCGCTCGGAAAAAAGGCCTGATGCCGCGGGGCACCAGGCCTTTTTGATGACGTTTGCTCAACTGTGACAGCGGTAGCCGCTGCTCACAGTTTTTACTTGCAGGACACCGAAATCACGGTCTGGGCCTGCTTGATCTGGGCCTGTTTGGCGGCGTCGTCGAGCACGACACGTTCGCCGCTGTCATTGGTCTGACGAACGCGGACGCCAGATTCGAGCAATTTGACGCGGTCCTGCGCCTCGCGGCAATTCTCCGCATTCATCTCCGCACGCTGCTTGTCTTCCGCGGCCTTGCGTTCCTTGGCGGCCTTCTCGGCCTTGGCGGCGTCGCTGGCAGCCTTGGCGGCGGCGGTCGCCGATGCGGGCTGGGACGCTGCGGATGCCGCTGCGGGAATGGGCTGGGACATCCGGCGCTGAGCCGATGACGACGGGCGCGCGAGGATGTCTTTCTCAGCGACGTGGGCGGGCGGAGGACGGTCGCTGTATTGCACGCGGCCTTCGGCGTCCCGCCACTTCCACTGGGCCTGCACAGCGGGGGCCAGGGACAGCAGCACGACGCCGCACAGCAGGCTCAGGGAGAGGGTCTTGGCAGTCATGGACTTGTGAAATGGACCTGGAATTGAAGGGGCTGCCACGAGTGTACGCCGGGCTTCTCTATAATGCGCCTTTGCGTCTGGAGCTTCCCACATGCGCCTACTCGGAAAAGCGCTCACCTTCGACGATGTGTTGCTGGTGCCGGCGTTCTCCCAGGTGTTGCCGCGCGACACCAGCCTTGCCACCCAATTCACGCGTGGCATCCGCCTGAACCTTCCCCTTGTGTCCGCTGCCATGGACACCGTCACCGAAGCGCGTCTGGCCATTGCCATCGCGCAGGAAGGCGGCATCGGCATCGTCCACAAGAACCTGACCCCGCAGCAGCAGGCGTCGGAAGTGGCCCGGGTCAAACGGTATGAGTCGGGCGTTCTGCGCGACCCCATCACCATCACCCCTGACACCACCGTCCGCCAGGTCAAGGCCTTGAGCGAGCAGCACGGCATCTCGGGCTTCCCGGTGCTTGTCGGCCCCAAGGTGGTGGGCATCGTCACCGGCCGCGACCTGCGCTTTGAAACGCGCATGGACGCCCCGGTCAGCGAGATCATGACCCCGGCCGAGCGGCTGATCACCGTCAAGGAAGGCGCTTCGCTGACCGAGGCCAAGGCCCTGATGCACAAGCACAAGCTGGAGCGGGTGCTGGTCATCAACGACGCCTTCGAACTTCGCGGCCTGATGACCGTGAAGGACATCACGAAACAGACGAATTTCCCCAATGCCGCCCGTGACGACCACGGGAAGCTGCGTGTTGGCGCTGCCGTCGGCGTGGGCGAGGGCACGGAAGAGCGGGTGGAACTGCTGGTGCGTGCCGGCGTGGACGCCATCGTGGTGGACACCGCCCACGGCCACAGTGCCGGCGTGATCGAGCGGGTGCGCTGGGTCAAGAAGAACTATCCCAATGTGCAGGTCATCGGCGGCAACATTGCCACCGGCGCTGCAGCGCTGGCGCTGGTCGAAGCGGGTGCGGACGCGGTCAAGGTCGGTATCGGCCCGGGCTCCATCTGCACCACCCGCATCGTGGCCGGCGTGGGTGTTCCTCAAATCACCGCCATCGACTTCGTGGCCACCGCCCTCAAGGGCACCGGCGTGCCGCTGATCGCGGACGGCGGCATCCGTTATTCGGGTGACATCGCCAAGGCCGTGGCCGCTGGCGCCAGCACGGTGATGATGGGCGGCATGTTCGCGGGGACTGAAGAAGCGCCTGGTGAGGTCATCCTCTATCAGGGTCGCAGCTACAAGAGCTACCGTGGCATGGGCTCCATCGGCGCCATGAAGGCCGGCTCGGCCGACCGCTACTTCCAGGAAAACGACGAGACCACCAACCCCAATGCGGACAAGCTGGTGCCGGAAGGCATCGAAGGCCGGGTTCCGTACAAGGGTTCGATGCTCGCCATCGTTTATCAGATGGCAGGCGGTCTGCGGGCTTCCATGGGCTACTGCGGCTGCGCCAGCATCGAAGAGATGCATGACCGCGCCGAGTTCGTGGAAATCACCGCCGCCGGCATCCGTGAGAGTCACGTCCACGACGTGCAGATCACCAAGGAAGCGCCCAACTACCGTCTGGAGTGAGGCTTGTCCGATTCGGGTAACGCCGACGCACATGGCGGCCGCAAGGCCGCCATGTCGTTCATTCTGATCGCAGTGCTGATCGACATGGTGTCGATCGGCCTGATCATTCCCGTGCTGCCCACACTGGTGGGCACGTTCACCGAGTCGGAAACCCAGCATACGCTGGCCCAGCTGGCCGTGGCTTTTGCCTTCGGTCTGGCCAATTTCTTTGGCGCGCCCATCCTGGGCGGCCTGTCAGACCGTTTCGGACGCCGCAAGGTGATGCTGATCGGCTTCAGCGGTCTGGCCCTCAGTTTCTTCGTCACCGCCCTGGCCCAGGCCTTCTGGATGCTGGTGGTGGTGCGGCTGTTCTCCGGCGCGATGCAGGCCAACGCGGCCGTGGCAAACGCCTACGTGGCGGACATCACCCCGCCGGCCGACCGGGCCAAGCGCTTCGGCATGCTGGGCGCCGCCTTCGGCATGGGTTTCATCCTGGGGCCGGTGGCCGGTGGCCTGCTCGGCAGCATCGACCTGCACCTGCCGTTCTTCGTCGCGGGCAGCCTGGCGCTGCTGAACTGGTGTTACGGCTTTTTTGTCCTGCCGGAATCCCTCCCGCCTGAGCATCGCCGCCCCTTCAACTGGCGCCAGGCCAATCCGCTGGCGGCCCTGGGCCGGGTGCGCGACCTGCGCGGCGTCGGCCCGCTCATCTACGTCATCGCCTGCTCGGGTCTGTCCCAGCTGATCATCCAGACCTGCTGGGTGCTCTACAACCAGCACAAGTTTGGCTGGGGCCCGCGGGAGAACGGCCTGTCGCTGTTCGCCGTGGGGCTGATGGCGGTGATCGTGCAGGGCGGGCTGCTGCAGCCGCTGCTTCGCATGCTGGGGCCACGGCGGCTGGTGCTGATCGGCTTGAGCTCGGCCATCGTCACCAACCTCGTGTGGGGCCTGGCGGAGGAGGGATGGATGATGGTGGGCATCATCTTCTTCAACATCGTCGGATTCGCCGCCCCGACCGCGCTGCAAAGCATGATTTCCAACGCCGCCGACGCGCGCAACCAGGGTGAGACCATGGGCGCCGTGGCGGCCATCAACAGCCTGATGGCGGTGCTGTCCCCCATCTGCGGCCTGGGGCTGATGGCTCTGGTGGCCGAACTGCCCAAGACCGACTGGCGCCTGGGCGCACCGTTCTATTTCTGCGCGGCCCTTCAACTGGTGTCGCTGTACTTTTCCTGGCGGCATTTTCACGAAGTGCCCGTCGACGCGGCCGCACCGGCCAAGGCCTGATCCGGTGCAGACCGCCCGCAACTTTTCTCCCGCTCTTCATCGCTGACCATGCACGACAAAGTCCTCATCCTCGACTTCGGCTCCCAGGTGACCCAGCTGATCGCACGCCGCGTGCGCGAAGCGCATGTCTACTGCGAGATTCATCCCAACGACGTCAGCGACGATTTCATTCGCGGTTTTGCGCCCAAGGCCATCATCCTGTCGGGCAGCCATGCCTCGACTTATGAGGACCATGAGCTGCGCGCGCCGCAGGCGGTGTGGGACCTTGGCGTGCCGGTGCTGGGCATCTGCTACGGCATGCAGACGATGGCGGTGCAACTGGGCGGCAAGGTGGAGTGGAGCGACCATCGCGAATTCGGTTACGCCGAGGTGCGGGCGCATGGCCACACCCAGTTGCTGAACGGCCTGCAGGACTTCGCCACGGCGGAAGGCCACGGCATGTTGAAGGTCTGGATGAGCCACGGCGACAAGGTCACCGCGCTGCCGGAGGGCTTCAAGCTGATGGCGTCCACGCCGAGCTGCCCGATCGCCGGCATGGCGAATGAAGAGAAGCACTATTACGCGGTTCAGTTCCACCCGGAAGTGACCCACACCCAGCAGGGCGCTGCCATGCTGACCCGCTTCGTGCGTGAGATCGCTGGTTGCAAGGGCGACTGGGTCATGGGCAACTACATCGAAGAAGCGGTGCAGAAGATCCGCGAGCAGGTGGGGGATGAAGAAGTCATCCTGGGCCTGTCGGGCGGTGTCGATTCGTCGGTCGCGGCGGCGCTGATTCACCGTGCCATTGGCGACCAGCTGACCTGCGTCTTTGTTGATCACGGCCTGCTGCGCCTGAACGAAGGCGACATGGTCATGGACATGTTCGCGGGCAAGCTGCATGCGAAGGTGATCCGTGTGGACGCCAGCGAGCTGTTCCTTGGCCAACTGGCGGGCGTGACGGATCCGGAGCGCAAGCGCAAGATCATCGGCGGCCTGTTCGTGGATGTCTTTAAGGCGGAAGCGGAGAAGCTCAAGGCGAGCGGCGGTGGCCACAAGGGGGCGACGTTCCTGGCGCAGGGCACGATCTACCCGGACGTGGTGGAAAGCGGCGGCACCAAGACCAAGAAAGCGACCACCATCAAGAGCCACCACAACGTGGGCGGACTGCCGGAGCAACTGGGTCTGAAGCTGCTGGAGCCGCTGCGCGAGCTGTTCAAGGACGAGGTGCGTGAGCTGGGCGTCGCCTTGGGCCTGCCGCCGGAGATGGTGTATCGCCATCCGTTCCCGGGGCCGGGCCTGGGTGTCCGCATCCTGGGCGAGGTGAAGAAGGAGTATGCGGACCTGCTGCGCCGCGCCGATGCCATCTTCATCGAGGAACTGCGCAACACGCGAGATGAAGCCACAGGGAAGAGCTGGTACGACCTGACCAGCCAGGCCTTCACCGTATTCCTGCCGGTGAAGAGCGTGGGTGTGATGGGGGATGGCCGCACGTATGACTACGTGGTGGCGCTGCGCGCGGTGCAGACGAGCGACTTCATGACGGCGGATTGGGCAGAACTGCCTTACAGCCTGCTCAAGCGCTGCTCGGGTCGGATCATCAATGAAGTGCGTGGCATCAATCGGGTGACGTACGACGTGTCGAGCAAGCCGCCGGCGACGATTGAGTGGGAGTGATCACGCGTCTGATTGAGTCGGCGACTGCTGGCAGAAAATGAACGGAAGCCCGCGTCACAGCGGGCTTTTTTCGTTGGTTCTCAGATCAACATGTGTTCAGCGGCCCCTGTGATGCGGTCAGTTGATTCAACTGAATGAGCGCGGACTTCAGAGCCACGTGGCGCTGCCGGCACCCGCGCGCTTTGCGGACGGGCGCCTCGTCATTCTTGCGTGATGCGATGGCAAACGTGTCCTGAAGTCGGTCCGCACGGTTGTAAAAGCAAGGCCGACCATCGGAATTCGTCCTTAGGGAAACATGAGTTTTGGATTCGCCGAGCGGAACCCTGATTGCCTTCGAGTGCTGGTTTTCGCCACCGTTTGAGCGACAGGAATGGGTTGTTTGCCGAGGCCCAAGGAGAGAAGCAACCCGTCACGCTTGCAATGACTGCGTTTGTGTCGATTCCAGTGGTGTCTTTCACTTAACATGCCGTCCATTGCGATTGAATGGTTTAGGTCATGAGCCTTGTGCGCTTCTACAACTCTCTGACAACACAAGCCGTGGCCACTGCATGTGTGATGGCCGCGTCCATATGTAGCGCGCAGGCGGCGGACTCCGCGCTTCTGCCACCCTACGAATCGATCAATGGCGCCTCCCAGGCCATCTGGTCCCAACGGTGGTGGGAATGGGCCGGATCCTTCCCCCATGAACTGAGTCCCGTGGCCGACAAAACGGGTGACCTCTGTGCCGGCAATCAAAGCGGCGACGTGTGGTTCCTGGCCGGGACCTACGGTACGCAGCGGGCCATCCGCACCTGCCACGTCCCCCGCGACAAGCACCTGTTCTTCCCGCTAATCAATTACCTCTCCTACGCTCTGGAAGACCGTGCAGGTCCCTGCGTCGAGTACATGACCAGCGCGGCCCAACTCACCCGCAAGCCCAAGGCGCTGGTGTTGCAGGTGGATGGCGTGCGGATGGAAGACCTTGCGGCGCATCGCCAGGCGTCGCCGGCGTGTTTTGATTTAGGCGCGAAGGCCATCGGCAGTCCAAGGTACCGCGCAGCCGCCAATGGCTATTACGTCATGCTCCGACCGCTCAGCCCCGGTCGTCATACGGTGGAGTTCGGCGGCGCGTTGCCGACGATGTATCAGGCGGTCACCTACACATTGATCGTTGAGTGAATCGGGGCGGGAGCGCAGGTGACGCCGCTTAAGATCGTCGGCATCCACCAGCCCTCAGGCGTCCTCCATGAAAGCAGCCATCTTCAGTGCTCGCCGATACGATCAGGCACTCTTCAACAAGTCCAACGTTCAATCCGGACACGAGCTGCTCTTCATTGCCGACCGTCTGACGCCTGAAACGGCCCGCCTTGCGGCAGGCTGTTCCGCCGTCTGTGTCTTCGTCAATGATCAGGTGGATGCCGAGGTGCTGGCGCTGCTGGCGGGGCAGGGCACCCGCCTGATCGCCACCCGCTCGACTGGCTTCAATCACATCGACACCGCCGCTGCGGCTTCACTGAACATCGCCGTGGTCCGGGTGGTCGATTACTCGCCACATTCCGTGGCCGAGTTCGCGGTCGGTTTGCTGCTGGCGCTCAACCGGAAGATTGCACGCGCGAGCACGCGGACGCGTGAAGGGAACTTCGAGCTCGACGGTTTGATGGGCTTCGACCTGTACGGCAAGACCGTCGGCATCATCGGCACCGGCAAGATCGGCAATGTCTTCGCGAAGATCATGCAGGGCTTTGGCTGCACCCTGCTCGGTCACGATGCATATCCCAATCCGTCCTTTACGGCGCTCGGGGGACGGTATGTCGACATGGACGAGTTGGCAGCTTTGTCGCATGTCATCTCGCTGCATTGCCCTTTGACGCCGGACACCCACCACATCGTCGGCCGCCAGTTGCTGTCGCAATTGCGGCGCGGCGCCATACTGATCAACACCAGTCGCGGCGGTCTCGTGGACACGGAGGCGGCGATCGAGTTCCTGAAAACCGGCCAGCTGGGCGGTCTGGCCATCGACGTGTATGAACAGGAGGCCAGCCTGTTCTTCCAGGATCTGTCGTCCACCATCATCACCGACGATGTGATCCAGCGTCTGGTGTCATTCCCCAATGTGCTTGTCACGGGTCATCAGGCTTTCCTCACCGAGGAGGCTATCGGCCAGATCGTCCAGACGACACTTGAAAGCATCACGGCGTTCGAGCGGGGCCAGCCTCTGGTCAATCGGATTCCGTCCGGTGCATGACGCATGCCAATGAACACACTCCGCCTTGCACGCTCCGTTCCGCGAGACGCATTGGGCAAGCCGAGTGGTGTGCAGTCTCAAAGGATTGACCTTGATCTCACTGACGAATTCCCCCGACGCTCACGATAGCGGCACCCCACTGCGCCAATTCACATGGCGCGGCGCGCCCATCCTGGATGCATGCACCGTGGATGCCACACCGGGCGCCCTCCTGCTGCTGACTGCGGACGGCACCTTGTGGCGGGTGGATTCCGCGACGGTGTCGTCCACCCAGCTGTGCGTGGTGGACCTTCCAGTTCTCCCCGTCGATGAGCGTCAGGGCGTGTTCGGCGTGCCGCAACACCGTCTGTAGGCCTCTCATGACGGCGCCTATGTGGCGGTCGTGTCGGATCTGGGGAGCCAGGGGCAGGTGATCAACACTCGGACGGGTCAACGCACCCTCTCGTTGGACGGCGGCGACTATTACCCGGAGACCCTGCCGTTCAGCGCCTGCTTTGTGCGCTGGAATGGGCGGGATCTGCTGGTGCATCGCACCGACTGGAATCGTCTGGACGTCTCCGATCCGGCCACCGGGGCCTGCCTGACGGATCGACAGATCGGGCCACGCAATGCCGACGGCGATTGGCCGCCACACTATCTGGACTACTTTCATGGCGCTTTGTTCCCCAGTCCCAGTGGTCGCCGGCTGCTCGACGATGGATGGGTCTGGCAGCCGCTGTCGATGCCACGGATCTGGTCGGTGGACGCATGGCTGTCTTCGAATCCATGGGAAAGCGAAGATGGCGCCTCGGTGATCGACGTCTGCCAGCGGGACATGTGGACCATTCCGGTGTGCTGGATCAGCGATGACCGTCTTGCGTTCTGGGGCACGCTCGACTGGGATGATGAAGAGGGCGAGAGTGCTCGAAAGGGCCCGGGTGTGCAGCTGGTGCAGATGGTCGGGACTACGGCGCAGCAAGAGGATTGGTGGCCGATGCCCGAGAGCGGCGATGTGACTGCAGTCTTCAGCGATGGCATCCATCTCCACGTGGTCACGAAGTCCGGCACCACGGTCTGGTGTCTCGCCACACGTGAGCAGGTCGCGGTCTACCCGGGCTTTATGGCTCGATTGTTCGACCGGACACGCCTTGTGCTCATCGCATTCGACGGCGACTCCATCGCGGAGGTCTCCGTCGCCCATCTGTGAGGCGGAAGGAGCGCTGGCGCGTCTTGGCCATCGCATTTGCGGATTGAATCGCTTGCTGAGCCCTTTCGCGTGGAGCGCATGAACCTCCTTGAGGCCCGCCATGGCGCCACGATCCTTTGCGGTTACACTGGCGCCCCTTCTTGTCTCTGCTGCTGCCTGAAGGTCATTCCCGGCCCCGCCCAATCTGAGCGCTGTAGGCCGGTGCACCTTTCCGCCTGCGCTTTTCGCAGGCATCAAGCACCACACTGCTGGTGCTCCGACAGTAGCCATGGGTCACTATCAAAGACTTCAGCGGGCATTCGCCCGCCAAGGCATCGCGCTGAGTTATCGCGATGGCATTTATCACGTTCACAACGAGGCCGCAGAGGCCCGAATCCTTCTCCCCGCCGCCCTTCCTCTTGAAGACAAGGCCGTGCGTCAGTTGCTGGACTTCGCTCAGGTGGGGTCGCCCGACGGGAAGCACGGTGTCTGCCGGGCTTGTGCGACCCCGGACTTCCATCCCGGTTCCGTTGCGCCGGTGGGCAGCATCGTTGCGACCGATCCGGACTTCGTGATTCCCGCGTCCATCGGCACCGACGTGAACTGCGGCATGCGGCTACTGACCACCGGTCAATCATTGGCGCAGCTGGCTCCCCGCAAGGAATTGTTGATCAGTCGGCTTACCCGCAGTCTGCTCAATCACGGGCGTGACGTGCCCGTCAGCACAGTGGCATTCAAGGCGCTTTTTGATGAGGGCCCGGGTGCTTTCCTGGAATCGCTGTCTGCAGAAGGGCTGTGGGCGTCCGCCGACCGCCAGCGCATGCAGCATGAGATTGATGCGTGTATCGGTCTGGACAGCTTTGACGGTCATTCTCGTCACGCGCCAGAGGCCTACACCAATGACCGCCATTCGGTCTTTCGTGATCCCTGCCTCGGAACGCCGGGCGCCGGAAATCACTTTGTGAGCCTCGAGGTGGTGGAACAGGTGTTGGATCGTCAGGTGGCCTGGCGGCATGGGCTGCGGCAGGGTGACGTGGTGGTGATGATTCACAGCGGCTCGCGCGATCTCGGGTTCTATGTGGGTCGTCGCTGGATGGATCGGGCCCGCGAGGCATGGCCTGCAGGCACGCGCCATCCCACCAGTGGGCTCTATGGACTCTCAGGTCCATTGGCGCTGGAGTATCTGCAAGCCATGGGAGTAGCGGCCCGGTACGCCTGGGCCAATCGCGTTGTACTGAGCGAGCTGGTTCGGAAGGATCTGGAGGCCACGGTAGGCGCCTCGGCGTCGCGACTGATGGTGGACGTTCCCCATAACGTGATTCTTCGCGAACACGGGCTGAATGTTCACCGCAAGGGAGCAACGCCTGCGCGGGCCGGTGACCTTGCGCTGATTCCCGGGTCGATGGGCGATGCCTCCTATCTGGTCACCGGGCTCGGTCACCCCGACTGGCTCTGGTCCTGCAGTCACGGTGCCGGACGGGCGGTACGGCGCCAGCAGACGCGCGCGATGAAGCCGTCGGCGTTGAATGACACGGCGACGTGGCAGTGCGTGACCTTGCGTGAGGAGCGTCGCATCGAAGAGGCTCCGCATGCCTACAAGCCCATTGGTCCGGTGGTGGAGGCTCAGGAAGAGGCCGGGCTTATCAAGCCAGCGGTGCGGCTTCGCCCGTGGGTGACGTTCAAGGCTTGACGCCATCCCCATTGCGATCAGCAGTGCAGAACGCGGCGGTATCGCGCCGCTAGAATCCCGCCGAGCCCGCCTCCGGAAAGGTCCATCCGTTTCGCGGCGGGCTCAAGCGTTCTCAGGGCGGGGCGAAATTCCCCACCGGCGGTGATGGGCTTCGGTCCTCAGCCCGCGAGCGCCTGCCTTCGGGCAGGGTCAGCAGATCCGGTGCAATTCCGGGGCCGACGGTCATAGTCCGGATGAAAGAGACCGCGTGTTTTCCGCATGAAGCGTCAGCCTCGTGCGGTGGATCCGTGCGCCCTGATTCCATGTCACCTCTCCATTTGGAGCACACATGAATCAGACCTCTGTGACGACCTTCCAAAAAGGTCTTTCTTCGCTTCAGCAGCGCGCCAAAGACGGCCCCAGTGCCTGGCGCATCGCCTTCATTCAATCGGGTTGGCATGCCGATGTCATTGCATCGGCGCGACAGTCATTCCAGAGTGAAATGGCCAAGTCGGGCGTCTCTCCGGACTCCATCGACGTGTTCGACGTGTCGGGTGCCTTCGAGATTCCGATGCTGGCCAAGCATCTGGCGTTGACCGGCACCTATCAGGCAGTGGTGGCCTGTGGCTTTGTCGTGGATGGCGGCATTTACCGGCACGACTTTGTCGCCCACGCCGTCATTGACGGGTTGATGCGTGTGCAGCTGGATGTCGGCATTCCTGTGCTGTCGTGCGTGCTGACGCCGCATCATTTCCACGAGCATGAACGCCATCTCGCCTTCTTCCTGGATCACTTTGTGGAGAAGGGGGCGGAGGTGGCGCGAGCCTGTATCCAGACGCTCAGGTTGTACAAGAGTCTGCCGCAGGATTGAATGCGCGCTTCTGACTGGCGCTTGAACGTCAAAGCCTGAAGCTTGGCGCCTCAACATTGGCGCATAAGCGTCGGCGTAGCAACGTTGACGCCAGCTTGAGCCATCAATCACCCTTCGCCCCGGTTCGACGTAGTTCGAAACGGGGCGATTTCATTTCCACAGACGCAAAGATCTACCGAGCCACGAGTCCCGCCTGTTGCAGGAGCGTTAGTGTGTCTTCCAGGTGCCAGTTCTCTGCGATTCGGCCGTCCCGCACCCGATAAATGTCGGTGGCGATGAATTGAATGGCCTGTCCTTCGCCGCGGCGTCCCATCAGCTCGCCGGTGAAATGACCGCTGAACCTGAGGTGCGCCACCACCCGGTCACCGGCGACGATCATTTGGAGTACCTCGCATCGAAGGTCCGGCACGGCAGCCCGGAAGGACTTTGACGCCGCGAGCACACCCGGCAAACCGGGCTGACGACCAGCAGGCGGCGTGCGGTCCACGAAATTGGCGGCCAATGCTTGCCGTGCGAATTCCACTTCGCCCGTATTCCAGAATGTGCTGTAGCGGCGCGCGGCCAGCACTTGCGCGTGGAGCGTCGCGGCGGGCAGGCTGGCGTCCACCACCAGGTCGGCCGGGGCCACAAGATCCGCTGGCGCGGGCGGGTCGGCACTTGGCGCAGCGACTGCCCATCCGACGCAGAAAGCGCCCAACAGCACAGAGAAGGACAGGGCGGCTGCCGTAGGGCTGAAACGAGGGGAGTAGCGGTGCATGGCAGTGGTCTTGAAGTTGCGAGGCCCTTATCCTCACCGCTGCGCATCCCGGGAAACAGGGGCGCCCATCCAATGGATCTTTTCCTTTTGTTCAACAAACGATGATCAGCAACCTCGCCAGCCTGCAAACCTTTGTGCGTGTGGTGGCCACGGGAAGCCTGTCCGCCGCAGCCCGGGACATGGATCTGTCCACGGCCATGATCAGCAAGCGCTTGACTCAGCTGGAGCGGGAGCTGGGCATTCGACTGCTGCAAAGGACGACGCGCAAGCAGGCCCTCACCGAAGAAGGGCAGCTGTTTCACGCGCAGGCGCTCCGAATCCTCGCGGCTGTGGAAGACGCACAGGCCGTCATGCGCGGTCGTTCGCAGTCGATGGAGGGCACCATTCGAATGAGTGCGCCCGGGGAACTGGGGAGGCAGTGGATTGCACCGGCGGTGGCGGCCTTTCAAAAGCTGCATCCGAAGGTCCGCATTCATCTGGACCTGTCGGATGTGCTGGTCGATCTGGTGGACGCCAATATCGACCTCGCCATTCGTTTTGGCGCACTTGGGGATTCCAGCTTGATTGCGCGGCCACTGGCCCCGAACTTTCGGGTGCTTTGCGCATCCCCCGGCTATCTGCGCCGCCGTGGGCGCCCCCACCATCCGCAGGAATTGGTGGACCACGCCTGTATCCTCATCGGCCCTCATGGCCGGGCGGTCTGGACGTTCGACGATGAAGCGCAAACCTCTGTGCAGGTCACCGGAAGTGTGGTGACCAACGATGGCAGCGCGGCGCATCAGCTCGCGTTGGAAGGGGCGGGGATCGCAAGGAAATCGATCTGGGATGTCGGAGACGACCTGATGCAGGGCCGTCTCAGGCAGGTGCTCCCGGCGTTTCCGATGTCTGCCGCGCCGCTGAACGCCTTGTATCCCTCTGGACGTCAGCTGCCGCCGCGCGTTCGGGCGCTGGTGGATTTCTTGGCTATCCGATTGGCAAAAGCGTGGCGCTGGGACGCGCTGCGGAGCAAACAATGAGGCCGTTCGCCGGGATGTTCCTTAATTAGGAACGATCGTTCCTAAATCAGGAACATCCCCTGTCCCCCGCCTATCCGTTTGATCCTGCGACGCTCCGGGTAGCGGAACCATTGCCCCGCGGGTCTTCACCCACCCCTCACAATCGCCTCCACCAACGCCCGCGTACTCAGCGGCGCCGATCCCTCCGCGTGGTTGGAGATCGTGACCAGCACCTCGTGTCCGGCCGCTGCAGTCGCGCGCATCACTTTCGCCAGCACCTCGAGCGTCTCCGGATCCGGATCGACCCGCGTGTCATATCGCCCATACAGCCGCTGGGCGTCCTCATAGCCATACGGCCCGTGCTTGCGATGCAGGTTCCACCGCGCCACCAGCGGCCCCGGCCACAGCGCTCGCAGCAGCGGCAACTGTTCCTGAATCGGCGGCAACTTGGGATGCAGACCGAGGCAATACACCGCCCCCGTGTCCTTCAGCAGCGCCACCAGATCGGGGCACAGCCACTCCGGGTCCCGCACCTCCACCGCCACGACGGCGCCGGACGGCCGCTCGGACGGCGGCGGCAGCGCGCGCAGCATCTGCCACAAGCGGTCCATCTGCTCCGACATCCGCGCCAACTGATCCAGCGGCAGCGGACTCAACTGGAATACCAATGCACCGGTCTTCGGCCCCAGCCCCTCGAAGGCCGGATCAACAAAACTCTTCAGCGCCAGCATCGGGTCCAGAAAGGCTTCATTGGCCTGCCGGCCCCGACCGTCTTCGGCCCGTACCAGCGCGTCTGTGACCGCACTGGGCGCTTTGACAATGAACCGGAAATCGTCGGGCACCAGATTGGCATAACGCTCGAACTGGCTGGCCGTCAGTGACCGGTAGAAGCCTCGGTCAATGCCCACGGCCCGCAGCAGCGGATGCTGGGCGTAGGCCGAGAGGCCCTGGCGCGACAGCACCGATTCGCTGTGCTCGCCCGCCCAGACCTGTCCCTGCCAGCCGGGATAGCTCCACGATGAGGTGCCGATGCGGATGTGCGGGGAGAGCGCTGCTGCAAGTGCGAGATCGGTGTCCAGCGCGGGCGCGGCCGCCACACCGCCGCGTCGGCGCGAGCGACGGGCCGGTTCTTCCTCGGCCCGCCCGGTTCCCTCCGGGTTCGACGCGACCCATTCACTCGGCAGACCCACGCCTTCCAGTTCGTCCTGTAGGCCCTGAACATCCGCTACATGCGCTGCATTCGCGGCATCCGCCGAACCGGGCGCGCTTGATACGCGTCGCGCGCCCGATGCACCCGATGCACCCGCTGCACCCGTTGCGTCCCGCGCCTCGTCCTCCGCCGTCGCCGGTTTCTTTCGCGTCCGCCGCTCCGGCGCCATCACCGGCATGCCGAACAGGTCCAAGGCGAGATGCGAAGCGTCGCCCTCCGCGTCCGTCGCGGTGGCGGCTTCCCTGTGCGAATCGGCCATGGGCACTGTCGGATCCGAGCTCATGGTCCGGCAGCATAGCGCCACGGGCTACACTGCCGCGCGAACACGCACCATGACTGACTTTCACCCGATCCCCATGCCCGGCGCCCCAGCCGCCCCCGCCGGTAGCTCGCCCGCCCCGGCGAACCCTGCCGACGAATTCGCCATGCGCCTGGCCCTGGACCAGGCCCAGAACGCCTGGCTGGTCGGGGAGGTGCCGGTGGGCGCGGTCATCATGCGCGGCGGTCAGATCATCGCCACCGGCTACAACCGCCCGATCACCACTCACGATCCCACCGCCCATGCCGAGATCGTGGCCCTGCGCCACGCCGCGCAGCTGCTGGGCAACTACCGCCTACCCGAGTGCGAGTTGTTCGTCACGCTCGAGCCCTGCGCGATGTGCGCCATGGCGATGATGCATGCCCGCATCAAGCGGGTGGTGTTCGCGGCGCCTGATCCCAAGACCGGCGTGGCCGGCTCGGTGCTGGACCTGTTCGCCCAGAAGCAGCTCAACCATCACACCGCGCTGGTGGGTGGGGTGCTGGCAGAACCTTCCGCGCAGTTGCTGCGCGAATTCTTCGCCGAACGCCGCGAGGCCGCCCGGCAGCGCCGCAATGCCCAGCGCGCCGCGGAACAACCCGACCCGCTGGCCGCCTTGCGCGCTTCCACGCAGCCCGAGCCGCTGTCCTCCGACATCCCCGTGGGCGAGGCCGAGTACCTGCCCGTGGACACTCCCGATCCGCCTCCAACCGACCCGCAGCCATGAGCGACCTGATTCTCTACACCCCCTCCGGCGTTCTGGCGACCACGCCGCCCCTGCGACGCGCCGCCAAGCGTCTGGGCGCCCTGGGCTTCAATGTCACCATCGACGAAGCCGCCACGGCCAAGCACCAGCGCTTTGCCGGAGACGACGAGACCCGTCTGGCCGCGCTGCATCGCGTGGCCAAGGCCGCTCCGGACGTGGCGCTGGCCACCCGCGGTGGTTACGGACTCACCCGGCTGCTCGATCAGATCAACTGGAAGCAGATGGGGCGCAGCGTGGAGAAGGGCACCCGATGGGTCGGCCTGAGCGACCTGACTGCGCTGCACCTCGGCCTGCTGGCCCACACCCAGCAGGTGAGCTGGGCCGGCCCGCTGGCCTGTGACGACTTCGGCCGCACCGAGGACGAAGGCGGCGTCGACGACATCACCCGCGACTGCTTCCTTGAAGCCATGGACGGGTCGCTGGAAGCCGTGGGCTTCCGCACCGAAGCGGGGTTTGACGGCCTGGGCGTGCGGGGCACATTGTGGGGCGGCAACCTCGCCGTGCTGTGCTCGCTGCTAGGTACGCCGCATTTCCCGCGCGTCAAGAACGGTCTGCTGTTCCTGGAAGATGTGAACGAGCATCCCTATCGCATCGAGCGCATGCTGCTGCAACTCCAGCAAGCCGGCGTGCTGGATGCGCAGAAGGCGGTGATCCTCGGCCAGTTCACCGGCTGGAAGAAGTCGCCGTTGGACCGTGGCTACAACTTCAAGAGCTGCGTCGAAGCGCTGCGGGCCCGCTGCAAGGTGCCGGTGCTGATCGGCCTCCCGTTCGGTCATGTGCCCACCAAGGTCTGCCTGCCGGTCGGCGCCAAGACCGAGCTGCTGGTGGAAGGCCGTGACGTGTTCGTGGCTTGGGGTCATGTGGGGCATGGCGATCATGGTCACGACCACCCGCACCACGATCATCCGCATCACACCCATGACGATCAGCATGGGCACGACCACGACCATCACGGCCACAATCACTGATTGGCTGCGAGTGTTCGCTGAAGCTGTCTGAAAGCTGTTGGAGACACATCTCCAGACCTTCGGCCAGCGGGGCTCACGTATGATTTGACAAGGGAGCCTTCGCGGAATGCAGCGTCCTTGCGGACCGCCCGCCCAGGCAGCCTGGAAACAATCTGGCAATGCCGCGTCCAAAGGATGCGGCTTTGTGTTTTGAGGGGTGACGAATGTCGTCGGGACGGTGGAGTGAGGGGGACGGCGGGTGGCAACGCCTGGCCCGGCGGATGTGGGCCCTGTGCACGGCGGCCTTGCTCATCGGAATGGCGGGCGCCGGTCTGAGCGGCTGCAACAACAGCCCCTACTGGGCCGGCGCGGGCAAGGAGAACACGCTGTTCATCTCCTTTGACGAACGCTCGCCGCGGTATCTTGATCCCACCTCGTCCTACACGGCGCCGGAGGGCGTGTACGTCTATCAGATCACCGAGCCGCTCTATGGCTACCACTACCTCAAGCGCCCGTATCAGCTGATTCCGCGCGCCGCTGCCGAGGTGGTCAAGCCCTACTACCTCGACGCACAGGGCCAGCGCCTGCCGGACGACGCCCCGGCCGACAAGATCGCTCTGAGCATCTACGACGTGCCCATCCGCCCCGGCGTGATGTTCGCGCCCAGCCCCGCCTTTGCGCGGGATCCGCAGGGCCACTACTACTATCACCAGCTCACCGCCGCGCAGCTCGGCGACAAGCGCTCGCCCTGGCAGTTCGAACATCAGGGCACCCGCGAACTGGTGGCGGATGACTTCGTCTACGCCCTCAAGCGCCACGCGACGCCCCGCACGGAAGCGCCCATCTACGGCCTTTTCTCGGAACGGGTGCTCGGCCTGAAGGAATACGGCGCGCTGATCCGTCAGGAAAACGCCAAGCTGCTGCAGGGCCTGCCGGAAGACACGAAGGACAAGCCCTTCCTGGATTTCCGCAAGTGGCCGCTGGAAGGCGCCGAGGCGGTGAATCCGCATCTGCTGCGCATCCGCATCAAGGGCAAGTACCCACAGTGGTCGTACTGGATGGCCACGACCTTCCTCTCGCCCATTCCCTGGGAAGTGGACGCCTTCTACGCGCAGAAGGGCATGGCCGAGCACGGCATCTCCTGGAACCAGTGGCCGGTGGGCACCGGGCCCTACATGATGACCGAGTACGAGCAGGACCGGCGCCATGTGATGTCCCGCAACCCGAACTACCACGTCGACACCTACCCCTGCGACGGCAGCGAAGAAGACAAGGCCGCCGGCCTGCTGGCCGACTGCGGCAAGCGCCTGCCCTTCATCGACAAGATCGTGGCGACGCTGATCAAGGAACGGGTGCCGCGCAAGGAGCTGTTCAAGCAGGGTTACCTGGACATCCCCGACCTGGAGCGGGGCGACTGGGGCGTGGAGTTCCTGGCCGATCAGAGCGACTCGGACGAAGTTGCCGCCTTCTTCCACGAGCGCGGCTTCCGATTCCCGCGCGATACCGATCCCAACAGCTGGTACCTGGGCTTTAACTGGCTGGACCCGGTGGTGGGCGACGGCGCGACGCCGCAGCGGCATGAGCGCAACCGCAAGCTGCGCCAGGCCTTGTCCATCGCCATCGACTGGGAAGAAGGCTACGGCCAGATCTTCAAGAACCGCGGCGGTGTGGCCTCGTACGGTCCGGTGCCGCCGGGCGTGTTCGGCTCGCGCGATGCGGAACCCGGCTACTTCAACCCGATCACCCACAAGATGGTGGACGGCAAGATCGTCCGTCGCTCGCTGGAGGAAGCCCGGCAGCTGATGGTGGAAGCCGGCTACCCGGATGGACGTGACGCCACCACCGGCCGTCCGCTGGTGCTCAACTACGACTTCATGCGGACCGTGACCCCCGAGGTGAAGGCCGAGAACGACTGGATGGTGAAGCAGTTCGCCAAGCTCGGTGTGCAGCTGGATGTGCGGGCCACCGACTACAACCAGTTCCAGGAAAAGGTCCGCCAGGGCAAGCACCAGATCTACTGGTGGGGCTGGTTCGCCGACTATCCGGATGCCGAGAACTTCCTCTTCCTGCTCTACGGACCCAACAGCAAGTCCAAGCATGAGGGTGAGAACTCCAGCAACTATCAGAACGACGAGTACGACCGTCTCTTCCAGACGATGCAGACCCTGGATGACGGCCCCGAGAAGCGCCGCGTGATCGCCCGCATGCTCGAGATCGTCCAGAAGGACGCACCCTGGGCGGGCGGTTACTGGCCCTACACCGGCCAGGCCTTCCAGCACTGGATCTACAACGGCAAGCCCAGCATCGTGGTGCGGGATCCGGTGCGCTTCTATCGCCTCGATCCGGCCGAGCGGGCCCGCCAGCAGGCGGCGTGGAACCGTCCGGTCTGGTGGCCGCTGCTGGTGCTGGTGCTGGGTGCCCTCGCCATCGTGTGGGCCACCCGTCGCAGCTTCATGGCCCGCGAGACCGCCACTGCGCGCGGTCGGGTCGCCGCCCCCGGAGGGGCCGACTGATGTTCAAGATCATTGCAAGACGGCTGGGCTACGGCCTGGCCATTCTCATCGGCGTCAACCTGCTGACCTTCCTGCTCTTCTTCACCGTCAACACGCCGGACGACATGGCGCGTCTGAACATCGGCGGCAAGCGGGTGACCCAGGAGCAGATCGACAAGTGGAAGGCCGAGCGCGGCTATGACAAGCCGCTGTACTGGGATGACAGCCAGCAGGGCAGCGCCCGCGTCACCCACACGGTGTTCTGGGAGCGCTCGGTGTCGTTGATGCTGCTGGACTTCGGCCGCTCGGATGCGCGTCAGGCGGTGGACATCGGCCACGAAATCAAGAAGCGCATGGGCGTGAGCCTGCAGCTGGCGGTGCCGCTGTTCGTGCTGCAGCTGATCATCAGCGTGGCCTTTGCGCTGCTGCTGACCTTCTTCCGCAACTCCCGCATCGACTTCTGGGGCGTGGTGCTGTGTGTGCTGATGCTGTCCATCTCCAGCCTGTTCTACATCATCGTGGGGCAGTTCTTCTTCTCCCGCATCCTGCGGCTGGTGCCGATCAACGGCTATGCGCCGGGTCTGGATGCGATCCGGTTCCTGGCGCTGCCGATCGTTTTGTCGCTGCTGTCGCGGCTGGGCGGTGAGGCGCGGCTGTATCGGGCGATGCTGCTGGAAGAGGTCGGCAAGGACTATGTGCGCACGGCGCGGGCCAAGGGCCTGTCCGAGCCGGCGGTGCTGCGCCGGCATGTGCTGCGCAATGCGCTGATTCCGATCATCACCAGCGCCGGCGCTTACCTGCCGTATGTCTTCCTGGGCAGTCTGGTGTTCGAGAGCTTCTTCGGCATTCCCGGGCTGGGGGCGTTCGTGATCGATGCCATCACCGGCCAGGACTTCGCCATCGTGCGCACGATGGTGTTCCTGGGTGCTGTTCTGTATATCGCCAGCAATGCGCTGATCGACGTGGTCTACACGTGGGTCGATCCGCGGGTGCGGTTGAGCTGAGTCCGGAGGACGTCATGGGTTTCAAGATCGTCGTCCTGTGGACCGATGTGGCACTGTGGCTGCTGCTGGCGGCCCTGCTGGGCTATGTGCTGCGGCTGGTGCGTCGGCCCCATCTGCGCACCAACTGGCAGCGGGTGCTGCGCGACCCGGTGGCCTTGAGCGCCGGGGTGGTGCTGCTGCTGTTCATCACCATCACCGCGCTGGACAGCGTGCATTTCCGGCGCGCGCTGCCGGACAGCCCGTCCGGCGAGCAGTTCTATGAAACGCGCACCCGCTCCCTTTTGGACGTGATGCTGGCTCGGCAGCTGGACATGCGGGAGATCAGCTACTCCGCGCCGCTCGCCTATGAAGGCTTCAACAAGGACGCGGTGGCGCACGGCAGCGAGATCGTGCGCGAATTCCCGCGACTGGCCTGGGGCGGGGCGCACCTGAAGGACCCCGCCAACGAGTGGATCGCCGACCTCACCAAGCGCGGCTTGACCGGCCTGGCGGGGGGCGCGCTGCTCAGCGCCTTGCTGGCGGCGGCGATGGCGGGGGTGCTCGCGCGCGGCCACGGGGGCTGGCGCACGGCGCTGCGCGACCTGCTGGCGGACCGTACCGACTACCCCTGGCGCGCCGCTCTGGCCACGCTGACGGTGGTGCTGCTGCTGGCCGGACCGGTGGTGGCGCTGATGGATCACTATCACGTCTTCGGTACCGACCAGACCGGCAATGACGTGCTCTACCAGGCCCTCAAAAGCATTCGCACCGCCTTCGTGATTGGCGCGCTCTCCACATTGGCGACGCTGCCGTTCGCGCTGGTGCTGGGCATTCTGGCGGGCTACTTCAAGGGCTGGGTGGACGAAGTCATCCAGTACTTCTACACCGTGCTGACCTCGGTGCCCAATGTGCTGCTGATCGCCGCCTGCGTGCTGATGGTGCAGGTCTTCCTGGACAAGCACCCGGAGGTCTTCCAGACCGGGGCCGAGCGGTCGGACCTGAAGATCTTCCTGCTGTGCGTGATCCTGGGCGTGACCGGCTGGGCGACACTGTGCCGCCTCGTGCGCGGTGAGACGCTGAAGCTGCGCGAATCGGACTTCGTGCAGGCCGCCACCGCCTTTGGCGTGTCGGACACCCGCATCATGATGCGGCACATCGTGCCCAACGTGATGCATCTGGTGCTGATCAGTCTGGTGCTGAACTTCTCCGATCTGATTCTGTATGAGGCGGTGCTGACCTATGTCGGCGTCGGCGTGGACCCGACGATGAACAGCTTCGGCGGCATGATCAATCTGGCCCGCTCGGAAATGAGCCGCGACCCGGTGGTGTGGTGGAGCTTTGTGGCGGCCTTTGGCTTCATGGTGTGCCTGGTGCTGGCCGCCAACCTGTTTGCTGATGGCGTGCGGGACGCATTCGATCCTCGCTCGCGCAAGCTGCGCCCGCAGTGGCTGGCGCTGAAGGCCCGCCGTACGGCGGCCCAGAAAGCCGCGGACGATGCCCAGCGCATCGCCTCTTCCCAGCCGCAAGCCTGAGGTCCCCATGCTGAAGATTGAAGACATCAAGGTGCATCTGGATGCCGAGGCCGGGCTGGTCCGGGCCATTGACGGCATGCGCCTGACCCTCTCGCGCGGGCAGACCTTTGCGCTGGTCGGCGAATCCGGCTGCGGCAAGAGCATGACCGCACTGGCGTTGATGCGTCTGCTGCCGGACAACGGCCGGATCGCCGGGGGCCGGCTGGACCTGGACGGTCAGGACCTGTTCGACCTCAGCGAAGCCAGCATGCGGGATGTGCGCGGCGGCCGCATCGGCATGATCTTCCAGGAGCCCGGCACCAGCCTGAATCCGGTGATGAAGGTGGGCGACCAGATCGTGGAGGCCATCGAGGCCCATACCGCCTTGCGGGGTGCCGCGGCCCGGGCCAAGGCGGTGGATTGGCTGCGCCGGGTCGGCATTCCGGAGCCGGAGCGTCGCATCGATGACTATCCGTTTCGCATGTCCGGCGGTCAGAAGCAGCGGGTGATGATCGCCATGACGCTGGCGGCGGAGCCGGACTATCTGATTGCCGACGAGCCGACCACGGCCCTGGATGTGACCATCCAGGCGCAGATCCTGGACCTGCTCAAGGACCTTCAGCGTGAGCGGGGTCTGGGCCTGCTGCTGATCACCCACGACCTGGGGGTCGTGTCGGGCATGGCGCATCAGGTGGCGCTGATGTATGCCGGCCAGATCGTGGAAGTGGCGCCGGCGCAGGACTTCTTTGCCGCGCCGCGCCACCCGTATGCGCGGCTGCTGCTCAAGGCGCTGCCGGATGCGGACCGGCGCGGCGAGCCGCTCGCGGCGATTCCCGGGACCGTGCCCCCGCTGTGGCAGGACTTCGACGGCTGCCGCTTCGCCCCGCGCTGCGACCGGGTGATGGTGCATTGCGGGTCGACCTGCCCCTCGCTCTCGCCAGTGCCGGACCGGCCCCAGGGCCATGAGGTGCGGTGCCTGCTCTATACCGATCCGCGGGACGCGCTGCCTCGGGCGGCGACGACGTCCGGCGCAAGCGCGACGTCTGCCGTGGATGTTGATGCTGGTGCTGCTGTGCTCCGCGGGGCCTCCGGTGAGCCCGGCGCGCCGGACGCCGCTGCACGTCCGCTGCTGCTGGATGTGAAGGATCTGAAGGTCCGCTATCCGTTGTCGCGCGGCTTGTTCGGCGGCAACAGGAAGTGGTTTGATGCGGTCGGCGGCGTGTCGTGGTCGATCGAGGCCGGCCGAACCCTGGCGCTGGTCGGCGAGTCCGGCTGCGGCAAGACGACCACCGGCAAGGCCATCGTGCAACTGCTTCGGCGTGTGGCGACCATTGAAGGCCAGGCATGGCTGCATCCGGCGGCGGCGTCGTCGGGGGCAGGGCAGGGCGCTGCGCCGCAGGATCTGTTTGCCCTGGACGGCGAAGCGCTGCGCGACGCCCGTCGCCAGGTGCAGATCATCTTCCAGGATCCGTTTGCATCACTGAATCCGCGGCTGCGGGTGCAGGAGGTGCTGGAGGAGGGCCTGCTGGCGCTTCGGCCGGAACTCGATGCGGGCGCCCGTCAGGCGCTGTTGCATGAGCTGGTCGATCAGGTGGGGCTGCGCCGGGATGCGCTGGGCCGCTTCCCGCATGAGTTCTCCGGCGGACAGCGGCAGCGGATCGCCATTGCCCGGGCGCTGGCGGTGGAGCCGCGGCTGATCGTCTGCGACGAACCGACGTCGGCATTGGACGTCTCGGTGCAGGCGCAGATCCTGAACCTGCTGCGCGAGCTGCAGCGGGAGCGGGGACTGTCCTTCCTGTTCATCACCCACAACATCGGGGTGGTGGAGTACATCGCCGACCAGGTGGCGGTGATGCAGGCCGGCCGCATTGTGGAGGCCGGGACGTGTGCGCAGGTGCTGGGGAATCCGCAGCAGGCGTATACGCGGACGTTGCTTGCAGCGGTGCCGCGGGTTCAGCATCGGAGCGCTGCCTGAAGCCGACCACTGAAAAGCGGGGCGCAATGCACCGTCAAGGTGACGAAATCACCTGAAAATCGTCCCTAGATTCCTTAACGTTACATGAACGGCGCTCGCGGGCCAGTCCCGCGCGGCGCCGTTTTTCTTGGTGCATGCTGCACCGGGTGAGGGCGAAAACCGCCCCGGGATGGGGCCATGACTTTCTTCCAGACGTGCGATTCTCATTGGAGAAATTCGCCACCACGCACAAATCGGGTGATTCCTTCACGCCCTCGCACGGTCCTCAGTGGGTCGGGCGATCCGCGCGCGTTGCTGCAGCGCAACGAAGGACGTGTGTCGCACGCTTGGTGTTTTCCCGCGAAACACCCCCTTGCAGCAGGGTTTGCCGGTTGGTGTAGGGAGATTACGGGGAGATTAACGGGTGTCGCGACCCTGACACTGAGCGCCACGCTGGTGTGAGACGGATGCTCCACCGGTGGAGACCGACTGCCAACACCTCGGCGGCGGTCCCAAATCATCTAGGAGTGCCACACATGTTCAGAAGAAACACGATTAGCGCGGCCGTGCTGGCTGCGCTGAGCCTCAGCGGGGTTGCGGCGATGGCGCAGGAGGCGTCGTCCCAGCAGTTGGAAAAGGTGGAAATCACCGGCAGTTCGATCCGCCGTGCCGCGGCCGAGACCTCTCTGCCCATCACCACCATCACCCGCGAAGAAATCACCCGCACCGGCGCCACCACCGCGCAGGATCTGATCGGTCTGCTGCCCTCGAGCTTCGGCGGCACGGTCGTCTCCAACAACGTCGGTGCCACGGGCGGTGCCGCGACGGCCAACCTGCGGGCCCTGGGCTCCAAGTACACGCTGGTGCTGCTGAACGGCCGCCGCGTCGCCAACTTCGCCTTCGGCAACAGCCCGGTCGACCTGAACTCGATCCCGCTGTCCGCTGTGGAACGCGTGGAAGTGCTGCGTGACGGCGCTTCGTCGCTGTACGGCGCCGACGCCGTGGCCGGCGTGGTCAACTTCATCCTGCGCAAGGACTACCAGGGTGCGGAAGCCAGCTATGCCGAATACAAGGGCACGCACGGCAACGGTGGCAACTCCTCCATCATCACCGGCCTGGCCGGTTTCGGTGATCTGGCCAAGGACCGCTTCAACTTCATCGTGTCTGCCAGCCGCGAGCAAATCACGCCGCTGAAGGCAGTGGATCGTGAGTTCGCCAAGACGGCCGTGCGTCCCGACCTGGGGATCAACAAGTCGTCGCCGCGCAATGGCATTCCCAACCTGAACTTCACCGACACCAACGGCAACAAGTACGTCGGTGTGAACCCGCTGCGTTTCGGCGGTTGCAATTCGCCTGAATTCGCACTGGTGATCCGCAATGCCACTCAGTGCGGCACCGACTACGCGAGCTTCATCGACCTGATCCCCGAACAGTGGCGCGCCAATGCGACCGCCCGCGGTGTGTTCCAGGTCAATGAAGACAATCAGCTGATTGCTGAAGTCATGCAGAACCGCGACCGTGTGCAGTCGTTCTATTCGCCGGCCCCCTACACGGTGAACATGACCTACCCGACGACTGGCCGTTTCTATCCGAAGTCGATCACGCTGCCGAACGGCACCGTCGTCACTCCGACCGGCCCGATCACCGGGACCTGGCGGACGGTGGCTGGCGGTGGCCGCTCGGACATCACCGAGACCAAGATGACCCGCGCGCTGTTCGGCGCGAAGGGCACCGTCGCCGGCTGGGACTACGACACTGCGGTGACGTACTCCAAGAGCAGCGGCGAGATCTTCTTCGGTCCCGGCCAGTACAGCTATGAAAAGCTGACCCCGCTGATGGATGCCGGCGCGATCAACGTGTTCGGTCCGCAGGACGCTGTCAGCAAGGCAGCGCTGGACAGCGCGCAGCTGACCGGCCGTCAGCAGAAGGCCACTTCGACGGCCACTGAATTCGACTTCCGCGTCTCGCGTGAAGTGGCTCAACTGCCCGCCGGTCCGATGGGCATGGCCATCGGTATCAACCTGCGCCGCGAAAAGCTGGACCAGTTCTCCGAGCCGGTGCTGGCCTCCGGCGATGTGGTCGGCGGCAACGGCCCGGTGCCCAGCGTGACCAGCGGCCGCAAGGTCGGTGGCATCTTCGGCGAGCTGGTGATCCCCATCATCAAGGACCTGGAAGGCAACCTGGCCGGTCGTTACGACAAGTACAAGAACGACTTCGGCACCAGCTTCACCAACTTCAGCCCCAAGGCCTCGCTGAAGTATGAATTCAGCAAGGACCTGATCGTGCGTGGCTCGGTAGCCAAGGGCTATCGCGCCCCGACGCTGTACGAAAACCTGCGTCCGTTCACCACCGGCAACAACACTGCGGCCAACTGGAGTGATCCGATTCGTTGCCCGGGCGGTACGCCCATCACGAACACCGTGAACCAGGTGAACGAATACAAGGATGAGTGCGAAGTCCAGCTGGACGCCGCCACCTCCGGGGACCGCAACCTGAAGCCGGAGAAGTCCCGTCAGTTCTCGCTGGGTCTGGCGTTCTCGCCGATCCGCGATCTGACCACCTCGGTAGACTACTGGAACGTCAACATCAAGGACCCGATCGTTGCGAAGTCCGAGATCCAGGTCTTGAGCGATCCGACCAAGTACGCCCAGTACATCTATCGCTTCGACCCGGTCAATGACCCCGACGCGAAGAACCCGATCGCTGGCAGCACCAACAAAGACTTCCCGATCGCCTACGTGTACCTGCCGCAGGAGAACGACACCAAGACTTATGCGTCTGGTCTCGACTTCTCCGCTCAGTACCGCATGAAGGCAGGCGACTGGGGGACGTTCGGTGCCCAATTCGACGGCATGCTGCTGCTGACGCACGGCTACCAGTATGTGGGCCTGGAAAAGACCTCCGACCTGGGCAAGTTCAAGGACTTCGGTGCAGTGCCCAAGTGGCGTCATGCCGTAACCTTCATGTGGAAGCGCAGCTACTGGGATGTCTCGCTGACCAACAACTTCACCAAGGGCTACGAGGACTACACCGATCCGACGTCCGTCGGCGCGGACTATCCGCTGGTCCGCAAGGTCGGCAACTACTCGACCTGGGATGCGCAGGCCTCGCTGTCCCCCACGAAGGCACTCACCTTCACGTTGGGTGTGAAGAACCTGTTCGACAAGGAACCGCCGTCCTCGCGCAACAGCCTGAACTTCCAGGTCGGCTACGACGCCACCTACACCAACCCGATTGGCCGTCAGATGTACGGTCGGGTGAACTACAAGTTCTTCTGATCGGGCGCTGCCCAAGCCAAGCAAAGACCGCCTCCGGGCGGTCTTTTTTATTGAGTACGTGAGAGGCCTGGAGCGTCGTTTGCTCCCGCCTGCATGGGCTTTGCACCGGGCTTTAAAAGCGGGACATCGGCTGTGCTTCCCGCCAAAAGGCATCCGGACAAACCTCATGGTGCGGGGGTAGATTTTTCGATAAATTGACGGAATTGCAGTGATGGACGGCATGCGCACGTGAATCAGCCCTCGCGGGTTGGCAGGTGCGAAAATTGCGTCTTCGTTTGGGCTGGTGGGGTGGTCGGACCGCTTGAAAAAGCGGTCGCATGGGGAAAGCACTGACTCGGTGCAGACCCCGGACGAGCACCATACCAGTAAGATACCAGGTGATCCGGCAAGGCCATGGACGGCCTTGGATGACGCGTCCAATTGTTCGGGCAAACCCCAGGCAAAAGCGCAAGTCCAAGTCGTTTATGATCAGCGTCGCGCAAGGTAGTCGGGTATGTAGTTTTGCTACACATCCAGACCAGTCCTTGAGACGCCCGCGGCCACAAGCCGACGGGCATTTTTGTTGAGTCGGGTTCGTATCGTGCCCAGGGTTTCGGTTCTTCGTGTTGTGTCCATCCTGCATTCGGCGGGGCGGCGATCTTCGGCACTGACGGCCGTTGCACCACCGTTCCCTGCCGTCCGCACAGCCGGCAAGACAGGCGCTGCTGACCCTTGGGGCCGCGGCGCGAACGCCTGATCAGCCTGGCTGTGTTGAGTCGAACTCCCCTTTAGTCTCGATGAAAGAAATTCGCAGTTTGATGAAGGAGCGCGCATGAACTTTGCGCAGGATAAAGGCGGGTCGTCGCGCCTGACGGGCTTCGGCCTCGTCGTACTGGTGCACGTCCTGATCATCGGCGCCCTGGCCAGCGGTCTCGCGACCAAAGTCAAGGAAGCCATCAAGGGCCCCATCGATGTGAAGGTCGTCGAGGAAAAGGTCAAGCCGCCGCCTCCTCCGGAGAAGGTGGTGCCGCCCCCGCCCGACATCAAGGCCCCCCCGCCGCCGTTCGTGCCGCCGCCTGAAGTCGTGGTGACCGCGCCGCCGCCGGTGAACACGCCTGCCCCGCAGGTGACCACCACGCCGCCGCCGGCCCAGGAATTCAAGCCAGCGCCGCCCCCGGCAGCACCGGCACCTCCGGCACCGCCCGTCGCTGGCCCCCGCAAGGCCATCGGCAACTGCACCAAGATGGGCAAGCCCGAAATGCCGGCCCTGAACTGGTCCGGTCAGGCTTCCTACAAGGCCACGTTCACCGTCAAGGGTGGCCGTGTGGCTGACGTGCAGTTCCAGACCCTGCGCGGCGCCAACGACCGCAAGGCGGAACGTGCCATGAAGAATGCGATTGAAGCCGCGCTGAAGGAAACCTATGAATGCCCGGGAGACATGCTCCTGGAGCAGGAATTCGTTTTCAGCATGGATTGAGGCGCCGGACTTTCCGCCGGCCCATTGATCGAACACCGGGGCGCCTGACGCGCCCCGACCCTCTCAACCTGAGTTCAAGACTTTTTGCGTAGGAGCTAACTCCATGATCTCTCGTCTGTCTGCCTTGTTTGCGGCCGTTGCATGCGCCGCGACCCTGGCCGTGTCCCCCCTGGCCGCTCAGGCACAGGACGCTGCCTCTGCCGCCGCTTCCGCCGCTGAAATGACTGCTGCTCCTGCCGCTGACACCGCTGCTCCGGCCGTCGCTCCTGAAGCGGCTGCCCCGGCCCCTCACACCGAGAAGGTCGACAACCCCTACAGCCTGGGCAACATCGTCGCCCACGGCAACATCGTGGACCAGATCGTTCTGGCCATCCTGTTCATCATGTCGCTGGGTTCGTGGTACATCCTGTTCACGAAGCTGTGGGACACCTCCAAGATCGCTCGCGAAGCCAAGGAAGTCCGCGCCACCTTCTTCAAGAAGGCATCGCTGGCTGAAGGCATCAAGGGCCTGAGCGAAACCGGCGCCTTCCGCTACATCGCCCAGACCGGCGTGGAAGCTTCGGATCATCACGAAGGTGCCCTGACCGAAAACATCGACCACAACACCTGGGTGACGATGAACATCGACCGCGCTGTCGGCGAAGTGAACTCGCGCCTGCAAGGCGGCCTGGGCTTCCTGGCCACCGTTGGCTCGACCTCTCCCTTCATCGGCCTGTTCGGTACCGTGTGGGGCATTCTGCAGGCTCTGACCCAGATCGGCGTGGCTGGCCAGGCTTCGATCGACAAGGTGGCCGGCCCCGTGGGCGCCGCGCTGATCATGACCGCCATCGGTCTGGGCGTGGCTGTTCCGGCCGTGCTGGGCTACAACTGGCTGGTCAACCGCAACAAGTCGGTGATGGGTCAAGTGCGCGCCTTCGCTGCTGACCTGCACGGCGTCCTGATGGGCAGCCGCAAGGTCGCTGGCCGTTAATACTCGAAGTCCCGGAGACTCAATATGGGGATGAACGTAGGTTCGTCCGGTGGCGATGACGAGGTGGTCTCCACCATCAACACCACGCCCCTCGTGGACGTGATGCTGGTGTTGTTGATCATCTTCCTGATCACCGTTCCCGTGGTGACGCAATCGGTGGGGGTGACCCTGCCGAAAGAGACGAATGCCGTCCGCGTCACGAAGCCGGAGAACATCGAAATTGCGGTGACCAAGGAAGGCGACATCTACTGGGGCGTGCAACTAGTGCCGGATACCGAGACACTGGTCAATCGTCTGAAGAAGGTGGCGGTTCTGAATCCTCAACCGGAAGTCCACATCCGTGGCGACGAGAAATCGCGCTACGAGAACGTGGGCAAGGTGATGTTTGCGTGCCAGCGCGCCGGCATCATGTCCATCAAGTTTGTCACCGAGCCCCCGGCTCGTGGCGGTTGAAGGAGCTGAACAATGGGTATGAATGTTGGAAGCTCCAGCGGTAGCGACGAACCAGAAACCATGCTGGACGTCAACACGACGCCGCTGATCGACGTGATGCTGGTGCTGCTGGTGATGCTCATCATCACCATCCCGATCCAGCTGCACTCGGTCAACCTGGACATGCCTCCGCCCAACAAGAACACTCCGCCGACGGAGCCGATCGTGCACGAAGTGGCGATCGACTTTGACGGCACCGTGTTGTGGGACGGTGTGGCACTGCCCAGCCATGCGGCGCTGGAATCCAAGCTGTCGGAAGTCGTGGCGATCCCGGACCAGCCGGAAGTGCACATCAAGCCGAACAAGCTGGCCGAATATGGCTATGTGGCGACGGTGATGGCCTCTGCGCAGCGCCTGGGCGTCAAGAAGATGGCCATGGTCGGGAACGAACAGTTCATCAACTGATGACGGCCTGATTCGGTGTTGGAACAGAACGCGCTGCCCGCGAGGGCGGCGCGTTTTTCTTCTTAGGAGAGCAAGCGAATGAAACTGAAACTGCTGGCCACTGCCGCCGTTGGGGCCGCGGCCCTGGTCCTGGGCCCCACGCCCGAGGGCACGCTCGGTGTGATGTCCCAGGCTGCCGCCCAGGTGCGCCCCGATGTGGGCAAACACCTGAAGGCCGCCTCTGACCTGCTCAAGGCAGGCAAAGCGGTCGAAGCGATGGCCAAGATCCGTGAAGCCGAAGCCGTCTCGGGCCGCAATGCCGACGAGAATGCCGCGCTGGAAGGCCTGCGCATTTCCGCTGCTTCGCGTACTGGCGATGCCGATGCCATGGTCAAGGGCTTTGACGCCCTGAACGCAGCAGGCCGTCTGCCGGCCGCGCAGAAGCTGCCGATGATGGAATCCATCGCCGGCACCTACCTGCGCGCTGGCAACACCGCCAAGGCGCTGGACTGGGCCAACAAGTACTTCGCTGCCGGCGGCACCAGTGCCACGGTGAAGCAGATCCAGGCCAGCGCCCAGATGAAGTCGGGCGATGTGGGTCCGATGCTGAAGGATGCGCTGGCGGAAATCGCCGCTGACGAAAAGGCCGGTCGTGCACCGTCCCAGCAGTCGCTGAACACCGCGCAATGGGCTGCGAACAAGAAGGGCGACACCGCCCTCGAATCGCAGATCATCCAGAAGCAGCTGAACTACTACCCGACCAAGCAGCTGTGGGCGGCGGTGCTGGGCAACCTGCAAAGCAAGAAGGGCTTCAGCGCTTCCCGCTATCAGACCGATGTGCTGCGCCTGCGTCTGGTCACCGACAACATGACCGGTGCCAACGACTACATGGAGCTGGCTCAGCTGGCCGGTGCCGCGGGCTTCCCGGAAGAAGGCAAGAAGGCGCTGGAGAAGGGCTTTGCCGCTGGCGTGCTGAAGCCGACCGACGACAACGGCCGTCCCAAGCGTCTGGCTGACCTGCTGGACAAGCGCGTGGCGGATGCCGTGGCGGCTCAGGCCACCAACGAGCAATCGGCCCGTGCCGACCGCGCCGGTGACGATCTGGTAAAGCTGGGCTTGGCCCAGGTGCAACGCGGCCAGAAGGCTGCCGGCCTGAAGCTGGTGGACGAAGGCATGGCCAAGGGCAACTTCAAGCGCCCGGACGATGCCAAGCTCTATCAGGGTCTGGCGCAGTACCTGGCCGGCGAAACCGCCAAGGCGCAAGCCACGTGGCGTACCGTCAAGGGCACCGACGGCTCGGCCGATCTGGCTGGCCTGTGGCTGGTGGTGTCGCGTTCCGGCAAGAAGTGATGGTTTGAACTGCCAGGTGGACGAAAGCCCGCCTGACGGTTCTCCATGAAAAAACCCCCTGGGCGCAAGCCGCAGGGGGTTTTTCTTTTGTGGACGCTGATCAGCGCGGCGCCAGACGGATCGCGCCGTCCAGGCGGATCACTTCGCCGTTGAGCATGTCGTTGGTGATGATCTGATGCACCAGCTTGGCATAGTCGTCCGGGCGGCCCAGGCGCGAAGGGAAGGGCACACTGGCCGCCAGCGCGTCCTGCACTTCCTGGGGCATGCCGAACAGCATCGGCGTGCCGAAGATGCCGGGAGCGATCGTCATGTTGCGGATGCCGTTGCGGGCCAGGTCCCGGGCGATCGGCAGCGTCATGCCGACCACGCCCCCCTTGGAGGCCGCATACGCCGCCTGGCCGATCTGGCCGTCATAGGCGGCCACCGAGGCGGTGGAGATCATCACGCCGCGCTCGCCGGTGGGTTCCGGCTCGTTCTTGCACATCGCGTCTGCGGCCAGACGGATCATGTTGAAGCTGCCGATCAGATTGACCTGGATCACCTTCGAGAAGGTGGCCAGCGAATGCGCGCCTTCCTTGCCCACCGTCTTCGCAGCCGGTGCGATGCCGGCGCAGTTCACCAGGCCCATCAGCTTGCCGCGGCCAACAGCCGTCGTGATCACCGACTGCGCATCTGATTCCTGGCTCACATCGCACTTCACGAACACGCCGCCCAGCTCATGCGCCAGGGCCTCGCCGCGCTCGGCCTGCAGGTCGGCGATGACCACCTGGCCGCCTTCACGGGCCAGCATCCGGGCCGTGCCTTCGCCCAGACCCGACGCGCCGCCGGTGACGATGAAAACCTTGTTCGCGATATCCATGCTTGTCTCCTTCCGTTGACGTTAACGTCAATTGTGATGTGAAAAAAGGCGACCGATGGGGTCGCCTTCTTGAGAAGGGTGGAGGCGAGTGCCCGCAGCCCTTCGGGTCCGATCAGGCCAGCGCGGTCAAGGCGCGGGCGGTGATTTCGTCCACCGAGCCGATGCCTTCGATGCGGCGGTATTGCGGGGCCTGCGCGTCGCCGCTCGCAGCCCAGCGGGAGTAGTAGTCCACCAGCGGACGGGTCTGCGACTGATAGACCTCCAGGCGCTTCTTGACGGTCTCTTCCTTGTCGTCGTCGCGCTGGATCAGGTCTTCACCGGTCACATCGTCCTTGCCCTCGGCCTTGGGCGGATTGAACTTGAGGTGGTAGCTGCGACCCGACGCCGGATGCACGCGGCGACCGCTGATGCGCTCGATGATGGCTTCATCCGGTACGGCGATTTCCAGCACGAAGTCCAGCTTCACACCGGCAGCCTTCATCGCGTCGGCCTGCGGAATGGTGCGGGGGAAACCGTCGAACAGGAAGCCCTTGGCGCAGTCCGCCTGGGTGATGCGTTCCTTGACCAGACCGATGATGATGTCGTCGCTGACGAGGCCGCCGGCGTCCATCACCTTCTTGGCTGCGAGGCCCATTTCGGTTCCAGCCTTCACCGCCGCACGCAGCATGTCGCCGGTGGAGATTTGCGGGATGCCGAACTTTTGGCAGATGAAGGCTGCCTGGGTGCCTTTGCCGGCGCCAGGGGCGCCCAGAAGAATCAGTCGCATGGGTCTCCTCGATACAGGGAAGAAGGCGCGTCACGGCCAAAGCAGACGTGACGCGCCCTCGAAAACTGCGGGCGAGGATAGCATGCGCAGGCCTTCACTCCGCTGACGGGCATTCCCTGCCCGTCGGTTTCAGGGGGCCGGGGCGGCGCCCGTCAGCAGGGCGCGCACCCGCGCCAGATCCTCGGGCGTGTCGACGCCGGGACCGGGGCGCTCGTCGCTGACGAAGACCGCAATACGCTCTCCGTGCCACAGCACGCGCAATTGCTCCAGCGCTTCGATCTGCTCCAGCGGGCTGACCGGCAGGGTGGGGAAGCGGCGCAGGAAGCCGGCCCGGTACGCATACAGGCCCACATGGCGCATCACCGCACCCGGACGGATGCGAGCGCCGCCGCCCGGGGCGTCACGCCACCAGGGAATCGGTGCGCGGGAGAAATACAGCGCCAGCCCTTGCGCGTCCGTCACCAGCTTCACCACATTCGGATTGGCGAATTCGGCGTCGTCATCGATGGCATGGGCCACCGTGGACATCTGGCATTGCGGACGCTGAGCGAGCAGCTCAGCGCAGGCGCGGATCATGCCGGGCGCGATCAGCGGTTCGTCGCCCTGCACATTCACCACCACCGCGTCGTCGGGCAGCCCCAGCTGTTCGCAGGCCTCGGCCAGACGGTCACTGCCGCTGGCGTGATCGGCACGGGTCATCAGCGCCCGCACCCCATGGGCTTCGCAAGCCTGGCGGACTTCTTCAGAGTCCGTGGCCACCACCACCTGCGCGGCGCCCGCCAGTGCGGCGCGACGCGCCACCTGGACGATCATCGGCAGGCCGGCAATGTCCGCCAGCGGCTTGTTGGGCAGGCGGGTGGACGCCAGTCGCGCCGGGATGATGATGTGGAAGGGCAGGGGCCCTGCCGCCGGGCTCATGCGCCGTCGCCCTCGGCATCCAGCACGCGGGCCTCATTGGCCAGCATCACCGGGATGCCATCGCGCACCGGAAAGGCCAGGCGGTCCGCCGGGCACACCAGTTCGCGCGCCGGCAGGGCCTTGCCGGCGGTGTCGGCATGGCGACGGTCTTCCAGTGGGCCCTTGCAAACGGGGCACACCAGCATGTCAAGAAGTCTTTGGTCCATCAGGCAGCAGGCGCGACAGCTCGTTGAGCAGCGCCTCCTCAAATGCAGGTTCGGGCTGGAAGTCTAGCGCCACCACCCAGATGCGACAGCCCTGGAGCGCCTCCGGGCGCAATTTCACGGCGTCTTTTTCGGTGATGACGACCTCATCGGTCCGCGCCCAGGGCAGCGGATCGAGCGAGGCATGGTCGGGCAGGGGCAGGGCGCGGAAGCTCAGGCCCTGGTCCCCCAGCATGTCGAAGAAGCGCTGGGGCCGGGCCAGACCCGCCGCGGCGATCAGCGGCTTGCCACGCAGCGCATGCAGCCGCTCCAGACGAGGCGCTTCACCGCGCCACCAGTCGGCCAGCGCGGTGGCGCCGGCGAGCTGCCGAACGCCGACATAGCCGGGCAGGCCGGTGCTGCGCAGGCCGGTCGAATACAGCACCAACTGGCGGTTGCTGCTGCCCGGCGGCGGGGGCAACTGACGGGACTGGCGCAGCGGCCCGGCCGGCAGCAGACGGCCATTGGCCAGGCCCCGCTCATCGAACACCAGCACGCTCAACTGACGCGGCAGGCGCCAGTGTTGCAGGCCATCGTCGGAGATCAGCACCTGCACGTCCGGATGGGCAGCCAGCAGCGCCTGCGCCGTGGCCACACGGTCGCGGCCGACGGCCACCGGCACGCGGGCACGCAGATGGATCATCAGGGGTTCGTCGCCGACGTCGGCCGCACGGTCGCCCTCCTGCAGGACGCGGATGCGCTGGTCGTCGGTCCGGCCGTAGCCGCGGGAGATCACACCGGCGCGGATGCCGGCGCGTGCGAGGATGGCCAGGATGGCGAGGGTGGTGGGGGTCTTGCCGGCGCCGCCGACGACCCAGTTGCCCACGACCACCACCGGCACGGGCAGGCGCGCCGCCCGTTTGAGCCCCATGCGATAGAGCGCCACCTTCAGGCGCAGCACGCCGGCATGCAAAGCCCCGAGCGGACGCAGCCAGAACGCCAGGCGGTCGTTGTCCCGCCAGGCGCGCTGCAGGCGCTCTTCCAGCGAGCCCGGGTTCATTCCCGGGGCTTGTTGGCGGCGAAGGTCAGCCGCGGCAGGTTGGCGCGGCGAGCCGCATCCATCACGTTGACCACGGCCTGATGGGGCGTGGCGGCATCCGCGGAGATGATCAGCACCGGCTCCTGCTTGCCCTGGGTGGCGGCCTGCAGGGCCGCGGCGAGCAGGTCGACGCTGCGACCTTCCACCGGCTGGCTGTCAATGGCGTAGCGGCCGTCCGCCGAGATGGCCACGATGATTTCCGCCGGGCGGTCTTTCATCGCCTGCGCATCGGCGGTGGGGAGCGTCACCTGGAGTTCCGTGAACTTCGAGTAGGTGGTCGAGAGCATCAGGAAGATGAGCACGACCAGCAGCACGTCGATGAACGGGATCAGGTTGATCTCCGGCTCCTCGCTCTGGCGACGGCGGAACTTCATTTGGTCGGCGCCTTGCTGGAGGAACGCACCGCGGGAGCGGTCGCGGCCGGGCTGGCCGTGGCGGCTGCAGCGGCGCCGGAGCCACCCAGCGTGCGGCTGGTCAGCTGGTTCAGCAGACGCTCGCTCGCCTGTTCCATGTCGATGACATAGCCTTCCACCCGGCCACGGAAGTAGCGGTAGAACATCAGCGACGGAATGGCCACGATCAGGCCGAAGGCGGTGTTGTAGAGCGCGATCGAGATGCCGTGCGCCAGCATCGTCGGATTGTTCCCGGTGGGGCCCTGGCTGCCGAAGATCTCGATCATGCCCACCACCGTGCCCAGCAGGCCCAGCAGCGGGGCTGCGGCGGCCACGGTACCCAGCGTGTTGAGGTAGCGCTCCATCTGGTGGATGGCATGGCGGCCGGCCAGTTCGAACACCTGACGCAGGCGCGGCTCGGGCAGACGCGGGTCGGTCTGCGCGGCACGCAGGCCGGACGCGAGCACCTGGCCCAGCAGCGAATTCTCGGCCAGCTTGTTGACCACATCACCGCTCGGGATCTGGAACTGGGTCACGCCCAGCACTTCCTCGATCAGGCTCTCCGGCGCGACGCGACTGGCGCGCAGGCTCACGAGACGTTCGATGATCAGGGCCAAGGCCACCACGGAACACAGCAGCAAGGGCCAAATGGGCCATCCAGCGGCTTGTATGATCGAAAACAAGGCAATCCCTCCGTTCGGGCCACTCCAGCCCGGCGGGCGCATTATGGCGCCTGAAGACCCTGCCGCCGAGCTTCCGCGCGGTCTCCCACACAAGACCTTACAAACATCCACGATTCCTGTGGATAACTTTGTGGGAAACCTCGTGATCAAGCGCGAGATGGCCCGTCTCCAAGGGACAAAGATTGGCTTGCACAAAATTTCAGCAGGAAAAAGCTTTTGAAAAACAAGCGCTTATCGATCTGTGACGGTCGCATGACGGGCAAAGTGGCCCGCGGGACCAGCATTGGCGCGGCTGTGGAGTTCCCGGCCCGCGCCCCGCTTGGGTTTGCAGGTGATTGACGCCCCGGAAGCCGCATCGCCACGCAGGGTCTGGGGGGTGGCGGCCCTGTTGATGGCCCTTTCCGACGCATTGCAGGCACGATTCCCCGTGCTGACGGTGCAAGGCGAGCTGTCCGGGTTTACCCGGGCGGCCAGTGGCCACTGCTATTTCGGGCTGAAGGATGCCGACGGGCAGTCGGCCATGATCCGCTGCGCGATGTTCCGCCGGGCGGCCAGCCTGATGGACTTTTCTCCCCGCGATGGTCATGCGGTGGAGGTGCGCGGCCGGCTGGCGCTGTATGAGCCCCGGGGCGAGCTGCAGTTCATCGTGGAATCGATGCGGCGGGCCGGTGAGGGTGCGCTCTACGAGCAGTTCCTGCGGCTCAAGGCCCGGCTGGAGAGCCTCGGTCTGTTTGATGCCGACCGCAAGCGGGTGCCGCCGCCGTATGCCCGGCGCATCGGTGTCATCACCTCCGCCGCTGGCGCCGCGCTGCACGACGTGCTGACCGCCCTGGCGCGGCGGGCGCCCCATGCGCAGGTGTTCCTCTATCCGAGTCCGGTGCAGGGCGCCGAGGCGCCGCCGGCGCTGGTGCGGGCGCTGGCGGTGGCCAACGAGCGCGCTGACGCGGAAGTGCTGCTGCTGGTGCGCGGGGGCGGATCGCTGGAGGACCTCTGGGCCTTCAACGACGAGCGGGTGGTGCAGGCGATTGCGCAGTCGCAGTTGCCGGTGATCTGCGGCGTGGGGCACGAGACCGACATCACCCTGGCCGACCTGGCCGCGGACGTGCGGGCGCCCACGCCGACCGCAGCGGCCGAACTGGCGACCGTCTCCCGCCAGCAGTGCCTGGAAACGCTGGCGGCGCTGGAGCGCCAGCTGCATCGCCGGCTGGAGCAGCGGATGGACAGCGCCTCGCAGCGACTGGACCGGCTCGCCCTGCGCCTGGCGCGGCCGGGCGACGCCCTGAGCCGCCAGCGGCGCCGGCTGGACCTGATGGGCCAGCGACTGGGCCAGTTGCTGCCCAGGGTCGCCGTTCAGCGACAGCAGCGTCTGGATCTACTGGCCCACCGCCTGTCCCAACTGCTGCCCCGGGCGGCAGCGCACCGACAGCAGCGGCTGGAGCATCTGGAGGGACGGCTGCAACGCGCCTTGCCGCAACAGGCCGGGCGGGCGGCGCACCGGCTGGAGTCGCTGTCCGCGCGCCTGCAGGCGCTGGACCCCCGGCAGGTGCTGCAGCGGGGTTTTGCCTGGCTGGATGATGGTCAGGGCCAGGCCTTGACCTCGATTCATGAGTTGCGGCAGGGTCAGGGATTGCGGGCGGTGCTCGCCGACGGCGCGGCTGACCTCACGGTGGACCGGCTCACGTCGAGCGATGGGGCTGAAATCAACTCGGCGTCGGCGTCGGCGTCGGCGCCTGGCACCGCAGCGCGCAAGCGGAGCCGCGCCAGGACAGCGCCCGAGGGCGTGGTCGCGGCTCGATCCGCCGCCGACGCATCCTTCACCGCGTCCGAGCGGCCCCTCGACCTGTTGCCCAGCGCACAAAGCTCGCTGCTCGACGACTCACCGGATGCACCGGCGTCGTTGCCCTCGCCATCGCCCTCACCGGCGCCTTCATCGGCGCCTCGGCGACGCAAGCCCAAGGCCGAGTGACCCGTCCTTAATCCCCTGCCGGTGACGGTGGTGATTAGCTGCCTACAATCGCCGCGATCTTTGTCCAAACTCAACGATAGGAGTGCCCCATGGAACACGTGCTTCCCGAACTGCCTTACGACAAGAATGCCCTGGCCCCGCACATCAGCGCCGAGACGCTGGAGTACCACCACGGCAAGCACCACAAGGCGTATGTGGACAACCTGAACAACCTGCAAAAGGGCACGGAGTTCGAGTCCAAGACGCTGGAAGAGATCGTCAAGACCTCCAGCGGCGGCATCTACAACAATGCTGCCCAGATCTGGAACCACACCTTCTTCTGGAGCTGCATGCGCCCGAACGGTGGCGGTGCTCCGACCGGCGCGCTGGCCGATGCCATCAACGCCAAGTGGGGCAGCTATGACACCTTCAAGGAAGCTTTCCAGAAGAGCGCCGTGGGCAACTTCGGTTCCGGCTGGACCTGGCTGGTGAAGAAGGCCGACGGCTCGGTCGACATCGTCAACATGGGCGCCGCCGGCACCCCGCTGACGACCGGCGACAAGCCGCTGCTGACGATCGACGTGTGGGAACATGCCTACTACATCGACTACCGCAATGCGCGTCCGAAGTTCGTCGAGACCTTCCTGAAGAGCCTGGTCAACTGGGAATTCGCGCAGGCCAACTTCGCCTGAGCGGACACACAGACCCGGGGTGGCGCGGCGTGATGCCGGCGCCCACCCCTGCGATGAATGCAGCGCCCCCGCCTGTGGGGCGTTTCTATTTCCGGCTCAGCTTTCCGGATTCCGACTTCCGCTTTGCCGGCGCAATGCAGGCACCGCACCGCCAGGGACTGGATGCAGGGACTGGATGTATTGCTTGATGCGAATCAAGCAGTAATTTGTCGATAGGACGGAGTTTTCAATCCCTCGTTTGTGGCCCCGCGAGTTCGGTTGCCGACGAAGAATCCATCAAATTATTGATATTCGACATGGGGCGTCGATGAGGTTTCACCCATCATCGCGCCATGCCGCCCGCTGATGCCGCCGCCGAAGCGGTCCTGCCTGTTCCCACCCTGACGCCGGTGGTGGGCCGGCCTGACACTGCTGATCGGTCCTCAACAACGCCAGTCACCGCGTCGCGGACAGCGTCTGATCTGGCGCCCACTACAGCGCCCACTACAGCGCCCACAGCGGCGCCCACAGCAGCCCCTGCAGGCTGGCCAGAAGCCGCCCCGCAAACGACCTCAGACGCACCGCCCGAACCGGCAGCGCCTGCCTGGCTCTCCTTCAGCGAGTGGCTCACCGAGACCGACGCCCGCTCGCGCCTGCGCCTGTCCGGCATGCATTGCGCCGCCTGCGCGGGCCTGATCGAAACCCTGCTGCTGCGCCAACCTGGCGTTCGAGCCGCGCAGGTCAGCCCGGCGACCCAGCGGCTGACGCTGGACTGGGCCCCCGCAGAAGTGTCGCTGGACCAGCTCCGACGCGAACTGCGCCGCGCCGGCTACGACTGCGCCCCCGACCTGGCCACACCGACCCGCGAATTGCGCCGCCGTGAGCATCGGCAGGCGATCTGGCGCCTGTTCGTCGCCGGTTTCCTGATGATGCAGGTGATGATGCTGGCCTGGCCCGCCTACGTAGCGGCGCCCGGCGAGATGACGCCCGACGTGCAGGCCCTGCTGCGCTGGGGCCAGTGGGTGCTGACCCTGCCGGTGATGCTGATGGCCGCCGGTCCGTTTTTTCAGGCTGCGTGGAGCCAGCTGCGCAGCCGCCGATTGGGCATGGATGTGCCGGTGGTGGTGGGCCTGACGGTCGCCTTCGTGGCCGGCACCGGCGCCACGCTGGATCCCGGCGGGCCTTTTGGCCACGAGGTCTATTTCGACTCCATCACGATGTTTGTCGCCTTCCTGCTGGCGGCGCGCTACCTGGAGCTGCGGGCCCGGCACCGCGCCATCGAGGCGCTGGAGCAGGTGAGCGGCGCCTTGCCGGATCAGGTGGAGCGGCTGCGGGACGATGGTGGCAGCGACTGGGTGGCCGCCGAGGCGCTGCAGCCGGACGACCGGGTGCGGGTGCCGGCCGGGCAGCGCGTTCCGGCGGATGCGGTGGTGCTGCAGGGGCAGGGCGCTGTCGATGAATCGCTGCTGAGCGGGGAGTCCCGGCCGGTGGCCAAGACGGTGGGCGATGAGGTGCTCGCCGGCAGCATCAACCTGCAGGGTGTCTTGTTGCTACGGGTCAGGCAGGTGGGGGCGGCTACCCGCTTGTCAGGCCTGCAGCGGCTGATGGAGCAGGCCTTCCAGGAGCGTCCGGCAATGCTGAAGGCGTCGGACCGAATGGCGGGCGTCTTCCTGGCGGGCGTTCTGACGCTCGCCGTGGGGGCCGCACTGGCCTGGCAGTTCATTGATCCTTCGCGGGCGCTGGCGGTGGCGGTGTCGGTGCTGATCGTCACCTGCCCCTGTGCCCTGTCGCTGGCCGCACCTGCGGCCTGGGTGGCGGCGGCCGGGCGACTGGCGCGGCAGGGGCTGTTGCTCTCGCGGCTGGAAGCGCTCGAATCGCTGGCCCGAACGACGCATGTGGTGATGGACAAGACCGGTACGCTGACGAGTCCGCAACTGGCGCTGGCCGCGCAATGGCCGGAGCGCCTGGACCGCCAGGATGCGCACTGGGCCTTCTCGCTGGCAGCGGCGTCGCATCATCCCTTGTCACGTGCGCTGCTGCTGGCGCTGCAGGAGCAGGGCGCCCTGATGGACGGGCAGGAGGGTGATGCGGCGGTTGAGGCGATGACGTCTGCCACCGAGCACGCGGGTCGCGGCCTGACGCTCACCGACACGGCGGGCCGAGTGTGGCGCCTGGGTGCACTCCATTGGGCGATCGCACCGGGCACAACGACCACGGCAACCACTGCGAAGTGGGCGACGGTTGCGAGCACCGACAGTACCGACAGCACTGAGAGCACCGGATCTGCCGGTCGAGAGGCGACATCGAAATTCGGGGCGACTGCAGCCGCTGCCCCTCTGGACGACGCCCAACTGGTGCTGAGTTGCGACGGTGTCGCCCATGCCGCCTGGCGCTTCGACGAGCAACTGCGCGAGGACGCGCGTGACGCCGTCACCGCCTGTCAGACCCTGGGTCTGTCCGTCACGCTGCTCTCCGGGGACCGGCCTTCCCGCGTGGCGCAGGCCGCTGCACGGGCCGGCATCACCGACTGGCAAGGCGGCGCCAGCCCCGAGGACAAGCTTGCCTGCGTGCGCCGCCTGCAGCTGCAGGGCGCCCATGTGCTGATGCTGGGCGATGGCATCAACGACGCCCCGGTGCTGGCGCGCGCTCAAGCGTCCGTGGCGATGGGGCAGGGGGCCGATCTGGCCAAGGTCCGCGCCGATGCCTTGCTGGTGCAGCCGCGCCTGTGCGCACTGCCGCAGGGCGTGGCCCTCGCTCGCCGCACGGTGCGGGTGGTCCGGCAGAACCTTGGTTGGGCCTTGTTCTACAACGCCGCCTGCGTCCCGATGGCGCTGGTCGGCTGGCTGCCGCCCTGGGCCGCCGGCCTTGGCATGGCGCTGAGTTCCTGCGCGGTCATCGCCAATGCGGCCCGCCTAGGCCGCGGCGGATTCCCTGCGGCGCCGTCCTCTGACGGCCCGATCACCGCGTCGGCCGCGGCGCCTGTCACCCCACAAGTCTCTGCGCCAACCGCAGAAAGCTGAACACCGTGGACATCCTCTTTCTTCTCATCCCGTTATCGGTGGTCCTGGTGCTGCTGATCCTGGGCGTTTTCGGGTGGGCTTTATACAACGGTCAGTGGGAATCCGAGGCTTTGGATCGCGAAGGGCGACGAATCCTCGAAGACGAGTCCTAAGGTTGATTCCCATCAAAGCACTCCCCAGGCGGCTGCCGAAGAATGACCGGGAAATCCAAATAGATTGGTCAAGGAGCGTCAATGAGTGGGGTTCTCAGCAAGGAAGGGATGGCACCTCCCAGCTACGACGATGGCGTGGTCCGCGCCTTCGCTCTGGCTTCGGTGCTGTGGGGAGTGGTCGGGATGCTGGTGGGGGTGATCATCGCCGCCCAACTGACCTGGCCGGAGCTGAACTTCGGCATTCCCTGGTTGAGCTACGGTCGCCTGCGGCCGCTGCACACCAATGCAGTCATCTTCGCCTTCGGCGGTTGTGCCCTCATGGCCACCGCCTTTCACGTTGTCCAGCGCACCTGCCACACCCGGCTCTTCGCGCCCAAACTCGCCTGGTTCACCTTCTGGGGTTGGCAGGCCGTCATCGTGCTGGCGGCCATCACCCTGCCGCTGGGCATCACCAGCGGCAAGGAATACGCTGAACTCGAATGGCCGATCGACATCCTGATCACCCTCGTGTGGGTCAGCTATGCGGTCGTGTTCTTCGGCAGCGTCGGCATCCGCAAGGTGCGCCACATCTATGTGGCCAACTGGTTCTTCGGCGCCTTCATCATCGCCGTGGCGCTGCTGCACCTGGTCAACAGCGCCGAGATTCCGGTCAGCCTCACCAAGAGCTACTCCGCGTATGCCGGCGTGCAGGACGCCATGGTGCAGTGGTGGTATGGGCATAATGCGGTGGGCTTCTTCCTGACCGCCGGCTTCCTGGGCATGATGTATTACTACATCCCCAAGCAGGCCAACCGTCCGGTCTACAGCTACCGCCTGTCCATCGTCCACTTCTGGGCGCTGATCTTCACCTACATGTGGGCGGGTCCCCACCATCTGCACTACACCGCGCTGCCGGACTGGGCGCAGAGCGTGGGCATGCTGTTCTCGCTGGTGCTGCTGGCCCCGAGCTGGGGCGGCATGATCAACGGCGTCATGACCCTCAGCGGTGCCTGGCACAAGCTGCGTGACGACCCCATCCTGAAGTTCCTCATCGTGGCGC
>CBIHOT010000013.1:0-117631 GCA_966211495.1 uncultured Roseateles sp. | reverse complement strand
GCGGCATGGAATTCGTGACCAAGCTGGTCGAGGGCAAGTTCCCCGACTACAACCGCGTCATCCCGAAGAACCACCGTTTCCACGTGATCCTGGGCCGTCAGCAGCTGCTGGCGGCGCTGCAGCGTGCGGCCATCCTGACCAGCGAGAAGTTCAAGGCGGTGCGCCTGGCCTTCGAGCCGGGCCTGCTGTCGATTGCGTCCAGCAATGCCGAGCAGGAAGAAGCCAAGGAAGAGATCGAGATCGACTACGGCGGCGACCAGATCGAAACCGGCTTCAACGTGACCTACCTGATGGACGTGCTGGCCAACATGGGCCAGGACATGGTGCGGGTGGATCTGAACGACAGCTCGTCCAGCGCGCTGATCAGCATCCCTGATCAGACGGGCTTCAAGTATGTCGTGATGCCGATGCGGATCTGATGTTGAGCCGCAGCGCGGGCGCCCTTGAGTGCCCATGCTGCAGCACCCCGGCCCCCGCCAGGTGGGGGCCCTGACAAGATGGACAAATGGCCGCCACGGCGGCCTGGAATACTCTCTGATGAGCGATAACACCTCCCCTGAGAACACTCCGGACTCTGCCAGCAACAATGGCGGTTACGGCGCGGATTCGATCCAGATCCTGGAAGGCCTGGAGGCGGTTCGCAAGCGCCCCGGCATGTACATCGGGGACACCTCCGACGGCACCGGTCTGCACCACCTGGTCTTCGAAGTGGTGGACAACTCCATCGACGAAGCGCTGGCGGGCTATTGCGACGACATCGTCGTGACCATCCACACCGACAACTCCATGTCGATCATCGACAACGGCCGCGGCATCCCCACCGGCGTGAAGATGGACGACAAGCATGAGCCCAAGCGCAGCGCGGCGGAAATCGCGCTGACCGAGCTGCATGCCGGCGGCAAGTTCAACCAGAACAGCTACAAGGTCTCGGGCGGTCTGCACGGTGTGGGCGTGTCCTGCGTGAATGCGCTGTCCAAGTGGCTGCGCCTGACCGTGCGCCGCGAGGGCAAGGTCCATCAGCTGGAATTCCGCAAGGGTGTGCCGCAGGACCGAGTGATCGAGGTGCGGGACGGCTTTGAGACCAGCCCGATGAAGGTGGTCGGCGAGACCGACAAGCGCGGCACGGAAGTGCACTTCCTGCCCGACACCGAAATCTTCACCCAGAACCACGAGTTCCACTACGACATCCTGGCCAAGCGCCTGCGTGAGCTGTCCTTCCTGAACAATGGCGTGAAGATCCGCTTGGCGGACGAGCGCAACAACAAGGAAGACAACTTCGCCTATGCCGGCGGTGTGCGTGGCTTTGTTGAGTTCATCAACAAGGGCAAGACGACGCTGCATCCGAACATCTTCCACGCCCAGGGCGACAAGATGTCGGACCAGGGCACCAACATCGGCGTGGAAGTGTCGATGCAGTGGAATGACGGCTTCAATGAAAGCGTCCTCTGCTTCACCAACAACATTCCGCAGCGCGACGGCGGCACCCACCTGACCGGCCTGCGTGCCGCGATGACGCGTGTCATCAACAAGTACATCGAGGACAACGAACTGGCCAAGAAGGCCAAGGTCGATGTCAGCGGTGACGACATGCGCGAAGGCCTGGCCTGCGTGGTGAGCGTGAAGGTGCCGGAGCCGAAGTTCAGCTCGCAGACGAAGGACAAGCTGGTGTCGAGCGAAGTGCGCGGCCCGGTGGAAGAAATCGTGGCGGCCAAGCTGACGGACTGGCTGCTGGAAAACCCGATCGACGCGAAGATCATCTGCGGCAAGATCGTGGATGCGGCGCGTGCGCGCGAAGCGGCCCGCAAGGCCCGTGAAATGACGCGGCGCAAGGGCGTGCTGGACGGCCTGGGCCTGCCGGGCAAGCTGGCCGACTGCCAGGAAAAGGATCCGGCGCTCTGCGAAATCTACATCGTGGAGGGTGACTCCGCCGGTGGCTCCGCCAAGCAGGGTCGTGACCGCAAGTTCCAGGCGATTCTGCCGCTGCGCGGCAAGATTCTGAACGTGGAGAAGGCGCGCTACGAGAAGCTGCTGACCAGCAATGAAATCCTGACGCTGATCACAGCGCTGGGCACCGGCATTGGTCGGGGCGCTGGCGGGGACGACTTCAATCCGGACAAGCTGCGTTATCACCGCATCATCATCATGACCGACGCGGACGTGGACGGTGCCCACATCCGGACGCTGCTGCTGACCTTCTTCTACCGGCAGATGCCGGAGCTGGTGGAGCGTGGCCACATCTACATTGCGCAGCCGCCGCTGTACAAGGTGAAGGTGGGCAAGCACGAGCAGTATTTGAAGGACGGCAGCGAGCTGGACGGCTTCCTGCTGCGTGTGGCGCTGCAGGATGCGGAACTGCACCTGCAAGGCGTGGGCGGCCCGTCCATCAAGGGCGAAGAGCTGGCGGAGAAGGCGCGTCAGTACATTGCGGCGCAGAACGTGATTGAGCGTCTGTCCGCATGGATGGACGGCGAGGCGCTGCATCTGCTGGCGTCGGGCCTGACGCTGAACCTGGACACCAAGGAAGCCGCGGACATTGCCGCGACGGCACTGCAGACGCAGCTGCACGATGCGGTGGTCTCGGCCGAGACGGACCCGCGCACCGACAAGCTGCTGCTGCGCATCAGCCGTCGCCACCATGGCAATGTGCGTTCGAGCATCATCACTGCCGACTTTGTGCATGGCGCCGACTATGAGGTGCTGGCTGAGGCCGGGAAGACCTTCAAGGGTCTGGTGACGGAGGATGCGGTGATCAAGAAGGGCGAAGGCGAGAAGGCGAAGGAGTCCAAGGTGGGCGACTTCCGTGCCGCCATGGCCTGGCTGATGACGCAGGCGGAATCGAGCGTGGGCCGTCAGCGATACAAGGGTCTGGGAGAAATGAACCCCGAGCAGCTGTGGGAGACCACGATGGATCCGACGGTGCGTCGTCTGCTGCGTGTGCAGATCGAGGACGCGATCGAGGCGGACCGCGTGTTCACGATGCTGATGGGCGACGAGGTGGAACCGCGTCGGGAGTTCATTGAGGCGAATGCGCTGAGGGCGGCGAATATCGACGTTTGAGGCAGCGCTTGTGAGATGAGCGCAAGAGCCCCTGATTCGTGAGGAGTCAGGGGCTTTTTGCTTTGAAGGCGGAGCGGTAGCCTTTCCGCTCGGTTCCACTCGCGCTGGGAGGCGGCGGCGGCCCACGATTGGCCGCTTTGGGCTGATTGCGGTCTTCCATAAGGAAGCTGCCGGCTGACCGCTATCGACCCATAACAGAAATCGCCCGATCCGATTTAGTTGCTCCGGGGCGACCGTTCGCGGTGCCTATGAGTCGTACTCGCCGCCGGGCTCAGGTCTGATGCCGCAAAGAGGACGAAAGAAGGCGCCGCTCGCGAAAACGACCGCTCCGCCTGCCGATTCTGCTTTCTGAACCAGTTGGTCGATGTGATCGACAATCGCAATCGCCCGTCGCCGGACGACAAGCGGTTCAAGAGCGCGCAGCGGTTCTCCGGGCTTCTTGACTGTTCCGAGATGTATCCTCCACGAACTTGGCATCGACGCAATCGAAGCTCGCAATTCGCTGCAAATTTCGAGTGCACGAGGCAAGGCGGGACCGGCGATTTCCGCAATCGCATGCAGCCCCAAGGCGCTCTGTTCGCAGACAGAGAACTGATCAAACGCTGGTGCGATGACCTGGAGATAGCCGTTCGTGTACTGAAAGCTCGCATTGACGACCATTCGGTCGGTCAACGGCGTTAGACCCTTCTCAACGGCTTGCTTGGAAATTCCAAGAACGTATCGCATTGCTCAATCCTAGCCGCGGGGGCTGCTTGTGGCCGGGACCAAAGACCCACATGCCTACGCCTCATCCTTCTGTCTGTAGCGCTCGGGGATCTCCCAGACATTGACCACCTTCACCGGTTCGTCGCCGCTGACGCTGAACAGGTAGTCGCCGCCGGGAAAGTCAGCAAAGGAACCTGGACCGAGCTCAGCGCTCCAATCGCCGACGGACTTGGAGCAGCGGCCAGACAGTACATACAGGCGACCTGCCATCCCGGTACCGAGGAAGCTGACTCCGGCGTCATAGCCGTTTAGGCTCACACGGTAGTGGGATGCGGGCTTGTAAAGGCCACGGATTGCCTCAAGCGCCATTGGCTCGCTCGAGATCGATTCCCACTGTGCAACTTCAAGTTGCATCGCATTCCCCCCTCGTTGCGTCACCGGGCTTCCGGAAAATAGGCATCAACGACACACCTCTTGTGGCCGGAGACCGCCTTGCCGATTAGATGGAGTCGTCCAGGCCGACGACACGGTTCCTATACGCGGTCCATGCCAACAGGACCTCCTCCGGTTGCTGCGACCTCTCGATGAACTCACCAGAGCCGCAATCAATCCCTTGCCAGCCGTTTTCTGCGCAGAGTTGCGCGATCGCCGGCGCGACGGCAGCCTCTGCACGTACGTGCAGCATCATGCCTTCGGCAGGGTCGGTCTCCACATTGAATTCAATCGATCCAAAGTCTGATTCCCAGATGCCCCAGCAGTACTCTAGCGACTTCCACAAGCCTACCCCAACGATACGCGATGCAAGCGCACCTGCATCACTGAGCACCGCTCCCCCATTGGGGCGGTGCTGCGGCATTTGACCGGTGGCCTATCATCCGCGGCGAGTACTGCCTCGGCCACGCAAGCCGTCGCGACTTGAGAACACGGATGAAGAGGGGGAGTCAAAACAATGAAGCGTCGCTCACTAGTGATTGCCAGCGTGGCCACCGCCTTGACGGGCTGCGCGCGAGGGCTGTACGTCGGCCCGTCCTACACAGAAACCATCACTGCCCTGGCCGCGACACCGGACTGGAAGCAGATTGTCGTTTTCGGTGAGAAGTACGACTACGAATTCGCGCCGACTGCAGCGTTCGTCGAGCAATTGAACGGCCCGTTCCAAGCCCGCATCGCAGCGGATTTCCATAACGCGCGCCTGGGTCCTGACAACACGGTCACGCTCAGGGTTCGCTTCTCCATGCGGGAAACGGACATGACGCCCGAAGAGCTTCGGAAGTACTGGGAAAAGGCGCCGAAGCTGCCTGGCCGGCGCGTGCTGGGTGCCCACAACCTGCTTCTCCACCGCGTTCAGAAAACACCGAACCCCGAGCGGTTCGGCGTCAAGCCTACCAACAACCGATACGAGATTCCCGTCAACGGTTACGCGGAAACGCCGACGCCGCCGAAGTCCCGCATCTTCTCCGACCTGGAAGACATGGTGGGCATGGTCATCGTGCTACCCATCCTTCTAATCTTCCTGGCTGTGAAGCACTGAGCCAGCGGGCGAACTACGCGGCCAAGCATATTTCGCTGTCAAGCGACACGCCGACTTGGCCATCCGCGTCAGTGCAATGATTCTGGCGCCCAACGTGTGAGATGAGCGCGAGAGCCCCTGATTCGTTAGGAGTCAGGGGCTTTTTGCTTTGATGGCGAGGGGGGAGCCCATTTGCCCGGTTCCACTCGCGCGGGGCTTCTGGCCCGCAGGGCCCCAGGTTGCCGTCGAGGAGATAACATTCGCCCCATGCAACCTGTCCTTTCCTGACCCTGAAACGCTGCGGGGCCACCGGCACCGCTCATAGCGTTTTTCCATGCATCCCGGCGCCTCCTCATGGCGCCGCGATGACCCGTCCCCGGCCTCGCCCGGAGGCCATCAGGAAAGACTTGTCATGCACACCTCACATTTGCTTGTCACCGGTGTCAGTGGACACCTGGGTCGGCTCGTTGCCGATCACCTACTCAACGCGTCCGTGACGACGCCTGTCATCGGCACCACACGAGCTCCAGAACGCATTGGCGCGCTGACCCGACGCGGCCTCACAGTACGTCGCGCCGATTTCGATGTCCCCGAAGAACTGCCCACCGCGTTCGCCGGCGCCGAGCGGATGCTGCTGATCAGCACATCCGCCGACAACGCCGGAGACCGGAGGGTCCGCCAGCACACGCTGGCCATTCGTGCCGCGTGGAAGGCGGGGGTCCGCCACCTCGCCTATACCTCGTTCCTGGATGCCGACACGACGGCCTTGCGAGCCGTGGCCGCGGACCACCTCCGCACGGAGGCCGAACTGGCGCAAGGACCGACGGGACTTTCGATCCTTCGCCACGCCTTCTACATGGAGATGCTGCTGACGACGCTTCCGCCTGCCATCGCCAGCGGTCGGCTGCTGAGTTCAAACACGCAGGCCGGCGTCGCGTATGTCGCGCGCGCCGATTGCGCGTTGGCCGATGCGGCCGCGCTGCGCGACGGGTTCAACGGACGACGAACGCTCGACATCACCGGCCCGCAGGCCGTGACACCGGCTGAATTGGTTCGGCAGGTCAATGAGACGCTGGGGACCCGCATCGTTGCCGTCAACGCGAGCCGAAAGGAGGTGGAGAGCCATTGGGTCGCCTGCGGCATGCCACCGCCGATGGCTCAGATGCTCGCCGCCATCGACGAGGGTCTCGGCCGAGAGGCGATGGCGCGCGTCAGCAATGATTTTGAGCGGCTGACCGGCGCTCAGCCAACCTGCATAGGAGCGTTCCTGCGCGAACACCGGGCTGCGCTGCTCGCCGGCTGACCGTCCATGCTGTCAATGCCAGGCCTCGGTGGTAGCGGGGCCTGGCTTGGTCCGTGAAGGGTCGGGGATCGCGCCCCGTCTACGCGCTCGTTCACGCGGACTTCCCAGCCAGGTGGCCGCGCGATTGCATGAATACCGCCTCCGCCGTCAGGAATTGCGGAGCCTGCAGCGCGGCGCCGTGACGATACCGCCCTGCGGCTCTCCTGCCTTGACCGCGTATGCTTTTACCTTCGTGAAGTGCTGACACGCCTACTCACCCAACAGCCACGCGCCTGAAGTGACCTGATGCGCTATCGCTGGATGGCCCTGACGACCTCTGATTTGGAACCATGCCCGCAGCTTCGTACGCCACCATCGCCGAATATTTTCGGCTGGGCCTTCAAGTCGGTCTGCTTCTGCCAGCTCAGGCGGTCGCGTGGGCTGACGCGGAGATCGCAGCGGCTGAAGTGGTGCCCGAGGAGCTGATTGAAGTGGCATGGGCCAAGGAGCTGGCTTCCACCATGGACGCTCTTGCGGCTGTCTCAGGCGAAAGAGACAAGCAGCTCGCCGGACGCTGGCTCCTGGGTCTCCTCGGCCAGTCGATGTCAGCGTCTGACGAGGACCTGGAGCTGGCGGTACAGAGCGCCATGCACATCGCTTGGCACGCCGAAATGGGCGATGAAACGTACTACCGCTTCGTCCTGATCGACGACGAGTTGTCTCTGGCAAGGACAAAGGTATATGGCACCGTTGAGGAGTGCCGATCCAATCTTGTCGCTGAGTTGGCCGAGTACCAGCCGTTGGTCATCGAGCGCGTTGCGTGACCGTGATGGGGGGCCACGGCGGCAAACTGACACCCATGACCGTGTACCTCGCGGCGGACGGCTTTGCCGCCCGCTGAGCTTGAAGGCTGACCGACTGCTTCCCAGCGTCAAGTTCAGCCATTCGAAGGACAGCAAGTCAGCGGTACCTCGCTAGTTCGGCAAGCTCGTTTGCCCGCAAGATTCTCGCCGTCACTGTGCACTCCATTGCCTCCAGTTTGGCATTCGTTCCGCCTTCTGGGTCATCGTAAAAAGCGCAATTTGCCTCGGTGTATTTCAACCAAAGTCGCTGTGTATCGACCAATTGACTGCGGCGAGGTGGATCTAGTGAATCCAACAGCCTCCTGTAAGTCACGTTAAGTATCTTGTCTTGGCGTACAAACTCATCCGACACGCAGTCGCGCATGGCGGGATCCACCGATTCTGCTGCTTTCATGCACTTGGCATACTCGCTCGTCCGCTTTGGTGGAGCCGCATTCGCGAAGACGCACGCGGACGCAATCGCAAGAGTCGTTAAGCCTCTGAGATAAATCATAGATCGCAAGCTGTTCAACATTAAATTTAGGGGCCCCCCTGTCATTGGCATGAGTCTTATATGGGGTGACATGCATGCAGGAAAATCCGCCACGATTGGCTCTTAGAGTAATGCCTGATCAGATCTAATGTCCATCAGGTCTTTTCCACGGGAAGTGCGCTCCGTCCTGTACGACAAGTCCGGCAACGTGACGCGGTCATCATGCGCCTCATCCGGACGGCGAAGCTCAACGGGCATGACCCGTATGCGTACAGCAAGGACATCCTGCAGCGCTTGACGGCGCAAGGGGCATGCGAAACTGACAAGATGCTGCCTCACCGCTGGTAGGTTGTGGCACTCTATTGCGGGCAGTACCTCTCACGAATGGGGGCGATGCTCTCATAGCCGACCTACTTCACTCACCCTCCATGAGCGGCTCGTTCTTCTTTAGGCAACACACGGTTTTCGTGTCGAATCGACGACTGACAACGCTCGTTGACTTCGTTCTCTCCACTGCCAACGATCAGGCTATTACTGAGGAAGCTCGGGCCTTCGTCGGCCGTTTCGAAACACTTCAGGCCGACACATTCTTCCTAGGCATCGACATCGACCTGGAAGAATTGTTTCCCTCCTCTTCAGAACGACGCTTCTGGGCGAGCGCCTTCGCTGAACTTGCTAAGCGGATCGAACAGCGACGCATCGGCAATCCCGACCAGCACGATTGGCGCCGGGAGGCAGCAGATCAGGCAGCGCAGATAGCTCAGATGCTGCTTTCGAATCGAGAAGACGGCTGACAACGCGGCACCTGCGGGGAGCTTCTCGGCGACGATTTCTTAAGGGCGTCAAGTCGCCGCCGTCGCTCAGGCCATCCAGGACCTGAGCTTCTTCTTTTTCGCCTTGGAAACTCCGGAATCAACCCGCGGTTCCAGGCGCTTCATCATTGCTTGCACCACATCTCCCCTGGCGTCACTTAAGTTCTTGCGAAAGGTTATCCGCCGGCCTCAAAATGGCTCCGCCACCTCATAGACGCGCGTCACGTCATTTCCAATCTCTGCGCCCGACCTGATCAGACTTGTCTTGACGGTGCTCTTTCGGGCGCTGGAAGAAAAATCGACCAGATCCGAGCTGAATGCCTTCGCAGGTTCACTGCAGCGCTCGTTCATCAAAATCTGGTCCTGGTTGTAGACCGTGAGTCCTCTCTGAAATGGACAAGCCCTGCCCAGGCACTCGGTCATCATGTAGCGATACGGACCCTTGTCAAACCATACCTGCCTGATCGAAGCAAAGGTTCCGGCTGGGGCCACATCGAAGTAGAAAACCTTGCCATTGCTCAGCGTTGCAAAATATTCATGTTCGATCCGTTCAGCCACTCCAAATCGATAGACGATCTGGCTGACGCGATCGGCCTGCCGCGATACGCAAAGCGAAACCACCTTCTGTTTGACCGGGCAAGAGAACTCAACGGCTTCCTCGGGATTGCAGAGGGTCTGCGCCGAAACGCTCGCTGCAAAGCCCGTCAGGCAGATTGATGCCATTCGACGAAAGCGATCATTGAGTGAAGTTTGCATGGGCAATTGAGAGGCGAGTCTGGGTGTACCAGCACCTTGGCCTTGCTCAGGTTTCACCAGTACCAACAAGCGTCAGCAGATCCGCAAGCACTGCGGCGGCTGCCTCCCTATCACGCCCGTAAGCATGCCGCTGAACCGGCGATTCCCAATGCTGAAGGATGATGTACGGACTCTTGATGAGTTGCACCCGCAGATTGTTCAGGAATCGGGTCTCCAGAACGACCGAGATGTATTTGTTGGACTTCCGATGTCTGCCCACTACGGTAACGCGTTCTGGTGATGCATTACGCCAGAACCTGCAAATCGTGACCTTTGACCCAGCCTTCAGCAGTCGAAGTCCGGTCCTGCGCTCCAGACCACCAGGTCCAGACGGGTGACTGTCCACGATGTTCCCGCATACCAGCCACATGGACTCCGGCGGTGGACCATAGCGCCGAATGGCAGCTTGCTGAGTGCTCGTATGGACCTGTCGACGACTTCCGGAATAGGCAGGATACGGCGTACCGAATCAACGATTGCAGGCCAAGGGTTGGGATCGTCGGGAGGAGCGGGAGCAGGAATCATCGCGTGGGTGGGATGCTCGACCCGCTGCAACCGCTGCAGAGCAGCCGCTTTCGGGGAGGGTCTGTCCGGCGTTACTTTCCCATTTGCGGCGGCACAGTGGGGGTGTCCCTCCGCGCAGCCATTTCCGCCTCCTGCGCCGCACGCTCCGCCTGAGCGGCCTTCCGGGCTGCATTTTCTTCGGCGGTGCAGGCATTCGCCCGCAGAATCGGAATGGGCTTGAGCTCACCGTCGGGACGGATGCGGTTCAACGTCATGACGCAGACCTTGCGGTCCGTTTCCACCACCAGGCGGGCCTCATAGTCCGCTCCGGGCACGGCCATGAAAGCGGCGGACATCATGGGGCAATTGCCGTAGGAGACGCGCACGGTGGAGATCTCCGCGGCCGGGACTTCATGCTCCTGGTAGTACCACTGATTCCCCATGTTCCAGCCACCCTTGTCCACTTGGCGCGACCGCTCGGTGGCAGGCATACCGATGGTGAGATTGGAGGTGGTGCCGGTCAGTGACCTGAGGGCATCCGCCACACCGCCCGCCACTCGCAGCGCGGTATCGTCGCTGTAGCAAGCCGCGCCCTTGTGCAGGTAGGCGCCGCCGCCGTTCACGCCATACAGGCGCACCCGTGCGGGACGCGGCTCCCCCTTGTCGTCAAAGACAGTGGGATCCTTCTGAAGCGCCTGGATGCGTTCCATCATCGCCATGACGGCTGCGGCCTCTGCGGCGGGGTTGGCGTCGGACGCGGGCGGCAGTGCGGTGCTGTCCGCAGTGCCACCAGTGATGACACCCACCGGAGCAGACGCAGCGGCACCCGGCGCGCCCGCAACGGTTGCGGCGGATGCGGCCTCCATGCTGGCGCGGAGGGCGCGGCCAATGGCGAACGTGGTGTCCGGATCCATTGAACGTCGTGCGCGAACGACGAGGATCTTCTGGATATCTTCCACACGCTCTTCGACTTCCTTGGCCTGCTGCTGCGCCCGTTCCTGCTCGCGCGCGGCCAGTTCTTTGCCGCAGGTCCTCTCCACCCCAACCATATGACCGGGCAGAGGCGTTGCACGATAGACGGGAATCTCAGAAGTGTTGCGGTAGCTGCCAATGAATAAGCTGGGCTCTCCGCTACCGTCCAAGTTGTCGAAAGACAACCAGCCCATTCGCATGAGGGTCAAGGGCTGGCAACGCAGCGCATAGCGGTACACCCAGGTCGAGGGCGTGTCGGCCTTGCCGTCCGGAGGGGTCATGGACTGCACGACCCAGAATTCGTTCCACACCTGGGACTGCAGTTCCGCCGGCAGTTCCTTGGCGGGAATCGGCCGGTTCGGGCTCACAAGGATCTGCTCCTTCACGCCCTTCGCCGTCACTGTCGGTTCGCCCCGGGGCTGCAGGCCACCGCGCGCACGCGCTTCCTGCCAGCGCTGGGCGATGGCGGCCTTCATGCGGGTGTCGGCGGCAAGAATCGGCAAGCCATCGGGGAAGTCCATCTGAATGAAGATTTTGGACTCAGGGGACGAGGCGGCCACGCTGGAGAAGGCGGACACGGCGGTGAGCAAGGCGACGCAGGCGGCGGCCGGCATGCGGCGGCGCAGGGCTGGAGACATCATGGGCAAGCGGGTCAGTTGGGGCGACGCATAGGCGCCCACACACGGTGAATCAAAACGCGCGACCATACTGCACCCCCCTGTTTGCGGGGCTCCCACCAGAGAGGGAATTCGCGATTGGTTTGAGATTTCCGTGATTGAGTACCGTGTCGGCGCAGCGTATCGCTCTCAGCGTTCGCTGCATTTACATCAGCCGAACGCGCGTTGGTTGCTTGGACAGATTGACGGATGGCGCCAACAGTCCGGATGGAGTTGAGACAAGGGCTAGCACCGCAGCTGAATGAATCGCTGCCGCAGTGCCACGGTTCTCGCTGCGCAACTCGGCCAATCGCAACCCGCTCTGAGAAGATTGGCCGCTCGTACCCAATCCACTCCAATCCAACGCCCGCCATGACTGCTTCATTCCCTCCCGGCCCCACCGACTTGCCAACCGAAGCGCCGGTTGACACCCAGGCCACCTGCGCACGCTTGGCTGCCATCCTCGGGCGATCCGAACACCTGCTCAAACGCGCAGAGGAAGATCGACTCGCGGAGGGCGCATTGGACCGACGGCTTGCCCCCGACATGTTCTCACTCGCTGAGCAGGTCGTGGTGCTCGCCGACAGCCTGATCGGTGCGGCGGCGCTGCTCACGGGCCATTCCGCTCCCGCGGTCCCGGAGGCGGCCTGGGTCTTCAACCGCGGCGCCGCTGAGGGACTCGGCGAACTGCCTGTCACCCTCTCCGCCGCTCGCCAGCGCATTCATATCGCGCATTCCGCCATCATCGACTTGGCCCGCCAGAGCGCAGTACCAGCCACGCAGTCAGCCGAAGCAGCGGTGGTCGTCGCACGCCCGGGTCACGTCCGTCGTTTCCGGTTGGCGGCGTTTGTCCATGACTACGTGCTGCCGAATGCCTACTTTCACCTCTCGATGATCCATGCGTTGCTCCGACAGTCAGGCGTTGCGATCGGCAAGGCGGACTACGAGGGGTCTCGCTGCTACACCGTGGACTGACTAGCCGATTTGATAACTCACTATCCAAGGTGCTCAATATCCAACGGCTCCACGTTTCGTGACACGTGATCAAAAGCTGAAGGAAGAGGATTAATTCCCATACAAATCAAACGGTTAGCAAACCTTTAGCGCGGACCAAGCAGTCGCTGGCACACCCATTGCAAAGCAGGAGGCACAAACAACACGCCCAATGCAGGCAAGGAGGGAAACATGGTCAACACGCAGCTGTTCCAAACGCTGAAAGGCGCGCTGCTGCCGAAAGCAACGGCGCTCAATGCCGAGCGTGCTCCCGCTTATGACCTGACCCCTCGCCACCAGCTGGCGCAACTCGCGGCCACTGGCTGCCTGACGCGCACCTACTATGCGAGTGAAGACGCCCAGCTCGAGCAAGTCCTGGCACTGACCCAGAAGCTGGACCCGGCATTCGTCGCCAAAGCCGCGATCTACGGCCGTCAGTCCGGCCATATGAAGGACATGCCCGCATTGCTGGCCGCCAGCCTGGCGGTGCGCGACGTCGCATTGCTGGCGCAAGTCTTTCCTCGTGTCATCGACAGCGGCAAGATGCTGCGCAACTTCGTGCAGATCCTGCGCAGCGGCGCGGTGGGTCGCAAGTCGCTGGGCTCCCGGCCCAAGAAGCTGGTGCAGCAGTGGTTGCTGACCGCCTCGGAAAAGCAGTTGCTCAATGCCGCCGTTGGCAATGCACCGTCGCTGGCCGATGTGGTGAAGATGGTGCATCCCAAGCCGACAGAAGCCTGGCGCGAAGCCTGGTTCGCGTGGCTGATTGGCCGCGCGTTTGATGAGACCGCCCTGCCCCCGATCACCCAGGCGTTCGAGCGATTCAAGCGTCTGGTGGCCCAAGGCACGATCGACGCAAACGCCGAGGTGCCCGCAGTCCCATTTCAGATGCTGACGGCGCTGCCGCTGATGTCCGTCCACTGGGCGCAGATCGCTCAACAGGGCTCGTGGCAGATGGTCCGCCAGAACCTGAACACCTTGGCTCGCCATGGCGTCTTCGAGCTGCCTGGCCTGTCCGAAGCCGTGGCGGCCAAGCTGCGGGACGCACAGGCGGTGTCGAAGGCGCGTGCGATGCCTTATCAACTGTTGTCCGCTTTCAAGGCAGCCGACGATACGGTACCCACCGATGTGCGCGAAGCACTGCAGAACGCGATGGAGTTGTCGCTCACCCAGGTGCCGACCCTCGCCGGCCGCGTGGTCGTCTGCCCTGATGTGTCGGGTTCGATGAGTTCGCCGGTCACCGGCTATCGCAGTACTGCGAGTTCCAGCGTCCGCTGCATTGACGTCGCTGCGTTGGTAGCGGCTGCGGTGTTGCGCAAGAACCCGCAGGCCCGCGTGCTGCCGTTTGAGCAGGAGGTGGTGCCACTGCGACTCAACGGTCGCGATTCGGTGATGACCAACGCACAGGCGCTGGCAGCCATCGGAGGCGGCGGTACCAATTGCAGCGCACCGCTGGCCTTGCTCAACAAGGAGGAGGCCGTGGTGGATGTGGTGATCCTCGTCTCCGACAACGAGTCGTGGGTGGATGCGGTTCGGCGCGGTGCCACTCAGACACTGTGTGAATGGGAAGTGCTGAAGCAGCGCAATCCTCAGGCGCGGCTGGTGTGCATCGACATTCAGCCGTCCATCACCACACAGGCGGCGGAGCGCGCTGACATCCTGAATATCGGCGGCTTCTCCGACGCGGTGTTCTCGATGATGGCGGACTTCATCAACGGCACGATGAACGTCGACCACTGGGTGGGCGACATCGAGAACATCTCGCTGGCGGCGCAGTAACGCGCGCCGTTGCCAGCCAACACAGCATCTGTCGTCGCGTGGCGAATGCGGGTGGGACTACATGTCAAAGAGTCTCACCCACTGTTTGTCGCCACGCGGGGGCTTCCAGTTTTGCGCGAATGCTGGCAGGACTACATCGGGTACGCCGGGGGTTCGAATCCTCAGCTGGGAGACCAGTGTGGCAATGTCCTGCCCCCTTTGTCGCGCGCTTTTCTCATCCCTTGGACCGTGTCCATCATGAACGAGCAAGACCCCACCGCCGCGGCACTCCGCGCCGCCGTCTCGGATGCCTATCGGGTGTTCGGTCGTTACCGTGCGCCAACGCATCCACTCCATGCGTGCCTGGAATGCTGCCTCAGCAAACAGGTGGAGCAAGAGATGCGGACGCTGCCTCTGTCCACCCTGACGGCCGACCACTTCGTCGACTACAACACGGCGGCCACTGACGCCGCGCAGCCAGCCGACGAGGTGAAGTACTTCCTCCCTCGAATGTTGGAACTGCTGGCCGACGGCCATGAGATCGATCATTCCTTGCAGATATCGCTCCGGCGGGTCGGTCGGTGTGCAGACGGGAGTTTCACCGTTGCCGAAAAACGAGTCCTCGACCGATTTGCGCTGGCGTACTTTCATCGGATGCTCATCGGCGCCGAGGCGCCTGGCACTCGACGCCTGCTGGAAGACACACTGGACGTCCTGCTGATGTTTCACATTGCCGGCTTGAACATCGAGCCGCTGCTGGCCCTGTGGCTGCAGTTGGATGAGCCAGCCTCAACCGTGCAATTCGTCCAGGACACCTACTGGGGGTTCTGGAAGGACCATGAGGTCAGCAATGCGTTTGCCACCGACTACCCGGCATTCAAGACGCTGCTCAAACAGTGGCTGTCGGATCCTGCCGTTCGTCATCGCTTTGTTGAAAAGTTGATGGCGCCTGACTTCCAACGTCAGGCCGCCACAGAACAAGGGTATCCGGCCGTGAGCTTTCCGTTGATGGTCGAAGCCGTGTTTGATGAACTCACGAACTGACACCCTCCGAAGCCTTGTCGCATCATCCGAAGCACACGCAACACGCGGTTGCACTACTTCCCTGTTTCAGCGACGCCTGCGAGGGTTTGCACTGAATACCACGGGTGAAACCGCTTTCAGAATTTCCGGCTTCAACCCTTGCCAGGAAGTGCCATGAAAGCCTCGCTCCGCCCCCGCCTTCATCTGCTCGCTGCCACCGTCGCCTTGTGCGGACTCGCTGGCACCGCGGTCGCCCAGACGACGAAGGTCGTGGGCTACATCCCTTCCTACAAGGGCCTGCGGGCTGTCGCGGACCGCACCGATCTCAGCAAGCTCACCCACATCAATATCGCATTCGCGAACCCGTCAGCCAATGGCAGCCTGCTCAGCAACGGCAATCCCACCTGCATGGAATCGGCCACCGGGGCGGACATTCGCTATGTGGTGCAGAAAGCGCATGCGGCTGGCGCCAAAGTGCTGGTGTCGCTGGCCGGTGGGGTGATTCCGGGCTGCTCCGGCAATTGGCAGACACTGCTGCAGTCGGGCAATCGCGCTTCGCTGGTTAACAACATCGCCCAGTTCGTCAGCACCTTCGGGCTTGACGGCGTCGATGTCGACCTGGAGGGCGCCTTGCTGACGGCCATCGACAACGCCGGCAACTACACCCCCTTCATTCAGAGCCTGCGCAGCGCCTTGCCAGGCAAGCTGATCACCGCCGCCACGGCGACGTATGAAGGCGGCATGGTGCCGGTGTCCTCGCTGCCGCATTTTGATTTCATCACGCTCATGTCCTATGACGCCGTGGGCCCCAGCTGGGGGTCCGTCGGCACGGAACATTCCACTTACGCCATGGCGCAGAGCCACAGCGCCACCTGGAAGGCGCGTGGTCTTCCCAAGGAAAAGCTGGTGCTGGGCGTGCCCTTCTATGGCCACGGCTTCAACGGCTACGCCGCAGACTATGGCTTCAATGACATCGTGGCGCAGTTCGGCGCTGCTGCAGCTCAGAAGGATCTGATCGGCACGCTGTGCGCCTCCTGCGGCTACATCACCTACAACGGCATTCCAACGATCAAGGCGAAAACGCGGCTGGCCTTGCAGCAAGGCTCGGGTGTGATGATCTGGGAACTGTCCCAGGACGGCACTGGCGCCAACAGCCTGCTGTCGGCCATCCGATCCGAAATCGGCACGCCACCGCCGGCCGGTGGTTCGCGGCAGATCGAAGCTGAGGATTTCACCAATCAAAGCGGTGTTCAGACCGAGGCCTGTGTGGAGGGTGGTCGCAATGTCGGCTGGATCGACGCTGGCGATTGGATGGTTTACGGCAACGTCAATTTCCCCACCAGTGGTGCCTATCGGGTGGAATACCGCGTGGCCAGCCCGAGCGGTTCGACCTTGTCACTGGACCTGAATGGCGGAAGCATCCAGCTCGGGCAGCTCGGCATTCCGGCCACGGGTGGGTGGCAGAACTGGACGACGGTCTCTCACACCGTCAATGTCACCGCCGGCACCTACAACCTCGGCGTTTATGCCGCAGGAGGTGGTTGGAATCTGAACTGGGTCCGCATCACCAAACTTTGACGCCACCGGGCGCTGGCGGGCACGCAGGGAATGCAAGCACAATCGCGGGCTGCAGTCCGCCTTCGATGGCGGACCTCTTCCTCTGATCGCAGCCTGACAGTTGCCGGCGTCCATGCCCATTATCCAGACACGCCCAAGAGCTCCTCTGCCTCAACTGGTGTCCTTCGTGGTCTTTGGGGCGTTTTTCGCCGGGATGGGACTGATGGCGGTGGACCGCAGGCTCAGCAGCTGGCAAGACACGGACGACCTCGTTCAAGTCGACGCGGAGCTGCTGAGCACTTCTTGCACCTACCAAAAGCGCATTGGGAGGAACGGCCGCGATCGATGGCTCTTTGAGCCGCAATACGTCTATCGGTATTCGGGCCGTGAATGGGTGGGGCAGCGATACAGCCGTTTAGCCGAGCAGTCGGCCTTCGGTTTCCCGGAGGACTGTGAGGTCCGCGCTGCGGAATTCCGCAAGCACCGTCAGCTTCGCGTCTGGGTCTCTCCTTCCAAGCCTTCTTACAGCGTCATCGATCCAACAAAGCCGAGCTTCAGTGCCTTTGAAGCGGTGGCGATCAGTGCGGGTGTCTTGCTGTGGATCTGGGGTGGGCTCACGTACCGGGCCGCAACGCGACCCAAGCCGACGGTGTCCGGGGCGCCGCGCAAGGCTGTGGAGGAATCCGCCGCGCTGCAGCAATGGATGCGTCAAGAGGCACCCAACGTCCGCTGGCGTTGGCTGCAGACGGTCACGCATCGCATCGTCACCGATGAGTTTCAGCTTCACCTGATCCAGATCAGCGGCAGCGGGGAATTCCGCGTCTATGTCGAGCGCGATCAACGCATCCTCGGCAGCATCGCCTTGCAACCGGGGGACGGGAAGGTAGCGCCGGACAGCGATCACGGGCGGCGCCTGCAAGAGGAGTTGCTGGCCAGCGCCGTCAGCGAAATCGCAGCGGACCACCAGGGCGTCTATTGGCGCAATGGGGCCGGTTGACGGACGCTGCAAAATCCTTCCACCCCCTAACGCGAAGGACCTCTGTGGACCGCCTCCAAGCCATGGCCACCTTTGTCGCGGTCGTCGACTGCGGCGGCTTTGCCAGTGCCGCCCGAAAACTCAACCAGAGCCCGCCTGTCGTCACCCGCGCCGTTGCCGAGCTGGAGGAACGGCTCGGGCTTCGCCTTCTGACCCGCACCACCCGCGTCGTACGGGTGACCGACGCCGGGGCGCGCTTCGCCGAGGATTGCCGCCGCATCCTGGCAGACCTCGAAGACGCTGAAGCGGCCGCCGCCGGCACCCATGCCACCCCTCGCGGCACCCTCACCCTGACCGCACCGGCCATGTTCGGGCGCCTCCACGTCACACCGATCGTCGTGAGCTACCTGCAGGCATTCCCGGATGTGGACGTCGAGTGCCTGTTTCTCGACCGCATCGTCAACGTTGTGGAAGAGGGCGTCGATGTGGCTGTACGCATCGGGGAGCTGCCGGATTCGTCGCTGCAGGCCGTGCGGGTGGGCCGCATTCGCCGAGTACTCGTGGCTGCGCCGTCGTATTTGGCAACCCATGGCGTGCCCCAGCATCCAAACGACCTGGCGGACCACCTGATCATTGCTGCGCCGGGGCTCAGCCCGGTCTCGGATTGGCGCTTCAACGACGCCGGTACTGCGCTGACCCTGCGCACACCAGCGCGGCTGCGGACAACGACCAACGACTCCGCTATCGTCGCCGCCACGGCTGGGCTTGGCATCACCCGGCTGATGAGCTACCAGGTGGCCGAGCATCTGCGCAGTGGGGCGTTGCAGGTACTGCTGGAGCCTTATGAGACGACGCCGTTGCCGGTGCATGTGGTGCACCACGAAGGACGACGCGTGACGCAAAAGGTTCGGGCCTTCATCGACATGGCGGTGGACCGACTCCGTGCCGATCCTGCCCTCCAGTAAGCGTCACAGATCCAGGTCCACGCGAGCGCCCGCGCCTTCCGCTGGCACAGCGCAGCACAGCAACACCTCACCCGCTGCCGGCTGCCAGGTGATGGGCTTCGGATAGGTCACCGCTCCGGCCATCACTCGTGTGGCGCACGATCCGCAATGGCCGGCACGGCAGGAGAATGGGGGCGCCAGCCCCTGGCGCTCAGAAAAATCCAGAAGCGTGCCATCGGAAGGCGTCCATGCCGCTTCTCGACCGGTCCGCTTGAAGATCACAGTGGCGCGCTGGGCCGGCGGGCTCGGCACTGGCGCTTCCAAATCAGCGCCCATCGATGTCGCGCCTGGCGCAAGGCCTTCGAACTCCGCCGCTTTCTCCTGGCCCTTCGGTCCCGCTGCATCCACGCCGCCTCGCGCCACCCGCCGCCGCAGGGCGGACGGTCCGAACGCCTCCGCCTGGATACGCTCATCCGGAACACCCAAGTCGCGCAGTCCGTCACAGAGCGCCTGCATGAAGCCGCCCGGGCCGCAAATGAAAAACTCGTAGTCGTCCAAAGGCAGCCATTGCTGAAGCATGGGAACAGTGAGGGGTCCGGGATGGGCCGACGCAGGCGCCCCTTCCGGGTGGCTCAGCACGACATGAAGTCGCAGCGCGCCCTCCGACTGATCGGCCAAGGCCTGCAGTTCCGCGCCAAAGGCGCGTGAGGGTTCGTCCCGCGCCACTTGAATCAGATGCACGGGCCGCATAGGCGGACGACGCTCCCCCTGTGCGACCAGATGCCGCGCAAACGCCACCATGGGCGTGATGCCGACACCCGCGCCAATCAGCACCGCGGGCCGCCGGGATTGGGCATTGATGGCGAAGCGCCCTTGCGGTTCCAGCGCCTCGATGAGATCGCCCACCCGCAGGTGGTCATGCAGATGGCTGGAGGCCTCCCCTTCCCGCTTGACGCTCAGGCGCAGTTCAACATCCTCGGGCGCGTTGGAGACGGTATAGCTGCGCCGGAGTTCCTGGCCTGCCGCGGTGCGCAGCCGGATCGGCAGATGCTGTCCCGCATGAAACGCCGGTCGCGGGAGTCCATCCCCGGGCGCCAGGTGGAAGGACCGGATGACGCGGCTCTCGTCGGTCACCTTCGTCACCCGCCAAGGCCGCCAAGTGGGACCCGCCCGCCCAGACTCCGTCTGAGCCGTCGCCTCCGCTTCCATTCCATCCGGCACTCCATCCGCCACTCCACCCATCACGCCATTCTTCGCCGCTGCGGCTGCCGGCTTCTGGACTGGCCAATGACCGGTGAACAAGGTCTGCGGCGACCAGTCCCTGAACGTCCATCGCAGTGGCAAGGCCTCGCGCAAACGCCACCCCGCCTTTATGTGAAATCGCCAGGCCCGCTCCGCGCCCTCGAAGCCCTGCAGGAGGTCGCCCTCCCAGATCACCTCCGCAACGCCGGTGAAGGTGAGCAGATCGCCGGTCTCGAAGTCGATGAACAGCACCCCGGCACGCGCATCCAACTGCAGGTTGCCCAAGGTCATGAAGAAGGCATTGCCTGCAAAGTCGGGCACCACAAAGGTCCGGTCGTCTTCCACCCTGACGAATCCCGGACGCCCGCCGCGATGGGAGACGTCTGCCCCGCCCGCCGATCCGGGCGCGCGCGTGGCAACAAACAGGGTGTCCGCACGCTCAATGGCCGCGCGAGCGGGAGCGTCCAGGACGGGCAAGGCAACCGTCTCGCGCGGACGCAGGTCCTTCGCATCCCGTGTCCACTCAAATTCCCGGCCCTGGATGTATTGCGGGCAATTTCCCAGAGACTGGTCGACATCGATGGAGAAGCGCGGCCTGGTTGCCTGAACGGTGGCTTGATCGCCTGCCACCTCCACCACATGTCCATTGACCCGATTGCGTCGCCGGCTGTGCAGCTCGATGCCGAGGAAACCCAGAGCGGCCCCCGGCACCAGTCCCTCATTGAGCGGATCTCCGATGATCGGCTGCGCATGGAAATCCAGTTGCGTCGCGCTGGCTGCGTGGACGAATCCTGGCTTGCCCACCAATACCGAGGCCCAGGGCCGACCCTGACGGTCGGCCGAACCCACCAGCATGAAGGGCAGCTGCTCGAAGAAGCGCTGGTGCTGCTCAGGCATGAACCTGCGGATGGCACGACGCCCGATGTCCGCCATCTGCTCGCGGACGCCGAGGCGCTCTTGCACCGCTTGCTCGCCCGAGTGGAAGGGGCCGCCCTGATCGATCGAGAAGGGATTCATGAAGGGACTCCAAGAAGGTGCGGACCGCATCTCACAACAACCGTTAGGCGTCAGCCGTCACCGGCAGGCGATGCGCGGACTTCCATCAACCGTTACGCGCGCAGCCCTGCTGCGGTCTTTGGCATCGGCACAAAACCGGGGAGCGCTTCCACGCGCGCCAGCCACCGCAGCACGTGCTCATAGGGCGCCAGGTCCACATTGCCTTCCGGCGCCACTGCGATGTAGCTGTAGGCCGCGATGTCTGCCAGCGTCGCGCGCTCTCCCACCAGAAAGTCGCGCCGCGCCAGTTCGCCCTCCATCACCTTCAGCAGTCCATGCGCACGCGCAATCACCTCGTCCGTATCGAAGCTGGCGCCAAAGACGGTCACCAAGCGCGCCGCGCAGGGCCCGTACGCCACCAGCCCGGCCGCGACTGACAGCCATGCCTGCACCTCCGCCTGGGCCTTCAGATCCCGTGGCAGCCAGCGGCGGTCCGTGTCGTACTTCAAGGCGAGATACATCAGGATAGCGTTGGAGTCGTGGACGGCGACCCCGTCGTCCACCAGAACGGGCACTTGTCCAAACGGGTTGAGCGCCAGGAACTCCGGGGTCTTGTGCGCACGATGCGGCAGATCCACCGCTGTGAATTCGTAGGGCAATCCCATCAGCGAAAGCGCCAACTGCGCGCGATGTGAGTGGCCTGACAGGGGGAAGCCGAGCAGCTGAATGGTCATGAGAGTCTCCAGAGGTAAGGGAATGGGTGTGACCGATGCACAGCACTGTGGAGTCAGACGCCCTCGCAGGGAATCCACGCCGCCGCTAAAAGACTCTTTCAGGAGCCGGAAGAATCGCGTGAGGCTCTGCGATGAAGGCCCGAACCCTGTCCTGTTGAGGCGGTCGGAAGTCCCGACGAAGAATTTTTCGGCCGCTATAGACAGGTCTGTCTACATGCGCCAGAATGCAGACATGTAGACAGCTCTGTCTACATCTCAACCGAACAAGGAATCGCCATGGAAATCCGTCCTCCCCTGCCTCCCTACACCCATGAAACCGCCGTCCAGAAGGTCCGTCTGGCGGAAGATGGCTGGAACAGCCGTGACCCGGCCAAGATCGTTCTGGCCTACAGCCCGGACACGAACTGGCGCAACCGCGCCGAATTCCCGCAAGGTCGCGCTGAGGCGCAGGCGCTGCTGGAGCGCAAGTGGGCCCGTGAACTGGACTACCGCCTGATCAAGGAACTGTGGTCCTACACCGGCAACCGCATCGCCGTCCGCTTCGTCTACGAATGGCACGACGACGCCGGCAACTGGTTCCGCAGCCACGGCAATGAAAACTGGGAGTTCAATGAGGACGGCCTGATGACCCATCGCCACGCCAGCATCAATGACCGCCCGATCAAGGCCGAAGATCGCAAGTTCTTCTGGCCGCTGGGTCGCCGTCCGGATGACCATCCCGGCCTGACCGAACTGGGCCTGTGAAGGCAAAAGAATTGGCGCCCGCGTGGGCGCCATATTCAACGTCAGATCCTTCCCCGGATGAGCCCGGGGCGGAATTCAGAACTTGAAGTTGCCGTCCGACCGCGCCTGCGATCCGCTGGCGCAGCTGGTGAACTCGCGGTTGCCGCTGCTGGTGGACTGATTGCTTTCCCAGACCGCGCTGGAGCCGTTCCACTTCACATACTTGTACTGGATGGCCGTGCCGGCCGGCAGACTGACCGTCCCGGTCCAGGGCACATTGGCGCCCGAGCCCTGAATCGTCAGCGCAAAGCCCGAGCCCGGTGCCCAGGCGCCGAGTCCACTCACATTGCCCACCACCCGCAGGTTCTGGCCCACCACGGTGTTGGCATTGGCAATGGTGAAGGTCACTGCACAGGTGCCTGTCCCTCCGCTGCCGCCACCGCCGGTGATCTTTTGGCCGGTGTAGATCGCCACCGCCGGTGTGCTGCCGCTGTTGTTGGCCGGCACGGTGAAGCTGGCCGTGCCGCTGGCGTCCACCGTCACCGTATCGGCCGAGCAGGCCGTACCGGCGGCATTCTTGGTGCCGTTGATCACGTTGCAGTAAGTCCCCGCCGGCAGACCGGTGGCGAAGCTGCGGGTCCAGGCGCTGCCGCTGTTGTTCAGGGCCACAAAGCCCACATTGCCACGGCTGAAGGCCACCTGGTTGCCGTTGTCCCCCACCGTCCAGTTTTGCTGGGCCTGGCCGATGCTGGCATTGCGAAAGCCCACCATGTTGGCCAGCGGCGTCCAGCGATGGGCGAAGTCCCACACCACATTGATCTGCGGCACGCCGCCGCTGTAGGGGCTGGTGGTCGGACGGTCGGCGTCGGTATTGCTGAACTTGAAGCCGGAGTAGAGCTGCGCCTCGGCATAGCCCTGCGCCAGCATGAAGATGTTGGCCAGGGTGTAGCGCTGATTGACCGCATCATTGCCGGCGGCATTGTTGATGTTCAGCGAGCTGCCATTGCGTTCGGTGTCCCAGTTGGTCACAAAGACAGTCGCGTTTTGCGGCTGGATGAAGCCCCAGCTGCCGCCCCAGTTGCCCCAGGTGCCCATGATGCCGGGCAGGCTGGACAGGGTGTTGCCGTTGTTGCCGCGGAAGACATCCCGCAGGGCGTAGGTGAACTGGAATTCATTGATCGTGCCGATAGGGAAGTAGCTCGGGCGGTCGACTTCCCCGTCGTTGATGATCTCCTGGGTCACCCAGATGTTTTCGCCCTGCAGCGTCTTGGGATAGGCCGTCTTCACGGCGCTCATGATCGACGTCCATGCGGACGCCGGCATGTGCTTGGCCGCGTCGATGCGAAAGCCGTCCACCCCCAGCGCCAGCAGCGACTTCAAATAATTGACGATCTGGCCCTGCACATAGCTGCTCTCGGTGGCCAGGTCGGGCAGGCCGCCCAAACGGCAGTTCTGGACGTTGCTGCGTCCGGCCGGCGAGTTGTAGTCGGCATCGTTGATGGCGCAGTTGGGGTGGAAGTCGCTAGCGCTGAAGAAGGGGTAGGTCAGCGTCGCCGCGTTCCAGGTGGAGCCGTCAGTGGCGGTGCCGCTGCCGTCCGCCATCTGGTTGACGACGATGTCGGCATACACCCGCACACCCGCGGCGTGGCAGGCGCTGATCATGCTCTGCAGCTGCGCGGGCGTGCCCATGCGGCTGGTGAGATTGGCATAGTTGACGGGCTGGTACACCCCCCACCAGCCGTTGGCATTCTTGGACGCGCCCGGAGGCGAGATCTGGACGCCGCCGTAGCCTTTGGGGCCTAGCCACTGGGTGCATTCGGTCGCGATGTCAGGCCAGGCCCACTCGAACATCTGGACCGACGTGGCATTGGGATTCAAGGCGTGCGCGGGGCTGGCCACGAGGGCGAAGGCGGCGCTGGCCGCGGCGGTGAGGGCGTGGGTGAGCCGGCGGCTCGACAGGGGCAGCAAGGGCATGGTGTCTCCAGTGTTGATCGACCGCCGCCCTCGTCGCGGGGCAGCTGGGTTCGGCCACTCCAGGGTCCTGCTGTGGCCGTCTTTCCCGGCGGGGAAAGCGATCCAACTCTAGACACCCTCCGCAGAACTTCATGTAGGAAAACTACCAAGTCGCGCCGTTTGCCTTCTATATCAATCGCGCGAGGAATGTTTCTGTCTGTAGTTTGGCTACTCCCTCTCCCGACAGCACGGGTGCCCGACGCGGTCTCCAGCGGCGGCTGGGCTGCTGTGCGAGCTTCTGGCCGAGGTGCTGTTTGTGGCTGCTCGCGGTATGAAGCCGCGTTACGCCAAGGTCGGTGTAACCAGCGTTCTCTCAGCGCTGAGTCGACCCGCACAGTAAGGTGAGGCTTCAGCATCGCCAATGACCGTGTGATGCAGCCCCGCACAGGATGATCTCGATGTCCCTCTTCCCTCGTTGTCTTTCTCTACACACGGCCATCGTCGCAGCCGCAGCGGCTTTCGCGCTGGCGCCAACCCGCGCGCAGACGCCTCTCCAGACTGAGTCCGCCACCGAAGCATCTGCCATTCGTGCCGTGGTCGATGCCGCTGTCCGCCCGGTCATCGCCCGCAACGACCTTCCAGGCCTTGCCGTTGGCGTCACGGTCGGCGGGCGATCCTTTGTCTTCAATTACGGCGTGGCCTCCAAAGCCACCCACGCGCCGGTGGATGACCAGACCCTTTTCGAGATCGGTTCCATCAGCAAGACCTTTGCGGCCACGCTCGGCGCGCAGGCTCAGGTGCAGGGTCAGCTGTCGCTGAACGACTCGCCCGCGCGTCATCTGCCGGCGCTCAAGGGCCATCCCATCGAGCGCACCACCCTGCTGCAACTGGTGACCTATACCGCCGGTGGCCTGCCGCTGCAGGTGCCGGACGACATCAAAAGCGACGCACAGATGCTGCGATATCTGCAGCAATGGACGCCCCTCTACCCGCCCGACAGCAGGCGCCAATATTCCAATCCGAGCATCGGCCTGTTTGGTGAGGCGGTCGCCGCCGCCTTGGGGCGGCCCTATGTCGAAGCGGTGCAGTCGGACCTGTTGCCCGGCCTGGGGCTTCGCCACACCTACGTGCAGTTGCCGGAGGCGGCGAAGGCCCATTACGCCTGGGGTTACGACAAGGACAAGGCGGTCCGCATGACGCCGGATGTGTATGACGCCCAGGCCTACGGCATCCGCACCACGGCCGCGGACCTGCTGCGCTTTGTGCAGGCCAACATCGACCCGAGCGCGCTGAGCCCGTCATTGCGCCAGGCCATCGAGACCACCCACCAGGGCGTCTATCAGGTGGGGGCGATGACGCAGGGGCTGGGGTGGGAGCACTACGCCTGGCCGGTGGCGCTGGAGCCGCTCAGCGAAGGCAACGCACTGGGACGTGTCGTCAGCGAGGTCACGCCGCTCACCGCAGCGGCTGCCCCTGCCCCTGCCGGTCCCCGTCTCTACAACAAGACGGGCTCCACCCGCGGCTTCGGAGCCTATGCGGCGTTCATCCCCGAGCGGCGCCTGGGCATCGTGCTGCTGGCCAATCGCGTGTGGCCGATCCCGGACCGCGTTGCCGCAGCCCACGAGATCCTGAAGAAGCTCGACGCCATGCAGGCCCGATGAGGAGTGCGCCGCAGGCGGGTGCCGGCTGCGGATTGGCGGCTGGCGCGCGACGGGCGCGGCGCGACGAAAGCCAGCCCTGCCGCGGCGCCGTTTCAAGGCCCCGTTAAAACCCGGCTAAAGCCCCGTTAGCGCCCCATCAGCGCCCCGCCGATGCATCGGCGGACGGCGCGATCTCTTCGAGCGACCGCCCTTCCGCATCCACGCCAAAGCGCAGCGCCAGCAGACCGGCGATGATCACCAGGGCGGCACCCAGCGCATAACCACCGGCCACCGCTTCGCGAGAACCGCTGTCCACCAGCCAGCCGAACAGCAGCGGCGCGGCAAAGCCGCCCGCGCCCGTGCCCACCGCATAAAACAGCGCAATCACCATCGCCCGCATTTCCAGCGGGAAGACTTCACTGACGGTGAGGTAGGCCGAGCTGGCCGCCGCCGACGCGAAGAAGAACACGCCCGACCAGCACAGCGCCTGTGTAAGCGCGCTCAGCGACTCGGTCACGAACGCCACCCCGGTGGCCGCCAGTCCCACGCCCGCCAGCCCATAGGTCAGCGCGATCATGCGGCGGCGTCCGACCTTGTCGAACAGCGGCCCCAACAGCAAGGGGCCCAGCACATTGCCGAGCGCGAACGGAAAGATGTAGAGCGCCACCCGCGTATCGGCCACGCCATAAAAGCGCGTCAGCACCAGGGCATAGGTGAAGAAGATCGCGTTGTAGAAGAACGCCTGCGCCAGCATCAGCGCCAGTGCCACCCCGCTGCGAGTGCGATAGCGCTTGAGCAGCACCTGCATCACTTCGCGCACCGTCGGCATCGCCATGCGGGCGCGTTCGTGCAGGGGCGGCGGTGCGGGCGGCAACGGACCGTGCTCGGCTGCCACGTCCGCCTCGATCGCCTTCAGGATGCGCTCGGCCTCCTCATGACGCCCATGCAGCATCAGCCAGCGCGGGCTCTCCGGCACATGGCGGCGCACCAGCACCATGCCCACGGCCAGCAGTGCGCCCATCGCGAAGCCGGCCCTCCACCCGTTGACGGGGCCCAGCACATCGGGATGCAGCAGCACCAGGCTGGAGCCCGCCCCCAGCGCCGCACCCAACCAGAAGCTGCCGTTGATGGCCAGATTGACCCGGCCGCGCACCCGGGCCGGTACCAGTTCATCAATGGCGGAATTGATCGCGGCATATTCACCGCCGATGCCGATCCCGGTCACGAAGCGACACAGCGCAAAGAAGGCGAAGTCGGTGGAGAACGCCGTGGCGAAGGTCGCCACCGCATACACCGCCAGCGTCACCATGAACAGCTTCTTGCGGCCCAGCCGATCGGTCATTCGACCGAACGCGAGCGCGCCCAGAATCGCGCCCGCCAGATACAGGGACCCGGCCCATCCGACCTGCACCCCCGTCAGACCGAGGGTGTCGGACCGCTCCAGCGCTGCGCCCACGGAGCCCACCAGCGTGACCTCCAGGCCGTCCAAAACCCACGCCACACCGAGGGCGAGGACCACACGCCAGTGCCAGCGCGACCACGGCAGCCGGTCAAGCCGATTGGCGATATTGAGAGTCGCTTGTGTCATGCGGGGCAGACAGCAAACGACATGCCGGAAGGGCGACGGTGTCCATCAGCCGCCGAAGCGGAACTCCGGATACAGGCTCATGCCGCCGTCCACAAACAAGGTGGTGCCCACCACATAGTCGGCTGCATCGCTGGCCAGCCAGACCGCTGCCTGCGCCACGTCGTCCACATGGCCCACACGGCCGTACGGAATCATGGTGAGCAGTTTTTCCCGGGCTTGCGGGTCTTCCACCGCATCCTCATTGATCGCCGTGGCAATGGCGCCGGGGGCAATCGCATTCACCCGGATGCGCTCTGCCGCCACTTCCTGCGCCAGCGTGCGCATGAACAGGTCGACGCCGCCCTTGGACGCCGCGTAATTGGCATGCCCCGCCCAGGGGATCACCTGGTGGACCGAGCTCATGTGGATGATCTTGCCGATGGCGCGTCCGGCCGCCTCCGAGCGCTCCTGCTGGCGGAACTGCCGCACCGCGGCACGGGCGCACAGGAACTGTCCGGTGAGGTTGGTGTTCAGGACGGTGTTCCATTGCTCCAGCGTCATCTCGCCGATGGGCGCGTCCCGCTGCACACCAGAATTGGCGACGAGGATGTCCACCCGGCCGAAGGCCTTCAGCGTCTCGTCGAAGAGGCGCTGAACGTCCGCCTCCTGACCGACGTCGGCTTTCACGGCCAGCGCCTGACCGCCCGCCTTGCGGATCTTGGCCACCAGCGCCTCGGCCGGCTCCGCCTGCGAGTGGTAGTTCACCACCACCGAGGCGCCCGCGTTCGCCATCGCTTCCGCAATGGCATGGCCGATGCCGGAACTGGCGCCGGTCACCAGCGCCACCTGTTGCTTCAAGACTTGCTCACGATCCATGGCTTGCTCCAGACAGATTCAACACGGAGAGAAAAGTGGGGGCGTCGCTCACCAGCTCGGCTTGCGGCCGTCGATGGCGCGGTCCAGCGCATAGGCCGCGCTGATCAGGGCCAGATGGGTCAGGGCTTGCGGAAAGTTGCCCAGGTGCTCCCCGCCCAGGCCGATCTCTTCGGCGTACAGGCCCAGGTGATTGGCGTAGGTCAGCAGCTTGTCGAAATACAGCCGCGCCTCATCCACCCGACCGGCACGCGCCAGGCATTCGACATACCAGAAGGAACATGCAGTAAAGCTGCCTTCCTGTCCCTGCAGGCCGTCCAGGTTCTCCGCACCGCCTTCGTGGACGGTGACGTACCGGGCCACCAGCCCGTCCACCGCCAGTTCGCGACCCACCGCATCCAGCGTCGACTGCCAGCGTGGATCACTGGAGCTGATGAACTTCACCATCGGCATCAGCAGCACCACCGCATCCAGCCGGTCCGCGCCGCGGTATTGCACAAAGGCCTGTTTGCCTTCATGCCAGAACTCATCGAGGATCTGGGAGGCGATGGCGTCTCGCGTCTCCACCCATCGGACCACCGGCGCCGGGCGTGCATACCGGCGGGACATGCGCAGCGCACGGTCCAGCGCCACCCAGCTCATCAGGCGGCCGGAGAGGAAATCCCGCCGCTCGCCGCGCATCTCCCAGATGCCGTCGTCCGGCTGGTCCCAGTGCTCACACAGCCAGTCGATGCGTCCGGCCAGCCGCGTCCAGATGTCGATGGAGGGCGCCTCCCCGTGTTTGTCGGCGAGGTACATCGCGTCGACCAATTCGCCCACCACATCCAGCTGCAGCTGATGGGCCGCGGCATTGCCGATGCGCACCGGGCGGGAATCGCGATACCCAGCGAGGTGGGTCAGCTCCGTCTCGGTGTCGATCGCGACGCCGTCCACCGCATAGAGGACCGGCGGCTGACAGTCCGTGTTCTCTTCATCGGCACGGCCTTTGGTCCAGTCGATGAAATGATCGGCCTCATCGGTATAGCCCAGCCGCATCAGCGCATAGACGGTGAAGGCGGCATCGCGGATCCAGCAGTAGCGGTAGTCCCAGTTCCGCTCGCCACCGATCTGCTCCGGCAGGCCGAAGGTGGCCGCGCCGATGATGGCGCCATGCTGGGCCGAGGTGAGCAGCTTCAGCGCCAGGGCCGATCGCTGCACCACTTCCCGCCAGCGGCCCTTGTAGACCGAATGCTGGCTCCAGCGTTCCCAGAACTTGAGGGTCTGCTCGAAGGAACTGTGCAGGAACGCGTCCAGGTCGTCACCGCTGGGCTGCTCTTTCACGCACTCCAGCACGAAGCCGACCTCGTCGCCCGCTTTGAGCGAGAGGGAAGCGCAGACCGCATCGGCATCCAGCTGCATCGGCACGGTGCTGCGCAGCCGCATCGGCCCGCCCTCGCCGTCCACGGTGAAGGTGGCAATGTCGCCTGCGGCATTCAAGGTCGCCTGACTGTCCGCCCGGGCGTAGTCGAAGCTCGGTTCGCAGCGCACCTGGAAGTCGGCCTTGCCTCGCACGCAGCGTACCCGGCGCACCAGCGCGCTGCGGGGGCCGTCGTCGCCCACCGGCATGTAGTCGGTGACCTCGACCATGCCGGCATCGCCCATATAGCGGGTGACCAGCACATTGGTCTCCGGCAGGTAGCGCTGGCGGCTGCGCATGGGGACGCCATCCGTCGGCCGGATCGAGAAATGGCCGCCCCGCTCATCGTCCAGCAACGACAGGAAGACGCTGGGTGAATCGAAGCGCGGAAAGCAGAAAAAATTGACCGTGCCGTCGCTGCACACCAAGGCGGTGGTGCGCAGATTACCGATCACGCCATGGGATTCGATGTCCGGATAGCTCATGAGGATGGGCCGGGAACGCAACGGAACCTCCCTGGCATGCCGCGAGCCTGCCCCGGCGGACGCGGGTCAGGGCCACCCTGCACCGCCTTTGTCACACCTTGGTCAGCGCCTCCCCACCGGGACCGTCACGCCCGTAACCACAGGTCCCGTCCGTGCCGATGACGACCTGCGCACAATGCGGGCGGCCACACGCTCACGTCTCCATGACCCACCGACCCTCGCGCCCTGCCCCCGCCCACGCCCCCGCTCGCCTGCCCGGGCTCGACCTGCTCCGTGCCCTCGCGGTCCTGTGGGTCATGCTGTTCCATTCGTTCCTGGTCGGCGGCCTCGGCGAGGACTTCGCCTGGTTGTCCCGCTTCGGCTGGGCGGGTGTGGACATGTTTTTCGTGCTGAGCGGTTTTCTCATCGGGGCTCAGTGGCTGACGCCGCTGTCCCGGGGGGAGCCGGCTCGCTTCGGCGCGTTTTATGCGCGGCGCGCCTGGCGGGTGCTGCCGGCGTTCTTCGTTGTGCTGGCGATCTATGTCGCCTTCCCGGGCTGGCGCGAGGCGCCGGGCCTGCAGCCGTGGTGGCAGTTCGCCACCTTCACCGTCAACCTGCTGATCGACTACGGGGCCAACCAGGCCTTCTCCCATGCCTGGTCGCTTTGCGTCGAGGAACATTTCTACCTGCTCTTCCCGCTGCTGGCGGTGGCGCTGTGCCGACGGGGCAGCGCGACGCGCACCGTCGCCCTCTGCATCGGGCTGGTGGTGGCAGGCATTGCCCTTCGCGCCGGGATCTGGCTGCGGGACGACGCCACGCAGCCACCGCGCGCCTGGTTCGTCGAAGACCTCTACTACCCGACCTGGACCCGGCTGGATGGTCTGCTGGCGGGCGTGGGCCTGGCACTGGTGAAGGTGTATCGCCCCCGCCTCTGGGAGCGATGGATGCAGCGCGGACTGGCAGCCTCGCTGGTCGGGGTGGTCCTGGTGGCGGCAGCGCTGTGGCTGTTCCGGGACCGCACCGGGCTGGTCGCCAATACGGTCGGCTGGCCGCTGCTGTCGCTGGGGATGGCAGGGCTGGTGGTGGCGGGCGCCAGTCCCGCCCGCGGGATCGGCCGATGGCGCCTGCCCGGGGCGGGGTTCATCGCGACCATCTCCTACAGCCTGTACCTGAGCCACAAACTGGTGATGCACGCCGTGGGGCAGTGGCTGCCCGAGACCGTCCACGGCGGCTGGCGGTTTGCCGTGTTCGCCCTGGCCATCCTGGCGGCGGGCACTGTGCTGCATCTGCTGGTCGAGCGCACCGGCCTGCGGTGGCGGGACCGTTTGCAGGCAAGAACTTTCGCCGCTGTTCCCAAGGCGACCTCCACAGCGGCCGAGGTGCCGTGACCTAGTCATCCATAACGCCGTCCGTTAGCGATGGCGGCGCTTCAGTCCTCCCCAAAACGGGCGATAAACGGGATTGGTCCAATCGCGCCGGGCCCCGTTCTCGCGGGGCCGTGAATTCTTCATGAAGCTCCGTACCCGCATCCTCCTGCTGTGTCTGGCCGCCCTGATGGGCATGGTGGTCCTGGCGACCGTCTCGCTCACCACCCTGCGCCAGACGATGATGAAAGAACGGGTGGCGCAGCTGTCCACCCTGGTCGTCCTGGCCCAGTCCGCCCTGGAGAAACTCCATGAGCAGGAAACGGCCGGCAAGATCACCCGGGAAGAAGCCCAAAAGCAGGGCAAGCTGATCATCAGCAGCTTCCGCAAGGACGAGCTGTATTTCTTCGTGCGCGGCTACAGCGACGACGTGAACCTCGTCCACCCCAACCCCAAGCGGGTGGGCATCGTGGACGCCAAGGGCGGCAAGGAAGCCGGTGTCCGCTATCGCACCGCGCTGGAAGGCAAGGCCGTCGGTACCGTCATTGCGCTGGGCACCCGTCCCAACACCAAGGACGAAGTCGAAAAGCTCTATGCCGTCGTGCACTTCAAGCCGTGGGACTGGATCATCGGCTTCGGCGATTACATCGACGACATCGACAAGGCCTTCTGGCGCACCGCCATCGTCATGCTGTCCATCGGTGTGGCGCTGATGGCCGTCGTGGCGGTGCTCGGCTGGCGCCTGGCCACCCGCACCTATCGCCAGCTGGGCGGTGAACCCGACTATGCCTCCGACATCGTCCGCCGCATCGGCGCCGGCGACCTGAACGTCACCGTGGACCTGCGCGGCGCCCATGCCGACAGCCTGCTCTCCGCGATGGACCGCATGCAGCGCAGTCTCGCGTCCACCGTCAGCCAGATCCGCGGCTCGACCGACACCATCGCCAGCGCCGCTGGCGAGATCGCGATGGGCAACCGGGACCTGTCTGCCCGCACCGAGGCGCAGGCCAGTGCGATCGAGCAGACCGCGGCCTCGATGGAGCAACTGACCGCCACCGTCAAGCAAAGCGCCGACAACGCGCGGCAGGCCAACCAGCTGGCGGTGTCCGCCTCGGACATCGCGGTGCAGGGCGGCAAGGTGGTGGACGAGGTCGTGGCCACGATGTCCTCGATCAGCACGTCGTCCAACAAGATCGTCGACATCATCGGCGTGATCGACGGCATCGCCTTCCAGACCAACATCCTGGCGCTGAATGCCGCCGTGGAAGCGGCGCGCGCCGGCGAGCAGGGCCGCGGCTTTGCGGTCGTCGCGGCGGAGGTCCGCACGCTGGCGCAGCGCAGCGCCACCGCCGCGCGCGAGATCAAGACGCTGATCGGCGATTCGGTGGAGAAGGTGCAGGCCGGCGGCGCGCTGGTGACGCAGGCCGGCGAGACGATGACCCGCATCGTGGGCAGTGTGAAACGGGTGACCGACATCGTCGGCGAGATTTCCAGCGCCAGCCAGGAACAGACGGCCGGCATCGAGCAGATCCACCAGGCCATCTCCCAACTGGATCAGACCACCCAGCAGAATGCCGCGCTGGTGGAAGAAGCCTCGGCGGCGGCGGAGTCGCTGGAGCAGCAGTCCCAGGTGCTGGTGAATGCGGTGGGGGTGTTCTCGTCGTCCCGCTGAAATCCGGTCGGGCCGCGCCTGAGCCGCACCCGGGCCGCGATGACTACGCGGCCGTGTCGCCGCGCACCGTGGCCCAGCTCAGGCCCAGCTTCATCAGGTATTTGCGCAGACGGTCCGCATCGTTGACGACGGTGCGCTGGGTGCGGGTGCGGTCAAACAGCCGGCGGCCGGCTTCCGACAGCGTGGCCGAGCTGCGGCAGACCTGCACCACGAGTTCCAGCTGCACCCGGTCGAACAGGTCCAGCTGCGCCGCGACTTCGGGCCCCACCAAGGCGTCCAGATCCACGGCGGACGGTGCATCCGCCGCGCCGTCCTCCGGCGTCTGCCACAGCCAGCGCAGCCGCTGAATCTCGGCCTCCACCAGCGCGGTGGAGATGCGCCCGCCATCGGCCAGCGTCGACAGGCGCGTGATGCTGGAGAGCAGGTCGCGGAAGTTGCCACGCCAGAGCGCCTCGGGCGAGCGCGCAAACCGCAGGTAGGCCGCCTTGGCCTCGACATTGAAGCGCACCGCCCGTCCCGACTCGGCGCTGAAACGCGCCAGCAGCGCCTCGACATTGGGTTCAATGTCTTCGCTGCGCTGCGCCAGACCCGGCAGGGTGTAGGCCCAGAGGTTGATCCGCGCAAAGAGGTCCTCCCGGAAGCGGCCCTGCGCGACGTCCCGCCGCAGATCGCGATTGGTGCCGGCGATCAGCTGGAAGTCGCTGCTGACCTCGCGGTCGCTGCCCATCGGGAAGAAGCGCTTTTCTTCCACCGCCTTGAGCAGCATCGCCTGCTCGTCCAGGCCCAGTTCACCGATCTCGTCCAGGAACAGCACGCCTTCATGGGCCGTCCGCAGCAAGCCGGCCCGGTCGGCCGCCGCGCCGGTGAAAGCGCCCTTCTTGTGGCCGAACAGCGTCGAGGCGGCACTGTCGCCGCGCAGCGTGGCGCAATTGACCTCGACGAATTCGCCGCGCACCTGATGGCGCGAGCGCTTGAGTTCAAACATGCGTCGCGCCAGATGGGACTTGCCGGCGCCGGTGGGTCCGGTCAGCAGAATCGGCGCCTGCGAGCGCACCGCCACCCGTTCGATCTCCTCGATGAGCGCATTGAAGCGCTGGTTGCGGGTTGCCACACCGCTCTTGAGGAAGTCCAGCGCTTCGTCATGGGCGCGGTTGAAGCGCTGCGCCAGACCGTCATAGCGGGAGAGGTCCAGGTCGATCAGGGTGTAGCTGCCGGGGTCGCCCTGCTTCTGGCGACGCGGCGGCGAGGTCTGCAGCAGCACCCCCGGAATGAAGCGCGATTCCACCATCAGGAACATGCAGATCTGCGCCACATGGGTGCCGGTGGTGATGTGGGCCCAGTACTCCTCCTGCGCGGGGTCGAAGGGATAGGCCTGCGCCCAGTCGTAGAGGGCGCCGTACATCTCGCCGAAGTCCCAGGGGTCGGCCACGTCCATGCGGATGAGGTTCACCTGGGTGTCGGGCGAGACATTGCCGATGTCCTGAACGATCTGCTCGGCCAGGTTCTGGTGCCGGGGGGAATACATCAGCTCGATCCGGTCGATGACCACATCTTCATGCTGGCCCAGAGAGACGGTGGGCCGCCATTTCTCCCAGCGACCGGCACCGCCGCCGGCATCCAGCTGCGAACCGAGAAATCCGATGACGACCTTTTTCCTGGACATAGCGGCAAAGCCAAATGGACTGGCGCGCAGTCTAGCCTTGCTGACAGGTTCAAGGCGGCTTGAGAGGTTCAGAGCTGAGCCAAGGCCCGCTGGCGCACGGTGCGGGCGACCTGCACAAGCGCCTTGAACTTTTCCTCGGCGCGCGTCTGGGACGGGACATCGCCTTCCGCCGCGATGTAAGCCGCCTGCAGCACCTCATAGGCGCGGGTCAGCGTGGCGACGAAGGCGTCGTCAATGGCCTGGGCTTCGAGGGTTTGGGGCATTGGGTTCTTTCCTCCTAAATATGGGTTGAATGGGGGTTCCGACTGTGCGGATTCCCAGTATCGGCCAGATACAATCCGGCGCCGCGCCCCAGGTGCCGCCGCGCCCCCACAGGGTCGCCGGAGACTCATGGCGCTGACGCCTCGCGCAGACCCTTTTCCAACTTGGATTGCCTGGATTGGCCGCAGTAAGAGACACGACCGTGGGCCGCCCGGAGCCGGTGGATCCGCTGAATCCGCTGAGTCCGCTCGACCTGCAGCCGTCCGCCACCGCCCAGACGCTGCTGGCGCTGGCCAAGGCCCTGATCGGCGACGCGGCGGTCACCGAGGCCGAGCAGCAACTGCTGCAGACCGTGCCCGCCTGCGAGGACACCGCGCAGATCCAGGCCCTGACCGAAGCCATCCGCCGCGGCGACGACCCGCTCGGCGCCCTGTTCTGCCGCCTGTTCCACGCCACCACCCGCCGCCCCGAGGGCCAGACCTTCACCCCTGCGCCCGTGGTGCAGGGCATGGTGAACTGGGCGCTGCGCCAGGGCCGGCCGGTGACCCGGCTGGTGGACCCCGGCGCAGGCTCCGGCCGCTACACCCTGGCCGGCCTGCGGGCGTTCCCCGACGCCGAAGCCGTGGCCGTCGAAAAAGATCCGCTGGTGGCCCTGCTGCTGCGCGCCAATCTGGCCGCGGCGGGCTTGTCGCATCGGGCCGCCGTGCTGGTGGGGGACTACCGGGAGCTGTCCCTGGCGCCGGTGGACGGCCCCACCCTCTTCATCGGCAATCCGCCCTATGTGCGGCACCACGACATCAGCCCCGGCTGGAAGACCTGGTATGCCTACTGTCTGGCCCATGCCGGACTCAAGGGCAGCCAACTGGCGGGCCTGCATCTGCATTTCTTCCTCAAGACACGCCAGCTCGCCGTGCCGGGCGACTTCGGCGTCTTCGTGACCGCCGCCGAGTGGATGGACGTCAACTACGGCCAGGCGCTTCGCGACATGCTGGCCGATGGCCTGGGCGGTACCGAGATTCATGTGGTGGCGCCTGAGCTGCAGGTGTTTGAGGACGCGATGGTGTCCGCCGCGATCACCTGCTTCTGCCCTGCGGCCCCGAAAACCCCATCGCCCCTCGAAGCCGAGAAGGCTTCGGACGCTGAAGCGCCGCTGCGCTTCCAGTCCATCCAGGCCCCGGCCGACCTGCTCACCTTGCCTCCCGGCCGTGCGGTCCCGCGGGAAGCCGCACGGCAGGAGCGCAAGTGGTCAGTGCTGCTGCGGGGCGGTCGGCCGGCGCGGCAGCCTGGGCAGATGGAACTGGGCGAGCTGTTCCAGGTGTCACGGGGACAGGTCACCGGGCTCAACCGCGTGTGGGTGCATGGCCCCGGCGCGCCCGCCCTGCCGGACGCCTACCTGGTGCCGAGCATCACCGATGCCTCGGACATCTCGGCGGCCCCCGGGCAGGAGATCAGTCGCCTGGATGCCCTGCGCCGCGTTGTATGCCTGCCGCGGGATCTGGCCCCGCTGCCCGCGGCGCACCGCCGAGCCATCGACACCTTCCTCGCCTGGGCCGAGTCACAGGGCGCCCATGAGGGCTACATCGCCCGTCATCGCAAGCCCTGGTGGCATGTCCACCTGCGGGAGCCGGCGCCGATCGTCATGACCTACATGGGACGACGCCCGCCCGCCTTCGCCTTCAATGCGGCGGGTGCGCGTCTGATCAATGTGGCGCATGGGCTGTATCCCCGGCAGCCAATGACCGAGGAACAACTGCGCCGCCTGGTGCAGTGGCTCAATGCGAATGTCAGCATCGAGGGCGGCCGCGTGTATGCCGGCGGATTGACCAAGTTTGAACCGTCCGAGGCGATGCGCATCCTGCTGCCGCGCGATCTGCTGGCATGAGCCGCGTCATGGCGTCTGGATTGCATCCGTCTCGCGCGCTGCCGGAGCTGGCCTCCCTGGATCGTGTCCAGGACGATTGCCGCGAGGCGCGCGCAGAGTTCCGCAGTCGCCGCTTGCTGGATCCGCTGAAGGACTACAACGGTGTCTATCCCGAAGCGGTGGAAGCCGCGACACTGGTGATTGATGCGCTGGACCGGCTGCTGGTGGGGCCGACCCTGTCCTCATTCCGACCGGTGGGCCAGACGATGGACCTCTTCGGCGACGGAGACGGCAGCGGCGCCGACGCCGAGCTGCTCTCCACCATCGTCAGCCACAAGCTGCAATTCCAGGCGCTGCGGGCGCTGGCCGCGCCGCCGATCTCCGAGGACGACCTCGACACCCTGCTCGACGCCCGCGTCAACAAGACGGCGGTGCGCAAGCACCAGGCCCTGGCCGATGAGATCGGTCGCCTGCTGCTCGCCGCGCTGGACCCGCACCGGTTCCCCTGGGTGCTGCAGGGCCGCGCGCCCACGGAGGCGGAGCGTCACACCGCCATCATGTCGACGGCGGTGCTGATCAGCATGAACACGGTCTACACCCGCCGCCGCAGCGACGAGCGTGACCAGCTGGAAGGTCGGCTGGAGCAGTTGCTGATCGACAAGGGCTACACCCGGGCTCCCGCGCCGCGCGGCGGCATTGCGGACGTGGGCATGCTGCCGCCACGCGGGGTGTTCATGCGCCAGTGCAAGCTGGGCAAGCACAACGCCGATCTGGTGGTGATGCTGTGGGATGGCCGGCTGCTGGCGGTGGAATGCAAGGCGTCCAACAGCACGGTGAATGGCGAGAAGCGCCTCAACAAGGAAGTGGTGGCGGACGCAGGCGACTGGTATGAGCAGTTCGGGCGCTCCAATCTCGTCGCCGCTGCACTCCGGGGAGTCTTCAAACCGGGCAAGGTGATGGAAGCCCAGGCGCAGGGCGTCTACCTGTTCTGGTGGCACCGGATCGACGCCCTGTCCGACTTCCTCGACCGGGCGCGCTGAAGCGGCCTCAGCGCCGGGCCTTGGCCGCCCGCCCCGCCAGCACGATACCGACCAGCACCAGCGCGCTGCCGGCCAGGAAGGTCGGCGTCAGCGACTCTTTCAGCAGCCACGCGCCCAGCAACACGCCGAACAGCGGCGTGAGGAATGAGAACACCCCCAGCCGCGACGCTAGGTAACGCCGCATCAGCCAGAACCAGGCCAGGAAGCTGGCAAACGACACGACCACACTGTGAAAGCCCAGATGGGCCCACACCCGCAGCGTCGGCTCGAAGTGCGACTGCCCGGTGATCCAGACCGCCGGCAGCAGCCACACCACCGCACCGAGCAGTTGATAAAGCAAGGTCTCGGAGGCCGGCGCCTGGCTCAGTGAAGTGGTGCGGATGGTGATGGTGGTGGCGCCCCACGCGGCGCCGCCCAGCAGCGCGAGCACGTCACCCAGCAGGCTGCTGCTGCCGGTGGGGCTGGTGGACTGACCGCCCAGGAACGCCAAGGCCGTGCCGCCGAAAGCCAGCGCGACGCCGATCCATTGGCCCTTCACCAGCCGCTCTTCCGGCCGCAGCAGATGCAGACCCAGCACCGCGAAGAGTGGCGCGGTGTAGAGGAACACCACCACATGCGCGGCTGCGGTGAGCCGCAGCGCTTCCGCCACCAGCAGGAACTCGATCGCGAACAAGGTGCCCACCGCCGCTCCGGCGCCGAAACGCGCCCGGGCCAGCCGCTCTCCCCGCCACGCCATCAGCGCCGCCAGCAGCACGGCCGCGACAAGGGACCGCAGCGCCACCATCAGCATCGGGCTGATCTGGTCGGACACGGCTTTGAGGGAGATCTGCTGCAGCGCCCAGGTGAAGCAGAGCAGGGTCATGATGGACACGGCGCGTGCGTCCAGCGCGCCGGGCAGGGACGATCCAGGAGCCTGGGGCGACGATGGCAACGCATCGGCCGCGCACCTGGCTGCGGTTGTTGAGACTTTTGAGGACGACATGGACGGCATGATGCCCGGACTGTGCGGGCGACACGCCATAGTGACAAGCGCATAATTCGCCGCACGCCCATTCGATTCTCGAATCCATGCAGGACCTGCAGACCGACTGGCTCAAGTGTTTCGTCACCGTCGTGGATGCCGGGTCGCTCACCGCGGCAGGGCCGGAGCTCAACCGCTCCCAGTCCGCCGTCAGCATGCAGCTCAAGAAGCTGGAGGCCGCCGTCGGCAGCCGCCTGCTCGAGCGTGGCACCCGGCAGCTGCAGCTCACCGACGAGGGGCAGACGCTGCTGGGGTATGCCCGCCGCATGCTCGACCTGCAGGCCGAGGCCCAGGCGGCGCTGCAGGGCGAATCCCTGTCCGGCCTTATCCGGCTGGGCGTGCCGGACGACTACGCCAGCCGCTACATGACGCCGGTGCTCAAGCGCTTCGCCCCGCGTCACGGCGGTGTGGAGATTCAGCTGGATTGTGAGCAGTCCACCCGCCTCATTCCGCGGGTGGCCAGCGGCGACCTGGATCTGGCGCTCATCTCCCGCGACCATGCCCGTCGAGGCACCCTGCTGTTCCACGAACCGATGGTGTGGGTCGGGTCGCCGCAGTTCGACGTGTGGCAGCGAACGCCGCTGCCGATTGCGGTGTATGAGCCGGAGAGCCTGGGACGGCGCAGCGCGCTGCAGTCCCTGGCGGTGCAGGGCCGGCCCTACAAGGTGGTCTACAACAGCTCCAGCCTCGCAGGCCAGATCGCCGCAGTGGACAGCGGGCTGGCGGTCGCGGTGCTGACGCAATGCAGTGCACCAGCCCATCTGCAGATTCTGGGCGCCGCGCAGGGCCTGGGTCCGCTGGCGCCGATGGAAGTGGCGGTCTACCGCAGCGCCGCGTCGAAGGGCTCCAACGCGGTCGACCGGCTGCACCGCATGCTGGTGCAGACGCTGCGTCAGGCGGGCTGAGTCCGCGCTTGGCCCGCACCGCGGTCCGTCAGGCTGCGTCTTGCAGCAGGAACGGCAGCGCAGCCGCCAGCAGCGCCTCCGGAGCCTCCTCCGCGATGTAGTGCCCGCAGGGCAGCGCGGCACCCTGCACCTGGTCCGCCACCCGCTGCCATTCGGCCAGCGGATCAAAGCAGCGCTGCACCACCCCCTGCTCGCCCCACAAGGCCAGCAGCGGCATCGTCAGGCGGCGTCCCCGCTCACGATCTTCACGGTCATGGACCAGATCGATGCCAGCCGAGGCGCGATAGTCCTCACACAGGCCGTGCGCCGTGCCCGGCAGCCGGGCGCACCGGATGTACTCCGCCAGCGCACGCGGATCAAACGGGGAGAGTCCCGCTCCCCGGCGCCCCATCACTTCGCGCACATACGCTTCCGGGTCCGCCTGCAGGAACCGTTCCGGCAGCGGCGCAGGCTGGATCAGGAAGAACCAATGCCAATACGCCCGGGCAAAGGCTTCGGTCGTCTGCTCGTACATCGCCAGCGTCGGCGCGATGTCCAGCAGCACCAGGCGCTGCACCGCCTCCGGATGATCAGCCGCCAGCCGATGCGCCACCCGCGCGCCACGGTCGTGCGCCATCACCCGAAAGCGCGCATGCCCCAGGGACTGCATCACCCGCAGCATGTCCCGCGCCATCACCCGCTTGCTGTAGTTCTCGTGCTCGGGCAGACCCGCCGGCTTGGACGAGTCGCCATACCCACGCAGGTCGGCCAGCACCACGGTGAAATGGTCCGCCAGGACCGGCGTCACCTTGTGCCAGAGCGCATGCGTCTGGGGATGGCCATGCAGCAGCAGCAGCGGCGGGCCCTCGCCCCCCACCCGCACGCGGATCTGCACGTCGTCGTCGGTGGCAACGCTTTGGTCCCGAAAGCCCGAAAACAGCTCGGACGTCACCGGATCGGTCGATAGCGGCTCACCCATGATCAGATCCGCTCGGCGATGGCCCGGCCCATGTCGGTGGTGCTGGCGGTGCCGCCCAGGTCCGGCGTGCGCGGGCCTTCGATCAGGGTGCGTTCAATCGCCTGGAGGATGGCGTCGTGGGCGTCTTCATGACCCAGGAACTGCAGCATCATCGCGCCCGACCAGATCATCGCCACCGGATTGGCAATGTTGCGGCCGTAAATGTCCGGAGCGGAGCCGTGCACGGGCTCGAAGAGCGAGGGGAAGCTGCGCTCCGGATTCAGGTTGGCGGAAGGCGCCAGGCCAATGGTGCCGGTGGTGGCCGGTCCCAGGTCGGAGAGGATGTCACCGAACAGGTTGGAGGCGACCACCACATCGAACCGGCCCGGCTGCAGCACGAAGCGGGCGGTGAGGATGTCGATGTGCTGTTTGTCCACCGTCACCGCCGGATAGGCCTGACCGACCGCATCGGCCCGGCTGTCCCACCAGGGCATGGCGATGGCAATGCCGTTGCTCTTGGTCGCCACCGTCAGGTGCTTGCGATCCCGTTGCTGGGCCAGTTCAAAGGCGTACTTGAGCACCCGGTCGGCCCCGAAGCGGGAGTAGACCGATTCCTGGATGACGATCTCGCGGTCGGTGCCGCCATACATGACGCCGCCGAGGTTGGTGTATTCACCTTCGGTGTTCTCGCGCACCACGAGGTAGTCGATGTCTCCGGGCTGACGACCGGCCAGCGGGCACGGCACCCCTTCGAACAGGCGCACCGGACGCAGGTTGATGTATTGGTCGAATTCACGGCGGAACTTCAGCAGCGAGCCCCAGAGGGAGACGTGGTCCGGCACGCTGGCGGGCCAACCGACGGCGCCGAAGTAGATCGCGTCCATCGGCTGCAGTTGCGCCCGCCAGTCGTCCGGCATCATCTGGCCGGTCTTTTGGTAGTAGTCGCAGCTGGCCCAGTCGATGTGGGTGAATTCCAGCTGGATGCCGAAGCGGCGCGAGACCGCCTCCAGCACCCGCAGGCCCTCGGGCAGGACTTCCTTGCCGATGCCGTCGCCGGGGATGGCGGCGATCTTGTAGGTCTTGGTCATGGAAACTTCCAGAATCGGTGAAAAGACAGAAGGCGCCACCAGGCTCGCAGGCACGGGGCCGGGGAGCTTCGAGTGTTGCATCAAGGGCCCGCGCTGCAAAAGGGGGGTGCCACGGTGCGGTGGTCGATCTCCGCACAGGCCTCTTGGGGCGGGTGGGTGCGCATGGGTGCGGGCCGGCGCGGGCGCAGTCGGAGGTGCGCGGATGGTCACAACTTCTACAGACTGCACACCTCGCAGACATGTCGCCCTCGGGCCTGCTCTGTTCCAATGGCCGGGTCTGCCACTGCGACCTTGAACACCATGCGCTACCGCCTGACCTCCCTGGCCACCGCCGCCCTGCTCGCGGCCGCTGCAACCGCCGTCCAGGCGGAAAGCTTCGTTTCTTCCGCGTCGAGCGCGGGGTCGGAATCGTCGGGCAGCGTGTCCGACTCGATCGGCGCCTCCAGCAACAGCTCCAAAAAGGACGATCGCAAGGTCGGGCAGGGCCGCTACCGGGTGGTTGACGTCGCGGCCGCGGAAGGCCGGCCCGGCATGATGCAGGTGGCGCTGGCCGCCGATGAAGGGGTGTCACCGGAGGCGATGCAGACCTTCAATCTTTATGTGCCGGCCAAGACGCTGGCGCAGCAACCCCTCGCCGCCGGTCAGCGGGTGCGGGTGAAAGAGCGGGATTACGGCCTGGAATTCTCTGACGACGCGTCTCAGCGCCCCTTCTTCCTGGTGCTGGACGACGGCTGGCGTCAGCAGATGCGCACGCAAGTCCTCAAGGCCTGACCGGCGCAGGCGCGGGGCTCCGGGACCGTGATGGCGTGGGGTGGCTGGGCCGGGCTGAAGGCGCGCGGCAGCGCGTGCGCGAGGCGGCTGCTTGTGGGATTGCCGATGCCATTGCCAATGCGGATGCGGATGCGGATGCGGATGCCGATGCCGATGCCGATGCCGATGCCGATGCGAGTGTGGACGCGGTTGCGGTTGCAAGTCTGGCTGCGCCCGGCAAGGCGATTGGCCAGCAGCCCGCGGCACGTTTCGTCTTTGCCACCCTCGCAGCCGGGCCGCCTGTGGCGCGGGCCACTCGCCGCCGGCTTGGCGTTCGCGGGCGTGCTCGGCCTGCCAGCAGCTGCACAGGCCCAGTCTTTCGGCCTGTGTGAGCGGACCCAGCCCCTCTCCGCGGCAGATCAGGACCTGATCCTGCGCTTCACCGCGCTGGTGATGCGGGAACTGGCGGCCAGTGGCGCCGACACGGCCCTGGTCTCGCGGGCCGGCACCGACCTGAGCCGCTTCGGTCTGCGGTATTCCCATGCAGGCATCGCGCTGAAGGACAACCCGGCCGGAGCCTGGTCGGTGCGTCAGCTCTATTACGTCTGTGATGAGTCGCGACCCCGTCTCTTCGATCAGGGGCTTGCCGCCTTTCTGCTCGCGGGCAAGTCGGGCGGGACGCACGTGGTGTCGATCGTGACGCTGCCCGCCTCCGCCCGGACCGCGGAGCAGCCGCTCGTCCATCGCATGCTGGACTCGCGCACGGCCCTGGCCCTGCTCAGCCCGCGATACAGCGCCAATGCCTACGCATTTGGCCTGACCTATCAGAACTGCAACCAATGGATCGCGGAGATGATGGCCGCCGCGTGGGATCCGTCGTTCGACGGCGTTGACGGTTCAGGGACCGGCTACAACCGCGCGCGTGCCCAGCGCTGGCTGCGTGAGGCCGGTTATGCCCCCACCGACGTCCAGGTCGGCTCGCAGGGGCTGATGTTCATTGGACAGTGGATCCCGCTGCTGCACGTGGACGACCATCCGCTGGACGATCTGTATGCGCTGCGCATGCAGGTCAGTCTGCCGGCGTCACTGGAAATCTTCCTGCGGCAGCAGGCGCCCGACGCCCAGCGGGTGGAGTTGTGCCTGCGTGACCGTCAGGTGGTGGTCCACCGCGGCTGGTCCCCATTGGGAGAGGACTGCCGTCCGATGGACCCGCAGGACGAGGTGCGGCCCCTGGACTGACAGTGGCTGACAGTGGCTGACGGGACCTGAAGACGCTGAAGGGCAGCGGAGAGCGCCGAACCGGCTGCCCCCGACTCCGCGGGCACTGGCGCCGGCGCAGCTCGGCGTCAGTCGCCGTGACCGCCTACCGGCACTCCGTGCGCAGGCGCGTGCGCTCCGGCCGGGGCCGCTTCCGGCTGGACATATTCGCGGAACAGCACCGCCAGGCGGGCGGCTTCCTGGTCCACATCATGGCTGGCCATCACTCGGGTCCGGGCGGCCTCGCCCATGCGATGCAGGGTGGCGTCGTCGCAGGCCAGGCATTCAGCCATGGCGCGCGCCAGGGCCTTCGGATCGCCGGCAGGCACCAGCCAGCCGTTCTCCTTGGGCACCACCAGTTCCGGAATGCCGGCGATGGCGGTGCTGATGACCGGACGGCGCAGCGCCATGGCTTCCATCGCGACCACCGGCAGGCCTTCGGCAAAGCTGGAGACGACCAGCGCACGACCGGCCAGCATCTCTTCCCGGACCTGATCGCTGCCGATCCAGCCGGTGATGCGCACATGGCGCTGCAGCTTCAGCTCTGCAATACGGGCTTCAATCGGTTCGCGCAGTTCACCGTCGCCGGCCAGGACCAGTTCGAAGTCCACGCCGTCCGCCGCCAGGCGCGCCGCCGCTTCCAGCAGCAACAGGTGGCCCTTTTGTTCACACAGGCGTCCCACCGCCACCAGACGGTTGCCGCTGGCAGGCACCGGCTGGAAGGTGTGGAAGGCGGGGTCCACGCCGCAGCGCACCACCTGGATCTTGGGCCAATGGGCATGGTCCACCCAGCGATAGACCTGACTGCGGCAGAAGGAGGTGATGGCCACCACGAAACGGGCGCGGCGGATTTTTTCGCCCAGGTGCAGCGACTCGGGCTTGTCGAATTCTTCCGAGCCGTGGCAGGTGAAGCTGTAACCCGGACCACCGAGGGCCTCAATCAGGAGCGCCACTTCGGTGGAGTTGGTGCCGAAGTGCGCATGCACATGGCTGATGTTCTGTTCACGCAGCAGGCGCAGCGCCATGCAGGCTTCGGCCAGATAGACCAGATGCAGCGGCATCGGGCGGTCGGCACGGTGACCCAGTCGCAGGGCCAGGCCCAGGGCCTTGAGGAAACGCACCGGGGCACGCAGCGCCTCCGAGACGGTCGCGCCCAGCAGCGGCTTCAGGCCACCGCGGAGCAGGTAGTGAGTGCGGGTCTTTTCCTGCTGATCCACCGGGTCCGGCGCGGCGTCGTCCCAGCCTCGCACGGCCACGCGCAGCACATCCACGCCCTGACGTTCCAGCGCGATGATCTCGCGACGGATGAAGGTGTGGCTGACCTTCGGATAGTGATTGATCAGATAGGCGATCTTCATGCTTCAAATCTCCGTGCCGGAACTGCCCGCATTTGGCGCGGGGTCCGGCGAATTCAGGTGTCCGTGTGCGGGGCGTTGGCGTGTTTTTCAGCCGCTTTTTGTCAAATCTGCCCTGCCGTGGTGCTGCGCGCACCATGATAGTTGCTGGACTTTGCGGCAATCCCCTGAAGAGGGCACATGACTCTCCCGGGTTATGGGGGGTCCGGGCACGTCAAAACGTATCTGCGGATACCAGCTCGTTCGCTAATCTGACTAGCCAAACAAATCAATTCTCAGCAAATGGATGGCCGGCCTTATGCCGCACGGATGCCGCGCGCACTTTGTTTTTCTTTATGGATCAAGGACTTGTGGTCGTACTGTCGCGATCCATGGCGCGCTGGCACAGCGCTTGCGCTATGAAGGGCACAACCTCAGAGAGCAACAACATGAATTACAAAACTGAAGCAGTCTCCGGTGGCGTGCCGGTGAAGATGTGGACCAACGGCGTGCCGGTGGAGCCCGAAGCGATGCAGCAGCTGTCCAATACCGCCCGTCTGCCGGTGGTGTTCAAGCATGTGGCCGCCATGCCGGACGTCCACCTGGGGATCGGCGCCACCGTGGGTTCGGTGGTCCCGACCCTGAAGGCGATCATTCCTGCCGCGGTGGGGGTGGACATCGGCTGCGGGATGATGGCCGCCAAGACCACCCTGCGTGCGGAAGACCTGCCGGACAACCTGGGGCCGCTGCGCTCGGCCATCGAGCGCGCCGTGCCGCACGGCTTCTCGCCCCGCAACCGCGGTCGTGACAATGGCGCCTGGGACACCCCGCCGGCGCTGGTGGATCAGGCCTGGAGCACCCTGTCGGAAGAGTTCGACGCCCTGTGCGAGATCCATCCGCGCCTGAAGCAGACCAACAACCGCAAGCACCTGGGAACCCTGGGCACCGGAAATCACTTCATCGAGGTCTGCCTGGATGAAGCCGGCTTTGTCTGGTTCATGCTGCACTCCGGCTCGCGCGGTGTGGGGAATGCCATCGGCACCCACTTCATCGAGCTGGCCAAGAAGGATGCCGAGCGCAACCAGCGCAACCTGCCCGACAAGGACCTGGCCTACTTCGAAGAAGGTGCGCAGTACTTCGGCGACTATGTGCGCGCCGTCTCCTGGGCCCAAAAGTTTGCACTGCGCAATCGCGAAGTGATGATGGCCAACCTGATCGCCACCGTGCGTCAGGTGATTCCCAAGCCTTTTGAATCCCACGTGGAAGCGGTGAACTGCCACCACAACTATGTGCAGAAGGAACAGCACTTCGGTGAAGAGGTGTTTGTGACCCGCAAGGGCGCCGTCAGCGCCAAGCGCGGGCAGCTGGGGATCATCCCGGGCAGCATGGGTGCGCGCAGCTACATCGTGCGCGGTCTGGGAAATCCGGAGAGCTTCGAGAGCTGCAGCCACGGTGCCGGACGTGTGATGAGCCGTACCAAGGCCAAGAAGATGTTCACCGTGGAGGACCAGATCAAGGCGACCGAAGGCGTGGAATGCCGCAAGGACGCCGATGTGATCGACGAGATCCCCATGGCCTACAAGGACATCGACGCCGTGATGGAAGCCCAGAAGGATCTGGTGGAAGTCGTGCACACCCTGAAGCAGGTGGTGTGCGTCAAGGGATGATGGACCGTCAACAAAAAGAAAGATCACCATGATCGAGATCGATGGAGCCGCCGGGGAGGGCGGTGGCCAGATCCTGCGCACCGCGCTCGCGCTGTCGATGTGCACCGGCCAGGCCTTCACGCTGAAGAACATCCGCGCGGGGCGACCCAAACCGGGGCTGATGCGACAGCATCTGGCCTGCGTGCGTGCCGCCGCGCAGATCAGCGGCGCGCAGGTGCTAGGGGATGAACTGCAATCCCGTGAGCTCCAGTTCCGGCCGGGGCCGGTGCGGGCCGGGGACTACCAATTCCAGGTCGGCACTGCAGGCAGCTGCATGCTGGTGCTGCAGACCGTCTGGCCCGCGCTGATGCTGGCGGACGGCCCGTCCACCCTGCATCTGTCCGGCGGCACCCACAACCCGATGGCGCCTCCGTTCCACTTCCTGGCGCGCGCCTTCGCGCCGCTGATGGAGCGTCTGGGGGCGAGGTCCACGCTGACACTGCGACGGGCCGGCTTTTATCCGGCCGGTGGCGGGGAGGTGATCGTTCAATTGCAGCCGGCCGCGCAGACGCTGCAGCCGTTTGACCTGATCGACCGGGGGGCTCTGCGGTCCGCTGAGCCGGAATGCCTGGCGCCAGCCTTGCCGCGTCATGTGCCCCAGCGCGAGCTGGAATTGCTGTGTGAAGAGATGGGCTGGACCTTTGACCAGCGGCAGATCGCCAGCGTCCGTCAGAACGAAGGGCCGGGCAATGCCTTGCTGGCCACGCTGCAGTACGAGGCGGTCACCGAAGTGTTCATGCAGCTGGGCGACAAGGGCATCACCGCGGAAACCGTGACGCAGCGCCTGGTGAAGGAACTGCGGGACTATCAGCAGTTGCCCGGTGCCGTTGGTCCTCACCTGGGGGATCAATGGATGCTTCCGCTGGCGCTGGCCGTGTGGCGCCGCGGCGTGCCGGCGGCCTACACCGCCACCGAGCTGACGCTGCATGCCAGCACCAACATCGACACCATCCGAACGTTCCTGCCGGTGGACCTGTCCACCGAGCACACCGACGCGGGATGGCAGGTCAGCATCCGTGCCCGCGCCGCCGCTTGACGGCCGGCCGAGTGTTGCCATGTCCCGTTTCAATGCCGTCCGACACGTCGATGAGGTGTGGCCGGTCCTGGAGGCGGCGCTCCTGCCGCTGGGTTTCAGCCGGACCGACAACGTCTTTCACCGCCGTTCAGACCAGGACCTCTTGCCGCGGCTGGAGGCCATCACCTTTGGCTTCGAATATGGCTTTCGCACCTGCTGGATACAAGCGACGGTGAAGGTGCCGGCGCTGATCCAGCTGCTGAATGGCGTGCGGGAATTTGCCTATCGGCCGGAGGCGGCGTGGCGGGTGCCGGATTTCGCCAGCCATCTCACCTGCATGGTGCGCCTTTCGGAGATGGGGGCGGTGGGACAAGCCCTTCCGAACGGCCTCAGCTGGGGCTACGACGGCCGGCTTCGGCGTGCGCGCCCTGTGCTCGCGGCGGTGCTGGGGCAGACCCTTGCGAGCCTTGCAAATGACCATGCAGTGCCTTTGTTTGACACAGCGCTGAGCCTGCAGAGACTGGCAGCCGCAGCGGATGCACCCGGTTATGCCACCAGCGGCATCGGCGGAGCCTGGCCGCTGGCGGCGCGTCTGGCGATGGGGGATCTCCACGGCGCCGAACAGGCTTTTCGTCGTCATCCCTATTCCCTGGGCGCCACCCGCATGCGTTTTGCGGCAGCGAAGGACTGGCTGATGCGACAGGGGGTGGCGGTGCATGATGTGCCATGGTCCTCCCATGCCGCAGAGGCTTCCGAACCCCGGGAGGCGAAGGCGTGGCTGGCGGGGTCTTTGCTGACCGGCCTGGACGGCAGCTGAATCGGTGGCGGCACAATCAGGGCATGACTGCTCCGGAAGTACCTCCCGCCGATCCGATGCCCACCCCGCCGCCCGAGCCTGATTTCGATGCTTGCTGCGGCAATGGCTGCGATCCCTGCATTTTCGACCTGCACGATCTGGAGATGGACCGATATCGGCAGGCCTTGCGCGCCTGGCGCGAGCGACACCCGGGCCTATGACGGGGCTCTGATTCGTCTGTAGCGCTGGGCCTTATCGACTGACCTCATCGGCTGCCCTCATTGGCTGACCTCATCGATTGGCATCAGCGATTGGCCGAACGGCCTCCCCATCGCTGAGGCGCACGCAGCAGCCGCGACAGATGCAATCGAAGCGCCGCCAGGTGCTGCGACACCAATTGGCAGGCCGCGTCGGCATCCGACCGGCCGATGGCTTCACACAGCAACAGCAACCGCTGCGCCCAGCGCGGCGGGTCGATCGGTGCCAGGGGCGGATGGGACCGCCGGAACGCTTCCAGCAGACAGTTTCGGGGCGTGAGCAAAGACTGCGCATGCGCATTGCCGCCGGTGTCGTAGAGGCGCTGCGTGAATGCGCGTTCCGCCGCAAACATCGCTTCCCAGTCCTGCGCCTCCACCGCCTTGGCAAAAGTTCGCTGTTGCCGTCCCAGCATCGCCAGTTGCTCGACCTTGTGGCGTTCACAGGCATTGCGCGTCAGCATCGATTCCAGTGCATCCCGCACCGACAGGAAATCTCGTAGCCAGACCTCATCCACCTGCGTCACGGTGGCGCCAAGATTCATCCGCATTTCCACAAGGCCATCGCCCTGCAATTGCAGAAGCGCCTCCCGCACCGGCACATTGCTCACACGGTAATGCGCGCCCAGACCTCGCAGGGTGAGATGGCTGCCCAAGGGCCATTGCCCGCTCATGATGTCGTCGCGAATCTGCAGCCGCAAGCGGAGATAGGTGGGCGTGTTGATCGGCGGGTGGGTGAGCGGAAAGATCGCCGGCTCCGGCAGCAGTGAGGACGGCGATGACGAGGATGGAAGGCTCAACCCATCCGGTTCGGCGTCGGGTGAATCAGCAAACGGCTGGCGTGGGGAACTCGAGGAAGACGAGGCCATGAAGGGGTGATGCGGCAATCGGGCCGACTACTGTAAACACCCGATCTGTCCTTGCAGAGCCTCCCTTTGGCGCCCCTCGGTAAAGATTGTTGTTGATCAATTCGGCGACGCATCGGCCCTCCCTGCTTAGGTAGTTAGAGGCCCGCGAATACCTTCAATTCGTGATCGTCTAACTCGATTTGGTCGAGCGCCGTCTGCAGCACCCGAGGCCGATCGTCAGCCTTCAGCGCGTGAATCCACTGTTGCATCAAGGAGAGCCGCCGCTGGGCATCCACAGTGGGCGGGCGACTGCCCAGGTGAGCGGTGAGTTCGCGATCGCCCTGCGCCAGCAAGTCGGCCGTCAGTCCTGTGGACGGTCCTCCGAGCTCCGAGAGCTTTTGCAGCACCACCAGGCGCAATCGCCATTCCTGCTCCGCAATACTGGTGGGGCCTGCCAGCAGCACACTGCTGCGCAGCAGCCGCCAGGCCGCTTCGAAGGGCGGCGTCCAGGCATTGCTCAGCGGCAGTGGCGCATCTCGGCAGCATTGCGCCACCAGTGCAGCCCGCACCGCCAGAATCTCATCGGCCCATCCCCCTTGAATGCGGGGAGGCGGTTCGTGCGGGTCCGGCAATAACGGCAATAACAGCGACGTCGGCGATTCGTTCATGCCTGCCTCCAGGAATCAGCATGGAGGCCGCATTCTGAAATGAATCATTCACGTCAAGGCCCGATGTCGGCCCGGTGTCTGCATGTGCCGACGTGCATGAATCAGCACATTGACTTCGCACAAGCGACAAAGCGATTCCACTTGCTTTCTCAAACGCGATAAAGTCCCGCCTGGGAGGCAAATGCGGCACAGAGCCTGAGGCCCGTCGCTTGATCCGGAGTAGATCAATGCCCAAATCGTTGAAGCAAGTTCTCAGTCAAATCGAAAAACTCCAGAAAGAAGCTGAATCGCTTCGCAGCAAGGAGATCTCCGGCGTGGTGGCCCGCATTCGTGAAGCCATCGACCATTACGGTCTGACGCCCGAAGAACTGTTTGGCCCGGGCGTGAAGAGTGGCGGCCGCGGTCGCCGTGCAGGCAAGGCTGCTACCGCTACCAAGCCCGGCCGCAAAGCCGCTGGCAAGGCAGCAGGCGCGGGTCGTCCCTCGATGGGATCCCCGAAGTATCACGACGGCGCCGGCCGCACCTGGACCGGCGTGGGCAAGCGCCCCAACTGGTTCAAGGACGCGCTGGCCAGCGGCAAGAAGGCCGAAGACCTGCTGATCCGTTGATCACAGCTTGATCGGGCAGCGGCTGGTCTCCCACAGGGAGCCAGCCAGCCTGCTCAATTGGGGTGGGGGAGCGTCGGGTCCGTGCCCACGAGGTACAGCGACTTCAAGGTCAGCAGCCGCAGGTTCGCCGAGCGCAGTTGAGACGCCAGCAGCGCTTGATCCTGATGATCCTGCTCCGCCTGCTCGCTCAGGCTGTGGAGCTCCTGCTCCAGCGTCTGGATCGTCGTGGCGAATTCCTTCTTGCCGGTGCGTCGCGTCCAGATGTCCTTCTGCTTGTCGTCCATCTGCAAGTACTGAGACTTCAGGCGATCCTGCATGACCACCGTGAGGATCGAGTGGGTGATGTTGGTCATTCCCTGTGGCGCCTCATCCAGGGTCTGCTCCAGCGCCTGCGCGAGTCTCGACCATACAGGGCTGTGCGCCTGGGTCTTCAGGTTGGCGAGCGTCAGCCCGATGCCATAGGTGTCTTTCGCAGCGAAGAACCTAAAGCCCTGATCGGCTCGCTGCGCAAAGGTCTTGCCGGCGCCGTCAAGGTACTGAATCAGGGCCTCATGCTGTTCATGTTGCCCGCTCTGCCACGCATGCAATCGGGTGGAGGTCACGTCCGCCCCATTCGGCTCGATGGGGATGTCGACAGTTCGGTTGAACCCGGCAGCGACGTGATCGCGCATCCGGCGGATCGACTGCCGCGCTTGCAAGCGGAACGGCTGAGCCTCCGAAGTGCCTTCGGCGCGGGCCGACGGGCCCTCCCCGCGGATCCTGGCATAGGTGTCGTCGATATCCGAGTACTCCGACTCCGGAGCAGCCTCCGCAATAGCGGACGCTACCGCATAGAAATCGCTGGGGGGTGGTGAGCTCTTGGGGGGCAAGGGTTTGAGCTCGACGCCCACGCCATAGGGATGCGAGGGCCGCGCCGCGACCTTGGTCTTTTCATTCATCGGAGCGTAGATTTGTTCACCCATTGGCTTGGCCGGCACTGGCGGGGTGCCCTTTCGCGGCGCGGGCGTCGGCGTCGGTCGCGCCGCTGACAGGCCGCTACCGAAGGTGGAGTCGCTATTGACCGACAGGCTGCTCACACCCGAAAAGACCGAGTCAGTGTCCGAGCTGTCCGAGCCCTTGCTGTCCGAGGCCTTGCTGCGGGGAGGCTTCGGCGGCGGTTCCTCACCGCGGGCTGCAGCACCGAGCTGCGGCTTGGGCGCGGTTTGCGGACCGGTTTTGGGAGCGACGTCCGGGCGGGCCTTCGCGCCTTGCGTTTCGGGCTTCATGCCATGCGGCTTGGGCGGCGTCGCCGGGGGCTTGGTGGCCAGGTTCAGCAGTTTGGCGGTCGACGCGGCCGGCTTGGGTTGCACCAGCGGGGCCGGCATGCGGGGCGCTTCCAGGGGCCGTTGACGGAATTCATCCGCCAGCAGCGTGGCGTGTTCCTTCAGCATGTCAGCCGGCATGCGATTCGCAAACTCGTTGGCGCGAACCTGCTTGCAGGTCGTCCCCCAGTCAGTCGCGGCCTGCGTCAGCTCTTCAGCGGAGGGGTGGCGACCTTCCCTGAACAGCTTTTCCGCCTGCTGGCGCTGGTAATACAGCTGAGCAACGCCGCCGGAGCGGGTGGTGCCGCTCTGGCATCCAAAGGCCACCGTCTGCCCGCCTGCGGCTTCGTGCAGTTCCTTGAGCGTCTGATGCAGCTGTGCTGGAGAGGCTTCGGACAGATTCACACTCCACAGCCCGATGTCCCCGGACTGCTCCGATTGGCCGGAAGGCAGCGTGGTTTGAACGTAGAAGGCCTCCGGAGCGCCGGTGGACGACACCGTCGCCGGGATGAGCGAGACGTTCAACGGCCCGCCCTGCGCCTTCACTTCCACCGACTGTCCCACAGGCAGTTCCAGCGCCGAAGAGGTGCTGTTGTGCTTGACGTACACCACGTGCGCCACCTGGTTGTCGGTCAGCACAGCCGCCAGCCGGCCGAGACGCTCCGCGGATGCAGGATCTCGCGTCGTATTGGCGCCCGGCGCGCCGAACAGGATGGCACTGCCCGCCACCCCGCCCTTGGGCAACATCGTGGCATTGGCTGCACAGGCGTGAGGGGCGCCCGCAAGCTTCAAGTCCGGGATGTCGGACAGACCAAAGCGCGCGTCCACCGGCAGCAGCCGTTCGGGCACCACTTCCACGGTGCCTGAAGTGAAGGTCATCAGCCGTTTGTCGGTGATGGCCACCTGACGCCCTTTGGGTTTGACTTCGGCGTAGAGATCCTCGGAGGGACCAGGGCTCACGTCCACCGTGGGTTGCATGTGAGCGACTGGGAGATGAGCATTGGAGGCTTGAGAGAGAGCCGGGTTCATGACGATCCTCATGGTGTAAGACGCGCCTCCAGCGGCCTGGAAGCGTAGACATGAGTTGTCATGTGGCTGTTGCGCAGTTCCTCGCACATTGCTGCGCAAACGCAAAGACGCCGGGTCCTGAACGGACACCGGCGTCTGGAACTGAAATGACCGGCGCAACCACGCGCCGACCGTCGGTCAGCTGTTGACCTTGATCCGGTTGTTCACCGATTGCACGCCCTTGGTGGCCAGCGCCATCGAGCCTGCGCGCTCGCGGGCCGCCAGATCCGGGGCAGTACCGTCCAGGGTCACGTGACCGTTGGTGGTGTCCACCTTCACATCGATTGCGCTCAACTTGGGATCACCGGCCAGGGCCGTCTTGATCTTGGTCGTGATGGAGGCATCCGACGCATCGCCGCTGACCTTGTCCGCGGCGCGGTCCATCTTCTGACCCATCGCGTCCATCGATTCACGGGTTTCCTGACGCGCCTGGTCGCTTTTCTGCTCCATCTTGGCGATGCCGTCATCCAGACGCTGGCCGGCGGTGCGGTCGTCGTCCTCGCGGCCGCAGGCGGCCAGCGCCACGGCGGCCACCAGCGCGGGCAGCACCATCAACATCGGGCGGTGTTCATTCCGTTGCTTCATCTCGGTCTCCTTGAAGGAAGGGGAGGATCCGATCGCGGTGCCAAGGCCTCATGAGACCCATGAGGCGCATCCCAAGCGGTGCATCGGTCCTGGTGGAAGGAATGACTCCACTGTAGGGACCGCCTCATTCGCGCGGGGTCGGCGGCTGCCACGACCCCAGGTCAACCGCCGAGCCGGCCGTTTGTAGGAGGGGGCCTACGTCCAGATCGGCGCTGCCGGTCTCCACCGTCGGCACCGACATGGGCAGCCAGGCGCGCACCTCGCAGCCCTGTCCCGGAGCGCTTCGCAGCTGCAGCTGACCGCGTTCCGCCTCGACCCGGAAGCGCATGCCCAGCAGGCCGTGGGAGCCGAGCGTCATCCGGCCAGGATCGAAGCCGCAGCCGTTGTCGGTGACGCTGACCATGGCCTGGGCGTATTCCTCCTTCAGCACCACCTTGGCCTGGGTGGCCTGCGCATACTTGGCCATGTTGGTGAGCGCCTCCTGCACCAGGCGGAAGGCGGTGAGCTGCGCACTGCGCGGCAGTTCGACCTTCTCATCCAGTTCCACCTCGATCGGCACGCCAAGCCGTTCGGCGGTCTCGCGGCAGAGAATCTCCAGCGCCGGCACCAGGCCCAGCTGATCCAGCGTCGATGGCCGCAGGTCCTCGATGATGCGGCGCTTCAAGGCGATGCCGCTGTTGAGGGTTTCGGTCAGATGGGTGAGTCGCTGCATCAGTTCCGGGGCACCGGCCTGCAGCTTGGGCCGCAAGCGAGCCACGTCCAGTTTGGCGGCAGTCAGCAGGGCGCCCAGTTCATCATGCAGATCTCGGGCCAGACGCGCGCGCTCGTCCTCGCGGGCGGTTTGCAGGTGGCGGGCCAGTTGCGTCAGCTCCGCGGTGCGGCGGCCCACTTCAATCTCCAGGCGATCCCGCTCCGCTCGGATGTCCTGCTGCTGCTGCTCCCGCTGGTCGTCCATGGCGCGACTCTTGCGCAGGAACAGCACAAACACGACGATGCTGATCAGCGTCATCGCGGCCACGCCGATGCGGTTGAGCATCAGAGTGTCATAGACCTGGGCGGTGCCCAGGGCAATCCGCTGGTTTTCGTCGGCCAGCAGTTCGGCCGACTTGCGGCGGATCTGCTCCATCTGGTCGCGACCGATGTCGGTCATCATCAGCGCCTGGGCGGCCTGGTGACGGCCCTCCTGCGAGAGCTTCAGCACCTCCTGCAGTTCGCTCAGCTTGGCACTGACGGCGGTGGCGATGTCCTTGCTTCTGGCTTCAGCATCGGTCGCCCCCACTTGTGCATACATATGCTGCAGCGCGTTCAGGCCTTTGGAGGCATCCTCGGCGGCGAAGCGGTAGGGGTCCAGATATTCCGGTCGTCCGGTGATCAGGTATCCCCGTTGCCCTGACTCCGCGTCCGCGACCCGCGCCGTGAGCCTGACCAGTTCCAGCCGGGCCCGGCCCAGGGTCACCAGGCGATCCATCTGGGACACGGCTCCGAAGTAGGCGAGTTCGCTGATGAGTAACATCAGCAGCGCCACGAAGAGCCCCAGCGGCAAGGCCCAGGTCTTGCTGCCCAGATTGGCCACGGTGTCTTTGAAACTCATCCTCTACACTCCCCAGGGCATTCCGCCCTTTTGACTACAGCCACCATGATCCGAATCGCCATCGTTGATGACCACGCGATTGTCCGCGCCGGATTGCGGCAATTTCTGTCCGAGCAGGTGGACCTGCGCGTGACCGGTGAAGCCAGCTCCGGCCGCGAGGCCCTCGATCTCGTCCGTGCCGGCGAGGTGGATGTCATGCTGATGGACCTCTCGCTGCCCGACCAGAGCGGCGTCGAGACCCTGGCCGCCATCAAGGCGCGCAAACCTGAATTGCCCGTTCTCATCCTCAGCGGTTTCCCCGAAGCACACTACGCCACCACGCTGCTGCGCCAGGGCGCCAGCGGTTATCTGAACAAGGAATGCGACCCCGAGGAAATCGCCACGGCCGTGAGAACCGTGTTCCGGGGACGCAAATACATCACCCCCGCCGTGGCCGAACTGCTGGCCGACGGACTGGGTGCCGCCCAGGACCAGGCGCCGCATGACACCCTCTCCGAACGGGAGCTGCAGGTGTTCCTGCGGCTGGCGCGTGGGGAGACGGTGGGTCATATCGCGGACGGCATGTCGCTGAGCGTCAAGACCGTGAGCACATATCGTTCCCGGGTGCTGGAAAAGCTGGCGCTCAACACCAACAGCGAGTTGACGTATTACGCGCTGAAAAACGGTCTGATCGAGTGAACGCCGGGCCCGGACGGCCCGTTTCGCTTTACTGCGGCGCAGCGTCCGGATCCTGGCGCTCCGCCAGACACTGGCAATAGGCCAGCAGATCTTCCAGTTCCGCCGATTTGTCGAAGACGCGATGCGCGCCCAGCGCCATGCAGCGCTGCCGCATGTCCGGGGTGGCGTAATTGCTCAGGATGATGCGCCGGGCCGACGGCATCCGGGCGGTGGCGGCTTGCAGGACGTTCAGACCGGTGCCCTGGCTGAGAAAAATATCGATGATCAGCAGGTCGCAAGGACTGCTTTCTTCAGACATCCAGCTCAGCGCCCCGTCTTCATCCACCGCATGGCCGAGCACACGCAGGTCCACCATCTCTTCCAGGGTCGCCACCAGGTTCTCGCGGATGACGTCGTTGTCCTCCACCAGGAAGCAGGTGAGTGCGGAAGGGGAAACGTGGGAGTCCATGACAGGCGCGGGCACAGAACTGCGGACGGCTGTGGGCGGGATCACCACAGAGGGCGTCACCAATGACGGCGCGCGGACGCTCAACATGCAACCGCATGCGGATCGTCCGCGCTGGGAGTGATCACCACGAGGGTCCCCGTCCGAGCGGACCCGAAGTGGTGGTCATCCGCCATCAGTTGTTACGGATGGCGATTTCGTTCTTGACGCGCTTCACGCCCTTCACGCCGCGAGCGATCGCTTCCGCGTTCGACTTCTCGGTGGCGTTCTTGGCGAAGCCCGACAGCATCACTTCACCCTGCAGCGTTTCCACGCTGATGGCGGAGGCGTCGACAGTCTTGGCTTCCACGAACTTGGCCTTCACCGCGGTGGTGATGGAGGCGTCGTCGACATACTCGCCAACGGTGGATTGACCACGGGTGACGGCGCAGCCCGGCAGCACAGTGATGGCGCCCACAGCGGTAGCCAGGGCGAGAACGGTGGCTCGAATCATCATTTATATCTCCTTGTCGATGACAGACACTGGCTCACGCGGCGTGGCGGGGATTCGACACGACGGCAGGGGCCGGCTCGGCAAACGTCGCGGGGGCGTGGTCCATCAGATAGGGCAGCGCCGCTTCCAGACCAAGCACCGCGTCGTGGTCCGACACTGAAGCCCAGTAGATCTGGGCTGCACCGTCGTCGGCGTGTTGGTGGAAAGTCTGGAAGTGGTCGTTGTGTCCCATCGTCTGGCTCCTTGGCGCCCCGTGGCGTGCTGAGATGAACTCTACGTATGCCGAACAGCCGGGCCTGTCGTCCCTCTCCGCGAGTCGCTGTAGGACAAACGGAAATGGTGGCGGCGGCGCCACGTTGCCGGGATGAGGCAATCCGCCCGGTGGTTGCGTCATGAAGTGTTCTTGGGCGGACGGCATGCTGTCCTACATCCGGTCGCGACAGCACCCGACAGGTGCGGCGACCTGCCATCCCTAGGATCACGGCCATGGACAAGAACACGATGGGCGCCTCGTTGGGAAGCGCCATGAACGCCCCCCTCCCGACTTCGATGGCGGACACCGAGCATCTGGCTTACATGGGCTCGCCCGTGGCGCAGCGCCCACAGATGTCTCACATGCGCTTTGCGGCCGCACCGGCCACTCCGGCCTTCAAGCCGTCGCACTGCGTGAGCGCCGAGCTGCTGCTCTCCACCCCGCTGACGGTGGTGGTCCGTGCGCATCTGGACTATGTGGATGCGGAAGGTCGCGAGCAGCAGGAAGTAGTGGCGCTGGTGATTTCGCGCAACCGCTGCGAAGGCGACCAACCCTATTGGCCGGCGCTGCTGTCGGCGGCGCAGGAGCACTGGCACCGCTGCCGGGGTCTGGCGCGCCGTATGACCGCCTGTGTGGACGGTGAATGGCAGACGCTGCTCGCGGCCCAGGCCGAAGCCGCGTCGCCCGCCTCTGCCGCGCCCGTCCAGGCCCGGATGCAGCACTGAATCTTTACAGAATCGCAGCACAGCCGTCAGCCCGTTGACGGGCCGGGGCGGTGGGGATGGCGATAATGTCGCCGGGGGCCACCGTGGCCCGACGACAATGACACAGCGCATTTCTCCCCGGACGACTGACCCGTCCTCTTCTCTTGAGCGCTTGCAGCGTTCGCCGCGCCGTCAGGGCGCGTCACGCTCAGTGCCCGGAACGCCCTGGGCTGCGGGTCGGACAGCAGCCACCCGCGCGATGCTCGCCGGCCTGCTCGGTCTGGCCGCCGTGGGTCTGACGGCCTGCGGCAGCCTCGGCGGTGACAGCTCCGCCGGCGGCCGCAAGGGCTCGGTCTACCAGAACGAGCGCTTCCAGGCCGACGAAACCTTCTCCCGCCTCTTCGACGCCAGCGTGGAAGACACCTGCGAAGCCGCCCGCCGGGCGCTGCTGAGCCAGGGGTATGTGATCAATCTGGCCCAGGCCGGCTCCATCAGCGGCAGCAAGCGCTTCCAGCCGGAAGGGGAAGTGCACGTGGAGATCAGCTTCAACATCGTGTGCGTGCCGGAAGGGGGAGCAGGCAAGCTGTCGACCGCCTATGTCTCGGCGCTTCAGGACCGCTACACCGTCAAGCGCAGCACCAATTCCACCAGCCTGGGGGTAAGCGCCATCGGCTCCATCTCCGTGCCGCTGTCCTCCACCTCCGAATCCCTGGTGAAAGTGGCCTCCGAAACGATTCCGGCCGGGCAGTTCTATGACCGCTTCTTCGCGCTGATGCAGAAGATGATCAAGGAGCAGACGCAAGGGGTGGCGACGGCAGAGCCGGCGTCCTGACGGCGTCGGCCGCGCAGAGCACGCGGCACCATGAAAAAAGGGCGCCCTGGGCGCCCCTTGTGCTTAGTCGCAGTCGCGATTATTTCGTCGCGGTCTTTTCAGCCGACTTTTCTGCCGTCTTCGTGGCCGTCTTTTTGGCGGGCTTGTCACCCGCCTTGGCCGCAGCCTTCGGCTTGCCGATCACCAGCCCACGGCGTTCCAGCAGCGGCGCGATGTCCGGCTCATGGCCCACCACGCTGCGGAACAGCGTCAGCGCATCCTGGCTGCCGCCCTGCGACAGCAGCCGCGCGCGGAATACATCGCCCAGCTCGCGCTTGAGCCCGCCGTTGGCCTTGAACCATTCCACCGTGTCGGCATCCAGCACTTCCGACCAGATGTAGGCGTAATAGCCGGCCGCATAGCCGCCCATGATGTGGCTGAAATAAGGCGTGCGATACCGCGGCGGCACGGCGGCGTAGTCAAAGCCGTCCGCACGCAGTGCCTTGGCCTCGAAATCCATCACGCCCGATGCGGCCGGCACCTGGTCCAGCGACAGCTGATGCCAGCGCTGATCCAGCATCGCCGCGCTCAGATATTCGGTGGTTGCAAAGCCCTGGTTGAACTTGTGGGCGGCCAGCACCTTGTCCAGCAGGTCCCGCGGCATCGGCTCACCGGTCTTGTAATGCTTGGCATAGTTGGCCAGCACGCTCGGCCAGGTCGCCCACATCTCATTGACCTGCGACGGATATTCGACAAAGTCACGCGGCACCCGGGTGCCGGCCATGCTCGGATATTTCACGTTCGAGAACATGCCGTGCAGCGCATGGCCAAACTCGTGGAACATGGTGTTCACTTCGTCCCAGGTCAGCAGCGTCGGCTTGCCGTCCGCCGGCTTGGGAATGTTGAGGTGATTGGCCACGACCGGCTTCTGGTTGAACAGGCCGCTCTGGTCCACATACGCATTCATCCAGGCGCCACCGCGCTTGGACGGGCGGGCGTACATGTCGGCCAGGAAGATCGCCAGTTGCGTGCCGTCAGCGTTGAACACGTCATAGACCAGCACGTCCTTGTGATAGACGGGCAGGTCCTTGCGCTCCTTGAAGGTCAGACCATAGAGCTGGCCGGCGGCGTAGAACACGCCGTTCTCCAGCACATTGCGCATCTCCAGGTAGGGCTTGAGCTGGGATTCATCGAAGCCGTACTTCGCTGCGCGGACCTTCTCGGTGTAGAAGCTCCAGTCCCAGGCCGCCAGCGGGAAGCTGGGCTGATGACGAGCCGCCTGTTCGCGGTCGATCATCGCCTGCAGGTCCTGGCCTTCACGGCGTGCCGCCGCCACGGCGGCAGGCGCCAGCTGGCCCAGCATGGCATTGACCGCCTTGGGCGTGCGGGCAGTTTCGTCGCTCAGCACGAAGTCGGCATGGGTGGCAAAGCCCAGCAGGCGCGCACGTTCGGCGCGCAGCGTGGCCACGCGGGACACCAGCGCGGTGTTGTCAAACTCATTGCCGCGGCTGCCCCGCGCCACCGAGGCCTTGTAGATGCGCTCGCGCAGCGCGCGGTTCTCCAGCTGCGCCAGCACCGGCTGGCCGGTGGTGTTGAGCAGGGCGATCAGGTACTTGCCCTCCAGTCCACGGGCCTTGGCGGCAGCAGCGGCACCGGCGATCTGCTCATCGCTCAACCCGGCGAGTTCCTCCGCCTTGTCCACGATCACCGCCGAGTCATTCACCTCTGACAGCACGTTCTGATTGAAACGGGCGCCCAGCGTGGCCAGCTCTGCGTTGATGGCCTTCATCCGCGCTTTGCCGGCATCGTCCAGCTTGGCACCGGCACGAACCAGGCTGTTGTAGTGCCGCTCGATCAGACGCTGCTCCTGCCCATCCAGGCCCAGCGTGGTGCGACGCTGCCACAGCAATTCCACGCGCGCAAAGAGCTGCGCATTCAGCGCGATTGCATCGCGGTGAGCGGCCATGCGCGGAGCGAAGTCACCCTGCAGCTTCAGCCGGGCGGGATTGGCGTCTGCACCGACCAGGTTGCCCAGCAGCGCATTGGCGCGCTGCAGCAGGCGGCCGGAACGCTCCAGCGCCACGATGGTGTTGTCGAAGGTCGGGGCCTGCGGATTGGTGGCGATGGCCTGCACTTCCTTGAGCTGCTCCGCCATGCCCTGTTCCAGCGCCGGACCGATGTCTTCATCGCGGATCTGGTCGAACGGCGGATATTGCAGGGGCAGGGGGCTCGGGGCGATCAGCGCGTTGGCAGCGTTGGCAGATGCCGCAGAGGCGGCCTGCGCCGGCACGGTCTGCGCCAGCACCGGCGCGCTCAGGGCCAACGTGGCGGCCAGGACAAAAGGAATCCTCATGGGGGGAAGCTCGGTGTGCGAGTGCATTCAGGAAAGGCCGGAGCCTAGCCCATGGATCGCGCTCAGCCGAAGGGCATGGGCAGGCGCGGGCGCCTTCCGCCCGAGGGGGCCTGCAGCCGATCCCTGACTGCGGGCTAACCCTGATGCCTGCGCCGCCGCCGGGGCTGGGCTTGCCCCCTCAAGTCCGCACGTTGAAGCCTCGGAGCAGGACCTCAAGCGGCACAACGCGCAGCGAGGCGCCGATTGGGTCTAGCATCCGATCCACCCGACCTTGCCGCGCCTGACCGCGCCCCATTGAATGACCTCCTCCTCGACTTTCCAGTGGGCCCTTGTGGGCCCCGGCGCCATCGCCCATGTGTTTGCGGAAGCCGTGAGCCGGCTGGAGGGGTGCCGACTGCACACCGTCTGTGGCCGGGACCGTGCTCGCGCGGAGCAGTTCGCCCAGCGCTGGAATCGGCCTGATGAGGGCACGATCCAGGTGACCACCGATCTCGACTCGGTGCTGGCGGATCCGGACATCGACGGCATCTACATCGCCACGCCCCACGGCCAGCATTTCGAGCCGGCCATGGCCGCGCTGCAGGCCGGCAAGGCGGTGCTCTGCGAGAAGTCCCTGGTGCCCACACGCGCCATGGCCGAGCAACTGGTCACCGCCTCGCGCGAGCGCCGCGTGTTCCTGATGGAAGCGGTGTGGACCCGCTTCCTGCCGGTCTATGAGGAGATCGGACGCTGGCTCGCCGAAGGCCGCATCGGCCGGGTGCGTGCGCTGCAGTCGAGCTTCTGTTTCCCGGCACCTTTCGACCCCGCCAATCGCATGTTCAATCCGGCCCTCGCGGGGGGCGCGCTGCTGGATGTCGGCGTTTACAACCTCAACGCCACGCGCTTTGTGCTGCGCCATGCGCTGGGCGAGGTGCCGCCCCTGCAGGCGCTGGATGTCCGCGGCGTGCTGGCGTCCACCGGCGTCGATGCCCGGGTGGCTGCCAACCTGGACTTCGGCGACGGCCTCGTGGCCCAGATGGTCTGCGGCATCGACACCTTTGCCCCCAACACCCTGCATGTGATGGGCGAGGCCGGCGCGATCGTGCTGCCAGAGACCTTCTGGCAGGCCACCCGCGCCCAGTGCCTGCGTCCGAAGGACCCGGTGGAGACGGTGGAACTGCCCTTCGAGACCAACGGCTTCGAATATCAGATCCGCCATGCGATGGACCACATCCGCGCGGGTGAGATTGAAAGCCCGGTGATGCCGCATGCGGAGACCCTGACCGTGCTGGGCTGGATCGACCAGATCCGCCACCAGCTGGGCGCCCGCCTGCCATTCGACACGCCTTGACGCCGCCCATGAAAAAGCCGCCCTTTCGAAAGAGAGGGCGGCCGGGATGGATGGCAGGGGCGAAGGAGCGCCCCTTGGTGGCCGGCGCAAGGCGACGAGTGGTGTCGCCTTAACGCCTTCGGCGCGTCAGTCGTCGCTGCTGCTGGCGAAGCCGAAGATGCTCAGCAGGCTGGTGAACAGGTTGAACAGCGACACAAACAGGCTGACGGTCGCCATCACATAGTTGCGCTCACCGCCGTTGACGATGTTGCTGGTCTCGAACAGGATCAGACCGATCGACAGCAGGGCCACCATACCGGAGATCACCAGACCCATCACCGGCATCTGCAGCCAAATGTTGGCCACGGCGGCCAGCAGCGCGACGATCATGCCGGCGAACAGGAAGCCGCCCATGAAGCTGAAGTCCTTCTTGGTGGCCAGCACATAGGCCGACAGCGCCAGGAAGGTGCCACCGGTGGTGGCCAGCGCCAGGCTGATGATGTTGGCGCCGCCGGGCAGCTTCAGGTAGGCGCTGAGCAGAGGGCCGAGCGACCAGCCCATGAAGCCGGTCAGCGCGAACACCAGCGGAATCGCAATAGCGCTGTTGCGCATCTTGTGGATGCCGAACAGCAGGCCGAAGTAGCCCACCAGGGTCAGCAGCATGCCGGGGGCCGCCCAGTTGAAGGCGACCGCCGCCGACGCGATGCCGGCGCTGAACAGCAGCGTCATCGACAGCAGGGCGTAGGTGTTGCGCAGCACGCGGGCGACCTCGCCCTGCTGGGTGAAGACCGAGCCACCGGCGGTGGCGGGCGTCCAGGTCGTGGGGGACGCCGAAGATCGTTGGAAGTCACTCATGACTGAACTCCTTGGGGTGGACCGTTCGCGCGGTGTGGATCTGACAGTCAGACCCCTCACCGCGCGCGCGCAGACTGCACCTTAGAGCTCTATCGACTTCCGAAAAACCATCAATTAGCTGACACTTCCGCAGAGAATTCCGAAGCTTCGATGCCGTCCGTTTCGACACGCCCCTGACGACGGGACGCCAGCAGTTTGGCCACCAGCGGATGGTTCTGACCACGGCGGGAATAGATGCCGTGCACGTCTTCCACCACATCGGTCTGGCCCAGCAGATGCAGGCCGCTCATCAAGGCCAGGTCGTCCGCGCCCAGGCGGCTGACCGGGAACACGCCCAGCCCGCGCGCCGCAAAGACGCTCATCAGTGCGCTGTCTTCGAACTCCCCGACGACTTGCGGGCGGATGTGATGCTGCTCGAACCACCGCTCGATGCTGGCACGCAGGGACGCATGGCGCGTTGGCAGCAGCACCGGCAGGTCTTCCAGCACATACGGGAACGGACGGGCGCCGGTGCGCTGAGCGCGGGCGACCAGATCCGCCGGGCCCCACCAGTCGACCTGTGTGCTGGCCAGCAACTGGCTGGTGATGCGAAGTGTCGGATTGACGGGGGCTGGCTGGTCAGTGAGTACTAAATCCAGATGGTGCAGGGCCAGCTCGCCGAGCAGCTGGTCGACCTCGCCTTCATGGCAGACCAGGCGCAGGTTCGGGGTGTCCAGCACCGGTGCCAGAAGCGCATGGGCGGCCAGTTTGGATAGCCCGTCCGACAGGCCCACCGACAGGCGCTGCACTCGCTGGGTGGCCGCCTCGTGCACCTCATGAGGCACCAGTTGGCCGATCTGGAAGATCTCTTCCGCGCGGCTGAAGGCGGCCTGACCGGCTTCGGTCAGCACCAGACCGCGGCCCTCCGGCTTGAGCAACTGGTGGCCGAGGGCGCGTTCCAGCTCCCGTACTTGAGCACTGATGGTCTGCACCGCCATGCCCAGACGGTCGGCCGCACGAGCGAAGCCGCCTTCCTTGGCGACCACCCAGAAGTAATGCAGGTGACGGTAATTCAGCGAACTCATCTGACTCTCCGAAAAGACGTTCCCGCATCATACATAACTTCGGTTTAACGGGATCGAGAATTTAAATCCATATGGTTTTTCCGGGTCAATGAAGATGCGCGGTGACGCGGGTTCGCAATTCCTCCGGGATCAGAGCGGCGACTATGTAAGGTTGGCCTCGGTCTTCCGAATCGAGCCCAGCCCTGGCCTGTCGAAGATCGGTCGTTCGTGGTTCGGGACAGTTCAACCCCTCCCGCGCGCGGTTCATCGCAAAGCGCGATGGCGCAGCGGCGGGAGTTTCTACAGTGACCACTCGGTCGCCTTCCCGGCGGCGCGATGGTGCGGGAGCCCAAGATGTTGAGCCTGTTGCTGTGGTTGATTCTGTTCGTGCTGTGCTGGCCGCTGGCCTTGCTGGCCCTCCTGCTGTGGCCCGTGGTCTGGCTGGTGCTGTTGCCCTTCCGACTGATCGGGATCAGCGTGGAAGCCGTCTTTGCGCTGCTGAAGGCGATCCTCTTCCTGCCCGCCCGGGTGCTGGGCGGGAGGTCATAGGTGTCAGCGCGTCAGATGGCGTCCAGGCCCGCCTGCAGGTCGGCCCGCAGGTCTTCGACGTCCTCGATGCCGGCGGAGATGCGCACCAGGGAATCGGTGATGCCCAGCGCCGCCCGCTTGTCCGCGGGAATGGAGGCATGGGTCATGAGCGCCGGGAGGGAGATCAGACTCTCCACGCCGCCCAGGCTCTCGGCCAGCGAGAAGATGCGCACCCGCTCCAGGAAGCGGCGGGCACCGGCCAGGTCGGTGTCCAGCTGCACGCTGATCATGCCGCCGCCGCCGCGCATCTGGCGCCGGGCCAGCGCATGCTGCGGATGGCTCTCCAGCCCGGGGTAATGCACCTTGCGGACCTTGGGCTGGCCTTGCAGCCACTGCGCCAGCGACAAGGCACTCTCGTTGTGACGGGCCATGCGCAGCGCGAGGGTCTTGAGCCCGCGCAGCGCCAGGAAGCTGTCGAACGGCCCGGCCACCGAGCCCACGGCGTTGTGCAGGAACTCCAGTTGCTCGCGCAGCGCCGCCTGACGTTCCTCGCCGCCGACCACCACCACGCCGGAAATCACATCGCTGTGCCCATTGAGGTATTTGGTGGCCGAGTGCAGCACCGCATCAAAGCCCAGCGACAACGGCCGCTGCCCCCAGGGGCTGGCGAAGGTGTTGTCGGCGATGGTCAGCGCGCCGTGCTCGCGGGCGATGGCGGCCACGGCTGCCAGATCGGTCAGCTTCAGGATCGGGTTGCTCGGCGTCTCGATCCAGATCAGCTTGGTGTCCGGACGCAGCGCGGCGCGGACCTGATCCGGATTCGTGCTGTCCACATAAGTGACCTGCAGACCGGCGCTCTTGCGACGCACCCGTTCGAAGAGGCGGTAGCTGCCGCCATACAGGTCGTCGCCCGCGACGATGTGGGCGCCGGCATCCAGGGTGTCCAGCACCGTGGCCATCGCCGCCAGGCCAGAGGAAAACGCATAGGCCTGCACCCCACCTTCGAGGCTGGCCACCGCCCGCTCGTAGGCCTGACGCGTCGGGTTGTGGGTGCGGCCGTACTCGTAGCCCTGATGCACCCCGGGGCTCTGCTGCCGGTAGGTGGAGGTGGCGTAAATCGGCGGCATCACCGCGCCGGTCAGCGGGTCGGGATGCTGGCCGCCGTGGATCGCCAGTGTGTCAAAGCGCAGATCGGCGCCGTGGGAGTCTTTGGAAGACTGGCTCATGACAAGCCCTTTCGCAGATGGTTCAGCAAATCAAAACGGGTGACCAGGCCATAGAAGCGCTGATCGTCGGCAATCACCGCCACCAGGCCCCGACGCAGCTGCTCGATCAGCGCAGACAGGGGGGCTCCGGGAGGCAGGGTCTGCACATCATGGCTCATGGCGGATGTCACCGGGTCCTTGAAGTGACGGGCATCCATGTGCATCTGGGTCAGCAGGTCGGATTCATCCAGCAGCCCCACCAGACGGCCCTGCTGCAGCACCGGTAGCTGGGAGACATCGGCCTGGCGCATGCGGGAGAAAGCGGTGGCCAGGGTGTCGTCCGGCGAGACGCTCACCACGGCGCCGTCTTCCGCCCGGCGGGAGATCAGGTCGCGCAGATCGCCCTGATGGGCGCGTTGAAGCAGGCCCTGGTCGAACATCCACGGGTCGTTGTAGACCTTGGAGAGGTAGCGGGTGCCGGTATCGCAGACAAAGGTGACGACCCGGCGCGGTGTGGTCTGCGCACGGCAGTAGCGCAGCGCCGCGGCCAGCAAGGTGCCGCTGGATGAGCCGGCCAGGATGCCTTCGGCGCGGTAGAGCTCACGGGCGGTGGCGAAGCTTTCGGTGTCACTGATGGCATAGGCATGCCGCACGCCGCTGAGATCGGCGATCGGCGGGATGAAGTCCTCCCCGATGCCCTCCACGGCCCAGGAGCCGGCCTCGCCGTAGTGACCGGTCTCGACATAGTCCTTCAGCACCGAGCCCTCGGGGTCGGCCAGCACCAGGTCCAGGCCCGGTCGCACCTTGGCGAAGAAGCGGGAGAGGCCGGTCATCGTGCCCCCGGAGCCTACGCCGCAAACCAGCGCGTCGATGCGATGCCCCGTCTGCTGCCAGATTTCCGGGCCGGTGGTGGTTTCATGGGCCAGCGGATTGGCCGGATTGTTGAACTGGTCGGCATACCAGGCGCCGGGGATGTCCTGCACCAGGCGGGCGGCGCGGTCCTGGTAGTAGTCCGGGTGACCCTTGCCCACATCGGATCGGGTCATGTGCACTTCGGCGCCGAGCGCCTTGAGCTGCAGCACTTTTTCGGCCGACATCTTGTCAGGCACCACCAGCACCACCCGATAGCCCTTGGCACGGGCGACCAGCGCCAGGCCCAGTCCGGTGTTGCCGGCGGTGGCTTCCACCACCGTGCCGCCCGGGGGCAGCAGGCCGTCGCGCTCGGCGACTTCGATCATCGACAGACCGATGCGATCCTTGATCGAGCCGCCGGGGTTCTGGGATTCCAGTTTGAGAAAGAGCTCGCAGGGACCGGTGTCCAGGCGTCGCACCGGCACCAGCGGGGTGTTGCCGATCAGGTCGAGCACCGCAGGACGGGCCCCTGGCGCATGGGTCGCGGTAGGCGTGGCAGCGCGCGCGGAGCCTTGAGCAGCGGAAGAAGGGGAAGACGGATCAGCGGCCCTGCGGGGGGCGGCCGTGTCGATGGCGGTCATGCAAGCTCCTTGAATCCTGATGGGATCTGGGGGACATCGCCCTCGTCGCCGCCGCGCGGGTAGCGCGGTGCGCGGGCAAAACCGGGCAGCCTATCCCGGGAGGACAGAGCCCGCCAACTGCGGTTCACGCAGCAGCTTATACCGGCAGCGCATAAGGCGCAGTCCCCAGGCGGCGACGAGGGGCAAGCCGCTTGCCTTGCAAACAGAAATCGGCTGTCGATATGAACAAGGCTTCGTTCCGCGGCGCCCGGCGGCCTTTTACGCTGTCCTCATGTTGATGCCACACCGCCCACCGGCCCGATCTGTGATGGTCGCTCGTGCCCACCTCATCATGGCCACCACCGCCGCCATGCTGGGGATGCCGCAGCGCCCCCGCATCGTCCCGGGCACGCCACCGGCCGGGCGTCTGGCATCGTTTCCCAAAGCCCACCTGGAGGACTGCCAACCACGATGAACTGATCACCTTGACATCCGATGCGAGCACGCCCCGGCTTTGGCCGGGGCGTTCCTTTTGGGTGGGCGCATTGTTCAGCGCTGCATGCCCCAGCGTCGCACCGTCCAGCGTTCGATGGTGCTGAAGACCAGCCGCTCCACCAGCCAGCCGATCAGGATGACCAGGGCCAGCCCGGCAAACACATGGTCCGTCATCAGTTCATTGCGGTTCTGGAAGATGTACCAGCCCAAGCCCCCTTGACCCGAGGACGCGCCGAAGAAGAGTTCCGCCGCGATCAGCGTGCGCCAGGCAAAGGCCCAGCCGACCCGCAGCCCGGAGAGGATGGACGGCAGCGCCGCTGGCAGCAGGATCTGCACAACGAAGCGCGGTCCCGTCAGCCCGTAGTTGCGCCCCGCCATGCGCAGCGTTTCCGGCACGGCGGAGACGCCCGCGCTGGCGGCCAGCGCCAGCGGCCACAGCACCGCATGCACCAGCACGAAGATGAGACTGCGGGCGCCCAGGCCGAACCAGAGCAGGGCCAGCGGCAGCAGGGCGATGGCCGGGAGCGGATTGAACATCGCGGTGAGGCTGGCCAGCAGGTCCCGGCCCCAGCGGGAGGCGGTGGCCAGTGCGGTCAGGCCCAGGGCCAGCACCACGCCCAGGCCGTACCCCTGCAGCAGCAATTGCAGCGACACCCCGGCGCGCATCAGCAGCTCACCGCTGGCGATATCGGCAGCAAGCGCCCGGGCTGCCGCGGAGAAGGTGGGCAACAGCAGGTCGTTGTCAGCCAGGCGGGCGGCCACCTCCCACAGGCCGGCCAGCACCACCAGCAGCAAGGCCTGACGCCAACCGCTGGCCTCGGCGAGGCGCTGCCAGAGCGGCTGGGGCGGGACAGGCAGCGGTCGGTAGGGCTGCGGATCCAGCAGACGGTCAGGGCGACGAATGGGGGCGGTCAGGCTCATCAGGATTCCAGCAGCAGATGTTCGATCCGTTGCCCCAGCGCGAGCCGCTGCGCGGCATCCAGGCCCTGGGCATTGAATTCGGCCCGCACGCGGCCCGGGTGGGGCGACAGCACGAGGATGCGATGGCCCACATGCAGGGCCTCTTCAATCGAGTGGGTGACGAACAGCAGGGTGAAGCGCTCCTGCTCCCACAGCGCCAGCAACTCTTCCTGCATGCGGCGCCGGGTGAGGGCGTCCAGGGCTGCGAAGGGCTCGTCCATCAGCAGGATGCGCGGCGACATCGCCAGCGCACGGGCGATGGCCACGCGCTGCTTCATCCCGCCCGAGAGCTGGTGCGGATACGCGCCCGCAAAGCCCGACAGGCCCACGCGTTCGAGCCAGTCCCGGGCGTGCTGCCGGGCGCCTTCGATGCCTTGCTTGCGCGACGCGGTGAGCGGAAAGGCGACGTTGTCCAGCACCGTCTTCCAGGGCGGCAACTGGTCGAATTCCTGGAACACGGCCATGCGGTCCGGACCTGGGCCGGAGACCGGCTGACCGTCGAGCAGGATGCGGCCTTCGGAGCCAGGCAGGAAGCCGCCGACGGCCTTGAGCAGGGACGACTTGCCGCAGCCGGACGCCCCCAGCAGCACGAAGCGCTCGCCAGGCATGACATCAAAGGCCACCTGATGGGTCGCCCGGATGCTGCGGCGGTCGACACGATAGTCCAGGCTCACGCCGTCCACCCGCAGTCGCGGCTGGAGGGGTGCGGTCTGCGGGGGCGTCTCCAGCGCCAGCACCTCTGCGGCGGCGATGTCATCCACCGCGTCCCCCTCGACACCGGGTTCGATCCCCCGGCTACGGGCAGACGGGCCTGCAACGCGAAGATTCGGCGTGGTCCCGGAGCGGGCACCGGCCCCGCGCTCAGACCATCGCTCCACCACTTCGGGACGTGCGCTCATGATCGCCTCCTTCAGCTGCCGGACGCGTTGTGCGGGTCGTCGAAGAAATAGTCCTTCACCGACGTCGGCTTGTTCTTGATGGCGCCGACGCGGTGCATGAACTCGGCCAGCGCCAGGGTGTTCTGCGGCGCGATCTTGAACTGCACCTCCGGATTGCGGATCACCTTCAGCAGCAGCTCGCGCGGCACCTTGGAGCCTTCGTTGCGCTGGTAGATGTCGGCGGCCTGCTCGGGATGGCGGGTGACGAATTCGGCGGCCTCGGCCAATGCGGCGACGAAGGCCTTGTAGGTCTTCGGATTCTCCTTGCGGAATTTCTCGGTTGTGTAGAGCACCGTGGCGGATGCCGGCCCCCCGAGCACGTCATAGCTGCTCAGCACCACATGCACCGCCGGATTGCCGGCCAGACCCTGTTCCTGGAACGGCGGATTGCCGAAGTGCGCATTGATTTCGGTGCCGCCCTTGATCAGCGCGGCGGTGGCGTCCGGATGGGGCAGTGCCACTTGCAGGCGGTCGAGCCGGTTGAACTGGCTGTCCCCCCACTGGCGGGCGGACGCCAGTTGCAGGATGCGGGACTGCACCGACACGCCGACGGCGGGCAGCGCGATGCGGTCCTTGTCGCTGAAGTCGGCAATGGTGCGCACCGCCGGGTTGCTGCTGGTGAGGTAGTAGGGGAAGTTGCCCAGCGAAGCGATGCCCCGCACATTCTGGCGGCCCCGGGTCTTGTCCCAGAGCGTCAGCAGCGGCCCGACGCCCGCGCCGGCCACATCGATGCTGCCGGACAGCAGCGCTTCATTGATCGCCGGGCCGCCGGACAGTTGCACCGATTGCACGCGGATGTCCACGCCTTCAGCCTTGCCGTGTTTTTCGATGAGCTTCTGGTCCTGCGCGACATTCAGCAGCAGGTAGACGATGCCGAACTGCTCGGCGATGCGCAGCTGGCCTTCGGCGCGGGCGGGCAGGGCGCTGAGGCCGAGGATGGCGGCCAGGGCGGCGAGGATCTTTTTCATGGGGGAACCTTCAGACATTCATGGACCTGCGTCCGGGAGCAGCGGTCAGCCGATCACCGCATCGCCTTCGATGGTGGTGCGATGCAGGTGGCGGCGCAGGTGCTCCGGACAGCCGGTGGCCAGATGCATCACCGAGCGGTTGTCCCAGAAGACCAGGTCATGCGGCTGCCAGCGGTGGCGATAGACCAGCGAGTCCCGGGTGCTCAGCGCAAACAGTTGCTGGAGCAGATCGCGGCTCTCGTCTTCCGGGATGCCGACGATGCGGGTGGTGAAGTGCTCGCTGACAAAGAGACCGGGCCGGCCCGTTTCCGGATGAATGCGGACGACCGGATGCACCGCGGGCCGCACTTCAGCGATCTGGGCCTCGGTCAGCGCCGGACGCCACGGGTTGCGGGCGCGCAGTTCCTCATAGCGGGCTAAGTAGCTGTGCTCGGCGCGCAGCCCGCGCACGGCGTCCTTCAGCGCCTGCGGCAACTGGTCGTAGGCCAGGTGCTGGTTGGCAAACAGGGTGTCGCCGCCCTCGGACGGCAGTTCCTGGGCATGGAGCAGCGAGCCGAGGCTGGGCTTTTCCTTGTAGGACAGGTCGGAATGCCAGAACACACCGGCATCGCCCAGCCCGAGCGGCTGACCGCTGGCATCCCGCACATTGGAGACCTGCAGGATCTCCGGATGGCCCGGGAGCTGGAAGTTGCGCAGCACATGGATTTCCAGCGGACCCCAGCGGCGGCTGAAGGCGACGTGGGCGGCCGGGGTGATGCGCTGATCGCGGAAGATGAGGACGTGGTGGTCCAGATGGGCGCGGTGGAGCTGGTCGAAGGTGGCCGCATCGACGGGTTGTTCCAGGTCCAGGCCCAGCACTTCGGCGCCGAGCGGGCCGTCAAAAGGGCGGATCTCGAAGCGGCGGCTGCCAGCGGAAGGGTGCTGGGCGGCATCGGCCGGCAGGTTGGACGAGTCGGACCGGGACGGGGGCACGACCGTGCCGGCGACGGGCGCGACGACCGTGGAGGGGGAGGCGGTGGCAGTCATGGCACCCGACTCTAGGAAGCGTCCGATCTGCTGCCAACGAATAAGGACGCATGTACTTGGACGTTTTTCGAGGTTGGGCGGCTTCTGCTATGGTGTCGCCCTCGCAGCCGCTGCGAGTTGGCGGATCCACTCCTTCCCTTGCTGATGTGAATGAGAGAGACGGGCGACAGTCCGGGGTCCCTGAGGTGTTTGATTTTTCAGGGGCGGAAGTCCGTCCGGGGAGTGAATGGGAATGAAGCAAGTCATCTGCGTGAAGTGGGGCACGGCCTACGGGGCGGACTATGTGAACCGTCTGTATGGGATGCTGCGTCGCCATGTCACGGGTGACTTCCGTCTGGTGTGCCTGACCGACAACAAGGAGGGCATCCGTCCGGAGGTGGATGCGTACGACCTGCCGGAGCTGGGATGCGAGTGGCCCAAGAAGTCGATGGGCAAGTGGCGCAAGCTGGTGATGTGGGGATCGGACCTGGGGCCGACGACGGGTTTGTCGGGGCCGGTGCTGTTCATTGATCTGGATTCGGTGATCGTGGACAACATTGACGGGTATTTCACCCATGCCAATCCGGAGGATGTGGTGCTGGCGCGCAACTGGGCCAAGCCGATGCAGAAGCTGGGGCAGACCTCGGTGTTCCGGTTTCCGGTGGGCAAGTATCCGCACATCATTGAGCAATTCCGAGCGGATCCGCAGGGCGTGGCGGATCGGCATGGGTTTGAGCAGCACTTTGTGACGGCGTCGGTGCCTGGCGGCATCAAGTTCTGGCCGCCGATGTGGACGCGGCATTTCCGTCTGCACTGCCTGCCGCCGTTCCCGCTGCGCTACTTCATGTCGGCCAAGCTGCCCAAGGGTGCCAAGATTGTGACGTTCCCGGGCGGTCCGAACCCCAGTGATGTGATGGTGGGTCGTTGGACGCAGGACGAGCCTGCGCACGAGACGCCGTGGGAGCATTTCAAGGGCACGTTTGGCAAGGGCGTGACCAACCGCTGGCGCCACCTGACCCGCTACGTCCGCCCCACGCCCTGGCTCGCCCACTACTGGAAAGAGTGATTGGCCCCCCAGTCGCTAACGCTCCTGCCCCCAAGGGGCGCCAGCCGGTGGCCTGGCAAAGCCAGTTCCACGGCTGTGGCTGGATGGGCGCCGGGGCTGCGCCCGGCTGGTGGAGCGAGCCCGTCAGTTGCAATCGTTCCTATCCCAGGGACGCCAGCCGGTGGCCCGGCAGAGCCGGTTCCACGGCTGTAGCTTGAGGGGCGTCCGGGCGGCGCCGGGCTAATGGACAGGGGCCTCGGTCGCTGGCGCCTCCGGCCGCAGCGGGCGACCGCCCGCGGGAGGCGGCTGGCCTTCAATCGCTGCTCCGGCCCCCAAAGGGCGTCCGGGCTGCGCCCGGCTTGGGCGAATGGCGTTATGCGGTGGGAGCAGGAGCTTGGATGAAATGGTGATTGGCGTTGCGGGAGCGACTGGCCAACACTGTGAGCACGGGTTCTTTCCATGGAGGACCCACCGGCACAACCGGAATTGCATGGTGAGTCCCAGGACGTGACGGCACCCCGGGAGCCTGGGGGAGGCGCCCGCGATGCCTCACGATCCTGCGGAATTCAATATGGCGCCCCCCACCAGCCCCGCGCAGCGAGGGCGCCCCCCAAGCCACAGCCGTGGATCTGGCTCTGCCAGGCCACCGGCTGGCGCCCCCCGGGGGCAGGAGCGTTAGCGACTGGGGGGCCCATCCAGCCACAGCCGTGGATCTGGCTCTGCCAGGCCACCGGCTGGCGCCCCTCGGGGGCAGGAGCGTTAGCGACTGGGGGGCTTAGTTATATTGAAATAAGGAAAGAGTCGTTTAGAGAATAAGCGCTGTGCGGCAAGCTATGTGGTCCGACTCACAGTCGATTGCCACGATTTCGCCATGTCCACATCCTTCGTCCGCGCTGCCTCGGCCCCCGCCGCCGCCAAGACCTCCCAGCCCCGCCGCCAGATCCTGATGCTGGCCGCCGCGCTGCCGCTGCTCGGCGCCCAGGCCTGGACCCCCGCCCTGGCTCAGTCCGCCCCCCCCGCGACGCTGCTGAACGTGTCCTACGACGTGGCCCGCGAACTCTACAAACAGATCAACCCCGCCTTCGTCACCCACTGGAAGACCAAGACCGGCCAGACGGTCACCATCAACCAGTCCCACGGCGGCTCCTCCAAGCAGATCGGCTCCGTCATCGGCGGCCTCGAAGCCGATGTGGTCACAATGAACCAGGCCACCGACGTCGACACCCTCGCGGAAAAAGGCCTGACCAGCGCCGACTGGCGCCAGCGCTTCCCCAACGCCGCCGCCCCCTACAGCTCCACCATGCTGTTCCTGGTCCGCAAAGGCAACCCGAAACAGATCAAGGACTGGAATGACCTCGCCCGCCCCGGCGTCCAGGTCATCATCCCCAACCCCAAAGTCACCGGCAACGGCCGCTACGGCTACCTGGCCGCCTGGGGCAGCGTGATCGCCAAGGGCGGTACCGACGCCCAGGCCAAAGACCTGCTCACCCGCATCCTCACCAACGTCCCGGTGCTGGACGGCGGCGGCCGCGGCGCCACCACCACCTTCACCCAACGCGGCATCGGCGACGTGCTGCTGACCTTCGAATCCGAAGCGGAACTCATCGAGAACGAATTCGGCAAAGGCCAGTTCGAAGTCGTCTACCCCAGCATCTCGATCGAAGCCGACGCCCCCGTGGCCGTGGTCGACAAGGTGGTGAACAAGAAGGGCTCCGCCGCCCTGGCCAAGGCCTACCTCGACTTCCTGTGGACCCCGGAAGCCCAGGAAATCATCGCCCAGAACAACTTCCGCCCCCGCGACCCGGCCGTGTTCAAGAAACACGCGCAGCGCTTCGCGCCGATCAAGCTGTTCGGCGTGGACCAGACCCTCGGCGGCTGGAGCAAGGTCTACAAGACCCACTTCGTCGATGGCGGTCAGTACGACCAGATCATGGCGTCGCTCAAGCGCTGAAGTCCCCGTCATGACCACCGCCGTCCTGTCCCCGGCGTCGGCCGCACCGGCGCCCGCCCGCAAGCGTCGCCGCGTGCTGCCCGGCTTCGCACCGACCCTGGGTTTCACGCTCTTCTACCTGTCGCTGCTGGTGCTGATCCCGCTGTGCGCGGTGTTCCTGAAGTCCGCCGGCCATGGCGCCGAGGCCTTCTGGGCCGCCGCCACCTCGCCCCGGGTGCTGGCCTCCTACCGCCTGAGCTTCGGCGCCGCCCTGCTGGCCGCCGCCATCAATGTGGTGTTCGGATTCATCCTGGCCTGGTCGCTGGTGCGTTATGACTTCTTCGGCAAGAAGCTGGTGGATGCCCTCATCGACCTGCCCTTCGCCCTGCCGACCGCCGTCGCCGGCATCGCACTGACCGCGCTCTATGCCCCCAATGGCTGGCTGGGCAGCCAGCTGGAACCGCTCGGCATCAAGGTGGCCTTCACGCCGCTGGGCGTGCTGGTGGCGCTGATCTTCATCGGACTGCCCTTTGTGGTGCGCACGGTGCAGCCGGTGCTGGAAGACCTGGACACCGAACTGGAAGAAGCCGCCGCCTCGCTCGGCGCCCATCGCTGGCAGGCCTTCCGCCTGGTGGTGCTGCCGATGCTCACCCCGGCGCTGCTGACCGGCTTTGCCCTGTCCTTCGCCCGCGCGGTGGGCGAGTACGGCTCCGTCATCTTCATCGCCGGCAACATGCCGATGGTCAGCGAAATCACCCCGCTGATGATCATCACCAAACTCGAGCAGTACGACTACGTGGGCGCCACCGCCATCGCCGTCGTGATGCTGGTGTTCTCGTTCACGCTGCTGCTGGCCATCAACGGTCTGCAGGCCTGGAGCGTGCGCCGCAACGGACTGGACGGAAAGCGCTGACATGGCCGGATCTGCCGCCACCCTGGGCCGCGCGCGCAGCGCCGGCCACTACCAGGGCAACCCCGCCACCCGCGAAGCCCGCTGGGTGCGCTACACCCTGCTGACGCTGGGTCTGGGCTTCTTCGCCCTGTTCCTGCTGATGCCGCTGATCGCCGTGTTCACCGAAGCCCTGCGCAAGGGCTGGGACGCGTATGCAGCGTCCCTGGTCGAGCCGGACACCGTCTCGGCCGTCAAGCTCACCCTGCTCGCCGCCGTCATCTCGGTGCCGCTGAACCTGGTGTTCGGCGTCTGCGCCGCCTGGGCCATCACCAAACACGACTTTCGCGGCAAGCAGTTGCTGATCACCCTGATCGACCTGCCGTTCTCGGTCTCCCCCGTCGTGGCCGGCCTGATCTACGTGCTGATCTTCGGCGCCCAGGGCTGGTTCGGTCCCTGGCTGCAGGAACACGACATCCGCATCATCTTCGCCGTGCCCGGCATCGTGCTGGCCACCGTGTTCGTGACTTTCCCGTTCGTGGCCCGTGAGCTGATTCCGCTGATGCAGGCCCAGGGCCGCGATGAAGAAGAGGCCGCCACGGTGCTGGGCGCCTCGGGCTTCCGGACCTTCTGGCATGTGACCCTGCCCAACATCAAGTGGGGTCTGCTGTACGGGGTGATCCTCTGCAATGCCCGCGCCTTCGGGGAGTTCGGGGCGGTGTCGGTGGTGTCGGGCCATGTCCGCGGCCAGACCAACACCCTGCCGCTGCAGGTGGAAATTCTCTACAACGAGTACCAGTTCGCCGCCGCCTTCGCGGTCGCCTCGCTGCTGGCCTTGCTGGCCGTCGGCACCCTGGTGCTCAAGCAATTCGTTGAGTGGCGTGCCTCGCGCGCCGTGGTCGTTGACTGAGCGGCACGCCGAAGAAAGATCCCCATGAGCATTCAAGTCCGCAACATTCACAAGTCGTTCGGCAGCTTCACCGCACTGGGCGATGTCAGCCTGGACTTTCCGACCGGCGAGCTGACCGCACTGCTGGGCCCCTCCGGCTGCGGCAAGACAACGCTGCTGCGCATCATCGCCGGCCTGGAAACCGCCGACCGCGGTCAGGTGCTGCTGGACGGCCAGGACGCCTCCGACACGCATGTCCGCGAGCGGGAAGTCGGCTTCGTCTTCCAGCACTACGCGCTGTTCCGTCACATGACGGTGTTCGACAACGTCGCCTTCGGACTGCGGGTCAAGCCGCGCAAGCAGCGTCCGCCGGAATCGGAAATCAAGCGCAAGGTTCATGAACTGCTGCAACTGGTGCAGCTGGACTGGCTGGCCGACCGTTATCCGCCGCAACTCTCCGGCGGCCAACGTCAGCGGATCGCACTGGCGCGGGCCCTGGCGGTCGAGCCGCGTGTGCTGCTGCTGGACGAGCCATTTGGCGCACTGGATGCCAAGGTGCGCAAGGAACTGCGCCGCTGGCTGCGCCGCCTGCATGACGAACTGCACATCACCAGCATCTTCGTCACCCACGACCAGGAAGAAGCCCTGGAAGTGGCGGACCGGGTGGTGCTGATGGACCATGGCCGGGTGGAGCAGGTCGGCGCGCCGGCGGAGGTGTACGAACACCCGGCAACGCCGTTCGTGTACGGCTTCCTGGGCGCGGTCAACCGCTTCGAAGGCCGCTCCGAAGGCGGCACGCTGCGCGTTGGCGACCAGCTGCTGGCCCAAGGACTGACCAGCGCCGCACACGATCCGCAGGGTCAGGTGCAGGCCTATGCCCGCCCCCATGAGCTGGTGATCATTCCCCAGGCCGACGCGCCCGGCCTGCCGGCCACCGTCGAGCGGGTGCTGAGCTTCGGCGCGGCCGCCCGGGTGGAACTGCGGGGCCCGCAGGGCGAGCACCTGGAAGCGGAGCTCAGCCGGGAGCAGGCACAGGCACTGGCCCTGTCCAGCGGCCAGCAGGTGCGGCTGCAGGCCTCGCGTCTGAGTGTCTTCGGCCTGACCCAGGCCGCCTGAGGCTGTCGCCGCGCCCATGAACCTCCAGCAGTTGCGCATCGTCCGCGAAGCGGTGCAGCAGAACTTCAATCTGACCGAAGTGGCCGCGGCGCTGTTCACGTCGCAGTCCGGGGTCAGCAAGCACATCAAGGACCTGGAGGATGAGCTGGGCGTCGAGCTGTTCCAGCGCCGTGGCAAGCGGCTGCTGGGTCTGACCGAACCGGGCAAGGAGGTCGCGCAGGTGGCCGACCGCATGCTGCAGGACCTGCGCAACATCAAGCGCCTGGCGCAGCAGTTCTCCAGCGCCGACCAGGGCCAGCTCACCATTGCCACCACCCACACGCAGGCGCGTTATGCGCTGCCGCAGGTGGTGGCGCGATTCAAGGCGGCATATCCGCGGGTGCATCTGGTGCTGCATCAGGGCAGCCCCGCGGAAATCGTCTCGCTGCTGCAGAGCGGAGAGGCGGATGTCGGCATCGCCACCGAAGCCCTTGGCCGGGACGATGCGTTTGTCACCTTCCCGTTTTATGAGTGGCACCATGCGGTGGTGGTGCCCCAAGGCCATCCGCTGGCCGGGCAGCCGGTCACCCTGGAAGCACTGGCGGAGCAGCCGCTGATCACCTATCACGAGGGCTACACCGGACGCGCCCGCATCGATGCGAGTTTTGCGCAGGCGGGCCTCGCGCCCGACATCGTGATGTCAGCGCTGGATGCCGATGTCATCAAGACCTATGTGCAGGTCGGTCTGGGCGTCGGCATCATCGCGGCCATGGCCTTCGAGCCGAACCGCGATGCGGGTCTGCAGCGCCTGGATGCCAGCCATCTGTTCCCGGTCAACACCACCCGCATTGCCCTGAAGCGCGGTCACTACCTGCGCGGCTTCGCCTACCGTTTCCTGCAGGAATGCGTGAACAGCCTCACCGAGGAACGGGTGAAGGCGGCGATGGAGATCGAGGGCTGACGCGATCGCGGCCCGTCGCGCCACTGGCCGCCACAGGCATGGCCGGTGCTGCAGCGGTACCGGCCGCCATCATCGGCATCGGTCGCGCATAAAACGCCTCGATGCGGGCGCCATAGCGGGCGCGCGCATTCGGGGTGAGGCGGTTCAGCAGCTCCTCCTTCAATAGCCGGCGAGAGGAAGGCAGCGCCAGCACTTCATTCGCCCGCATCACCACCTGACGGCCCCATTCGGTTTTCGGGCAGGCCACTCCGGAGAGAATCGGATCGGCATGGCCTTCGATCGGGAGCGTCACCAGATCCGCCGCAGAGCCCCCGACCACCAGATGGTCCGTCACGATGAAGTCGTATTCGAGGGTGTAGTCGGCGCGTCCCAGCCCGACCATGGCCAGCAGGTTACCGCCCACGTCCGGCGTGACATAACTGCTGAGCGCCGACGTGGGCAGATGCCGGAACATCTCATCCAGGCCCGGTCCGTAACTGCGGCCCTGCACCAGCGCGCCACGCAGCACGCGCTCTGCCCACACCCGTTCGAGTCGCACCTCGCCGGCCGCATTGCGCGGCACCTTGTCCAGCATCGACGCACGCACGACGAATTGATGGGGCGGCGTCAGATGGGTATCGGCGAACCATGCGAGCGCATCCCGGTCCGGGGTGTGCAACATCCCCAGCATGCAGGCCGGCTCCGCCGATTGCAGCATGCGCAGACTGCGTTTGATGTTGGCCATCACCAATTCGTGCTGCGTCGTGCCGCCCCAGTTGGAAATGAGCAGATCCGCCGTGGTCTGCGTCAGCACCCGGCGCGGGGCGGTGCCGCTGTTGCCGGAGGCGGGCGTGGCATCGATCTGCGGCATCAGCCAGGTGATGCGATCCACTGGCGTCGGAGTGACGGACGGATTGGTGCTGGCATTGGCATTGGTATTCGTATTGGCACTGCCGTTGGCATTGGTGCCCGCAATCACCGCCGCCCCTGATCCCGCTACTTCTTTGGTGGCGCCATGCGCGCCCAGGGCAGCCGCACACAACAGGGCCATGACGGCGGCCCTGCGAATCGACGGTATGGCGAGCAGTCTCATGGCGTCCTCGTGGAATGCAGCATAAGCGCTTCAGTGCATTTGCGAAAAGCTTATCGAGATTTGTTGGAGGACACGCCAGGAGTGGAAAGCGAATAATGATCTGCCGTTTCCCTCCTTTCTCCACTGAATTGACGATGAACTTCCAGCAATTGCGTTCCGTTCGGGAAGCCCAGCGTCGAGGCTTCAATCTGACTGAAGTCGCACATGCGCTGCATACCTCGCAGCCGGGGGTCAGCCGTCAGATCCGCGAACTGGAAGATGAATTGGGCATTGACATCTTCATTCGCGCCGGCAAGCGCCTGACTGGATTGACCGAGCCGGGTCGCAATGTGATGCCCATCGTGGAGCGATTGCTGCGGGAGGCCGACAACCTGCGACGCGCCGGCGAGGACTTCGCCCGCGCAGACAGCGGTCACTTGCGCATTGCCGCCACCCACAGCCAGGCGCGTTATGCGCTGCCGCCGGCGGTCCGCGATTTCCGGCAGTCTCATCCGGAGGTGAGCCTGCAATTCCAGCAGGGCACCCCGCAACAGGTGGCCCGCCTGCTGCTGGAGGGAGAAGCGGATATCGGGATTGCGACCGAGGCCCTGACCGAACACCCGGAATTGCTGACGCTGCCCTGCTACCGATGGACCCATACGGTGCTGGTGCCGCACGACCATCCCCTGGCGCAGGAGGCGGCCTCGGGCCGTCCGCTGACCCTGGAGCTGCTGGGCCGCCATCCGATCATCACCTACGAGAGCGGCTATACCGGCCGCGGTCATATCGACCAGGCCTTTGCTGCCGCCGGGGTCGATCTGAATGTGGTGCTGGTGGCAATGGATGCCGACGTCATCAAGACCTATGTGGAATTGGGCATGGGCGTGGGCATCGTTGCGGCCATCGCCTATGACGAAGAGCGTGACCGGTTGTTGCGCGCCATCGACGCCCGCCATCTCTTCGCCGACAACCTGACCCGTCTGGCAGTGCGACGGGATGCTTATCTGCGGGATTACGTCTATGCCTTCATCGAAACCTTCGCCCCGCCGCTGACACGGGATCTCGTCGAGCAGGCCCGTTTGCACCCGGGCGGATCGGATTGATGCAAAGCAAAGCAGATCTTCTTCGTTCCCTTTGTGAACGCAGCTCCTTAGAGTGAAGCCTCCCCACCCAACCCTGCTGCCGACCGTGAACCTTCTTCGCCGCTCCGTCTCGCTGCTGACCGCCGCCACCCTGCTGGGCAGTGCCGCCCTGGCCCACGCCCAGGTGACTTTGCTGAACGTGTCGTACGACCCGACGCGCGAGCTGTATCAGTCGTTCAATGCGTCCTTCGCCAAGTACTGGAAGGCCAAGACCGGCGAGACAGTGACGATCAAGAATTCCCATGGGGGATCGGGCAAGCAGGCGCGTTCGGTCATCGATGGACTGGACGCCGATGTGGTGACGCTGGCCCTGGCGTATGACATCGACGCGCTGTATGACCACGGCAAGCTGCTGCCCGCCGACTGGCAAAAGCGGCTGCCCAGCAATGCATCGCCCTACACCTCGACCATTGTCTTTCTGGTGCGCAAGGGCAATCCCAAGCACATCAATGACTGGCCGGATCTGGCTCGCAGTGGCATCGACGTGATCACGCCGAATCCGAAGACCTCTGGCGGTGCCCGCTGGAACTATCTGGCCGCCTGGGCCTACGCTCTGAAGCAGCCGGGCGGCACGGCGGAATCGGCCAAGGCCTTTGTGAAGCGCATCTATGGCAACACCAAGGTGCTGGATTCCGGCGCGCGCGGTGCCACCACCACCTTTGTGGAGCGCGGCATTGGCGACGTGCTGATTGCCTGGGAAAACGAAGCCTATCTGGCCGTGAAGGAACTGGGACCGGACAAGTTCCAGATCGTGACGCCGAGCCTGTCCATCCTGGCCGAGCCGCCGGTGTCCGTGGTCGACAAGAATGTCGACAAGAAGGGCACACGCAAGGTGGCGGAAGCCTATCTGCAATACCTGTATTCGCCGGAAGGCCAGGAAATTGCAGCGAAGAACTACTACCGCCCGCGCGACCCGAAGATTGCCGCCAAGTACGACAAGCAATTCGCGCCGGTGAAGCTGGTCACCATCGACGAAGTCTTTGGCGGCTGGCGCAATGCCCAGAAGACCCACTTTGATGACGGCGGCGTGTTCGACCAGATCAATCTGGCGCGCTGAACGTCGGGGCGCTCGCCCCCTGTGAATGCCGGCGCCCGTGTGAGGGCGCCCCCCTGTTGTCTCCTCGGTCGGTCGACGTCCGGCAATGCCGGACCGACACCATCCAGACCGCTTGCTCTCAGAGCAGCCCCGTCCGGCCGTCATGGCCCGGCGGGGCCTTTTTTCGTCTGGACCCGAAACCAGGGGCAATGCCGCAGTCATGGGCGATCACCCGCTTCGGTGGGCGACAATCGCGACTGGTCGCTCTCGACTTCCAGAATTCGTTTCCCGTCCCACATACAGCTCGTAACAGAGTGACCCCGCCGCAACGCTCCCCCCGACGAGGGCCTTCGCGACCAGCCTCCCCGTCGAGGTCAGACGCTATGCTGTCGGCCGTGGAAAACGTTGTCATTTTTGCGGGGAGCGTGGAGCGTCGAGACGCCGCATGGGCCCACAGCGGACTGAGCGCACCTGCGCGGGGACCGGTCCGCATGCTGACTTTGGCGCTGATGATCGCGGCCACTGTCGGGCTGACCATCTCGAACCCGGGCTGGGCGCAAGCGGCGCAGGGTTCCCGCGGCAAGACAACTGCCACGGCCACGACCACCACGTCCACTACGGCTGCTTCTGCTTCTGCTTCTGCTTCTGCGTCAGCGCCGACCGTGTCGCCCGGGTCCTCTCCCTCTACCGCAGCGAGCAATACAGCCCCTCCACCGCCGGTCAGCATCGAGCGCATCACCTGGCTCACTTCCGACAACAGCACCTCGGTGAATCCGGGCGTCAACGGGGTGACCGACCGGCTGATCAGCTATCTCTCGGTCTGGTGGCCGGGGGTGAAGCATGAGGTGCTGGTGGCCAATGCCAAGCGCAGCTGGCAGATGCTGGAAGAGGGTCAGCCGGTCTGCCGCGCCAATGTGGTGAGAACGCCCGACCGCGAGAAGATCGCCTACTTCATCAACACCCAGCTCACCCCGCCGCCGCAGCTGGTCGTGCGGCGGGACCGCCTGTCCCGCCTGCCACGGACGCCGCAGGGCGAAGTGTTGCTTGCGCAACTGCTGGCGGATGAATCGATGCGCGGCGCCCTGGTGGATGGGCGCAGTTATGGCAACGCCATCGACGACATGCTGACGCACCGCCCCGCCAATCCCGCCGTGAGCCTGTATTCCCCACGCGACTTCGGCGGCCGCTTGCTGCAGATGGTCAGCCTCGACCGGGCCGACTATTCCATCGATTCCGACATGGCCCTGCTGATGATGGGCGAGCCCAAGGATCTGATGACGGTGCCCATCCGCGGCGCCAGCGACCTGGTGATGGCCGGCATTGCCTGCCCGCGCACCCCGTGGGGCTGGTCGGCGATCAAGGGCATCGACCGTGCCCTCGGTCGGCCGGAGGGCGCGGCCACCCTGCGGCGGGGCCTGATGCGCTGGCTGACGCCGGACACCCAGGCCCACTACGGCCCCCAGCTGGACCAGTTCTACCGCGAGCGGGCCAAGCCGTCGAAGCTGGTGCCCTGAGCGCTGGTGGCAGGCCTCAAGCGGCCTGCTCCACCCGGTTGCGTCCCGCCGCCTTGGCCCGATAGAGCGCCGCATCCGCTCGGCCCAGCAGATCATCCACCGACAGATCTTCCGGCCGCATGCTGGTCACGCCGAAGCTGGCGGTGAGCACCACCGCAGGCGCCCCGGGGTGACCATCATCCATGCGGCTGCTGGCGATGTGCTCACGCAGCCGTTCCACCAGATGATGGGCTTCCTCCAGGGAGGTCTGCGGCAGCAGCAGGGCAAACTCCTCGCCGCCCAGGCGGCCCAGCACATCCTCCTTGCGCACCACCTGCCCACACACCTGCACCACCCGGCACAGGGCGTCGTCCCCGCGGGCATGGCCGAGCGTGTCGTTGATGCGCTTGAAGTGGTCGACGTCCATCATCACCAGCGACAGCGGCGCGCCATAACGACGGCTGCGGTTGAGTTCCGCGCCCGCCCGCTCCAGGAAGCTGCGGCGGTTCACCGCACCGGTGAGGGCGTCGGTGGTGGCCAGGCGTTTGAGCTCGATTTCCAGGCGCTTGCGATCGGTGAAGTCCACCAGCGTACTGAGCACCGACGGTTCGCCGTCATACATCACCGGCACCATGGACAGCAGCATCCACAGCTCCCGGCCATCGGCGGAGAGCAGGCAGACTTCCTCGGACTGCAGGCTGCCCCGCTCACGGAACAGCTGCTGGATGCGCTCCCGGTCCGCCGGGTCCCGGTAGAACGACGTGGCCGGTCGACCGACGATGCCTTCCAGAGAGTGGTTGCCAATCGTCGCCGAAGGACCATTGCCATACACGATGACCGAATCCCGATCGCGGGTGACCACCATGGGCATCGGTGCACTATCCAGCACCGCGCGCAGGCGCTCTTCGCTGTCCGCCAGCTCGCGGGTGCGCTGGGCGACGCGATGCTCCAGGCTGGTGTTGAGTTCACGCAGTTCCGCCACCAGCCGTGCGTTGTCGACCGCATTCACGACATTGGCGCAGAGCAGTTCCAGGAAACTCACCCGCGCTTCGGTGAAGACCCCGGCGACGGCGCCGTTCTCGAGGTACAGCGCGCCGACCGTCTGGCCTTGCTTGAGCAGCGGCAGCATCAGCACGGACCGGCCGGACGACGGCGATTGACGGAACCAGGGGTCCGCGCTCTGTGCCGCAGCGTCTTGCAGCAGGAGCCGTTGTCCGCTGTGCAGCACCTGCTGCATCAGGGTCACCGGCAGCGGTCCGGTGGCAGCGGTCAGGGGCATCTGGTCGGGCAGGTGCACGGGTACCGGGCCGTTCATGCAGACCTGGGCCTGCAGCATCCAATGAGTGAAAGCGGCCGATGGGCCACTGGTGCCACCAGGGCCGTGGGTGCCGCTGGCCAGCACGACGGCGGCGCGCTGGGCACCTGCGTTTTCGGCCACCACTTCGAGCAGTCGGCGCAGCAGACCATGCAGGTCCGCCTGGCTGTTGATGGCCTGCACCGCCTTGATCAGGCTGCTGACGTCCGCCGCATCGCCTTGATGCAGGGACGGCGAGGGGGACATCATCGATGGCGCCCCGGCATCCACGGTGTGGGAGGGAGGGCATGTCGCTCCAGTCATGCTGGTAGCGGTCGGCAGCGCCACCGGACATGACGGATCCGTCACCGTGATCCCGCACGACTGCCACGCCGCCTGCATGGCGCTCTGTGCCGCAGCGGCCCGATCCGGGGCGCGTTCCCGCCAGGCGCAGGCCTGCGCGCGCAGCACGGCGGCCAGATCCATCGCCGGCTGTCCGGGGGCCTGCGCAGCGGTCAACGCGGCCTCCAGCTCGACGTCGATCTCACCGTCGGTCGCGCCCTCCAGTTGCAAGGCCTGAGCCTTCAGCACATGGATACGGGCGGAGAGATGGCCCGGATGGGCCTCATTCCAGCGTTGGAGCGCGGTCAGCGCCTGGGCCTCCAGCGCGGCGTCCCGGCTCGCTTCTGCGCGCAGTGCCAGTTGCTGGCTGGCCCATGCGGCGATGAACAGGAACAGCGACTGCGCATGCATGCCACGTCCCGCAGCAAACAACGCGCGAGCAGCGATGGCGTGTTTCAAGGCGGCTGCCGGCGACTGGCCGACCCAGGCCAACACCGCCTGCCAGCCGTGCAGGAACATCAGGCCGGTCTGGTCCTGGCGCGCTTCATAGGTGCGGGTCATGGCCGCCACCTCGGCCAGGCCGTCGACCTCCACCGGGACCTGCCGCAAGGCCTGCACCAGCCCGAGCAGCGCCTGGGTGTAGTCCTGCGCGACCGGCTGACGCATCGCACCCAAGGTCTGGACATGCTCGGCCAGCATCGGCTCCAGCACCGACATCGGCTGCCCCGCCAGGAAGGCATGCACATCGTGCACATACAAGCCCAGCCCTGCGTGGCGGAAGTTGCCGAATTCCAGCCCGTTGCGATGCGTCTGCATCAGGCCGTCCATGCTGGCGGCAAGGCCGTCGACCCAATGGCTCAGAAAGGAATGGAACGAAAAACCCGCATGGGCAAAGGCCTGCACCCAGCCGTGGCGTTCCACCAAGGCCATCGTCATCCGGCCCAGCGCATGGGCGAAGCGGTAGTCCCCCAGGAACTCCGCGCACATCAGGCCCAGCACCGAGTAGGCCGACAGCGCGGACGGCACATGGCCATGGTCGACCATCAGCCGCACCTGGAACAGGGTGAGCAGCGGCAGCAGTGCCGGTCGCACGATGTAGGCCGCCGCCGTCATCTTGGCGCCGATCGAGATGAGCAGCAGCCGGCTGTCGTCCTGCATCGGCGCCCGTCCGGCGAGAGTGTCGATACCCAGGTGCTGGATCTCGTCTCGCAGCTGGGTCAGCAGGCGCGCGAGATCAACCTGCGGCTGCTCGGGGTCCAGGCGCGGGAGCACGGCGCCCAGCAGCGCCAGCAGTTCGAGCCCCAGATCGACGGCGTCAGCGAGCCGCCCCTGTGCATAAAACGCCTCCATCCGCACTTCCAGCAGGCGAGCCCGCTGGGCATTGGAGGTGGACACGGCCAGGGCCTCGGTGAGCAACGATTCCATCCGCTCGGGTCGACCCGCCAGGTAGGCCATGCGGGCCGCATGGGGGTGCCAGGCCTCGTGAAGCGCCTGCGCCGGATTCAGCTCCAGTGCGAGATCGGCATAGTCCGCGGCGGGCTCGAAGGCGGCCGCTTCCAGGGCCCGGCGAGAGGCTGCCATGTTGGCCTGAGCCAGAGCACGCCGCTCCAGCCCATCCACGTCCGGCTTGAGCAGCATGCGTGCGGCATTGAGATGGTTCAGCACCGGGTAGGGCAGGGGCTGGTCGGGGGCCTGCTCGTCGTGCCGCTTTTTCAAGAGGCGGCCCACGCGCAGTTGCAGCATGCCGCGCGCCTCCAGCGGAATGCGCTGCAGGGCCGCTTCCTGCACCCGGTCGTGGGCGAAGGCGTATCGCACCTGATCGCTGGCCCGGCCCTGCAGTTGGGGTCCGAAGCGGTAGAGGCTGCTCGCCGGCACCAGCAGTTGCGCCTGCAAGGCAGGCAGCAGGTCCTCGGCCAGCCGGGTCGGGTCCACGGCGGCAGCGGTGGCCAGACTCTCCAGGTCGACGCTGGTCCCGAGCAAGGCGGCGACGCTCAGTGCCTGCTGTGTCGCGTCGGGCAACTGCGACAGTTGCTCCAGCATCAGCGCCACCACGTTGTCGGCGGTGCGGGTCGCGGCGATGCGATCCAGCAGGAAGGTCCAGCGCTGGTGGGCGGCGTCGAAGTGGAACAGGCCACGCCGACCGAGATCCTCCATCCACCGACGGAGGAAGAACGGGTTGCCAGCGGTGCGGGACTGGCACAGCTGCGCCAGCTCGCGCAGCGCTGGTGCGTCGTCGGCGGTGGACGCGTCCGGCCGGTGCAGGCTGTCGGCCAGCAGCTGCAAGGTGTCGTCCAGCGTCAGCGGGCCCAGCCGCAGCGGCATCAGGCGCTCACCGAGCAGCGGTCGCAACTCCTGAAGCTCCTGCGCCATCGGATGGCCGGCGCGCACTTCGTTGTCCCGGTAGGCCAGGATGAACAGGGTGTGGGTGAGGGCAGGGTCTGCGAGGCATTCACGCAGCAGGCGCCGCGACGCACGATCGGCCCATTGCCAATCATCCAGGAAGAAGGTCTGCGGCTCCCCTGCGGCGGCCAGCGCGGCAAAGCCCTGGCTGACACTGCGCAGGAAGCGGTTTTCGCTTTCGGTGGGGCCAACCGCCAGCAGCGGCTGCACCGGTTGCAGCAGCGGCAGCAGCTCGGGCACTGCGCCCGCCAGCACGGCTGCATTGGGTCCCGGCAGGGCCTGCAGGCGTCGACGCCAGGGCATCTGACGCGCGGGCGGCAAGGCCAGCACCTGCGTCGCCCGCTGCGCCAGCAGTTGCAGCACCACGCCGTAGGGGCGGTCCTGCCCGTACTGGTTGGCCTTGGCGGCGGCGAAGTGCCCCTGCTGCGCCAGCAGGCTGCGTTGCGAAGCCATCACCAGCGCGGTTTTGCCAATGCCTGAGAAACCTGCAATGGTCACCAGCGCCGCCCCTGGCATCAAGCCAAGACCGGCGCGTTCAAAGGCCTGCGCCAGATGGGCCTGCGCGGACTCGCGCCCGTAAAGACGTCCACTGGCCTGAAAGCGCAACGCGATGTCGCCGCGCCCCGGTTGGAAACCGGGCAGGCCGCGGCCTTGCTGCAACGCGGCCAGGCAGAGCTGCAGATCCTTGCGCAGGGCCTGATGGCTTTGGTAGCGGGCTTCCGGCTCCTTGTGCAGGCAGTGCGCCAGGATGCTGGCCAAGGGTGCGAACACCCGCGGGTCGCGCGTGGTGGCTAGCGGGGCCGGCAGGGCAAGGTGCGCGTGCACCGCGCAGGCAGGATCGTCAATCGGGAACGGCGGCGCGCCGGTCAGCGCCTCCAGCAGGGTGGCACCCAGGCTGTAGAGATCCGCCCGGTAGTCGACGTCGCGGCTCATGCGGCCGGTGAGTTCCGGCGCCATCGTCGCCAGCGAGGCTTCGATCAGCTCGGCCTTCTGCACCAGGGGGCGTTCACGATCGATCTCGGCGGCCAGGCCCAGGTCAGCGAGACGCACGCGACCGGGCGCTTCTCCGGCCCCCGGCAGCAGCATCACCTGACCCGGACCGAGGTTGCGATGGATGAGGCCCTGCGCATGCAGATGCTGCAAGGCGTCGACAAGATCGAGGGCGATCCGGAGGACCGCCGCCTGATCCAGCGGTCGCTGAGGGGGGACCGCGGCGCCAGTCCGGTCCGCCTGCGCGTTCAGAGGCGGCTCCTGATGCAGCGCCTGTGTCAGGTCCGGTCGCAGCACCTGACGCAGTGTCCGGACATGTTCCAGCGCCGGATCGTCAAACAGAAGGCCGGGCCGGCCGGCATGTTCAATCAGTCGGGCAGGGCGAAGAATCCGCTGCGGGTCCAGGCGCTGGGCGAGGTCAAATTCGCGTCGCAGGCGGGCGCGATCGGCCACCGATGGTGCCGTCGTGCGCAACAGCTTCAGCCACACCCCGCCTTGCGGCGTGTGGCGCGCACGGATCACCTCTGTCCGACGTCCCTGGTGGACCGTGTCGCCCGGCCCTGTCCCGGCGTCCGGACCCTGGCCCAACGCCTGCTCTTCTACTGTCATCGCACTGCCCGAATCTTTTGTGCGAACTGTAGCGTCTGGATACAGGCAGATTCAGCGCGGAAGCACCGTGAATGAGGGAGAACTTCCTCAACAAGGCCTTATTGAACCAAATGTGCTGGGCGATCACTGGTGAGGTGGCGTGACTGACGTGCGACGTCCGTCGCGATCACTCCCCTTAACGGTGACTGGAGCTTTCATGACCCAACACATCCACCGCTCGCTTCACCGGAAGCAGTGTTCAGGCGTCCACTGGCGGGTGCATCTTTTCGGGCTGGGGCTTGTGTTGAGCCTGACCGGCTGCGCAAGTGGTATCTGGGTCCGTGACAACGCCACGAAGGCGGATCTCGATCGAGACAGCTTTCACTGTCAGCGCGAGTCGGCCAAGATGTTCCCGCCGCTGCCGCGCCAAGTGCCTTATGGCGGCGCTTCGACGGTCACCAAGACCACCTGCAAGACCAGGAACAACGTGGAAACGTGCGACAAGCACAGCACGCCCGCGCTGACTTACACCACCGATGACAACGACGGCTCCCGGCAGGAAGCTTTCGAGGCGTGCATGCGGGCGGAGGGCTACCGCTACGAGGAGACCCGCTGAGCGACGGCCCTGCGGCGCCCGTCAGCTGGCGTATTTGATGGAGCAGCCGTAAGGCCGCGTGCTGGCCTGCGAGACCTTCTTGCCGGCCGCCAGTTCGGTCAGTGCGACCTTCACATAGGGTTCCGCCTTGGCGATGTCTTCCACCTTGGCGGTGGCGATGCTGTCGATGCCGCCCTTGTAGACCAGCTGACCCTGCGGATTGATGATGAACAGGTGGGGCGACGTCTGCGCTCCGTAGGCCTTGCCCATCTGGCCGGTGGGATCCAGCAGCGTGTTGGCCGGCGCGGCGCCACGCTGCTCATTGAGCTTGAGGGCGGTGGGGCCGTCGACATGCCCCTGCTGGCCGGGCGCGGACGAGATCACCTGCAGCCACACCACACCCTTGGCGGCGGCTTCCTTCTGAAGTGCCGGGATGTTGCCGCTGCCGTAGTGCTTCTTCACATACGGGCAGTCGTGGTTGGTCCACTCCAGCACCACCGTCTTGCCTTTGAGGCTGTCGAGCGTCACTGTTCTGCCATCGGCGCCCTGGACCGAAAAGGCCGGCGCGGGCTGGTCGATCTGGGCTTGCGCCTGCACCTGGGCATGCCCTGCCAGTGCAACGAAGGCAGCGCTGACGAGCAGGCTGCGGCGGGTGCCGCTGGTGAGCGAGGCGGAGGTCTTGAAGAATGGCTTCATGGGTCAGTCTCCTCTGTGAGGCGCGGTCTGCGCGGATGGAACGGTGCTTGTGAGTGCACAGCATCAGGTGGCCGATCCCTGCACCGCCGCCGTGACGATGCCTGGGGTCAGCAGTTGCGGCAGCACCTGAGCCTCATCGCCCGGACCGGCGGGATAGAACAGGTACAGCGGCACGCCGCTGCGGCCATGACGCGCCAGCAACTCGGTGATGCGCGGATCCTGTCGGGTCCAGTCGCCCTTGAGATAGGTGACACCCTGGCTCTGGAAGGCGGTCTTGACCTGCGGCGTCGACAGGGCCACCCGCTCATTCACCAGGCAGGTGATGCACCACGATGCCGTGAGGTTCACAAACACCGGTTTGCCCTGCGCGCGAAGTTCCGCGAGGCGCTCCGGTGAGTAGGGCTCTTCCTGGCTCGCACCGGCAGGCGCGGATGCGTTGGCGATGGGGGCAGCACTGGCGCCAGCCTCCGTCTGCACCATCGGCAGCAGCGCGAGGGCGGCAGCCACCGAAGCGAGCGCCATCAGACCCCCCGCCCAGCGGCCGCTTCGTCCCGCGCTGCGACTGACACCACGTGCCCACAGCGCCAGTGCGATCAGTCCCATGCCCGAGAGCGCCAGCAACACGCCTTGCGGACCGGCCTGCTGCGCGAGCACCCACACCAGCCAGATGGCAGCACCGAACATCGGGAAAGACAGCCCCTGCTTGAGGACCTCCATCCAGCGACCCGGCCGCGGCATGCGCCGCTGCAATGCCGGCCAGAAGGCGAGCGCAAGATAAGGCAGCGCCAGGCCGAAGCCCAGCGCGAGAAATACCGCCAGCAACTCCAGGGCTGGCTGCGCCAGCGCATAGGCCATGGCGGCGCCCATGAACGGTGCCGTGCAAGGCGTGGCCACCACGGTGGCGAGCACACCGGTAAAGAAGCTGCCCACCAGACCGCTTCGGCTGGCCAGGCCCTGACCGAGGCCGGTCAAGCCCGCGCCGAGCTGCAGCATGCCGGCCAGTGACAGACCCAGCACAAACATCAGCCACGCGAGCAACAGCACGAACAGCGGTGAATGGAACTGAAATCCCCAGCCCACGCTGGCCCCGGCACCGCGCAACACGAGCAGAACGCCCGCGAGAACGCTGAATGCGACCAGGACGCCGGCGGTATAGGCCAGACCTTGGCGATGATGCTCACGGCGGTCGCCATGCAGAAAGCTCAGCGCCTTGATGGCGAGCACCGGGAAGACACAGGGCATCAGGTTCAGGATCAGGCCGCCCACCAGCGCCAGGCCGATGGCGGTCCACAGGCTGAGTGAGGCGGCCTCCGCGGCGGGCGACGCGGCAGTTCCTGGCACAGCGAACGCTCGCCCGGTGCCGATTTCGCCCGCTCCACCGCCAATGCCGTCGACCGGAGCGGACACGGACCAGGCCTGCCCCTCCACCAGCAGCAGTCCCTCCAGCACCTGTCCCGCGCGCGCGGGCTGCTCACCCACCGGCATGCGCAGTTGCCAGGTGCCGTCCGCCTGGGTCAGTTGCGGCTTGGCGGCATGCTGGATGCGGCCCCAGTCCTGCGGCAGGAACAGCGTCTTGTCCGGGTCGGGTGCACGTCCGCCCAGCGCCTGGGTCGGCCACCGGATCAGCAGGTCCTGATGCTGCAGGCTCGCCTGGACCTTCATCGGTGCGGGTGCGGGCAAGGCCTGCTTCGCGGTTTCAAGTGCTGCGGCGTCTTGCGATGCGACCGACTGAGCCGCCACCGGCAGGGTCAGCGACAAGGTGGCCTGCTGCGGAATGCAGGTGTCCTGGCAGACCAGCCAGTTCACTTCCGCCTGCAGGCGCACCGACGTGCGGGCCCGAAGCGATGGCGGCAGCTTGAGCTCCATCAGCAGCAGCGTCTGATTCTCGTAGCCATAGTTGGTGATGGGTCCGACGTCAAAGCGCTTCGGCGTGGGCCACAGGATGTCGCTGGCTTGTGCACCCTCAGGCAAGGTCCATTGGATGCTGGTGGGTTGCCCGGAATCGCCTGGGTTGCGCCAGTAGGTATGCCAATGCGGCGCAATGCGCTGCTCCAGACCGAGCAGGACCGTCTGTCCGGGCTGGACCGCCCGGGATGCAGACATCAGGCGGACGGTGACTTCGTCTGTGGAGGATCGGTCCGATTCGGCCTGAGACGCTGGCGGAACCACCGATTGAGCCGACGCCATCCACGACGTCGACGCCAAAAGCAGGGAGAGGAGAGCGGCACGCATGGGCGCGATGCTAGGGGCAGGGCGGTGTCCTCACAAGCACCGAGGGAAAGCGGGATGGATCCGGTTTTTCTGAGGCCAACAACGGACAAGACGACGCTCATCGTGTTGAGACGTCGCCTTGTTTCCTTACTTGCGGTGAACAAGAAAAACAGAGGTTCCGAATTCTGGGGAATCTGGGGATCGCAAATCGGGTGTCACCCGACATCCGTGACGGCGGCAGGTCGACGGTGAATCGCGTGAAACGCCGGGAGGTGCCTTGGGATGGGGAAGATGCGGGATGCGGTCCGGTGTGGCGGGGAGGGCCCGGAAAAGGTGACTCTGGCGCTGAGGATGCGCAAAACGCCCTGAAATGGCGCCGCAAAAACGTCGACACCCGGAATCGGGCGGAAAACAGCGCCCTGTGGCCGAAAGCGGAACCGCGAAAAACGGGCGCCAAAAACGTCGACACCCTCTGACCGGCCTCGTGCCGAGACAAACGCCGACGCGGGCGCCCCAAAAAGCGCCTTCAAAAACGTCGACACCCAAAAAATCGCGGTCCGCGCGCGAAGATGCTCCGGACTCGCCGCAAGTGGGATGACGCCAACGCGCCGGCGGACACGATCTCCGCTCGAAAAAATGCGCAGACCCTGACAGCCCCTGACAGGATTGCCGCTGGACGATGTCCGATTCGTCCACACGCCAAAGCCATCGCCGGAATCAGCGAAACAGCCGCCGGGTGGCAGCCGCGGACTTCACCCGTTGGGAATCTCCGGCTCGACCAACTGCACCAGCAGTTGCAGCGATTCCTGCCATCCGAGATAACAGGCTTCGGGCGGGATCATGTCCGGGATGCCCTCCTGGGTGACGCGGAGTTCCGTGCCACAGAAGACCGGCTTGAACACCACGGTCGTGACCATCTGGCCGGGCAGGTTCGCATCGTCAAACTGGCTGCTGTAGCGCAGTCGCGCACCCGGCACCACCTCCAGGTATTCGCCTCCGAAGCTGTGAACCGCCTGACCGGAGAAGTTCTTGAACGACATGCGCCAGCGGCCGCCGACCGTGGCATTCATTTCATGCACCTCGCCGACGAATCCGTGCGGCGGCAGCCATTTGTTCATGGCCAGCGGATCGGTGAAGGCCCGGAACAGACGCTCCGGTGGCGCCTTGATCACGCGGTGCAGTTCAATGGTGTTTGGCATGATGTCTCCGTCGGTGGCTGGGCGCCCGGGCGCCTTATGGTGATGCCACCTTAGCCGCTGCGCGCGGCGGTGAGAAGGCGGGTCAGCCCGGGCACCCTTGCCGTACGTCGTCAGCGGTGATCAGCGCCGGTCGTCAGCGCCGATCCACACGCGCATCACCCGGTACGGCGGCTTTCCATCATCGGCACCGCCGGTGAAAGCCGGCGTTTTGTAGAGCTGATTCACCGACACATAGAGCCACCCACCGTCGAAGTGATGCACGCTGTCCGGCCAGTCCAGACGGTGATCTCGCACCAGCGGCTTCAGCTGGCCGCGCGCATCGAGCTGGTCAATGCCGGACTCGTTCAGGTTGGTGAAGAAGTGGCGTCCATCCCGGGTGGTGGCCGCACCGTCCGACACCGGTTTGTCACCGATGATGCGGATGGCTGCTGCCGTCTGCGAATCACTGACGCCGGGTCGCAGCAATGCGGCTGGCACCGCGTACCAGTGCCGGCCATTCATCGCGCCGAAGAACACGGTGTTGCCATCAGCGCTCAGGGTGATCGGATTCACCCCGACCTGGGCCGGTGCGCCCTGGAACTGGATGTCCTTGCCACCGATGGTCATGCGGGCCTGCGGGTCCGCCTGCAGCGAAGCGTGACCGCTGAAACGCCGTGCCTGTCCATTGGCGAGATTCACCGCAATCAGACCGGGATTCGCAATGTCCGCGAGATACGCCCAACCCCCGTCGACGTCGACCGCGAGGTCCTGCACAAAGCTGCCTTTGGGTGCGATGTCGGCGGGCAGCTCCAGCCGCTTGAGCAGCTGGCCGCTGTGGATGTCGAAGCTCCACAGCCGGGTCTTGCCCAGTTGAAGGCCCATGTCGATCACCCACAGATGGCCGCGATGGTCAGCCTGCAGGCCGAGCGGTGAATCGATCCTTTCATCCGAGGGGGCTTGAGTGCCCCGCTGCAGTGCCGCACTGGGCCAGGGCCGATAGCTGCTGCGTCCGGTGATTTCGATCAGTTGGGCCGCCGCAGGGGCGCCGAGCGGATGCACCGTGGCAAAGACCCGTCCCCCCGCCGCTGGCGCCACATTGCCCGGGCGGATGGGCAGCTCGGCCACGACTTCGACGTCGCCGACCTTGTGGGCCATCGTCCGTGCCGGGGCATTTTTCTGTGCAGGGGGTTGGGCTTGTGCCTGGGCCTGCGCGCCGCTCGTCAAGAGCGCCAGCGCGGTGCTCAGCGCCGCCCATTGCAGCGTCTGACGCAGGCTGTGGATGAAACGTTGATGCGAGGTGCGGGACCGCACGGGGCGGACACGCGCGAAGCGGCGAGAAGTCTCCGAAGACATCGGGGGGTTCAGCATGGCAGGTTCACTCGCAATGAATGCGAGCCTTGATGGGAATGAAAGGACCGCAGTCTGCGATCCTTCTTCCATTCAATGAACCGGGCAGGCCATGAACCTCTTTCAACCGGGCGTTGAGAATCGTCGGGTCGATGGCGTCGCCGCCGGGCGCGCCACCGGGCGCGCCGTCACAGCGCTTCCCGCCTCGGAAGCGAGGTGTATCGCAGGTAAGGCCGCACGGCTTCCCAGCCCTGGGGGAACTTCTTCTCCAGCACCGCGGGATCCTGCAGCGACGGCACGATCACCACGTCATCCCCCTCCTTCCAGTTGGCCGGCGTGGCCACACTGTGATGGTCGGTGAGCTGCAGGGAGTCGATGACACGCAGGATCTCATCGAAGTTGCGACCCGTCGACGCCGGATAGGTGATGATCAATCGGATCTTTTTCTGCGGATCGATCACGAACACCGACCGCACCGTCGCTGTGGTGCTGGCTTGCGGATGGATGAGGTCATACAGCTGTGACACCCGGCGGTCCGCATCGGCCAGGATGGGGAAATTGACCTCGGTGTTCTGCGTGTCATTGATGTCCGCCACCCAGCGGTGATGCGATTCCACCGGGTCGACAGACAGCGCAATGACCTTGGTGTTGCGCCGTGCAAAGTCGTCCTTCAGCTTGGCGGTGGTGCCAAGCTCGGTGGTGCAGACCGGCGTGAAGTCCGCAGGGTGCGAGAACAGCACACCCCAATGGTCGCCGAGCCATTCATGGAAGCGGATCGGACCTTCGGTGGACGCTTGTTCGAAATCAGGGGCGACATCGCCCAGGCGCAGGGTGGCCATGTGGTTCTCCGTGAAGTTGTCAGAAGCAGGAGCAGGTCAGATGGAAAACGACCACTCCAGGATGCTGGCCCGCTCTGGCCGAAGGGCCTTTGCCGCACGCGCCCGCGCGGCTTCCACCCAGCGTTTGGCCAGGGGGAACGGGCCGAAGCCGGACTCGGCATTGATGTGGCCGACCAGGCCCAGGTTGCTGTAGCTGCTGCCCCAGCGGGTGGCCCAGCGCAGTGCACTGGCGGCGCTCATCCAGGGATCGTTCTGGCTGGCGATCAGCGCGGTGGGGCAGGGCAGCCGTTGATGCGGCAGACGCTCGGAGAGCCCGAACTTGTCCGGCTCGGCAGGAGCGACCAGCAACGCCTCACGAATCGGTGCGTCCGGGTGTTGCTGCAGGAAGTGCGCCAGCGCGAGGCAGCCAAAGCTGTGGGCCACGGCGATCCAATCGCCGTCGCCGGCATGGTCCAGCCGCGTCTGGATGCGCTCGGCCCAGCGCTCCAGATCGGGCTGGCTGAAGTCACGCTGGCGTACGCGATGGGCATCACGGTACTGCTGCTCCAGCCAGCTCTGCCAGTGGGCTGGCCCGCTGTCATGCAGCCCGGGAATGATGAGCACCCGGGGGGTGTCGCTGCGGGGTTTTCCCGACCGAAGGCCGGTGGCTCGGGACGTCAGGCGGTCCGCCGTGGCGGCGTCCGGATTGAGCGGAAAGACGGCTGCCATGTCTGCCTCCTCACAGCGTGGCCAGAGACACTTCGGTGGACTTCACCAGCGCCACCACTTCCTTGCCGACGGTCAGCTTGAGTTCCTTGACCGACCGGGTGGTGATCACGGAGGTCACCACCAGGCCGGCGGTCGTCAGGACGTCGACCTCGGACACCACCGGGCCTTCAATGATTTCCTTGATGGTGCCGCGGAATTGGTTGCGGACATTGATCGCGCTGATGCTCATGGTGGAACTCCGAAAAGTGAGGGTCAGCTTAGGCACCTCGGAACACGGCACCAACGAACACTTTGGTTCACCGTCATGCGGCTAGCGCATATGGCCGGGGCTTGAACATCCCCTTCATCTGGCGCAGACAGCCGTGATTTGCGGACGCTGAATAGGCGTTTCCTCGGTGCCCACCGGCTTCCGCGGGCTTCGGTTTCGGATTAGGGTTGACGTTCGTCACTACAAGATGCTGAGGAGACACCACCATGCGTTCATCCGCCCTGGGTGCTCAAGTCGCTGCGGCCGTTGCGTCGATGCCTGCGGCTCTGTCGGCCGGATCGTCGCCGCCGACTGCTTCGGATGCGGCCAGCGGGCCAAGAGGTGGCGGGCTGAGCGTCGCCATGCGGCTCTGGGGCGCCGTCGGCGTGGTGATTGTGGCGCTGGTGCTGTTGATGGCCTTCACCACCTGGCGCAACAACCGTACGCAGGCGGAAGCCGCGGCCGTCATCGGTGCGCTGGATGCGAAGCAGGATGCGGCCCAGTTGTGGTCCTCCCTCACGACCGGCGCGGTGCTGCGGGTGCAAGCTTCCTTGATCAGCAGCGACCCGCTGGTCAACGACACCTTCAAAGCCGACATCACGGCTGCGGTGGAGCGCATCACCAAGGTCCAGAAAGACATCCAGGCCATGGCCCTCACCGAGGAGGACAAGGCGCTGATGGCCAAGATTGCAGAGTTGCGCAAGACAGTGACCGCTGCATCAACCAAGGCCACCGAGCTGAAGACTGCCGGCAATCTGGACGCTGCACGGGAACAGTTGAAGAGCCAGTTCAATCCCGCCGTCACTGCGTATCTCGGCGCCTTGAACGAGTTCGTCGCCCTTCAGGACAAACTCAAGGCCGACGAGCAGCAGGTGCTCAATGCCCAACGCAGCAGCGCCGTCACCATCGCGTGGAGCGTCACCGTGGCGATCGTGCTGTTGCTGTTGCTTGGCGCGGCCTGGCTGGTCAAGTCGATCCAGTCGCCGCTGCAACTGGCCCTGCAACTGACGCAGCGCATCGCCGAAGGCGACCTGACCGCCCGGGCCACCAGCGACAGCCGGGATGAATTCGGTCAGCTGCTGCAGGCGCTGGACCGCATGGCCATGGAGCTGCGGCGCCTGGTCAGCGAGGTGCGGCATGGGGTGGATTCGGTGTCGACCGCGTCCGGTGAGATCGCCACCGGCAACCACGACCTGAGTGCTCGCACCGAACAGACGGCGTCCAACCTGCAGCAGACCGCCAGTTCCATGGAGCAACTGACCGCCACCGTCACCCAGTCTGCCGATACCGCCCGGCAAGCCACCCAGCTGGCCAGCTCGGCCGCCGAAGCCGCCCAGCGCGGCGGGACGGTGGTGACCCAGGTGACCGACAACATGAATGAGATCACCGCCAGTTCGCGCAAGATTTCCGACATCATCGGCGTGATCGACGGCATCGCCTTCCAGACCAACATCCTGGCGCTCAATGCCGCCGTGGAAGCGGCGCGGGCCGGAGAGCAGGGGCGCGGCTTTGCGGTCGTCGCCGGAGAGGTCCGGACCCTGGCCCAGCGCAGCGCGGAAGCGGCCAAGGAAATCAAGGCCCTGATCAACGCCAGCGTGGAGCGGGTGGAAATGGGCGCCGAGCTGGTGGCCCAGAGCGGCGCGGTGATGCAGGACATTGTCGGCAGCGTGCGCCGGGTGAGCGACCTGATCGGCGAGATTTCCGCTGCGTCGACCGAACAGCGGGACGGCATCGGCCTTGTGAATCAGGCGGTGACCCAGCTGGACCAGATGACGCAGCAGAACGCGGCTTTGGTGGAGGAGTCGGCCGCGGCAGCCCAGTCGATGCGGGAACAGGCGCATCGGTTGATGGAGGTGGTGGGCCGCTTCAATGTGGGCAGCGGAGACAATTTCGCGTCGACGGCGAAGGCGCAAGGTCGACCGCCGGAAAAGCCGATGGGCACGTCGATGTCGGCGCGGTCGACCGGCTTGTCAACAGGCGCATCCACATCCTCATCCACAGGGTCAGGCACAGGGTTATCCACAGCCCGGAGCGCCACATCGGCCAAGGCTTCGACCAAGACGTCGACCCCACGGACGTCCGTGACTGCGGCGGCCAAGGTCGCCAAAAAGACCCAGGCCCCCGGGAGCGCGACCGGATCGTCCAGCGCCGCGTCAGCGTCCAAGGGACCGTCGACGCCGGCAGCCCGGGCCACTCCGACGCCATCGCCCGCTCCGGCGCCGGCACCTCGCAAATCGGCCGCCGAGGACGATGCTTCGGGCGACTGGGAAACGTTCTGAGAAGCCCGAAAGCGCTGCGGTCCTCGGGGAGGTCCTGCCAGGGGAGGCGTGGAGATGTTCCTGGTCCTTCTCGGCAGCCAGGATCACTCCGGGGCGGTTAGCGGGCCGGACTCCGCATGCGTGCGTTAACGCGCGGTAAATCAACAGCGTTCCGGGGAATTCCAGGGATTCGCCCTGACGGGCTGTCATGGAGCGACGGGCACAATCCCGGGCGCTGCGCCCGCCACTGCGGAGCGCCATCGATTGCCGCCATCGCCACTTTCCGACAACGTCCATGTTCACTTCCTTCACCCGTCACGTCGCCGCGCTCACGCTGCTGGCCGCCAGTTGCAGCCAGGCCTTCGGCTATGGCGCCGTCGGCCACAACACGGTGGGCGAGATCGCCGACCAGCTGATCCAGGGCCACCGCGCCGCGGCCGAGGTCAAACGCATTCTGGGTGCGGTCTCCCTGCGTGACATCGCGGTCTGGGATGACTGCGTCAAGGGCATCGACGTCTACAAGGACTTCCAGTACACCTCGACCGGCCGGTTCCCTGAATGCGCCGTTTTCGAGAATCCGGCGCAAGAAGCCCTCATGCGCGCTTACGTCCAGCGCAACAATGAGCAATGCAAGCCCAAGCCGGGTGAAGAGAGCTGCCACAAGCAGTATCACTACTCGAACGTGGCCATCCAGCGCGGTCACTATGAAGCCGGTGCGGTGGGCACCAGCGATCATGACCTGGTGCCGGCCCTGAAGTCTGCCATCCAGGTGCTGCGCGGCGGCCAGCCCAACCCGCCGACCGATCTCACTGAGCGCGAAGCGCTGGCCCTGGTGGCTCACACCCTGGGCGACATGCATCAGCCCCTGCACATGGGCTCCATCTACCTGGATGCGGACGGCAAGGTCTACGACCCGGACAAGCAGGGCGCCGACCCGCAAACCCACACCGTGGGGGCCAATGCCATCACGATGCCGCGTCCGGACGGCACGCCCGGCGGCAACCTGCACAGCTACTGGGACGGTCTGCCGAACCGCCTGACCGCCGCACAACTGGCGGCGCTGCCGGAGCAGGCCCGACGCGTCACGCCGACCGGCGGTTCGCCGGACGGCTGGGTCGACCTGTGGGCCAGTGAATCGCTGCAGGAAGCCCAGCTGGCGTTTGACGGCATGCGCTTCGGCCCACGCCAGCAGACTCCGCGTGGTCCCCGTTGGGCCGCCACGCCGCCGGCCGATTACGACGCCCGCAGTACCGAGCAGGTGCGCCTGGAACTGATCAAGGGCGGCGCCCGGCTGGCGCAGCTCCTCCTGAGCATCTGGCCGGACAAGCCCTGATCGGATCAGAACCTGAGATCAAGCCCCGCTCGTCGGGGCTTTTTTTCGTACGGACTGGGCGAAAACCGCCGAGATCGCGGTGCATGAACTTGTGGACAGATGTCTCACAACCGCTGGTTTATCCACAGGCGGGACCGTTCTTCCGAAGTTGTTGCCGAACCATCCCGTCGACATCCCTGGCTCCGCCCACACGGTTCAAAGCATCCTAAGTCGTTGAATTAACTGGGTCTTGTCCGGTTATCCACAGAAACGGTCGACCTCTATTACTGCAACTAAGGAGATATACAACACAAGAGAGTAATTAAAACCGAGCGTGTCACACTCTCGGAATGTCTGCTTCTCCCTCCTCCCTGTTCACGGCGTCGGCGAGCTTCGAGTCCGCCTGTCACATCGACGCCCTGCCTGAGAGCCATCGCAGCCGCCGGTTGCATGGCCACAGTTATCTCGCCACCGTCCGCGCCGAATTGCCGGCCGGCTGGGCCCCTTTCCCCGGCGGTGAAGTCCATGCGCTGCGTGACTGCCTGGAGCGTTGTATCGCCCCGCTGGACCACGCCCTGTTGAACGACCACATCGCGCAGCCCACCGACGAAAACATCGCCCGCTGGATCCGCCAACGCCTCGTCACCGAGTTCGGAGTGCCGGGCATCAGCCAGGTCGGCATCCAGAGCACCACCCACTGCGGCGTCGACCTCGATGCACAGGGGCAGGCCCATGTCTGGCGCCGTTACCGCTTCCAGGCCGCTCACCAGTTGCCCAACGTCCCGATGGGCCACAAATGCGGTCGCATGCACGGTCACGGCTTTGAGCTGATCCTCCATGCGAACCAGGACCTCGGTGAGCGGGACCTGAGCATCGACTACGACCACCTCGACGAGATCTGGGCCCCGTTCCATGCGCTGCTGAACTACCAGTGCCTCAACGAGATCGAAGGCCTGTCCAATCCCACCAGCGAGATCATTTCCTCCTGGCTGTGGGCTCGCATCAAGCCGCAGTTGCCGGAGCTGAGCTGGGTGACGGTCTACGAGACCGGCTCCAGCGGCGCCAACTTCGATGGCGAGCGCTACCGGATCTGGAAGGAATTCACCCTGGACAGCGCGGTGAAGCTGCGCCGGGCGCCGGGCGACCATCCGCTGGCCGGCATTCATGGCCACACCTTCACCCTCCGGCTGCACCTGAGCGCGCTGCTGGACGAGGTCTACGGCTGGGCGATGGACTTCGGTGACGTCAAACGGCTGTTCGATCCGATCTTCAAGTCGCTGGATCACCATCCGCTGCATAAGATTCCGGGGCTGGCGGATACCGACACAGCCACGCTGGCGGCATGGATCCTGGCGCAGTCGCGGGCCCAGTTGCCGCCGCTGGAACGGGTCGACCTCTACGAGACCCGCGGCAGTGGCGCCATCGTCAGCCTCGTGCCCTTCGAGGAGCTGATCCCGGTATGACCTACGCCGTCAAGGAAATGTTCTACACCCTGCAAGGGGAGGGCGCCCAGGCCGGTCGTGCCGCCGTGTTCTGCCGCTTTGCCGGATGCAACCTGTGGTCGGGCCGGGAGCAGGACCGTGCGGACGCTGTCTGCACCTTCTGCGACACCGATTTCGTGGGCACCGATGGTCAGGGTGGCGGCAAGTTCGCCACGGCCGAGTTGCTGGCCGATGCGATCGCCGCCAAATGGCCCCAGGGTCCGGAAGGGCAGGCCGGGCGTCCGTATGTCGTCTGTACCGGCGGGGAGCCGCTGCTGCAGCTGGACACCCCGCTGATCGACGCGCTGCATGCCCGCGGCTTCGAAGTGGCGGTGGAGACCAACGGCACCCAGCCCGCGCCGGAAGGACTGGACTGGATCTGCGTCAGCCCCAAGGCCGATGCGGAACTGGTGCTGACGCGCGGTCATGAGCTCAAGCTGGTCTATCCCCAGCCCCTGGCGCAGCCGGAGCGCTTTGCCGATCTGGCCTTCGACAACTTCTTCCTGCAGCCGCTGGATTCGGTCCTGCAGAAGCAGCACATGAAGGCCGCCGTGGCCTATTGCATGGACCATCCGCAGTGGCGTTTGTCGATCCAGATGCACAAGGTGGTGGGCATCGACTGAAAGCGGTCGACCTGTCAAGCCAACAAGGCTGTGGAAAAGTTTCTGGCAACTGCCTGCTTGTCCACAGTCTGGCGGCGATCAGGCCAACTGTTGTCGGTTCATGCAAGTGCAAACAAGGGCTCCGCACACAGCATTTGTCCCATCACAAGTCTCTGATTCGATTGAACTTTCTGGGCTTGTCCACAGAAAGTGGAGCCCTCTACTAAGACAACCAAAGAGATATATAAAACCTTGATGTTGAAAAGAGAGGCGAGAACTTTCCTTCGGGCGTTGCAACAACGTCGGTCCGGCCCCACCTTCGGTTGAAGCCGGAGAGCCGGACCTGCACACTGCGAAGCCATGGACATCGCCCTTTTGCAGCAGCGCCTGCGGACCTTCGCCGCCGACCGCAGCTGGGACCCCTACCTCACCCCCAAGAACCTGGCCATGGCGCTGGTGGTGGAGGCGGCTGAACTGGTCGAAATCTTCCAGTGGAAGACGCCGGAAGAATCGGTGGCGCTGGACGAGGCGACCCGGGTGCATCTGGGCGAAGAGATCTCCGATGTCCTGATGTACCTGCTGCAGATCGCCGACCGCAGTGGCGTCGACGTGGCGCAGGCGGTGGAGCGAAAGATCCGTCTCAACGCTGTGAAGTACCCGGTCCCGCCTGCCAACCTCTGACCAGTTTCGTCACCCGCCATCAACCGCGAACGCCCGCCTGCCCCCGTCACACCCGACATGAATCGAACCTTCGCCGTCATCGACTTCGAAACCACCGGACATTCGCCGCAAGGCGGAGGCCGTGCCACGGAGATTGCTGCGGTGCTGCTCAAGGACGGGGAGATCGTCGGTCACTACCAGAGCCTGATGAACACTGGCGCCTGGATCCCGCCGATGATCGAGCGGCTCACCGGCATCAGCAACGAGATGGTGGAAGATGCGCCGGATGCGGCCGTCGTGATGCGGGAAGTTGCGGCTTTCACCCACGGATGCGGCTTCGTGGCGCACAATGCGGCCTTCGACCGGGGTTTCTGGATGGCGGAGCTGGCGCGGGCGGATGAGACGCTGGTGTCCAAGTACACGCCGGAGTTCGTCTGTACCGTGAAGATGGCTCGCCGGCTTTACCCCGAATCCCCCAACTGCAAACTCGGCACGCTGGCCCGCTACCACCAGCTGCCGGACAACGGTCGTGCCCACCGGGCGCTGGCCGATGCCATGACCACCGCGCAACTGGTGCAGCGCATGCAGCGTGACATTGCCGCGGAACTCGCCGACTCGCTCGGTGAACTGAATGTCGAACATGAGCTGATGCTGCGATTGCAAGCGGTGGCGCGGCCCATGTGGACCAAGGCAGTGACGGGCTTTGTGCGCGACATGAGGCGACATCAGCAGGTGTCGCTGGTGGAGTGAACCGGTATTGAACGTTGGAGGCGCGCGCTTTGCCCTGTGCGTGTCACCACGACCCTCGCGCTGATCTGCTGATGAACACCGCTTCGGTGACCATCAAAATGCAGGTCAGCAAATCATTTACTGTCAAGATGCCTGTTTCGCCTCATAGGCTGGGACAATCTTGCGCTTTCCCCGATTTGCGTTTGTTCTCAGGTATGTCGAGTATTCAGGTTCGCCCGGCCACGTTGCGTGATGCCAAGGCCATCGCCCAGATCCAGGTTGCCTCTGCGCAGGACGCTTACAAGGACTTCTGGCCCGATGCAGCCTTGAATGGTTTGTCCGTGGCTCAGCGTCAAGCGTATTGGCGTGAGGCCATCAACATGTGCGAGCCGCAAGTGCTGGTCGCGCATCTGGACAATGAAGTGATGGGTTTTGTCGGTTTCGATCGCTCGCGTGACAAGGGTACGCCCTCCACGACGGGTGAGATCTGGGCCATGTACGCCGCTCCTGCCCACTGGGACAAGGGCGTCGGACAGGCGCTGGTCGAAGCCGCGCAGGAAGGTCTGCAGGAAGAGGGCTGCACGCGAGTGACGCTCTGGACCTACAAGAACAACACCCGCGCCATTCGTTTCTTCGAGATCGCCGGCTTCCGCCCCGAGGCGGACAGCGTCAAGGCGGTCGACGTCGAAGGCAAGTCACTGGAGCAGATGCGTCTGCATCGTTCGCTCATCTGAGCGGTTCCCGTCACGCGTTCCCTTCCTTCAGCGAGCCCTTGCCGCGCCCTCACGGGTTCGGCCGGGCTCGCTTTCAACTTTGGTAGTTCCCTTTGCTGGCCAAGCTCACTTCGAAGAATCAACTGACGCTGCCCAAGAGCGTCACGGACAGCCTCGGCCCGGTGCAGTACTTCGAGGTGCAGGTGCAGTCCGGCCAGGTGGTGCTGACGCCGGTGCGCATCCAGCGCGGCGACGCGGTGCGGGCCAAGCTTGCGGAGCTGGATCTCGGGGATGACGTGCTGGCGCAGGCACTGAGCTGGGCGGTGGACGGACCAAGCCCGGCGCGTGCGGCGCGCAAGTCGGTGAAGGCGCAGACTGCGCAGAAACCGACGAAGGCCAGCGTTGATACGACTGCCAAGGCCCGGGCCTCGGGTAGGAAGTCTGTGAAGGCGGTCGACGTGGCATCTGCGGAGAAGTCGGTCAAGGCGGCCAAGAATTCCAAGGCGGCGGTGAAGGCTGTGAAAGCCACTCGAGCGAAGAGCACCGCGGCTCGGACGTCCGTCACCAAGCCCCGCCGCCGTTCTGCCGCATGAGTCGTTCCCGTCCGTCTTCCGCCGTTCGTGTGGTGCTGGACCCGGCGCTTGTGCTGCGCACGCTGCTGCGGTCTGACGAGCATTCGCGGCAACTGCGAGGTGCGTGGCAGCAGGGCGTCCTCCGTCCGCTGCTCAGTGCCGAAAGCGCGGCGCAGCTGATGCGCGCGCTGGCCTATCCGCCGCTGGGCCTGTCGACCGATGAGCGCGAAGAGTTGCTCGCGGACTACCTGCCTTATGTCGAGGCGGTACGGACCGAGGCGAGCCCCCGGTTGTCTGCACAAGGCTTGGACCCAACGCGCCTGCCCTTGCTTCAATTGGCCCGTCAGGGGGAGGCACGCTGGATCATTACCGGGTGTCAGGACTTGCTCGCCTGGTCGGCGGGTTCCGGCCGGGGACCGCGTGAACTGCGCGAACTGTGCACGGTCGTGGATGTTTCTTCGTGGTACCGGGTGTTGACCCCAAGCCAGCGCGCCCAGCTGCTTTGCTAAATTGCGCGCTCGCTTATGAGCAGCAGCTTCCAGAATCGCATCCCCAGCAACATGTGGCGCGTGGTGTTCTATGAACGCCGCGGAAACCGCATTCACGTCGACCGCACCGGCCCCTGGCTGCCGGAGAAACGCCTGGCGACGCACTGGGCGAACTGGTTCCGTGAGCGGGGCTACCACGTGGCCTTGCAAGATCAGACCGGCGAAATGGAAAAGATCAACCCGGGCCTGCCGAGCTGATCCGTTCGCACCGCTCGATTTCGCGTTATGCCGCTTCGCGGTAGCCCTGACGCTCCAGCGCCCAGCCGTCCGTGGCCGCCGCGCCATGGCTCTGCACATGCATCGTGCTCAGGCGCTTGCTGGCAGCGCGTTGCACCAGCTGTTCCGCCTGCTGGGCGGTGATGCGCATCGCAAAACGTGTCCAGCGCTTTTGCAGCAGCGGGTCGCGCCATGCATCTTCCAGGGCCCAGCGGATGGCCATTGGATCGCTCAGGGACTGTGAGGGCAGGACCCGGGGCACCAGTGCCATCACGAAGCGGGCGAAGTCAGCCCGGGCTTCATCGCTCAGCAGTGCTTCCAGACGATGCAGACGATGACTCCAGCCCGGGGTGGCCAACTGACGGGTCACCAGCGCCTGCAAGGCCTGGATGGGGTTGAACAGCCGCAGGCGGTTGGGCGGCAGCACCAGCATCGGCAGCTGGGCGGCCAGGTCATGCGGCACTTCCGACACGTAGCTGGTGAGCACGGCCATGCGTTCCCAGGCGGCGGCGTCGAGCCCGCCGGCCATGGTCATCGGACCCTGACGCAGGCTCTGCGCCATCGCCCAGGCCTGCTGCCAGCTTCGGTCCGCCTTGGCGGTGTTGCCCGCCCGGCTGATGACTGCGAGGTTGCCGGCGGCATATCCGGCATCATTGCGGACACGGTCGACGCTGCGCTGATGCGGATCCTGCGGCAGGTCATTCAAGGGCTGGCGGCTGATCGGGCAGTGGGTGGTGTCCAGCTGCTGCAGATAGTTGGGCGTCACCAGCAGTGTTTCGAACTGACGACCACGTTCCCACGCATGCAGGCGCAGCGCCAGCCACAGCTGGGTGTGGCGATGGGTGCGCAAGGTGCGGCCGCCGAAGGTGGCGCGGCCCAGTTGCCAGCCCTGATGCAGCGGCGACTGGTTGAACAGCTGCTCGACCGGCGGCGTCAGGCCATGGTGCGCATAGTCCCAGCCGAGCTCGAATCCCAGACGCTCATGGCTGGAGCGTCCCGCGACCGGCGCGAGGCCTTCCGTGGCCATCGGCAACGGCAACTGCTGGACCGAGGTGTCATGCTGGGGTCGTTGAACGGTAGCAACCATGGGACGCTCCTTGAAAGGGTCAGGGTTCAGGCTTGCATCCAGTGTGGGGGTTAGGTAGCTCATAGAATGAGCCACCTGGATCCGCTTCAAAAAAATCTGAAGATTTTTTGGGGCCCGGTCCGTTGCCGCCCTGTGCGTCCTTGGGGACGCTGAACGCAAGGAGTTGTCCGTGGACCGTACCGAGCGCTTCTACAAGATCGAAATGCTGATCCGCAGCCGTGGATGCGTCAGCTTTGCGGAACTGCGGGAGGCGCTGGAGGTGTCCCCGGCGACGCTGAAACGGGACTTGCAGTACCTGCGTGAGCGGATGGATGCGCCGATCGAATACGACGCGGCGGAGAACGGTTACCGCTTCGGCGAACAGTGGCGCGGGCAACGGCATGAACTGCCGGGCGTCTGGTTCAGCGAGAAAGAACTGCATGCCCTGCTGACCATGCATCAGCTGATGGCCAGCCTGGACGACAACGGCCTGCTCAACCGCCATCTGCAACCGATGCTGGACAAGCTGCTGGGCATGCTGGGCGGGGAAGGCCAGCAGGCGCAGGAAATGACCCGGCGCATCAAGCTGATCTCGACCGCGAGGCGCCGGGTGGCGTCCGAGCATTTCGAGACGGTGGGCAGTGCGGTGGTGAAGCGCCAGCGGCTGCGCATTCGCTATCGCAAGCGCGGGGCGGGGGGCGGCGCGGTCAGTGAGCGGGAGGTGTCACCACAGCGGCTGGTGCACTACCGCAACACCTGGTACCTCGATGCGTGGTGCCACGGCAGCCAGGGCATGCGCCGGTTCGCACTGGATGCGATGGAGCAGGCCGAGCCGGTGGAAGGCGCGGCGCTTCACAGCCTGCCGCTGCCGCAGCTGGAAGAGGAACTGGACCAGGGCTATGGCATCTTTGCCGGCGGCGATCCGCAATGGGCCACCCTGATCTTCAGTGACAGTGCGGCGCCGTGGGTCGCCAGCGAGGAATGGCATCCGTCCCAGCGTAGTGAATGGTTGCCGGATGGGCGCTGGCGCCTGGAGATTCCGTTTGTGGATGCCACCGAGCTGCTGATGGACCTGCTGCGACATGCCGGGCAGGTGGAGGTGGTGTCGCCGCCGACGCTGAAGGAGGCTTATGCGCAGCGGCTGCGCAGCGCGGTGGCGGCGCTGGGGGCCTGAGCGCGCGGCCGCTTGAGACTGACTGGCTGATCAGCCGCCTGTGGAGTCTTTGGTGGCTGGCGTCGAGCCGGCAGATTCGGTGGCGGCCGATGACGCGTCCACCGCTTCCTCCGCAGCCTGATCGGCCGCGTATTTCGCCAGCCGCTCGCTCTTCCAGTAGACGTCGTCGCCGCCCTTGCCGTCCAGGTTCGCGCGGTTGAGCACACGGGCCAGTACGAACAGCAAGTCGGACAGGCGATTCAGATAGTGACGAGGCGCCGGGTTGATCGTCTCCTGCTGGGCCAGGGTCACGACCGCCCGTTCCGCACGGCGGGCCACGGTGCGGCAGACATGCGCCAGCGCCGCGCTGCGAGTACCCGCCGGCAGGATGAATTCCGCCAGGCGGGGCAGGGTGGCGTTGTAGTCGGCCAGCGCCTGATCCAGTTGCAGCACCGCGCCGTCTTTCAGCAGGCTGTAGCCGGGCATGCACAACTCACCGCCGAGGTTGAACAGTTCATGCTGCACGACGACCAGCAGCTCCCGCACATCGTCCGGCAGAGGCTCCGCCAGCAACACGCCGATCTGGGAATTCAGCTCGTCGACATCCCCCATGGCCTGCACACGCAGGTGGTCCTTGGGGACACGGGTTCCGTCGCCGAGACCGGTGGTGCCGTCGTCGCCGGTGCGGGTGGCAATTTGAGAGAGTCGGTTGGCCATGGATGCGTCTGCGTCAGAGGCTGCAAAGCCCGCCATCTTGCCGCAGAACGCAAGCCCCCGCTCAGTGCCTTCGTCCGGTCCGATGAAACAGCGGTCGCTGGCCCAGGGAAGGGTGGGCCGCAGGCCGCAGGGCTCGGCCCACCGCCTCCGCCGGACTGATGGGGCCTGGCTGCCCCGGCAGGCCGGTGGGCCGGTGCCTGTGCATGCGCGGCGAGGGTGCTGGCGCGTGGCCATGGCTATGGCCATGGGTTTGCGCTTGGGCAGACGTATGGCTGGACGGGCCGCCCGAGCGGCGCGACTGTGGCAGAGAGACTGTCGCACTCAGACGGTCTTCGGCTTCGTCGGCGCCGGTCAGATGCCGCCACTGGTCGACCCACCAGACGCGCAGCCAGTCAAAGCGCAGCGAGACCAGCAGCGACAAGGCCAGCAGGACGAAAAAGATCGTCCAGACCACATCGGCGGACATCCACAGCGTCTGCGCCGACGATCCGGTCAGGGTGCCGGGTGGCACGGAGGACGGCAGGACGGTGGAGGGAACGGAGGAGGACATGAGGGAACTCCTTTCGCGGTGACCGTAGTGGGGATGCTGTCACTCCTGCGGCACCATGACAAGCGTCGGGTTGATCACGGAGCAGCGCGCCGAGGCCAGCTTCCTACAATGGCCCTTCCAGCCCGTCCGGTCGAGCCGTTGCAGGAGAGTCTGATGAATGCGCCGCACGTATTTGATGCGCCCCAAGACCCATGGGCCTCGCTGACCCACAGACCGGTGCCCGCTGTCATGCGCGAGGCCCTGAAGGCGCGTTTCGGCAGCCGCTGCAGCGAGGCACTGGCCCTGCGTGAACAGCATGGTCGCGACGAATCTCCGTTCGATGTCGACCCACCCGATGTGGTGGTCTTTGCCGACAGCAATGAGGACATTGCCGCCGTTCTGGCGCTTGCCCATGCCCACCAGGTGCCCGTCATTCCCTACGGCGCTGGAACCTCATTGGAAGGCCATCTGCTGGCAGTGCAGGGGGGTGTGAGCCTGGACGTTTCGCGGATGAACCGCATCCTCGAGATCCACGCCGACGACCTGACGGTGACCGTTCAGGCCGGCGTCACCCGCCACCAGCTCAATGCCGAGTTGCGGCACCTGGGTCTGTTCTTCCCGATCGATCCTGGCGCGGATGCGTCGCTGGGCGGCATGGCCGCCACACGGGCCAGCGGCACCAATGCGGTCCGCTACGGCACGATGCGGGAGAACGTGCTGGGTCTGACTGTGGTGACGGCGCAGGGAGAGGTGATCCGCACCGGCACGCGCGCACGCAAGAGCAGCGCGGGTTATGACCTGACGCGTCTGTATGTGGGCAGCGAAGGCACGCTGGGGGTCATTGCCGAGGTGACGCTGCGGCTGTATCCGCTCCCCGAAGCCGTGTCCGCGGCAGTGTGTTCCTTCCCCAGCATTGATGCAGCGGTGCGCACCACCATCGCCATCATCCAGATGGGCGTGCCGATTGCGCGATGTGAGCTGCTTGATGCCCATGCGGTGAGGGCGGTGAATCGGCATGACCGCTTGTCCTTGCCCGAATCACCGATGCTGCTGATGGAGTTCCACGGCTCGCAAGCCGGTGTGCAGGAGCAGGCCACCACGGTGCAGGAGCTGGCCCGGGAACTGGGCGGCACTGATTTTGAATGGGCCACCACGCCAGAGGACCGCACCCGCTTGTGGACGGCCCGCCACCACGCCTATCTGTCTGCGCTGCAGATGCGTCCGGGCTGCCGCTGTGTCACCACCGACACCTGCGTGCCGATCTCCCGGCTGGCGGAGTCCATCCAGGCGTCGGTGGACGAAGTGGAAGCCAGCGGCCTGCCCTATTTCATCGTCGGCCATGTGGGCGATGGGAACTTCCACATGGGCTACCTCATCGACCCGGCGCAACCGGAAGAACGTGCCGTGGCGGAGCGTTTGAGCGCACAGATGGTGGCGCGGGCTCTGAAGCTGGAGGGCACCTGCACCGGCGAACACGGCATCGGCCTGCACAAGCAGGCCTTCCTGCTGGAAGAGGCCGGTGCCGGTGCCGTGGCGCAGATGCAGGCCCTGAAGCGGGCGCTGGATCCGCACAACATCATGAACCCCGGCAAGATCTTCGCGCTGGACTGAACCCTGGCGTCAGTGCTGCGGCGCCGGCACGCTCCAGCGGCGGGTCACATCCCCGCGACCATTGACGCTTTCCAGGTGCACGCCAAAGCCCCAGAGGCGCGCCACATGCTTGAGCACCTCCTGGGCTTCGTCATGCAGCGGCCGGTCCAGATGCTGGGTGTGACGCAGCGTCAGCGATCGGTCGCCCCGCAGATTCACATTCCACACCTGGATGTTGGGTTCTCGGGTCGACAGGTCGTATTGGCGTGACAGCGCCTGCCGCACATGTTGATAACCCGACTCGTCGTGGATGGCGGAAATCTCGTATTCCGACAGCTTCTCATCGTCGAGGATGGAGAAGAGGCGGAAGTCCCGCATCAGCTTGGGGCTGAGGTACTGGGCGATGAAACTCTCATCCTTGAAGTTGCGCATGGCATGGTCCAGCGTGGGCAGCCATTCGGTGCCGGCGATGCTGGGGAACCATTCGCGGTCTTCCGGGGTGGGCTGCTCGCAGATGCGCTTGAGGTCGGTGTACATCGCAAACCCGAGCGCATAAGGGTTGATCTGCGACATCGGCGGCTGCGCCACCACGTTGGTGTGGGACTTCAGCCATTCGATCATCATGCCGTCCGACAGATAGCCGTCGTCATACATGGTGTTGAGCAGCCGGTGATGCCAGAAGGTGGCCCAACCTTCGTTCATCACCTGGGTCTGGCGCTGGGGATAGAAGTACTGCGCAATCTTGCGGACGATGCGCACGATCTCGCGCTGCCAGGGTTCCAGCAGCGGCGCATTCTTCTCGATGAAATACAGCAGGTTCTCCTGCGGCTCATCCGGGAAGCGGCGCTTCTCTTCGGCCTTGGCTTCATCTTCCTGTCGGCGGGGCAGGGTACGCCAGAGGTCGTTGACCTGGCGCTGCGCATAGGCCTCACGGTCTTTGCGCATGGCCTGCTCCTGCGCGAGCGACAGTTTGGCCGGGCGGCGGTAGCGGTCGACGCCGTGGTTCATCAGCGCGTGGCAGGAATCCAGCGTGGCTTCCACCGCATCCAGGCCATGACGCTGCTCGCAGTCCGCCACATAGTTCTTGGCGTAGACCAGGTAATCGATGATGGACGACGCATCGGTCCACATCCGGAACAGGTAGTTGTTCTTGAAGAAGCTGTTGTGGCCGTAGCAGGCATGGGCAATCACCAGCGCCTGCATGGCCAGCGTGTTCTCCTCCATCAGGTAGGCGATGCACGGATCGGAGTTGATGACGATCTCATAGGCCAATCCCATCTGGCCGCGCTTGTAATGGCGTTCGGTGGCGATGAATTCCTTGCCATAACTCCAGTGGCGGTAATTCACCGGCATGCCGACGGAGGCATAGGCATCCATCATCTGCTCGGCGGTGATCACCTCCAGCTGGTTGGGGTAGGTGTCCAGCCCATAACGCTCCGCGGTCTGTCGGATGACGTCGTGATACTGCTCGATGAGCTCGAAGGTCCAGTCGCTGGGCGAGGGCAGCGGCTGCTCGGGACGCCGGACCAGGGGTTTCATCTTGGCCAGCGGTGGCTTGCTGCGCCGCCCGCCATATTCGGCCTCACTGAGACCGGCACTCACCATCCGTCGATTCTCGATGCTGCTCATGGAATCATCCTCCAGGGGCCGGGTCGTCGGGTCTGCTTGCGTCGTGGGGACAGGGGTCGTCATGCGCTGACCCCCTCCTTCTTGAAGAGATCCCGGAAGACCGGATAGATCTGCGACACCTCCACCGCCTTGCGCATGGCGAAGTGGGGATCTTCCTCGGCCAGCCGGGCGTATTCCTCCCAGAGGTTCTGCTCGGCCTCGGCGACCTGCACATAGGCGTAGTAACGGCACAGCGGCAGGATCTTGTCCGCCAGCAATTCGCGGCAGCGGCCGCTGTCGTGATGCCAGTTGTCTCCGTCGCTCGCCTGTGCGCCGTAGATGTTCCATTCGTTGGCCGGATACCGGGCGCGGATGATTTCCTCCATCAGCACCAGGGCGGAAGACACCACCGTGCCGCCGGTCTCGGTCGCGTGGAAGAAGTTCTGCTCATCCACCTCCTGGGCCTGGGTGTGGTGGCGGATGAAGACCACGTCGATCTTTTCGTAGTGGCGGGTGAGGAAGAGATACAGCAGGATGAAGAAGCGCTTGGCCAGGTCCTTGCGGCTTTCGTCCATCGAGCCGGAGACGTCCATCAGGCAGAACATCACCGCCCGGGTGGTGGGTTGAGGCACCTTGACCCGATTGCGGAACCGCAGGTCGATCGGATCGAGAAACGGGATGGCCGCGATGCGCTGGCGCAGCAGCAGGATGTGGGCCTCGGTTTCGGCGAGCAGCGCCTTGACGTCGGGCTTGGTCGCATCCTCCAGCTTCAGAGTTTCCAGGCGCGCTTCCAGCTCATGCAGCTCGCGCCGCTTTTCCATGCCCAGGGCGATGCGACGTCCCAGGGCACCGCGCATCGAGCGCACCACATGGAGATTGGTGGGGGTGCCGTCGGTGACATAACCGGCGCGCACCGTCTTGTATTCCGGTGTTTCGGCGAGTGTGGTGCGAGCGAGATTGGGAAGGGCCAGATCTTCGAAGAAGACCTGCATGAACTCTTCCTTGCTCAGGTGAAAAACGAAGTCGTCCTCGCCTTCACCGGAATCACTGGCCTGGCCACCGCCCTGGCCCTGTCCGCCGCCTTGCGGCTTCGGGACCCGGTCGCCCTTGATGTGTTCGGTATTGCCGGGCCGCACCACTTCGCGGGTGCCCCCGTCGCCATGGCTGAACACGGGTTCCTTCAGATCGCGTTTGGGGATGTGCACATCTTCCCCGCGCTCCATATCCCGGATGCCGCGCTGGTCGACGGCCCGACGCACGGCATCGCGGATCTGGTCGCGATAACGGCGCAGGAAGCGTTCCCGATTCCCGATCGATTTGTTCTTTCCCGAAAGCCGTCTGTCGATGATCTGTTGCAGTGCCATAAACAACCTTTGGAAGGACTCTCACCGCACAAGCTACGTCACCCAGCGCCGCCACACCTCCCGAGGCCCGGCATGGGCGGCGCCCCGCGCCCGCCCCCCTCCAGCGGCGCCCAGGGAACTGGCTCTGCCAGGCCCTCGGGCGCGCCCCCTGGGGGGCTCGCGAAGCGAGTAGGGGGGGTCAACTGCTTTTGCGGACTCGGAGGTACCACTCGCAGAGCAGGCGCACCTGCTTCGGCGTGTAGCCCTTGTCCACCATGCGCTGCACGAAGTTCTCATGCTTCTTCGCTTCGTCCGCACTGGCCTTGGCATTGAAGCTGATCACCGGGAGCAGTTCCTCGGTGTTGGAGAACATCTTTTTCTCGATCACCGTGCGCAGCTTTTCATAGCTGGTCCACGCCGGGTTCTTGCCGGAGTTGTTCGCGCGGGCCCGCAAAACGAAGTTGACGATCTCGTTGCGGAAATCCTTCGGATTGCTGATGCCTGCGGGCTTCTCGATCTTCTCGAGCTCCGCATTCAGGGCCGAGCGGTCGAACACTTCCCCGGTGTCGGTGTCTCGATATTCCTGGTCCTGGATCCAGTAATCCGCATACGTCACATAGCGGTCGAAGATGTTCTGGCCGTATTCGCTGTAGCTCTCCAGATAGGCGGTCTGGATCTCCTTGCCGATGAATTCGGCATACCGCGGCGCCAGCACTTCCTTGATGAAGCCGATGAACTTCTGCTCCGCGTCCTGCGTGAACTGCTCGCGTTCGATCTGCTGTTCCAGCACATACATCAGGTGCACCGGATTGGCGGCCACTTCGGTGGAATCGAAGTTGAAGACCTTGGAGAGGATCTTGTAGGCAAACCGTGTGGAGATGCCGGCCATGCCTTCATCCACGCCGGCGTAGTCGCGATATTCCTGCAGCGACTTGGCCTTGGGATCGGTGTCCTTGAGGTTGTCGCCGTCGTAGATCTGCATCTTGCTGAAGATGCTGGAGTTCTCCGGTTCCTTCAGCCGCGTCAGCACCGCAAACTGCGCCATCATCTTCAGCGTGCCCGGTGCGCACTTGGCTTCCGCCAGGGACGAGTTGCGGATCAGCTTCTCGTAGATCTTCACCTCCTCGCTGACCCGCAGGCAGTAAGGCACCTTGACGATGTAGATGCGGTCCAGGAAGGCTTCGTTGTTCTTGTTGTTGCGGAAGCTCTTCCACTCGCTTTCATTGCTGTGGGCCAGCACGATGCCGTCAAACGGAATCGCCCCAAACCCTTCCGTCCCCTTGAAGTTGCCTTCTTGAGTGGCGGTCAGCAGAGGGTGCAGCACCTTGATCGGTGCCTTGAACATTTCCACGAACTCCAGCAGGCCCTGGTTGGCCAGGCACAAACCGCCGGAATAGCTGTAGGCATCGGGATCGTCCTGGGCATAGGTCTCCAGCTTGCGGATGTCGACCTTACCCACCAGCGAGCTGATGTCCTGGTTGTTTTCGTCCCCCGGCTCGGTCTTGGCCACGCCGATCTGCTTGAGCACGCTGGGGTGGCGCTTGACCACCTTGAACTTGCGGATGTCCCCGCCGAACTCATCCAGACGCTTCACCGCCCAGGGGCTGAGGATGCGGTTGAGATAGCGGCGCGGGATGCCGTACTCACGCTCGAGCAGCGGTCCATCCTCGACCGGGTCGAAGAGTCCGAGCGGAGATTCATTGACTGGGGAGTCCTTCAATGCATAGAAGGGCACATGCTCCATCAACTGCTTGAGCCGCTCGGCGATGGAGCTCTTGCCGCCGCCCACCGGCCCCAGCAGATAAAGGATCTGCTTCTTCTCTTCGAGGCCCTGCGCCGCATGCCGGAAGTAGCTCACCACCTGCTCGATGGCGTCTTCCATGCCGAAGAATTCGGCGAAGGCCGGGTAGATCTTGATGACCTTGTTCTGGAAGATACGGGACAGACGCGGGTCGTTGCGCGTGTCCATCATCTGCGGCTCACCGATGGCCTTGAGCATGCGCTCGGCAGCGGTGGCGTAAGCGAGTGGATTGCGTTTGCACTCCTGGAGGTATTCCTCCAGCGTGAGCTCTTCGACCTTGCTCCGTTCGTATCGTGCCGCGAAATGGCTGATCACATCCATGCTGACCTCCAACAGTTAGTCGTTTGGGAGGCGAGGCGTAGCCCGGCGGGGCCCGCATCGTCCAGGAAGTTCTGGCGACGTCCGTGACTCAAGGCGTCATCAGAGCTTTCCGAGCTCAGCGTGGATCAGCAATCTCAACGAATCATGCGTGCATCGATGCGGGAAGCCATCTTGTCCATGTGCATCAGTGCGCTCACTTCAACACTACCTCAAACCGGCCCGCCGTCACAGCAGATTTCCTTGTGGGTTCTACGGTACGGCAAACAGGCACCCCATGCTGGACCAAAGCCTCATGAGTTGCTGCGCACTCTGCATGAAGCCTGCACTGGCGATGAGGCTTTGTCCGGTTGATGCTACGCCCATCAGCGACGATCTGCGATAGCAACAGGTGACCCCACACCTACAACGGCGTGCATTCTTCCCCGTTGACTCAGGGGGGCTTGGGGTATTTCCCGGGGCTTAGGCGCCGCGGCAGGCGCCAGCCCTGTGTTCAGTCTGCGCCGTTGGACCCGCGCAGCTTTTGCAGCAAGCCGTTCAACTCGTCGAGCGAACCGAAGCTGATGGCGACTTCACCTTGCTCGCCGCGCTTCGTCTTCTTTTTGACGCGGATTTCCACCTGGGCGGTGAGCAGATCGGACAGCTCTTCTTCCAGCCGCAACACATCGCGGCTCTTGTCGCTCTTGACGCGCAGCAAGGGGGCTTGCCGGCCCGCGGAGGCCTGCTGGCGTTGCACCAGCTTTTCGGCCTCTCGCACGCTGAGCTTCTTCGCGGCGATCTCGGTGGCGCTGGTGATCTGATGCGCACCGTCCAGCGACAGCAGGGCGCGGGCATGGCCCATGTCCAGGTCGCCGGCCATCAGCATGTTCTGCACCGG
>CBIHOT010000012.1:0-118369 GCA_966211495.1 uncultured Roseateles sp. | reverse complement strand
TCGAGGCGCTGGCCAAGGGCACCGAAGGCTTCGCCGCCGCCCGCATGAACCGCGGTATCCAGCAGGCCCTGACCGGCCGCAGCATCGATTCGGTCTGACCCAGGCAGCCCCCGCGCCCCAAGGAACCCCCATGCCCATCATCAAGATCCTCCCCCATCCCGAATACGCGCCGGAAGGCCGCACCCTGGAAGCGCCAGCCGGCACCACGATCTGCGAGGCGCTGCTGGACAACGGCGTGGAGATCGAACACGCCTGTGACCAGGTCTGCGCCTGCACCACCTGTCACGTGATCGTGCGGGAGGGGTTCTCGTCCCTCTCCGAGATGGAAGAGAACGAAGAAGACATGCTGGACCGCGCCTGGGGCCTGGAGCCCAATTCGCGTCTGTCCTGCCAGGCCATCCTGTCCAACACGCCGGTGACGGTCGAGATCCCGAAGTACTCGATCAATCACGCCAAGGAAAACCACTGATCCCCGGATCGTCCATGCGCGTCCTCGGCATTGAATCTTCCTGCGACGAAACCGGCGTGGCCCTGGTGGACGCTTCCGGCGACGGCGTGCCGCGCCTGCTCTCGCACGCGCTGCACAGCCAGATCAGCATGCATCAGGCCTATGGCGGCGTGGTGCCGGAGCTGGCCTCGCGCGACCACATCCGGCGCGTGCTCCCGCTGACCCGCGAGGTGCTGGCCGGCGCGGGCCTGTCGCTGCAGGACATCGACGTTGTCGCCTACACCCAGGGGCCGGGACTGGCCGGAGCGCTGCTGGTCGGCGCGGGCGTGGCGGCGTCTCTGGGCGCAGCGCTGGACCGTCCGGTGCTGGGCGTGCATCACCTGGAAGGGCATCTGCTGTCGCCGTTCCTCTCCGCCGATCCGCCGGAGTTTCCGTTCGTGGCGCTGCTGGTGTCCGGCGGCCATACCCAGCTGATGCGGGTGGACGATGTCGGCAGCTATGAACTGCTGGGCGAGACGATTGACGATGCGGCCGGTGAGGCCTTCGACAAGTCGGCGAAGCTGCTGGGCCTGCCGTATCCGGGCGGGCCGCATCTGTCGCGGCTGGCGGAGCAGGGGCAGCCCGATGCGTTTGCCTTGCCGCGTCCGCTGCTGCACAGCGGCAAGCCCGACTTCAGCTTCGCCGGACTCAAGACGGCGGTGCTGACGCAGGTGCGCAAGCTCGAGCAGCAGCCAGGGGGCATCACCGAAGCGCAGCGCGCCGATCTGGCCGCGTCGACGCAGGCGGCCATTGTGGAAGTGCTGGTGAAGAAGTCGATGCTGGCGCTGAAGGAAACGGGGCTGAAGCGTCTCGTCGTGGCCGGTGGCGTCGGTGCCAATCGCCATCTGCGGGAGCAGCTGAATGCCGCCTGCGAGCGCCGCAAGGTGCGGGTGCACTATCCCGAGCTGCACCTGTGCACCGACAACGGCGCGATGATCGCGCTGGCGGCCGCGCTGCGGCTGCAGCGGGACATGGGCGCACTGACACGCGGTGGCGGCTTTGAAGTCCGACCGCGCTGGGATCTGGCGTCCATCTGATCGGGGAATGCAAGTGACGGATGGGGTGGCGCGGCCGGGAATGGCCAGGCGCGAGACGCGGCGTGGGTTTGAAGTGTCGCGAGGTGAGGCCGCTCACGCCGGCCAGCGAAGCATGGACGGGAAGGGCGGCCGACGGAACGCGGGCGTAGTCTTCCGTCGCGGGACCGGCAGCGTCTTCCAATCCGGAGTCTTGCTGGCGCTTGTGCTTGCGTTGCTGGGCCCCGGCCGCATCGCGATGGCGGCCGGGTCTACGGCGGCAGCGACGGCTACGGCTCCTGCCTCGACGACCATCCGCCTCGGCCTCATCGAAGGCCTCTCCGGCCCGCTGGGCAATGGCGGCGAAGCGGTCTTTCGCAATCTGATCTGGGCCAGTGAACGGGTGAATGCCCGTGGCGGGGTGAAGCTGCCGGGCGGCGCGCGTCCGCTTCAGGTGGTGCGCTACGACAGCAAGGGCTCTGTCGAGGAATCCCTCTCCATGCTGCGCGCGGCGACCGACCAGGGGGTGAAGGTCGTCCTGCAGGGCAACAGCTCAGCGGTGGCCAGCGCCCTGATCAGCGCCCTGGAGCGTCACAACGAACGTGACCCCGACCACCGTGCGTTGCTGCTGAACTATGCGGCGGTCGACCCGGTGCTGACCGGCGCGCAGTGCAGCTTCTGGCACTTCCGCTTCGATGCGCATACCGACATGCGGCTGGCGGCGCTGGTGGAAGTGATTGCGCAGGACCGGCAGCTCAAGAAGCTCTATCTCATCGGCCAGGACTACAGCTTCGGCCAGCATCTGCGCACGCAGGCGAGGGCGATGCTGGCGCAGCGGCGACCGGACCTGGAGATCGTGGGCGACGAACTGCATCCGCTGGGCCGGGTGAAGGACTTCATGCCCTATGCCAGCAAGATCCGCAGCAGCGGTGCGCAGGCGGTGCTGACCGGCAACTGGGGTAATGACCTGACGCTGCTGATCAAATCCGCGCGGGATCTGGGCCTGAACACCCGCTTCTACACCTTCTACGGCAATGCGCTCGGCGTGCCGGGGGTGCTGGGCGAAGCCGGCGTGGACCGGGTGCTGGCGGTGGCCGAATGGCATCCGAATGCGGGCGACATGGCGTCCGAGCGCTTCTACAAGGCATTCCGCCAGCGCTTCCCGAAGCCGGAGGACGACTACCTGCATGCCCGCATGCAGCTGATGGTCGAGATGCTGGTGGCAGCGATGGAAAAGGCCGGGACGGACGAGCCGCGTGCCGTGGCCCTGGCCCTGGAGAACCTGCGGCTGGATGGGCGCGCGCTGGGCGTGGCGCATCAGGGCTGGATGCGTCCGGCGGACCATCAGCTGCAGCAGCCGCTGTATGTGAGCATCATGCGCCGGGCCGGGGAGGCGGGCGTGCCGCACGACAACGAAGGCTCCGGCTACGGCTTCAGGACCTTGCGCTACCTGGATGCGGCGCAGGCCGAGCTGCCGGAGACGGCCTGCCATATGAAGCGACCGGCGCGATAACGGCCGTCGCAGCGCCGCCCGACCCCTCCTGTGCCCGCCGTGCGAGCGGCGATCCATCGGTGCTGCAGCGCTGACTACACTCGTCCTCTTCCGGCCCCGCCGCCGCAGCGGCCGGTTCCTCCAACCAGAGCCTGCCGGGTGGATCTGCCGTGACTGTGCCTTCGTCCTCTTCAACGCCGCCGTCGTCCGGACCGGCTGCATCTGCCTCGTCCAACGTTTCTGACGTGTCGGCCAAACCCACCCAGACCGGCGAGCCTGCAGGTTCCGGCAGCGTCTTCAGCCAACGGGCCTTCACCACCTTCCTGGCGGCGCGGCTGCTGGCGGTGCTGGCGGGCCAGATCCAGGCGGTGGTGGTGGCATGGCAGGTCTACGATCTGACCCGTCAGCCCCTGGCCCTGGCCTATGTGGGGCTGGCCCAGTTCCTCCCGATGCTGGTGCTGCTGCTGCCTGCCGGCGACCTGATCGACCGCTTCAGTCGCAAGCCCATCCTGGCGTTCAGCTGGGGTCTGAGCGGCCTGTGCGGCGCCGGCCTGTGGTGGCTGTCGGGGCACGGCCATGCGGGCGTGAGCGGCATCTATGCGGTGCTGGTGGTGTTTGGCTGTGCCCGAGCCTTCTCCGGACCGGCGCTGCAGAGCCTATTGCCGCAGGTCGTGCCGCGCGAGCAGCTCGCCCAGGCCATCGCCGCCAACAGCATGCTGATGCGGGCGGCCAATATCGGCGGTCCCTTGGTCGGTGGGCTGCTCTACGCCTGGGGCGGCGCGCCGCTGACCTTCGCCGTCTGCTGCATCTGTTTTGCGCTCGGCACCGCGCTGTTCGTCCTGGGCGTGCGGGTGCGGCCGGTGGCCGTCTCCCTGGCCGCCACCCAGGGCAACATCTGGCAGCGTTTCGGCGCCGGCATCCATTTCATCCGCACCCGGCCGATCATCCTGGGCACCATCTCGCTCGACCTGTTTGCGGTGCTGCTGGGCGGCGTCGTGGCCTTGCTGCCGATCTATGCCGCCGAGGTGCTGCATGCGGGTCCGCAGGGGCTGGGGGCGCTGCGCAGCGCGATGGCGGTGGGGGAGGTCAGCGCCGGGCTGTATCTCAGCATGCGGCCCTTCGACCGGCAGGTCGGTCGCACCATGTTCATTGCGGTGGCCATCTTTGGCCTGGCCAATCTGGTGTTTTCCTTGTCGACGACCTTCTGGCTGTCCTTTGCGGCGCTGATGGTGGCGGGGGCGGCGGACATGGTCAGCGTCTACATTCGCGGGGCGCTGGTGCAGTTTTCGACGCCGGACGACATGCGAGGACGCGTCAACGCGGTCAACATGCTCTTCATCGGGTCCTCCAATGAGCTGGGGGAGTTCCGCGCGGGCAGCGCGGCGGCAGCGCTGGGTGTGGTGCCCGCCGCGGTGACCGGGGCGCTGTGCACCCTGGGGGTGGTGAGCGCCTGGGCGGTGCTGTTCAAGCCGCTGCGCCGGGTGAACCGGTTTGAAGAGGCGACGCCGTCCGTCACCCGGTGAACTTCACTGCTGAACTGTCACCGCTGAGCTGTCAGCCCCTAACTCCATCAGGGAATCGACGCGACAGGGTCATCCACCGATGATGCCTGCCGTTCCGGTATCGTACGCAGCATGGCCGATCTGCCTTCCCCGCTTCCCCCTCCCATGACGACTGAGACGTCAGATTCGCCCGCCAGCCGGATCGCTGCGGGCGAGGCGGGGCTGCCTGCGGCGGTCCGAGGCGGGGCGCCCATCCGCATCCTGACGGTGGACGATCATCCGCTGCTGCGCGAAGGCATCGCGGGCACCCTGGAGGATGAGCCGGATTTGCGCCTCGTGGCCGAGGCGGCCAGCGGTCAGGAAGCGCTGGCCCGGTTCCGCGAGCATCGCCCGGACATCACCCTGATGGATGTGCGCCTGCCCGACATGGACGGCATCGACTGCATGGCCGCGCTGCGGCAGGAGTTTCCGGATGCCCGCATCATCATCCTGACCACCTACCGTGGCGACGTGCAGGTGCGTCGTGCACTGGCCGGTGGCGCGATGGGATATCTGCTCAAGAGCATGCTGCGCAAGGACCTGGTCGACACCATCCGCGTGGTGCACGACGGCCAGCGATGCATCCCCGGTGAAGTCGCCCGCATGCTGGATGAGGACAACGAAGGCAGCCTCTCTCCGCGCGAGATCGAGGTGCTGCGCCTGGTCGCTGAAGGCCGCTCCAACAAGCGGGTGGGCGTGGCGCTGGGGGTGAGCGAGGAAACGGTGAAGATGCACATGAAGAGTGTGCTCTCCAAGCTCAATGCCAATGACCGCACCCATGCGGTCACCATCGCGCTCAAACGCGGCTATTTCTCTCCCTGACCTTCCCCCTTGATCTTCCCCGGATTGCGCAAAAAAAAGGCCGCGCAGGTCCGAAGACGCCGCGCGGCAACAGGGAGGATGCAGTCAGAGAGTCAGAGAGAGTCACAAGTCAAACGCAAAAACCAAAGAGCGAGGGAAGGGGACTTCCCTGTTGCCCGCCACCCGACTCGTCAGCCTCACGATTGCCTGTGAGGCGGGTGGGGAGCAGAGCGGGCCATTGCTGGCTCGCTCAAGCAGCCTGAGCTGCTTGATCAAACACAAGCAGCCGGAGCTGCTTGATCAAACACAAGCAGCCGGAGCTGCTTGATCAAAGTTCCATCACGACAACCAGCGGTCGTCCGCGCTGTTCTGCCAGGTGTCCAGCTGGCGGTCCGCCTCATCGCGGGCAATGCCATACCGCTCCTGGATCTTGCCGGACAGCTGCTCGCGCTTGCCCGCAATCACGTCGATGTCGTCATCGGTCAGCTTGCCCCATTGCTCGCGGACCTTGCCCTTGAGTTGAGTCCAGTTGCCTTCGATTCGGTCCCAGTTCATGGTGAACTCCTTGTGTGGGTGGGAATGAGTTCACTGTAGCGAAGGGGCCGTTGTTCTCAGGTCAGACAAGCCTCGAACCGTTTGTAGGACAGAGCCTTGGCGTTTGGGACTCGCGTCAAACCGCGACGCCACTCCTGTGACGCGATCAATGTTTCAACACGTGGGGCGGCAGGTAATCTTTGCCCACCATGGCGCGGGCGAAGAGGTAGTTGTTACGGGCCCGGGCGGGCAGGCTGTCCAGATCGACATGGCCTTCGTGGTCACACGGGAAGGACATCGCGCGGCCCGGGTCGAACAGCGATTCGAAGCGCACTTCATAGTGCTGCAGGTCTTCAGCGGAGATGTTGAGGGTGCTCATCGGATTCTCCTTGCGGGAAGCTTTGAGTGAACTATCGGCGTCAGAAGTTCCGACGCCCATAGGTGCAGTTCGGTGCGCGCTGTCGGCCATGCGAACCGGTGGGTGTACGGTTTCGTCCTACACGGGCCAGCTTCACCTCTTCCTTGCAAGCGGCAGGCCAGGGCGCCGTACGGCACTCAGGCTGCCGATGGATGGCATCGGTTTCACGGCGCGCCCGGGGTCTTCAGCGACCCGGCGCCGATGCTTGATGTCTCGGTTGTGGGAGAGCACCTACAGCCGGTTGCGGCCTTGGCCGCTTCGAGGGCCGCAGTCGCGACGGGCACCATGTGTGCATCGCAACCCGATCTGTTCCCCAGTCCCCAGCTTCGGCATGTGGTGCGGCGCCATCCGCCCTCATGTCTCTCGACACACGAGGTCTTTCATGGACGACATGTTGATGCTGATGACGCTGGCTTCCTGCACCGCCACGGCTCTGGCTTTGCGCCTGTGGCAGTTTCTGGATGACCTGGGACAGGACGATCACCTGGAGGATTTGCCATGAGCGCCCGACCCCCTTTGCCCCCCGAGCATCCCGCTGACGAGTCCGTGTTGAACGCCTCGGTCGCCATGCAGCAGGTGGACGATCAACCGCTGGACAACAGCGCCTTTGTTTGTGGTGAAGTCTGCTACCGCACGGGCGACGGCCCGATGCTGCAGATCCCGCAGGGACCGATCAAGGTCTCGGTGGGGGATCACGACGTCACCCTCGGCTGGGAAGACGAAGACAACCGCATGAGCGCAGTGATGCCGCGCACTGAATATGCGCGGTTTGTCGGAACCGGTGCGATCAAGCCCGTCGTGTCGGCCGGCTCTTCGGCGACGACCTCCGTGACACCCACCGCAGACTGACGCGGCGGACGATGACTGGGTGCCGCGAGCACCCCGTCCATCCGCGTGCTGCGAAGCGCCCATGAAAATCGCCCCCGAGGGGGCGATTCTTCATTGCAGGATTCTCAAACACACAGCGCCTGGGGACCGTCCCCAGGCGTTTTGCTTCAGAGTCTTACATCCACGCCACACCGTAGTAGTCGTAGATCTTGCGGCCATAGTCGTCTGAATATTCCGGACGTTCGGCCTGCGCGTACTTCGGCGCCTTCTCCAGCTGGTCTTCACGCAGCGGCACGACATAGCCGTCCAGGCCGGTGTCGTACTTCAGCATGTTCCAGGGGATGGGATAACGGTCGGTGCCGATGCCCATGAAACCGCCAAATTCCAGCGCCGCGTAACGGACCAGGCCGGAACGCTTGTCAATGACGAGGTTGTCGATGGTGCCGAGCTTGTCGCCATTGCCGTTGTAGACCTTGGTGCCTTCAACGCGGTCGGACGAGATGGTGGTGCTTGCCATAGGGTCTCCTTTGGGGTTGCTACAGGCCCTTGATGGCAAATCACGTGCCGCGGCGCTTCGGTTTTTCCAGGATGAACGACCCGATGACCAGCGCATCCAGCGGTGTGCTGAAGAAGGCCTCCAGCGCCGCCTTGGGCGACCCGACGATCGGCTCGCCTCGCACATTGAACGAGGTGTTTACCAGCACCGGCACTCCGGTGAGCCGGCCCACGGCGGCCAGCAGGTCGTGAAAGACCGGATTGGTGGCGCTGTCGACCGTCTGCACCCGGGCGGTGCGATCGGTGTGCAGGGCGGAGGGGATGCGCTCACTGCAGCCGGCCTTGACCCGATACACAAACAGCATGAAGGGAGACTCGCCCTGATTCGCCTCCGCCGGTTCAAACCAGTCGGCCAGGTCTTCCCGGTTGATGGCGGGCGCGACCGGGCGGAAATCCTCCCGGTCCTTGAGCTCATTCAGACGGGCCTGCATCGCGGGGTCGATCGGCGAGGCCAGCAGCGATCGGGCGCCCAGGGCCCGGGGGCCGAATTCCATCCGGCCCTGGAACCAGCCGATGACCTTGTGGTCGGCGAGCAGGCGGGCGGTGTCCTCGGCCACATTCTCCGAGCGCCGGTAGTCCAGCTGGGCCCATTGGAGCAGGGCTTCGATCTCTTCATCGGTGAACGCCGGGCCCAGGTAGGCATGCTGCATTGACCAGACGCGTGGGGCCAGTGCAAAGCTGCCACGCTCACCGGTCAGCGGCCCTTCGACCTCGGCCTCGCCCCCCGAGGCCTGCGTCAGGGTGGCCACGGCCGCGGCTTCGGCGCGCGGCATGGGGGGCTGCGAGGCCGTGGGGGTGGCCGAGGCCGCGAAGGTGGCGGAGGTGGCGGCGGTCCTGGTGTCGACCTCGTGTCGGCGCTCGCGCGCATCCACCCACAAGGCGGCGCCCAGGGCCGTCCCGGCATCGCCAGCCGCTGGCTGGACCCACACCTCTCGGAAGATGCCGGCGTCCCGCAGCCGCGCATTCATCACGCAATTCAGCGCCACCCCGCCGGCCATCGCCAGCCGGTCCTCGCCGCTGGCTTCGCGCAGCCAGCCGGCCATGCGCAGCACGGTGTCTTCCAGCACCTCCTGCAGCGAAGCCGCCAGGTCCAGATAGCCCTCCGCCATCGCGGAGCCGGGCACCCGACGCGGGCCGAACATCTTCTCCAGGTCCATCGGACGAATCTCATACCGGCCGTCCGGCATCACCTGCACATGCGACTTGAGCAGCTCCGCATGGCGGGGCGTGCCCAGCGCGGCCAGTGCCATGACCTTGTACTCGTCGCTGGAGTGCAGGAACCCGAGGTAAGACGTCACCTGCTCATACAGCAGGCCCAGCGAGTGCGGCACATTCACTTCGCCCATCGCCTCATAGCGGTTGTTGCGATAGCGTCCATAGCAGGTGGAGGCATGCTCCCCGCGGCCATCGAGCGTCATGACCGCGCAGCTCGAAAAGGGCGCCGCCAGAAACGCACTCGCCTGATGGCACAGGTGATGCGGCACGAAATGCCAGCGGTAGGGCGCACGGTCATGCTTGACGCCGGTGAAGCGCTTGCGCAGGTGATGCGGCACCCCATCGGTCAGCTGCCGCGGCGCATTCAGGATGTAGGCCGCAAACAGCGGATCCCACGGGCTCTCCCAATCGCCACGATCAAAGTCCGACGGTCGCAGTGGCAGGGTGAAGCGCTGATCCGGCGCCCGCTCGCCGATGAAGTGGTGCGGGTCGAAGCTGTAGGCCACATGCGAGACCTCGGCCAGCGTCACGCCGGCTTCCTTCAGACAGTAGTCAATGGCGTTGTAGGGCAGCTCCCAGGCGGTGAAGGGCACCGGGCGCTTGCCATGCTTGATGCGGGTGAAGCGTTCTTCCTCGGCAGCGGCCAGCACTTCACCATTGCGCAGCAGGGCTGCGGCGGAATCGTGGAAGCTGGCATTGATGCCGAGGGTGAACAGTTGCCGGCCCGAGGAGGACCCGGCGGGGACGTCGGCCGCGGCGGATGCCGTGCCCACGGAAGCGGTGGAAGACAGTGACATGCGGACTCCTGACGTGAGGGGTGATCGGTGATGGGAAAGCTTCGTCATGCATGCACCCGCGCCAATTGACGCAGTGCACGCACCAGTTCATCGGGGTTGACCGGTTTGGCCATGTGGCGCTGGAAGCCGGCCACCAGGGCCCGCAGGCGGTCTTCCGGCTGCGCCATGCCGGTCAGGGCGACGGCGGGCAGGCGCTGATCCAGCGGCACCTCCCGCTGGGCTTCGAGCGTGCGGATGCTGCGCACCACGGTATGGCCGTCTTCCGGCCCCAGGGCGATGTCGCAGACCAGCACATCCGGCCAGTCGACGGTGGCGCGGGCATTCAGGCGGGACAGCGCCTCATGCCCAGAGCTGATGCGTTCGGTGCGGGCGCCGTCGTGTTCCAGCAAAAAGCCCAGCGAGCTGAGCGCGTCCTCGTCATCGTCCACGCACATGACGTTCAATCCACTCAATGGATGGGACTGCGCGGCCACCAGCTCGTCCAGCGGCACGGTCTCGGTGGGGATCACCTCCTGGACCACGGCCGTGGGCAGCGGCGCCGGGGCGAGGGCGGGCAGCGGGAAGTCCAGCTGGTATTGCTGGACCCCGACGAACGGATCCTTGAGCACCGTCAGATGGCCGTTCGTCCCGGCGACCAGCGTGCGCAGCTCCAGCGTGTCCGGCGCCTCCTGCCGCTCCAGATCCAGCCGGCCGTGATAGCCGATCGTCAGCGAGCTGGCCATCAGCCCGCGCGCCAGCCGGGCTTCCATGCGGCCGCCGGTGGCGCCATGCAGCCCGAGCTGGCACATCAGCTGCACGATGCGGGCCATGCGGGACGCATCGCCGACGATGCTGGCCACGTCCAGGTCGATGTCGGTGTAGAGCTCGGTGTCGGCCGCCACCAGCTGCTCGCGCAGGCTGTCCAGACTGAGCACGAGCAGGCCCGCCAGATTCACCGGATGCTGTGCCAGCCGCCGCTCCAGCGTCTCGGCCTGCTGCTGCTGGCGCTGCAGTTCCCACAGCTGCGCATACAGGCCCCGATGCGCCAGCAGGTCGTCATGGCGGCCCCGTTCCGCGATGCGACCGCGATCCATCACGATGATCTCGTCCGCGCCGACGATGGTGGAGAGCCGGTGGGCGATGATGAGCGAGGTGCGGTCCTTGGCCACATTCTCCAGTGCGCCCTGAATGGCCCGTTCGGCCCGGGTGTCCAGCGCTGAAGTGGCCTCATCCAGCACGATGATCGGCGGATTCTTCAGGAAGGCCCGTGCAATCGCGATGCGCTGCTTCTCCCCGCCCGACAGCCGCGAGCCGCGTTCGCCCACCACGGTGTCGTACTGCTCCGGCAGCAGCCGGATGAAGTCGTCCGCCTGGGCCGCGCGTGCGGCGGCCACCAGTTCCTCGCGAGTGGCGCCGGGTTTCCCATAGCCGATGTTGTAGGCGATGGTGTCGTTGAACAGCACCGGGTCCTGCGGCACCACCCCGATCACCTGCCGCAGGCTATCCTGGGAAATCTGGCGCAGGTCCTGCTGGCCGATGCGCACGAGGCCACGGTCGGGGTCATACATGCGCATCAGCAGACGCGCCAATGTGGACTTGCCCGAGCCGCTGCTGCCCACCACCGCAAAGGTCTTGCCGTGCGGAATGGTCAGGCTGAGGTCATGCAGGATCTGCCGCTGTGGGTCGTATCCGAAGTCGATGTGTTCGAAGTGGACGGTGGTGTCCCCTCCGGCCAGCGGGGCGGCATCCGGCGCGTCCTGGATGTCCGGTTGCTGGTCGAGCAGGGTGAACAGGGTCTCGGTATTGAGCAGCGCGTCCCGCGTCTCCCGAAAGACGAAGCCCAGCGTGTTCAGCGGCAGGAAGACCTGGATGAGATAGGCATTGACCAGCACCAGATCGCCAATGCTCATGCGCCCTTGCACAGTGTCCTGGCCTGCCATCAGCATGACGCCGGCCACGCCGGCTGCAATGATGCCGGCCTGGCCCAGATGCAGAGCAGACAGCGTCTTCTGGCTGGAGACGCTACCCTCCACAAACTCCGAGAGCACGCTGCCATACCGCGCACGCTCCGACTGTTCGCGGCCATGGGACTTCACCGCGTCGTAATTGAGCAGCGTGTCGATCAGCAGGCCATGCGCCCGCGAGTCGAAGGCATTCATCACCCGCTGCTTCTCCACACGCGCACGGGTCATCCAGCCGGTCCACACGGCGTACAGCACCATGCTGGCGCTGATGACGAAGACAAAATTCAGTCCGTAGTGCAGCAGCACCACCAGCACGGCCGCAAACTCCACCGCGGTCGGCACGACGGTGAACACGCCAGCGCCCAGCAGATAGCCGAGACCCCCGGTGCCGCGTTCCACCTCACGCACCAGGGCGCCGGTGTTGCGCTGTGCATGAAAGCGAGGGCTCATCGACAGCAGGTGAGCGAAGGCGCGCTCAGAGAAGCCGCTCACCACCTGCTTGCCGACCCGCGCAAAGACCAGGTCCCGCAATTCGGTGAACAGGGTGCTCGCATATCGCAGCAGCGCATAACCGATCAGCAGCCAGACGGGCAGGGTCAGCGCGACGGTCAGGACTTCACCCGCAGTTGCGCCCGGGGCGGTGGCAGGCGCCGCGGCGCCCGCTGCGCCCGCCATGACCGGCAGCGGGGTGAGGTGGTCCACGATCTGCTTGAGCAGCCCCGGCACGCCGACGGCCGCCAGCTTGGACGCCACCAGCAGCACCATGGCCAGCAGCACCCGCCAGCGCCAGGGCCACAACGCGGACCATAGACCAGAGGCCACCTGGGATGTGGTCGGGCGTGGGGGGCTGGACTCCATGGGCTTCTCCCGCAATCCGCGTTCCTGAGAGCGCCCCAGGGAATGGGTTCAGGTATTACCCTTGCTGTGGATGGGCCTTCGTGGCTCATGACGCCGACATCAGGAGACTCATCATCAAGCTGCCCACTCCTCTCAAGGAAGCCGCCGAGCTGATCACCGAAGCCGCTCAGGGCTGGAGCGACGACAACGTGCCCAGCATGGGCGCCGCGCTGGCCTACTACACGCTGTTCTCCATCGCCCCGCTGCTGCTGATCGTGATTGCCGTGGCGGGCCTGGTGTTCGGTGAACAGGCCGCCCGCGGCGAAGTGATGGATCAGCTCTCCGACCTCATCGGGCTGCAGGGCGCGATGGCGGTGGAAGACCTGCTCAAACGCGTCAATCGGCCGGAAGAGGGCGGCTGGGCGGCCATCATCGGCACGGTGGTACTGATCATCGGCGCCACCTCGGTCTTCGCGGAGTTGCAGAACTCGCTGAACCGCATCTGGAAAGTGCCGCCGCCCAAGTCGGTGCCGGTGTGGCACAGCCTCTGGGCGGTGGTGCGGCGGCGACTGCTGTCGCTGGGCCTGATCATGGGCCTGGGCTTTTTGTCGATGGTCTCAATGGTCGCCAGTGCTGCGTTGGCGGCGATGGGCAAGTGGTGGACGCCCTGGCTGGGGGACGACTTCCTACTGCTGGCCCAGACGCTGAACGCCGTGCTCTCCTATGCGCTCATTACCGTGATGTTTGCGGTGATCTACAAATGGGTGCCGGATGTTCCGATCCGCTGGCGGGACGTGTGGGTTGGTGCGCTGATCACCGCTGCCCTGTTCAGTCTGGGCAAGTCCCTCATCGGTCTCTACATCGGCCGCAGCGCCGTCAGTTCCGCCTATGGCGCGGCCGCTTCGCTGGTGGTGATGATGCTGTGGGTCTACTACTCCACTCAGGTCTTTCTAATGGGGGCTGAACTCAGCTGGGCGTTTTCCCGTCGGCACAGTCTGAAGGAGCATGTCGTCGCTCAGTAGGCGTGATTCGGGAGTCTTGAGCAGTGCTCTCAGTGAACGTACGCAGAGGCTAAGCGAGTGTTAGCGCGATCATTGAACCGGACAATGTACCCGCTATTTCGATTCATTCTCCCGCTTTGTCAAAATGCCTGCAAATATCGATTCCATCGGGGTTTCCGGTCGCAATGACTGCGGCAAGAAACGCTTCTCGGCGTTGATCCACGTCCTTCTTTTTATTTGCCCTGAACGAGTCGCTTCGGCACACCCATTGCCGAATCGAAGTACGGACCCAGGCCATCAGAGATCTTCAGGTCTCCCGGCTGTCGAGGTTTGTTCAACCGTTCAGACGAACGAAAGGAATGCGACATGAACCAGCAAGGGCAACACCGAGGACGCAGTGACGAGCAGCGCCGCAACGAAGGACAACAAGAACAGTCCTCGCAGCGCAGCGGCTACGGCCAGCAGTACGGCAGCCAGCAGGGGCAGCAGTACGGCAGCTCGCAAGGGCAACACGGCCAGCAGTCCTACCAGGGTCAGGGCGGGCAACGGGACGACTACGGACAGGGCGGCTACCAGGGTGGCTATCAAGGCGGCTCGCAAGGCAACTACCCCGGCAGCATGCAGGGCGGCTCACGCAGCTACGAAGGCAGCGAAGGGTACGCCGGTTATCAAAGTGGCAGCCAGCAAGGCGGCTATCGTGACCAGGGCCCGCGCCATGAAGGCTCGCGCGAAGACCGTGGCGGCTCGCAGGACTTCAGCGGCCATTACGGCGCTTCCAGCGGCTATGGCTCCGGCTCGGGCGGGTACGGCGGCCAGAGCGGCTATGGTGGCAACTATGGCGGCCAGGGCAGCTACCGTGGCCAGAGCGGCTATGGCGGTCAGAGCAACTATGGCAGCCAGGGCGGTTATGGCGGGCAGGGCGGCTACGGCGGCTCCAGCCAGGGCATGCAGGGCATGCAAGGTCACCAGGGCGGCTATCAAGGCGGCAACTACCAGTCGGGCGGCTACGGCCAGCAAGCGGGCGGGCATGGCCAGCAGTCCGGCGGCTATCAAGGTGGCTACCAGGGCGGCAACTACCAAGGGGGCGGCTATGGCGGCAACCAAGGCGGGCAGGGCAGCTACGGTGGCCAGGGCAACTACGGCGGCCAGGGTGGACAAGGCGGCATGGGCATGTCCCAGGGCGGCTATCAAGGCGGCTATCAGGGCTCCCAGGGCTCGCAATCGTCCCAGGGCGGCTACGGCGGTTATGGCCAGGGCCAGAACTACGGCAGCAGCCAGCAGACCCACCACGACCCGGACTACCACCAGTGGCGCACCGAGCAGCTGCGTAATCTGGATGACGACTATCACTCCTGGCGCCAGGACCGCTACAAGAAGTTCAGCGAGGACTTCAACAAGTGGCGCTCCAACCGGGGTGGCAGCGGCAGCAGCAGCTCGTCGGACACCTCCGACCTGTCCGTGGGCAGCAGCTCGATGGGCAGCAGCGGTGGCCTGACCGGGTCCAGCGGCTCCACCGGGTCTTCCGGCTCGTCGGGCCTGTCCGGTACGTCCGGCTCCAGCTCGCTCGGCGCGTCGGGCTCTTCCGGCTCCACGGGCAGCACCGGCACTTCCAGCCTTGGCAGCGGCAGCGACAGCACTTCGGGCTCGTCCTTGTCCTCCTCTTCGTCGTCCAGCAAGACGAAGTAAGCCCGGTTCCCGCCGGCGGCGCCTCCGCGGATCTGTCCGCGGAGCCTCTGCGGATGCCGTCGGCGGGGCCTCGGGAAGTGTTTCAGCGGCGGGACCAGCGGCGGTCCTTGCTGCGATCCGGCCGCACATCTTGTCCGGCCCCCGCCTGCAGCAATGCAGGCCATTCAACACCTTCCGAGGCGCCGTTTCTGCGCGCGCCCGGAACACAAGATGCCACATCTCATCGTGTTCTCGCATTTGCGCTGGGGATTTGTCTATCAGCGTCCTCAACACCTGATGTCGCGGCTCGCGTCCGCCTACCAGGTGCTCTTCATCGAAGAACCGGTGCTGGATCGCACCGGGCCCGCGCGGATCGAGAGCCGATTGGAATCCCCTCCTGGCGGCGGTGCCCCGGTCGAGGTGCTGGTCCCTTACACACCGGTCAGCGCACCGGGCTTCGACGATGCGCAGTTGCCCACCTTGCTGCCGTTGCTGGAACAGGCGCTGGCCGAGCGGGGCGTGCGTGACTATCTGGTGTGGCTTTACACCCCGATGGCCTTGCCGCTCACGGCGGAGCTGATGCCCCGGGCGCTGGTGTACGACTGCATGGACGAGCTCTCCGCCTTCAAACATGCGCCGCCGCAGTTGCGGCAGCGCGAGAGCGCCCTGATGCAGTCGGCCGATCTGGTGCTGTGTGGCGGGCCCGCACTGCACCAGGCCAAGCGCCACCAGAATCCGCGCGTCTATTGCCTGCCCAGTGCAGTCGATGCGGCGCATTTCTCGCCGATGCGGCTCGACGCCAGCAGTCCGGAAGCGGCCGAGGCCGAGCGCATGCAGGCCGGTATCGGCGGACCGCGTCTGGGGTTCTTCGGCGTCATTGACGAGCGCATGGACCTGGCCCTGGTGGACGCCATGGCCGCTGCCCGTCCGGACTGGCAGTTCGTGATGGCGGGCCCGGTCGTCAAGATTTCCCAGCAGGATCTGCCGCGCCATCCCAATCTGCATTGGCTGGGCATGCAGCGTTACCCGGTGCTGCCGTACCTGCTGTCCAGCTGGGACGTCTGCCTGATGCCGTTTGCACTGAATGAATCGACCCGGTTCATCAGCCCGACGAAGACGCTGGAATACCTGGCGGGCGAGAAGCCGGTGGTCAGCACGCCGGTGACCGACGTGGTGGGTCTGTATGGCTCGGTGGTGCGGGTGGCCGATGAGGCGGACGGCTTCCTGCGCCACTGTGAAGAGGCGCTGGGCTTGAGCGCCGAGCAGCGTCAGCGCGAAGTGCAGTCGTCCATGGCCGTGGTGGCGGCGTCCAGCTGGGATGCCAGTGCAGCGCAGGTGCGCCGCTGGCTGGCGGATGTGGCCCGTCCGGCCCATCCGCTGGCACCGGTGGCGGGCACCCGGTTGAGGGCTGCCTGACCATGATCATCGACGCCCACCTCCATTGCACCGGTCGGGAGAATACCGACGACGTGCTGCGCACCCTGGACGAAGCCGGCATCGACAAGGGCGTGCTGCTGGCTCCGTTTCTCGGGGACGGCTATTCGCTGGATGATGCCGCCTCGCTGCGGCGGGCCAACGAACATCTCTCGCGCCTGGTGCGCCATCATCCGGATCGCCTGATCGGCTTTGCGGTGGTGGATCCCCGGGATCCGGATGCGCCGCAGGACCTTCGCCACGCGATTGAAGACCTGGGCCTGCGCGGCTGCAAGATGGTGCCGACGGGCTGGTATCCGTATGAAGAGCGGGTCCAGCCGGTATTCGCCGTCGCCAACGCGCTGGCCCTGCCGCTGCTGTTCCACAGCGGCATCTTCATCGACGGGCGCTCGGGGCGCTTCTGCCGTCCGACCTATTTCGAGGCACTGCGTGACCATCCCCGCACGCGGGTGGCGTTGGCCCACATGGGGTGGCCCTGGACCGATGAGGCACTGGCGGTTGCGCTGATCGACCGCATCCACGGCATCCCGCATGAACAGGCCCAGTTCCGTCTGGACATCTCCTTCGGACCTCCGCCGGCCTATCGCCGCGAGGTGCTGGCCCGCATGCTGGATGTGCTGGGGGCCGGCTCGCTGCAGTTTGGCAGCGACTGTTTCCTGCCCTGTTCAGGCGCCCATGTGAAGGAGCGGCGACAGTGGGTGACGGACCTGATGGATGAACTGGATCTGGGTGCCGACACCCGGCAGCGCATCTGGTGCGACACCGCAGCCGCCTGGCTCGGCCTCAAGCTGGATGCCGATGCAGGGACGCAAAGCCGCGCCCATCCGTCGCATCTGCTGCCCCGGCTCAGTGCCAATGATGAGGACGGTGCCGGTGGCGCCGCCCAAGCCCAGGTGCCGCGCCCCTGGCGTCCGATCTGCTGCTGATCAGCAGCATCGGCGGGCCGCGGAAGATCAACGAGCTGAAGGGCTCCCCAATGGATAAAACGACCCTGGCACGACTCGACGCGCCCAGCCCACGGCTGCATGTGATGGAAGTCGTGGGCAACGGCATCGTTGGCGGCATGGAGCGCTGCGTCGAACGCCTCATCGAACACCTGGGCCAGGGGGACCGTTTCCGGTTCACCGTGCTGTGTCCCTTTGAAGGGGACTTCAGCGATCGCGTCCGTGCCGCCGGCGCGGAGGTGGTGGTCGTACCCATGCCGGAAGATCCGCCCTGGGCCGCCATCCAGATGGTGACCGGACTGATCCGGCATGCACGGGTCGACCTGCTGCATGCTCACCTGCCCAATGCCCATCAACTGGCGGGCCTGGTGGGGCGGCTCGCCGGCGTGCCGGTGGTCTCCACCATTCACGGGCGGCAGATCATCATGCCCGACCTGGAAGTGCACCGCATGGTGGGCAGTCACCTGAGCGTCGTCTGCCAGCACAGCTACTACCACGCACTGGGGCTGGGCATCGATCCCGACAAGCTCAGCTGCGAGCCCAATGGCGTTGACACCCAGGCCTTCCGTCCCGGTCCGCGTCCGGAGCAGGGCCTGCGCGAGCGCTTCGGACTGCCGCGCGACACGCTGCTGGTCGGCCTGGTGGGGCGGCTGTCGCCGGAGAAGGCGCCGGATGTGTTCCTCCGCGCCGCATCGCTGCTGCATGAACGCATGCCGGACGTGCACTTCATGGTGGTGGGCGAAGGCCCGATGCGGGCGCAACTGGTCGAGTCCATCGATCGGCAGGGCTTGCCGTCGCATGTGCACATGGTCGGTCGTATCGACGAGGTGCTGCCGGTCTATCACGACCTCGACCTGCAAGTGAGCAGCTCCCATTCGGAAGCCATGCCGCTGGCGCTGATGGAAGGCATGGCGACCGGGCTGCCGGTCATTGCGACCCGTGTGGGGGGCGTACCGGAGATCGTCGAGCACGGACGCACCGGATGGCTGGTGGCCGCGCGGGACCACGAGGACATTGCGGGCCGCATCGCCCAGATGCTGTCGCAGCCCGAGCTGCGGCGCAGCATGGGCCAGCGGGCGCGCAACAGCATGGAGCAGCGGCATGGCCTGTCGCAGCGCCTGGAGGCGGTGGCCCTGCGTCTGCAGCAGCTGGCGCGGCCGTCGGCCTCGGAGCCGCGCCGCATTGTCAGTGCACCGCCGCTGACGGGCACCGGGCTTGCCGCATGAGCTCTGCACAGGGCCGACGTCCCCGCTTCGGGGTGTACGCCTGGTTCTACGCGTAATCCTGTTTGATTCAACGATTCAAGGAGATTGCCATGAACAACCGTTCGAAGATCACCACTCTGGCCATGGCTGTGGCGCTGGCCGGTGGCGTCGGGATCCTGCATGCCCAAAGCGGCAATGGCGGCGGCAACGGGCAAGGCAGCTCGGGCAGCACCAGCGCCCGGGACCGCACCAATGATCCGCTGTCCAACAACAATGACCAGATGAAGTCGGGCACCGCCACGAACCGCTCGTCCACGACCAACGGCACGAACAACTCGGCCACTGGTACCACGACGAACAACAACACAATGAACAGCACCGGCACCGCCGCTGACGGGACGACTGCGCCAAACAATGGGAACAATCCCAACACGACGGACACGTGGAAGGATCCCAACCGCAATAACGGCACCAACGGGAACAACACGAACAACATGAACAGCGGCAACAACAGCACGTCCAACATGGACCCCAACAGCTCGGGTGCCATGTCGACGGACAACACCGCCGCCGGTTCTCGCGACTCGACGCTGCCGGCACGCGCCGACCGCAATTGATCGCTCCATCAGCGAGACCCACAGCGACCTTCGGGTCGCATTTTTTTTGGCTCTCGGTGGTAGAGGACCGGCCTCGGGCTCGGGGACGCGTCGGTCGTTTTTTCCGATCGGCACCTCATCGATGCGCGAAGTTCATCAGACGGTTCATCGACGCTGCGGATCGACGAAAACACCGATGAACAGGGGACATCCGACAGGAGAAGAGCAGCGCTGCTGGTATGTGCATTGCCGCTCCTCTGACATCACGAACGGAGCAGTCATGACAGACCAGTCCTTGAGAGTGGCATTGATCAGTGAACATGCCTCCCCGCTGGCGCAGCAGGGCAGTGTGGATGCGGGCGGACAAAATGTGTATGTACAGCATGTGGCGGCCGCGCTCGCGCGGCGTGGCCATCATGTGGACGTGCTGACGCGGCGCGACCAGCGTCACCTGCCGACGGCCGTGGACATGCGACCGGGCGTACGGGTGCTGCACATCGATGCGGGACCGCCGTCCTTCGTGCCCAAGGAGCAGCTGATGCCCTACATGAAGGCGTTCGGCACCGAGGCCCTGCGCCTCATGCGACGCAGCCTCCCGTATGACGTGGTGCACGCCAACTTCTTCATGTCCGGTGTGGTCGGGTTGCGACTACAACGTCAGTTGCAGTTGCCGCTGGTGCAGACCTTCCATGCGCTGGGGGCCGTGCGGCAGTTGCATCAGCGCGAGGCGGATGCCTTCCCGCCGGAGCGGCTGCTGCTGGAACGCCGCATTGCCTGCGAAGCGGATTGCGTGATTGCGGAATGCCCGCAGGATGCGCAGGACCTCGTCGCCCACTACGGCGCGCCGCCCGGACGCATTGCCCAGGTGCCCTGCGGTGTGGACCTGGAGGAATTCGGCCCCGGCGACCGCCGCTCCGCCCGCCGCCGCCTGGGACTGCCGGAGGACGAGTTCATCGTGCTGCAACTGGGGCGGCTGGTGCCGCGCAAGGGCATCGACAACGTCATTCGTGCTGCTGGCCGACTCGATCGCAGCACGCCATGGCGGCTGCTGGTGGTCGGCGGTGATACGGTGGTGCCCGATGACGTGCGCACGCCGGAGATCGGCCGTCTGCGACGGGTGGCGCAGGAGGAGGGCTGCGAGCCCTGGGTGCAGTTCGTCGGCCGCCGGGACCGGGAGCAGCTGAGGGACTACTACCTCGCTGCCGATGTCTTCGTGACCACGCCCTGGTATGAGCCCTTCGGCATCACCCCGCTGGAGGCCATGGCCTGCGGCACACCGGTCATCGGCGCGGAGGTGGGTGGCATTCAGCATACGGTGGTGGATGGGCTGACCGGTTACCTGGTGCCACCGAAAGATCCCGACTCCCTCGCGCTCCGCCTGGAGGATTTGCGTCGGCATCCGGAGCTGGCCCGCATGATGGGCCGGGCTGGCCTGGCGCGTGTCCAGCGCGAGTTCACCTGGGACAGCGTCGCCGAGAAGCTGAGCCAGGTCTACACCCGCGTGGCCCGCCAGCGTCGCATCCGTGCGGCGGAGACGGCGCTGCGGCTGATGTCGCACAGCGGTGCGTCGGCGGATGCCAGCGCGGCGCTTATTCCGACCGATCAGCTGGCCGCTGCTCGCGCACTGCAGGAACGTCGTCCGGTGACGGAGCTGGGCGTGCGGGGAGAGCCGACGCCCGCTGATCTGACACCGGTTGCGGCCCTGGCGGAAATGCCGCGGCAATGGCTGGGGGCCAAATGACGGGAGACCTGCTGGATCAGGAACGTCACCGCCGTTGGCACAACGTGCGGCGGGTGCTGCTGGTGCGGCTGGACAACCTGGGGGACGTGCTGATGAGCACGCCGGCGTTTGCCGCCGTGCGGGAGACCTTGCCCTGGGCCCACCTGACCCTGCTGGCCGCGCCTGGCACGGAAGCGCTGCGGCCGCACCTGGAGATGGTCGACGAGATCGTCGGATTCAATGCCTCCTGGATGAAGGCGGGGGCCGCGCGGCTGGATCAGGAACCTGCGGACCTGCGGGGGGAGGCCGAGCGTCACCTGGTGCGCCGCCTGGGCCGGGCGCGCTTTGATGCCGCCATCATCTTCACCGTCTGCACCCAGAGTGCCTTGCCTGCTGCGCTGCTGTGCCGCATGGCCGGCATCCCATTGTCCGTGGCCCATGTGCGGGAGCGGGCCTACGGTCTGCTCAGCGATGAGCTGCCCGACCCGGATGTGGTGCAGGACGGCATGCGGCACGAGGTGCAGCGTCAGCTGGATCTGGTGGCGCATGTCGGCCTGTTCACCCAGGACGACCGCCTGCGGTTCAAGGTCCTTCCCAAGGACCGACGGTCGGCCGCCGACGCATTGAAGGCGGCGGGACTGCGTCCGGGCCAGCCCTATGTGATGGTGCATCCCGGCGCGAGTGCACCGTCGCGGCGTTATGCCCCCGAAGCCTTCGGCGCGGCGGCGGATCTGATGCGCAGTGATCCGGCCCTGGCGGATGCCGCCGTTCTCTTCTGCGCTGGCGCCAGCGAACAGCCGCTGATCGACGAGGCCCGCGGCGTGATGCGCTCACCCAGTCTGGTCCTGCCCAACCCGCCGAGCCTGGGCGAACTGGCCGCACTGATTGAAGGCGCGCGTGTGCTGGTGGCCAACAACAGCGGACCGGTGCATCTGGCGGCCGCGGTCGGCACGCCGGTGGTGGACCTCTACGCATTGACCAACCCGCAGCACACCCCCTGGCGGGTGGCGGCGCGGGTGCTCTCCCATGACGTGCCATGCCGCAACTGCCAGAAGAGCATCTGCGTGCAAGGGCATCACGACTGTCTGCGGCTGGTGGCGCCTGCTGACGTGGCGCGCGCTGCAGCCCGTCTCACCCAGGAGCTGGTGACATGAATGCTGTGCTGAATGCAGCGCCGGAGGCGGTCCCGGACCGCGCGCTGCCCGACATCACCGTGGTGGTGCCGACCTACCTGCGGCCGATGCTGCTGGAGCGCTGCCTCCTGGCCTTGATGGGGCAGGATCTGCCGCGCGACCGGTATGAGATCGTGGTGGTGGACGACGGTCACAACGACCCCACCCGCGATCAGGTGCGGGTGCTGGCTGCACGGACCGATGCGCCGGCGATTCACTATTTGCGCCCGCCGCGCGGTCGAGGGCCGGCCGTGGCCCGCAACGCCGGCTGGCGCGCGGCCCGCGGCGCGGTAGTGGCCTTTACCGACGACGACACCATCCCCGATGCCCATTGGCTGACGCGTGGCCACCAGGCCTTGCTTGCACATCCGGAATGGGTGGCCGCTTCGGGACGGGTGCAGGTGCCCCGCCTGGCCATGCCGGCCGACCGGCTGGAACGTCCGACCGACCATGAGCTGATGACCCGCGGCCTGGAGACGGCCGAGTTCGTCACCGCCAATGCCTTCGTGCGGCGCGAGGCGCTGAGGGACATCGACGGCTTTGACGAGCGCTTCCTGCGCGCCTGGCGCGAAGATTCCGATCTGCAGTTCCGGCTCCAGCAATTGGGCCCGGTTGGCCGGGTGGCCGAGGCGCAGGTCTGGCATCCGGTGCGGCCGGAACGCTGGGGCGTGTCGCTGCGACAGCAGCGCAATGTCTTCTTCGATGCCTTGCTCTACCGCAAGCATCCCGGCCTCTACCGCAGCCGCATCCGGCCGGTGCCGCCGTGGGATTACTACGCCATCGTGGCACTGACGCTGGCCTCGATCGTGATGGCGCTGGCCGGCTGGACCGATCCCGCCGTGGTGGCGCTGGCCGGTGCGGCCCTGCTGATCCTGATGCTGGCGCGGCGTCGGTTGCGCAACACGTCGCATGCGCCCCGGCATGTGCTGGAAATGGTCGCCACCTCGGTGGCCATTCCCTTTCTGTCGGTCTACTGGCGCTTGCGCGGTGCCTGGCATTTCCGAACCTTGTTCCTGTGAGCCTGGAGACCGCTTTTGAGTTTGCCGAGTTTCTCGACTGCCTCGCCCGCCACGGCCGCCGATCACATCAGCGTCCTGACGCAGCGGGCCGGGCGCGTGCAGGGGCCGATCCGGCGGGTGCTGATCCTGCGGGCGCTGGTGCTGGGCGACACCCTCTGCGCGGTGCCAGCCTTTCGGGCCATGCGCCGCGCCTGGCCCGACGCCCGTCTGTGCGTGATGGGTCTGCCGGCCTCGCGGGACTACCTTTCGCGCATCCCGTACATCGACGAATGGCTGCCGTTTCCCGGCTGGCCGGGACTGCCGGAGCAGGCGGTGGATGTGCGAGGACTGCCGCCGGCCCTGGCATTGCTGCAGTCGATGGACTGGGACCTGGCGATTCAGCTGCATGGCAGCGGGCAGGTGACGAATCCCTTCCTGGCGCTGGCCGGTGCCCGTCAGATGGCCGGTTTCCAGGGGCCGGGCGCCTGGGTCCCGGAGCCCGATGCCGCGCTGTTTGCGCCCTGGCCGGTGCTGGGTCACGAGACGGAACGGCTGCTGAGCCTGTGCCATCACCTGGGCCTGCCGGTGGACGATGCCCGGCTGGAGTTCCCCTTGCGGCCCGAGGACGATGAGGCGGTCCGTCAGGCCTGGCCGGCCTGGGACGATGGCGACTCGTATGCTTGTGTGCATGTGGGCGCGCAACTGCCGTCGCGGCGATGGCCGCTGCGACGCTTTGCTGCTGTGGCCCAGTCCCTGCATGACAACGGCCATCAGGTGGTGCTCACCGGCACGCCGTCCGAAGCACCACTCGGGGAAGCGCTCGAGCAACTGCTCGATGCGCTGGACGTGCCGCGGATCAACCTGATCGGCCGCACCAGCCTGTGGTCGATGGGCGCCTTGCTGCGGCGCGCGCGGGTACTGGTGTGCAACGACACCGGCGTCTCCCACATCGCCGCCGCCCTGCAGGTGCCCAGCGTCGTGGTGTCCTGCGGCAGCGAGCCGATGCGATGGGCCCCGCCGGACACCCGGCTGCACCGGCTGCTCGCCAAGCCGGCGCCGTGCCGGCCCTGCGCCTATCCGGAATGTCCCAACGGTCATGCCTGTGCGCATGCCCTGTCCGTGTTCGAGGTCCTGCAGGCACTGGACGACCTGCTGGCCCATCCCCAAACTCAGCAGGAGCCCCCCGATGGCCCGACGACTGCGCATCCTCACCTGGCACGTGCATGGCAACTACCTCTACAACCTCACCCAGGTCCCGCATGACTTTTACCTGGTGACCGACCCGCAGCGCTCACCCGGCCGGGTCGGGCGGGTGGGCAGCCTGCCCTGGGGCGACAACGTGCATGAAGCGCCGGTGGACCAGATCGGCGGCATGTCCTTCGATGTGGTGCTCTACCAGCACCGCACCGGCTGGGACGAGGACCGGCCCCGCTGGCTGTCCGCCGAGCAGCAGCAGTTGCCGCGCGTCTATCTGGAGCACGATCCGCCGCAGCAGCATCCCACCGACACGCTGCACTGGGTCCAGGACCCGGCGGCGCTGATCGTGCATTGCACCCACTTCAATGCGCTGATGTGGAACAACGGCGTCACGCCCTGGCGGGTGGTGGAGCATGGGGTCAAGCCGCTGGGTCAGGAGCGCTATCACGGTGAACTCGCGCAGGGCCTGGTGGTCGTGAACCACCTGGAGCGACGCGGCCGGCGGCTGGGGCTGGACCTCTATCGGCAGATGCTGGATGAAGTGCCCCTTTCGCTGGTGGGCATGGGCAGCGAGACATTGCCCGGCGGGGTGGGGGAGGCGTCGCAGCAACTGCTGCCGGGCTACATGGCGTCGCACCGCTTTTTCTTCCATCCGGTGCGCTACACCAGTCTGGGGCTCGCCTTGATCGAAGCCATGCTGGTGGGGCAGCCGGTGGTGGGCTTGGCGACGACCGAGCTCAGCACCGTCATCCGCAGCGGCGAGAACGGCTTCATCGACAACCGGCCGACCGCCCTGGCGGACGTGATGCGGCAGTTGCTGCGCGAGCCCGGCCTGGCGCGGGAATGGGGACAGCGGGGTCGGGACCTGGCGCGCGAGCGCTTTGGCATCGACCGTTTCGTTTCGGATTGGATGCACATCCTTCACGAGGTCACGACATGAATCAGAACGCTCTTCCGGTGGCAGTGACCGGCGCCGCCGGCTTCGTCGGCAGCCACCTGTGTGAGGCCTTGCTGGCGCAAGGGCACCGGGTGATGGCGATGGACAACCTCAGCACCGGGGACATCGGCCATCTGGACGGTCTGCTCGGCCACAAGGCCTTCACCTTCCAGCGGCGCGACGTGTGCCTGGAGCCACCGCGGGAACTGGTGGAGGCGCGCCAGATTTTCAATCTGGCGTGTCCGGCGAGTCCCGCCTATTACCAGTCGGCCCCGGTGGACACGGTGCTGTGCAGCGTGCTGGGCCTGTGGCGCCTGCTGGAGCTCTCCCAGCGTACGGGGGCACGGCTGCTGCAGACGTCCACCAGCGAGGTCTACGGCGATGCGGAGCGGCATCCCCAGCGGGAGGACTACTGGGGCAACGTCAATCCGAACGGCGCGCGCTCCTGCTATGACGAGGGCAAGCGCTGCGGCGAGGCCATGATGATGGCCTACCACCAGGAGCGGCAGGTGGATGTGCGCATCGCCCGCATTTTCAACACCTACGGGCCGCGCCTGCGGCCGGGCGACGGCCGGGTGGTGAGCAACTTCATTGTCCAGGCGCTGCAGGGGCAGGACCTGACCGTCTACGGCGACGGCCAGCAGACCCGCAGCTTTTGTTATGTCAGCGACACGGTGCGGGCGCTGATGCTGCTGATGGAGGCGGACGAGCGGGGGCCCGTGAATGTGGGCAACCCCGGGGAACACACGATGCTGGATCTGGCGGAGCAGATTCTGCGGCTGACGGGCAGCCGGTCGCGGCTGGTCTTCCGCCCCTTGCCGCAGGACGACCCGCGGCGGCGCTGCCCCGACATCGAACGTGCCCGCGAACGGCTGGGATGGGAACCGACGGTGAGCCTCGAAGAGGGCCTCGAGCGAACCATTCATCACTTCCGGGATCTGCTGGGACAGCAACGGGTGATCGTGGCTTGAGTTCGGCGCCTGCGTCATGACCTTGCGTTTTCGCAAGGATTGAAGGGATCGCGGCGCTCGACGCGTGCGGGACCGGGGCCCGCCAGCACCCAGAGGGGACGATGCCCCATCGGGCATCTCACGTCCTTCTGAGGTGAGCTGTTCATGTCCTTCCCCTCTCCTGGCCAAGCTTTTGGTCCTTCCCACGGCGCCGCCTATGGCGCTCCATTCGGCGGCGCTGCCGGTCCGCACTGGCAGGCGCCCGGATTCAACGGGCAGATGCCATCGGGCGTCCAACTCGATCCGCACGCCGCGGCCCTGGCGGGTGACGACCCCGCCGCCATCCAGCTGTTCCAGCGGCTGACGAGTCAGTTCGGCCCGAGTTTCAACTGGCTGCCCGCCGTGCAAGGGATCAGCCAGATCTGCCGTGGCCTCTCGCCGACTGAACAGAGCGTGGTGCAGCGCTACCTGTTCCCTGCCAATGCCGCTCAGCTGGATGAGCTGTCTGCCCTGAGGCATGACCCGCTGGCCATGGCGGAGGTGCTGGCCGACGATGAGCGCTGGGCCCACGCCGCCGCGGGCGGTGGCCGGACCCATGACGTTGGGCTGACTGCTCGGCCGCCGAGTGCGCCGCCGCTGGAGAAGAGCGGTCTGCCTGACGCCGCGGTGGACCGGGGCGGTCCTTACGGGCCTTCACTCGGTCTGCAGTCGGCAGGTCTGGCGGGCTTCCAGCGTCCGCAGGGAGCCGGCCACCCCTCGATGGCGGGACCCGGCCACGCCGCTGCGCCACAGCGGATGCCGGCTTTGTCAGCCGGCCGGTTCGCTGCTCCGGGCGCTGTTCCAGGCGCTGCTCCGGGCGCGCCGCCCGGGTCTCCCATTCCCTCCGCAATGAACGCGGGTGTCCCGCCAGCGGGCGGATATCCCCCTCCACCCGCGCCCTTTGGATCGGCGGGGGCGCCGGGGTGGTCCGGCGCGCCTGCGTCTCCGCTGGCCAACCAGGCGCCTGCGCCGGCCGGCTGGCCCGGGGCTGCGCAGCCGCAGGTGGTCAGCAGCTGGTCGACCTCGATCAACGGTGGCGCACCGGTGGTGATCCATCACAGCTCAGCGCCGATGGTCCCTGGGGCGCCACCGGTGGTGTTCAACGGCGCGCCACCGGTCATGGTGGCGAACTACCCCTGTCCGCCGATGCCGCCCCTGGCGTGGGACGCCTGCGGTGGATTCATGCCCTATCAGCCGGTCCCGGCCTGGCACCCATGGATGGGCGGCGGCTTTGGCATGGCCTCGCCTTACTGCATGCCGGACCTGCCCGGCGCCGGTATGAGCCTGGGCCTGGGTGTCGGGGCCGCACTGGCCTCGGGCGTGGGATCCATGCTCGGGTCCATGGCCTTCGGCCACCATCACCACTGCTTCTGACGCATCATGGACGCCAGCCGTTTAGCTCCGGGCCATCTGCGCCACCTTCGCACGCCTCGCGTCGCGGGTCTTCAGTCGCCACCGCCCCAGCGACAGCCGTGGTCCTTGTCCGGGCCGTTCCCCAGTGCCGCGGGTCGGCAGGGCGCCACGGCGCTGCCAGGGGCTGCGTCGCGTCCGGGTGCAGGCGCGGGCGTGAGTGAAGGCGAAGTGAACGGGGCAGCGAATGGGTCCTTGAATGTGCCCGCAAATGGCTCCTCGAACGGCTCCTCGAACGGGTCGTCGAATGGGTCCGCCGCTGCGGTCGGAACCGCAGCTGTGAATGGGGCAGCGCCTCCGCCAGTGAATGGGGCAGCGAATGGAGTTGCCCTGGGAGCGGCAGCCACGCCGGCTTCGGTGACTGGCACCGCTGCGCCCCGGCATGGTGGCCTGACGTTCGCGATGGCACCGGATGCGGTCTACCAGGTGCGTTGTACATCCCTGCCGGAAACACCCGAAGGCTGGACGGCGGAAGGCTGGACGCCAGGAACCCTGGATCCGTCTGTGGCTGCGACATCGGCCGGGCCGGCACAATCGGTCGCTGCCGCCAGAGGGGCGCTGCGAGCACCCGTGAGATCACCTTTCGCGCCGCCCACGCGGGTGAGTGGCGCCCTAGGAGGGGCAGGCGCAGGAGTAGCGGCGAAGCCAGGAGCCGGGCCAGGGCCAGGGCCAGCGTCATCGGCCCCGGCCGCGGCCGCGGCAACTGCGACGACTCCCCGGGCCGCGGCCGGGGCCGCGGCAACCGTCATGGCCACCTCCGTCGCGCGGACAGCGGCAGCGTCCATGGCCACGTCGGCCGCTCTGTTGACGTCAGCGGCCATGGTGTCACCGGCCATGCGTTCCAGTTCCGGTGCCCCTGCGGGTGCCGCTGGTGCCGTTGGTGCCGCTGGGAGCAGCCCTTCCGGTCGCCGCAGATCGGCGCCCCCGGAGCTGGTGGAGTTGTGCCAGAAGCCGGTGATGCAGCGCCTGCTGTTGCTGGCCCAGTCCCGTCAGGCGCTGCTGGCATTTGAAGAACAGTTGGCCAGCGAATGGCGCCGAGGCCATCCCTATGCCGATGCGGCCGAAATGGCCCGCGCGGTGTATGGCGACCCGCGTTATGAGCAGATGATCAACCGCCTCAAATTTGCTGACAGCCCCCAGTGTGCGCGTCTGCTCGCGGCACGGATTGCGCGGGACGGCGGCGGCCTCTCCGTGTGCACGGCCACCGCCGACGGCTTTGGCAATGAGTTCGTCCTCATCGCCGCGCAACTGCACGATGATCTGATCGACTGGCACGATCTGCCTCCGGACACCGTCCTGATGGACCCCTGGGGCCAACGTCAGGGGCCGGCGCGAGGCCTGCTGATCGCGGCCGGGCTCAGCAGCAGCGAAATGCGGGTGGAGCGGATGTTCACCTGACCGGCGTGCTGGCGGTGGAGCCGGCGATCAGACCGGTCCATTGCTGCCGCGTGCTGGCGGCCAGCGCCTGATGACTCGCCTGCACTCGCGCCGCGTCGTCTCGCAGTCGGCGGGGATCGACTGGCGCCATCGCATCGCCACACAAGGCGGAAAGCGTTCGGGGGTCCACCGCGGCTGGCGCCCACACTTCAAAGGGTAGGGCGGCCTGGACGGCCGCTGCCATCGGCGCCTCCAGCGGCGGCGGAAGTCGACCAATCCATCGCAGATTGGAGGGGTCCGCCTCGCCGTTCACTGGCGGCGCATGGGCATCCACCAGCAGCAACCAGGCGGGATGCTGCCGCGCCACCGCGCGGATGGCGTGGACCGCCTCAGTGTCCAGCGTGCCTTTCCACCAGGACGGCGGCGGAGTGTCTCCGCCAGCCGCACCCATCTGCAGCCACAGGGTGGGCGTGGCGATCGCCGAGGTCTTCGGCGCCGCACCTGAATCGGCCACAGACGCCGAATGGGCGCGATGCTTCGAGTACGCAGCGTGCGTCGAATGCGCCGGACCTTCGATCCAGCGACGTGTCTCCTCGTCCTCATAGCTGCCCGGAACCAATCGCCGCAGCGCCACGGTCGGAGGCGGCCAGTCGGCCGGCAGTTCCAGCCGCACCAGACCCTGCAGTGTCACCGGAGGGCGCTCGCCGGCCTGGCAAGGATGGTGAATCAGTCCGTCGCCGACAAGGGCGGTGACCCAGGCCGCATCCACCGCGCCGCCCGGTGAACGCCACGGCCAGCACCACCACCGTCGCGGTCCCATCTGCTGTCGATCCTTGCGCAGCAGCGCCAGCGCCTCTTCATCCGGGACCGCCGCCCAGCCCGAGGCAGGCGGCTCCTTGGCGGCTGCAGGGCTGCTGGACGGCGGCAACGCGGTCGCGGGCGCCGGTGTCTGCGAGGGCGTTAGCGAGGTGCGCATCATCAAGTCACCCGGCTGTTCCAGCGGTTGCTTTGACAGCGGTTCTCCCGACAGCGGCTCGGCCGGCCGCGGCCGTGGCCGGTGCAGAACCAGCAGCTCCACATGCGGCGCCAGCGTATGGCGTCGAAGCACGGCCGGCACGGCCGAATCCCGGGGCGGCTCCACCAGCCGCAACACGAAATCCTCTGCCAGCGACAACACCGCTGTCTGATGTCGGGCGGACCAGGTCTCCCACGGCTGCGGCAGCATCACCATCAAACCCGGCTTGTCCGTGTCCGATCCGTCCGGCGTGCTAGCGACCAGCCGAGCCGGATCATTCAGATGCCGCCAGTTCAAGAGCGCCCGGGCGAACGGTTTGTTCAGCCGCAAGGGCAGCCGCGAGTTCACCTGCACGTTCGGCGGCGCGCTCGGTTGCACGTCTCGCGGCAAGTCGGAAGCCGGCCACTCGCCAGCCGACGGCACATGCCACAGGCCGCTGCGGTGCCACACCCGCGAGTCATGCCAATCCGGCCGATCCAGCATCGGATACAGGCACACCCCGCCCAGCGGCACACCCCGCGCATGGGCCCGCTGCGCTTCGCCCGCGATCTCCTGCAGCCAGGCCGCGCGGCCCACGCCGATATGCCCGGTCTCCGCCACGATCAGCGGGCGGTGATATCGACGCCACACCGCCTCCAGCAGATCGGCCAGCGGTTGCCGGCGCGGGTCCCGCAGGTGCCACGCCAGCCGCTTTTCGCTGGGCGTCTCCCATTGGCTGCTGTGATAGTGATTGAGCCCCAGGCAGTCCAGCGCTTCGGGATGCCCGCCCAGTTCCGGCTCCATCCGGCCGGCCAGCATGTCGAAGGCCTGCCACTGGAAGGCGCTGATGCGGTCCGCCTGCGTCCGGAACTCCGGCTGGTCCGGCGGCGGCACCACATGCACCACCGGTTCCACATGCAGGAAGCGGGCCTGCGGATCCACCTCGCGGATGGCGCGGATGCCGGCCAGCGCGGCCCTCACCAGACGCCGCTTGATCTGGAAGCCGCTGACGCGGGAGTCTTCCTCCAGATCGGGTTGCCGCGCCTCGGGCGGGGATCCGGCCGGGCCCATTGCATCGCTCGCAGAGGCTGCCCAGGAGAGAAAGCTGATCTCGTTGATCGGCGTATAGAACCGGGGTCCGGGGCACAGCGGCGCCAGCACCCGGGCCGCCTCGGCCGCAAAGCGGGCAAAACGTGGCACCAGCGCATCGTCCAGCAAGGTGAGGCCGGGCGGCACGCCGTAATGCATCAGGGTCCAGAGAATCTGCACCCCCTGGCGCTGCGCGGCCATCGCCATCGCGATCGCGCGGCTGAAATCAAACTGGCCGTCGGCCACTTCGGTCAACCGCCATCCGATGCTCTCCCGGACGGTGCGGATGCCCAGCAGCCGCGCGCGGCGATAGTCCTGGTCGAGCCGGTCCGCATGACCGGTGGCCCGCACCATGTCCAGATGTTCCCCGCGGCCATTGATATGATCCGCGCCCTCATAGCCCCCCATCCAGAAGGATGAAAAGGGCGGCACCGACTGGCGACCCGGCATGGCGGCCTCAGGGCAGGGCGGCGAGTGACTGCTCCACCATGCCGCACCAGCAGTGGCCGATGAAGATGTGGGCCTCCTGAATGCGGGCCGTGTCCGGATGCGGCACCACCACGCAGACATCGCACAGCGCCGCCATGGCACCGCCGTCGCGTCCGCTCAGGCCCACGGTGGTCAGGCCCAGCGTGCGAGCACGCTCCAGCGCTCGCAGCACATTGGGCGAACTGCCGGAAGTGGAAATGCCCACCGCGCAGTCGCCCGGCTGGCCCAGACCCGCCAGTTGCCGCTCGAACACATGCTCGAAGCCGTAATCGTTGCCGATGCAGGTCAGGGCGGAGGTGTCGGTGGTCAGCGCCATCGCCGCCAGCGGCCTGCGCTCCTGCTGGAAGCGGCCGGTGAACTCCGCCGCCAGATGCTGGCAGTCGGCGGCCGAACCGCCGTTGCCCATCAGCATGATCTTGCGTCCGGCGCGCAGGGTGTCGGCCATCAGCACGGCCGCCTGCTCGATCTGCGGATGCAATTGGTCCAGCACCTGGAACAGCAGCCGGTGCTGATGCAGAGATTCCTCGAAGTAGGGCCGGGCCACCGGTCTGGGCCAGGGGCGGATGTCGGCCGCAGGCAGCACCTGCGGGTCGTCGGTATGTCGGGCCATCAGGCTCATGCAGCCATCCCCATTTCTTCCAAGGTGACCGACGCGGTGCCAAACTTCTCCACCACCAGGCCGGCGGCCCGGTTGGCGGCGCGCACCGCATCTTCCAGGGTCTCGCCCCGGGCCAGGAAACAGGTGAGGGCGGCCAGCACGGTATCCCCGGCGCCACTCACGTCATAGACCTCGCGGGCCAGCGCCGGCACATGCAGGCACAGACCCTCGCGGGAAAACAGCGTCATGCCGGCCTCGCCGCGCGTCAGCAGGATGTGGTCGATCTCCAGCGAGCGCTGCAGGCGCGCCAGCTTCTCGCACAGATCCTTCTCGTCATGCCAGTGGCCGACGGCCGCCCGCATCTCGCTCAGGTTGGGCTTGAGCAGCCAGGCGCCGCGGTAGGCCTCCAGGTCGGGCCGTTTGGGGTCGACCAGCACTCGGCAGGGCTGATGCCGGCAAGCCCGGATCAGGTCCTGCACATCGCGCAGCGCGCCCTTGCCGTAATCCGAGACGAGCACCCAGCGATGGTGATGGGCCAGATCCCGCGTCATCGCATTGAAGGACTGGACACAGGCTTCCGGCGGCGGCGCCTCCACGTCCATGCGCAGCAGTTGCTGCCGCTGGGCGACCAGACGAATCTTCTGGATGGTGCTGACCTCGGCGCTCCGCAACAGTTGCAGGTGGATGCCAGGGCGGTCCAGCAAGGTGGTGAGCTGCTGACCGGCCGCATCGTCACCGATCAGACCGGTGAGGGTGCAGGGGCATTCCAGGGCCGAGAGATTCAAGGCGACGTTGGCCGCGCCGCCGGCGCGCTGCGACTGCTTCTGCAGATGCAGCACCGGCACCGGCGCTTCGGGCGAGATCCGGTTGACGGCGCCTTCCAGGTAGACATCCAGCATGCAGTCCCCGGCGATGAGCACAGTCGGCGCCGACCGACTGCGCGGAGCAGGCAGCGGTGAGTCCTGCTGAGGCTGGGAGGACGTACCGGAAGGCGGCGCCCGCGAGCCCAGCGGCGTGTCGAAGCGCAGGGTCATGGCGCGAGGTGTCCCAGCCGCTGCATCAGGCCGGTGCCATCCGGGCCGGTCACATACGGCGCAATGGCGACGCGTCCGCCCCAGCTCTGCACCAGTGGGGCTTCCGGCAGCCCATCCAGGCTGTAGTCGCCGCCCTTGACGTAGACCTCCGGACGCAAGGCCGCGAGCAGGGCGGCGGGCGTGTCCTCATCAAACCAGGTGACCCAGGAGACGCACCCCAGCGCCGCCACCACGCGCGCGCGGTCATGAAGCGTATGCAGGGGACGTCCTTCCGGATCGGGCTGTGCATCGGCCCAGGCCTGGGCGGACCGGTCGCTGTTCAGCGCCACGACCAGGCAGCTGCCATGCGCACTGGCCGCCTCCAGATAGCTCACATGGCCGATGTGCAGCGAATCAAAGACCCCATTGGTGAAGACCAGCGGCCGCGCCAGCCGGGGTGCCATCTCCAGCAGCCGGTCCGGCGGCAGGCATTTGAGCGAACTGTCCCACTTGTCGAGCACGTACTTCTCCCGGATGCAGTGACTCCTCACGGAGCACACCGCATGCCTGAAGACGTCTGCAAAAAAGGCGGGAGAAGTTGTTCAGGCGGCGCGGGCCTGCTCCGGCCGGTGATGCCGGGCCAGCAGTTGCAGCAGCTTGTCGGGATCCACCGGCTTGGTGAGGTGGTGGTCAAAGCCTGCTTCCATCGCGGCTTCCCGGTCCGAGGCCTGGCCCCAGCCGGTGATGGCCACCAGCACCGGCGGATGCAGATCGGTGCGCTCCCGCAGCCGTCGCGCCACTTCATTGCCGTCCACCCGCGGCATGCCGATGTCCAGCAGACAGGCGTCCAGGCTGTGCTCGTCGAAAGCGTCCAGCGCTTCCTGTCCGTCGAAGGCCAGCACCACCGAGTGGCCCTGCAGGCGCAGCAGTTCGGCCAGGCTTTCGGCGGCGTCGCGGTTGTCGTCGGCGACCAGAATGTTCAGCGGTCCGCCGCGGTGGTGACTCAGGCGGTTCACCGGCAGCGCCGGGCTGGCGGCCAGACGCAGCGGCAGGCGCACCTCGAAGCGGCTGCCGCAGCCCGGGCCGTCGCTGTGGGCGGTGATGCGGCCGCCGTGCAGTTCGACCAGTCCCCGTGTCAGCGCCAGACCGATGCCCAGGCCTTCATTCATCCGGCCGGCCGTTCGCCGCAGCTGGGTGAACATGTTGAACACTTCGCCCAGCGATTCGCGGGGGATGCCGATGCCGTTGTCGCAGACCTCGATCAGCACCTCGCCCGCATCGCTGCTGCGCGCGCCCGGCACGCGACTGGCGCGGATCAGCAGATCGCCGCCCGGCTCGGTGTATTTGGCGGCATTGGTCAGCAGGTTGGCCACGACCTGCGCCAGACGGAGCGCATCGCCCTCAAAGCGCAGCGGCTGCGCCGGCAGTTCCACCTGCAGGCGGTGCTGGCGGCCTTCGATGGTGGGGCGGGCGGTTTCCACGGCGGAGTCGATCACCGCATGCAGTTGCACAACCTCCAGCCGCAGGCTCAAGGCGCCGCGAGTGATGCGGGAGATGTCCAGCAGATCGTCCAGCAGCAGGGCCATGTGCTGCACCTGACGCTCGATCACGCCATGGCTCCACCGCTTCTGCGCCTCGGTGGCCTGCGGCGCGCTGGAGAGCAGGGCGGCCTGACGGATCGGCGCCAGCGGATTGCGCAGCTCGTGGGCCAGCGTGGCCAGGAATTCGTCCTTGCGACGGTCGGCGGCCTGCAGGTCAGCCCGCGCCCGGGCGCGTTCGGCATGCACGATGATCTTGCGGGTGCACAGGTCGGTCAGGTCCGTCTCGCGCACGGTGATGTCGTGAGGCGTCGGGAAGTGCACGCTGATGAGCCCCAGCAGCTCACCGCTGTCGCTGATGAGCGGCGTGGTGTGCGCCGCACCCAGTCCCAGCGAAGCGGCGAGGGCCCGCAGGTCCTGGCAGCGCGGATCGGTCTGGAAGTCGTTGACCACCACCCGGCTGCGCTGCACACGGGCCAGGCCGCAACTGCCCAGGCCCGCTTCCATCAGGCGCTGGAGCTGGGTGAGGGTGGAAGCGTCATGGCCGACGGAGGCCTTGATCCGGAGCTGGCCGTCCTCGTCATCGACAAAGGCGAGGATGCCGTGCTCGGCATGATGCAGGGCCACCACCACATCCAGCACCACCTGGAACTGCTGCACCAGCGGCCGGGGTTCCAGCAGACGGGTGCTGAGTTCCTGCAGGCGGTGCAGGTCGTTCACCCGCACGCTCAGCTTCTCCTGCGTGTCCTGCAGCTGGTTCTCCATCCGCTTGCGTTCGGTGATGTCGATCACCGCGCCGCGGACATGGGTGACCTGCGCATCGTCGCGGATCAGCCGCACGCGCAGCAGCAGCCATTTCATGCCGTCCGGCGAGGGCCAGGCGAGCTCATGCTCGAAGCGGTCGCCCTGGCGATGCAGCAGATGCTCCTGGGCGAGTCGCGCCTGGGCGACCAGCTGGGGCGGGAACTTCGACAGCAGCGCCAGCGCGGGCACCGCGCGGTCGGGCGCAGTCACGCCGCACAGCCGGGCCAGCGGCGGGCTGACATACAGGGTGCCGGCCACCTTGTCGAATTCGAAGAGGCCCACGTCGGTCTCTTCCGCCAAAAGGCGAAGCCGTGCCTGCGCCTGCGCCGTGCGCAGCCCGCCTTGGCGCAGCCGCTCACCCAGCGCCAGCAGCAGCACCCCATACACCAGATAGGCCGCAATCGTGACCCGGCCGTCGTTGGACTGATGCCAGAACGCCTGAAAAGAAGTTTCATCCATGCCGGCGCTGGCGAGCCCGGCGAGCAGGACCACAGCGCCCGGGACCGGGCCGAACCAGACCGCTGCGAGCGCGACCGCCGGCAGGAAGAACAGGAAGGGCTCGCCGTTGCCGATCAGCGGCTGGGCCAGCCACTGCAGCACCATCGCGAGCAGCGCCAGGCCGACCACGAAGGCCAGTCGCAGCAGGAATTGCCTGCTCGCATCGCTGAGCAGCATGAATTTCACCTTCATCCGAACACTTTCAGCCGGCTGCACCGCACAAGCCGGGTCAAGTGAATTGAAACATTTGAAGGTGGCGAAACCGTAAAAAAGTGCCGAAAACTTGGTGGCAAATCGTCACCGAACGTTTTTGCAGGCACGCTATTTGCCCTTGCTCTCCGGTTGTGCCGGAGGGACGAACAATCAAGTTGGTCCCTCTGGCGTCCGGTCGTCTGGATCCCCGCAAGGGACCGGTCACCGTCCGAATTCACATGAGCAAACGGGTCGCCCGATGGCCCTTCCAATGTCTTTTAGGGAGAAAAACATGTGCCTGCGCAAGCTGGCTGCTGGTGGTGCGCTGCTAATGGCAGCGCCGATGGTTCTGGCCTTGACCTCCGGGGAGGCCGCACCCGTGACGGTGGCCGCCCTGGAAGCCGCGCCCAAAGGCGCCCTGGGCGGCATCACGCCGGTCTCGACGACCGATGTGCAGCGCTCGGCGGCCACGCCGTCGGTCCATGCCCGTCCTGCCGACCCGGCTAGCAGCGAGCCCAATGCCCCGCGAGACCTGAAGGCCCTGACCACCGTGATCGGGGGGCTGGCGCTGGTCGGCTGGTTCCAGCGCCGCCGCTCGCAACCGCGATAAATAGGGGCCTGTTCGCGGACCAAGGCGCCCGTCCAACGAACAGGTGACACGGAATATTTTTCAAAAACAAGGGCAAGGGGTGGGAGTGGAACGGGGTTACTGTAAGAATGGCTCATGGATTGCAAATGACTACTTGTCAGTGCCATCCGCGCTTCTTCGCCCCAGCCCTGCTGAACCCGCGCTGAGTTTCCCGGCCTTGCGGCCTGTGCCGCAGGCCCTCAACACCTAAGGACGTCACGGTGACCCATGCCTTGATCGTGGACGACGACATCGACTCCGTCGCCACCTTGCAAGAACTGATTGCGAGCGAAAAGTTCACCGTCTCGGTGGCCCACACCCTGCGCGATGCCCGCCGGCACATTGCGCTGCAGCAGCCCGACGTCGTGCTGCTGGATCTGCAACTGCCGGACGGCAACGGCATGGAGCTGTTTGCCGACCCGCAACTGGTGGCCAACTCCGAGGTGGTGCTGATCACCGGCCATGCCAGCCTGGATACCTCGATCCAGGCCTTGCGCCTGGGCGCGGCTGACTATCTGGTCAAGCCGATCAACATCCGCCAGCTGCAGGGGGTGCTCTCCCGCATCATGAAGCCGGCGGCGCTGCAGGCGGAAGTGGCCGACCTCAATGCCAACCTGGCCAACAGCGGGCACTTCGGCCTGCTGTGGGGCCGCACGCCGCCGATGCAGCGCATCTACGAGCAGATCTCGCGGGTGGCGGGCACCAGCGTCTCGGTGTTCATCAACGGCGAGAGCGGCACCGGCAAGGAGCTGGTGGCGCAGACGGTCCACGATCTGAGCCGTCGCCGCAAGAAGCCGTTCCTCGCGGTGAACTGCGGGGCGATCTCGCCCAACCTGATCGAAAGCGAAATCTTCGGTCACGAGAAGGGTGCCTTTACCGGTGCAGACAAGCAGCACGAAGGCTTCTTCGAACGCGCCAGCGGCGGCACGCTCTTCCTGGACGAGCTGACCGAAATGCCGCTGGAGCTGCAGGTCAAGCTGCTGCGCGTGCTGGAAACGGGCCGCTTCATGCGGGTGGGTTCCACCACCACGCTGGATGCGGACGTACGGGTGATCGCCGCTTCCAACCGTCCGCTGCTGCAGGCGGTGCAGGCGGGCAAGCTGCGGGAAGACTTGCTCTACCGCCTCAATGTGTTCCCGATCGAGATGCCGCCGCTGCGCGAGCGTCTGGACGACGTGCCGCTGCTGGCCGAGCATTTCCTCAAGGCGATTGCCGCCAAGGAAGGCAAGAACAAGCGCTTCACGCCGCGCGCCCTGGCGCAGCTGCAGACCTACCACTGGCCGGGCAATGTGCGTGAACTGCGCAATGCCGTGCAGCGTGCCTATGTGATGGCCGCCGCGGATGTGGTGGACGAGCAATGGCTGCCACGTGCCGATCCGGCGCATGAAGTGGTGTCGTCGCTGTCGGCCTCCACCGGCACCTTCGCGGCGTCCTCGCCGGCGCTGAGCAGCCCGTCCGCTGCGCCGATGGCCGCGCCTGCACCGGCGCCCGCGCCGGCCGAGCAGACCGGTCCGTCGGTCGTCATGCCGCTGGGTAGTTCGATGGCGCAGGTGGAGAAGGCCTTTATCCTGGCCACGCTGCAGCACTACAAGCATCACAAGGAGCAGACGGCGGCGGTGCTCGGCATCAGCCTCAAGACGCTCTACAACCGCTTGAAGGAATACGCCGCCGAAGATGCGGCCGCGGTGGACAGCTCCTCCGCGCACTGACACAACAGCCACCGAGGCGACAAAGGGCCGGGGCCCCACCGCAGCGCACAACGCCGCGGTGGTGGCCCCGAGTTCTTTTGGGCATGCCGTCTGCCTGAACGGGAGCATCCAAGGCTATTCCTCCAGAGGATCACATGCCCCTGTGCTGGGTCTCCGATGTCGAACCGGGCCTGCGCCGTCTGCGCACCGCCAAGGGCTTCCGGTATGTCGATGCGAACGGTCGCGCCATCCGTGATGCGGCGGTGATCCGCCGCATCCAGAAGCTCGCGATTCCTCCGGCGTATGAGGATGTCTGGATCTGCCCGCGGGAAGACGGCCATCTGCAGGCCACCGGGCGTGATGCCCGTGGGCGCAAGCAATACCGCTATCACCCGGACTGGATGCAGGAGCGGGGCGACAACAAATTCGGACTGCTGAGTGAATTCGCGCTGCGCCTGCCGCGCCTGCGTCGGCAGGTGCAGCGCCGGCTGCGCTCCGGCGGCCTGGATCGCGAGCGGGTGGTGGCCGCGCTGGTGCGGCTGCTGGACCGCACCTGGATGCGCATCGGCCATCGGGAATATGCGCGGCAGAACGGCTCCTATGGGCTCAGCACGCTGCTGTGCCGCCATGTGAAGGTGAGCGGCGATGCGCTGATGCTCAGCTTCAAGGGCAAGAGCGGCGTCAGCCATTCCCTCGCGGTGAAGGACGAACAGGTGGCGGCCCTGGTGCGCCGCTGCCGCGACCTGCCCGGCAAGGAACTCTTCGCTTATGAAGACGATCAGGGCCAGCCGCATCGCATCGATGCGTCGGATGTGAATGAATGGTTGTCCCGTCTGGGCAGCGAGGTCTGCAGCGCCAAGGTCTTTCGCACCTGGCATGCGAGCGTGCTGGCGCTGGACCTGATGTGGGGTCATGCCCGCGCCGGCACGGCGCCGGGCGTGGCCTTGAAGGACACGCTGGTGCAGGTGTCCTCACGACTGGGCAACACCGTCTCGGTCTGCCGCAAGTCCTATGTGCATCCCGGCGTGCTGGCGCTGGCGGAAGCCGACGCGATGGCCGCGTTGCCGTCACAGCGCTGGGTGCGTCAGCCCCCGTCAGCGCCGGGATTGAGCCTGGCGGAGCGGCGCCTGCTGGGATTGCTGCGCGCCTTCTCCAAGGAACAGGCCAAGGCACAGGCTGCGGCCGATGAGCCGCTGACCCGCACGCTCAAGCGGTCGCTGAAGCGTTCCGTTGCGGAAGGAAAGCGCGGGACAACAACGCCATCGGCATCGACCGCACCGGCGGGGAAGCGGGCGTCGAACCGGAAGACATCGTCGGCGCCGTCCCGGAACCGCCAGGGGTCCCGTCGGACTTCATCGCCTCGAGCAGATGCGCCGCCAGTGCCGGCCACGACGTGAAGGTGGCCGTCGGCTCGCGCAGCGGCGAGCGGCGCCATTCGGTTTCGCCGCCGCTGTCGAACAGCAGGCCGCGCGCGCCGGCGCGGTGACCCGCTTCGACGTCATCCAGGATATCGCCGACCATCCATGAACGCGCCAGGTCCAGATGATGGGCCCGGGCGGTGCGGATCAGCATGCCCGGGGCCGGCTTGCGGCACAGGCAGGCCGGCCGGCCCTTGGCATCGGGGCTGTGGGGGCAGACGGCCACATCATCGATGACCACGCCGAACTCGTCCTGCAGGCGCCGCAGCAGCACTTCCTGCAGACGCGCGAACTGGGCGCGGGTGAACAGGCCCTTGGAAATGCCCGCCTGGTTGGTGACGATCACCAGCGCCAGGCCGGCCTCCCGCAACTGGGCCAGCGCCTCGCCGGCGCCCGGCATGAAGCGCAGCTTGGCGGGATCCACGTTGTAGGGCACGTTCTCGACCAGCGTCCCGTCCTTGTCCAGAAAGAGGCAGGGACGCAGCGGCCGGGCCGGTGCACCGGTGAAGGTGTCGGTAGGAAGGAAGGTGGTCAAGGCCAGGAGCTTTCAAGGGTGGGCAGAACCGTCAACTCGGGAATGACGGTGCCCTCGGGCTGTTGAAGCACGTAGCGGACAGCTCGGGCCACGTGAATGGGATCCTGCAGACGCGTTTCATCAATGCCCGGGAAACGGTCCAGCAGGAAAGGGGTCTTCATGCCGCCGGCGACGATGGCGCTGACGCGCACATGCTTGTCGCGCAGCTCCGCATGCAGCGCATGGGACAGGCCCAGCAGCCCCCACTTGGTCGCGTGATAGGCGCTGGCGTTCGGCCAGGCGCGCTTGGACGCGGTGGAAGCGATGTTGACGATGTGCCCGCCGCCGCCTTGCTTGAACATCTGGGCGGTGGCGAACTTGGCCATCATCATCGGGCCGGAGAGGTTGGTGTTGAGCACCCGCTGCCAGTCCTCGATGCTGAGGTCGGACAGCGGTGCCGTCACATCGGTGGCGGCGTTGTTGATCAGCGCATCCAGGCGACCGAAGCGCAGGGCGACCGCTTCCACCGCATCGGCGCATTGGCGGGGGTCGGTCACATCCAGCGCCAGCGGCATCGCCTGGATGTCACGCTCACCCAGCAGGGCGGCGCGGTCCTGCGCGCGTTGCAGGTCGATGTCGGCCAGCACCACCCGCATGCCGCTTTCGCCCAGCACCTGCGCAATGGCGGCGCCCAGGCCGCGGCTGCCGCCGGTAATCAGTGCCACCTGGCCATGCAGGGACTGCAGATCAAACGGCTGGGCGGAGGGCTCTTGCGCGGGCGGGGTCGCAACGGGCGTCGGGGTGTCGATCATGATGGGGTTCCGGTAGGTGTGAGGTGCTGGCAGTGCCATCACGGGCGGCCGGGGTTCGGGCCGCGATGCGCGGGACAGCGGGTCGGATGAAATCGGTCGCAAGGCGTCGGTCCCGGCGTCTTTGCCGGGGGGCGTGTCTTGCTGCGTTGTCCTCTTGGCAGACGGCGTGCCGATGACAGTGCACAGCAGGGAAGGCCCTCGCCACCTGAATCAAGGACAGCCCGTTCGGGCGGGCTGCCCGCGTCACCGCATCCTCACCGTGCCTGGTCGGCCGCCTCCCACGCCAGGGCTCGCATCTGCACCGCGAGCATCATCGAAAAGCATTCATCCCAGATCGGAAAAGCGCCGCTCGCAGCGACAACGATGCCGTCCAGGTAGACGCCTCCCCACAGCAGGGCGTCATCGCCGCTCAGGCGGTGCGGCTCCAGCAACTGCAGGCGTCGGCTGTCCATGCGGTGACGCCAGGACAGCGCCGCCTTGCGGCGAGCGTAGTCGGCGTAGTCCACGTCCCAGCGGCCGCGATCACCGATCGAATGCTCATACAGCGACCGAGGCGTGGCTTGGGGTTCCCACGGCGACACCGCCGGGTCCAGCACCACCAGATGCAGGACACCCAGTCCGCTGACCTCCTGGCGCTGCAGCTGCGATTCGATCGCGGGCTGCACCGCCCGGGCGGCTTGCTGGGCCAGTTGCGGGGTGAGGAAACGGCTGCCTTCGCTCATCGGAACTCCGGTCGGAAGGCGGGGAGGGCACGGTGGGAGGCCAGGGGCGACTGCGCGGTGCAGGCCGCCGGCATGCCGACAGCAGCTCCGTGCAACGAGCCATGCATCGCTGCGCTCGCCGTGCCCGGTGCTCCGGCGTGGGCGGCGCCGGCCAGCACGCCCTTGGGCGGCGGCAGCAGCTCCGCCAGCCGCGCAAGCGTGCGGCGCACGTCCAGCGGCTTCGGCCACATTTCCTGGAAACCGGCACCGAGTGCATCGAAGTCGGAATCCGCGGTGACTGCAATGGCAGGCACCCGGTTCCAGCCGCGCCGCATGCGTAGCAGTTTCAGCAGTTCGGAGCCGTGGCAATCCGGCAGATTCAGGTCGACCAGCAACAACGACGGCTGCAGGCGCGCACTCATGCGCCACGCCGGCATGCCGGCTTCGGCCACATGCAGACGCAGGTCCCGGCGTTGCTCAAACATCGCCTCCATGACGATGACATTGAGCGGGCTGTCCTCCACGTACAGCACCGAGGTGAGACCGTCGTTCATCTTGTCGCTCCTTCCCTTGCGAAGATGGGGTCAGTGAATCCAGGGACATCGGCAAGCGCCGTGCCTGCCCGCGGCGTCACGGGCACCATCGTTGCCAGAAGAAGGGCTCCGAGCCGATGGCTCCTGGACTGCGAGGGATTTCCCATGGCACATCCGAATGACCGCCCCACCAGCTTCGGCGTCTACAAGCCGGTGGATCATCTGGTGATTGCATTCCCGCAGGCCGATCAGGCGCAGGCGGCGAATGAGGCGCTTCACGGGTTGACAGTGGACGACGCCGACATCCACCGCTTCACCGACACGCAAATGGTGACGCAAGTCGCCGAAGACCTCAAGAATGCGAGCCCCCTGGCCGCCATTGGCCAGGAAATCAACCTGCTGCGGGCGCATGGCGAGCTGGCGGAGCGCGGCTACCACTTCCTGGTGGTGAAGGCCCGGGACGACGCCCAGGCCCGGCGCATCACCGAGACCGTGCGGCAGCATGGCGCCGAGCGGGCGCAGTACTACGGCCATTTCATCATCGAGGAGATGATCGATCCGGAGGCGCACCGGCCGCAGGTGGCCGAGTCGCCGGATCGGGGTCTCGACATGCATCCCAAACCTACGCTGCCTTGAACGCCGAATCGCCCCGCTGTACCGTTCACGGGGCTCCCGGCATGCCGCTTGCCAAAACCAGCCCATCCAATCCCGGACTTCAACCCAAAGGAAACGATCATGAGCACCACGCCCAACAATGAGAAGAGCGACAAGACCGTCCCCTTCACCACGTCCGACGATGCCGCCAAGGTCGGCCTGTCCGGCAATGGTTCGTCCGCACTGGGCAACACCTCGGGTGTCGAGCTGGTGAATCGTGTGGCCCAGAGCGCCCACGCCGCCATCGACAAGCTGGCCAACCAGGCCACGCCCGCGGTGCAGCATTTGCAGAAAAGCCTGGAGGGCACCGGCGAGATGCTGCATCAGCGTGCCGACCAGCTGCGCAGCACCGGTGACGAGTGGATGGAAGGCGCGCGCGACGGCGTGCGTGCCAATCCGCTGGTGGCCGTGGGTACCGCGTTCGCGCTGGGCCTGCTGATCGCCCGCCTGGCACGTTGAGGCCAGCGCGTCCATGAGTGATCCCCGTCGCGACACGGGTGCTGCGCCTCTGCCCGACGGGCTGTCGCCCCAGACGCCTCCCCCACACGCTGCGCCGCCGTCCCCGTCCGGAGACGGCGCGCTGCCGCCACCGGATGTGGGCTGGATGGGCGACCTGCAAGGTCTGGCGCAGGCCGCGCGCGGCATGTTCCAGAGCCGGGCGCTGCTGCTGATGCTGGAGCTGGAGCGCGCTCGCCACGGCCTCGTCAATCTGATGGTGCTGCTGGTGGTGGCTGCCATCGCCGGTGCCACCGCCTGGTTTGCACTGTGGGCCGGGGTGATTGCACTGGCTGTCCATCTGGGTCTGGCTCTGCCGTGGGCCTGCCTGGGTGTGCTGGTGATCAACCTGCTGCTGCTGGGCTGGGTGGCTGCGGCGATGAAGTCGCTGGCGCCGCTGATGTCGCTGCCGGCCTCCCGCCGTCAGTTCCACTGGCTTTTCAATGACCCCCGTGACCAAGAGGACACCCCCGCCGATGGCCGCCCCGCAGCCCCCAGCGCCTGAGACGCTCGAAGAGCTCAATGCCCGCATCGATCTCATCGAGCTGCGGGTCGTGCGGCGTGACATGGAGTTCCGTCACCATGCGCAATCCCTCAAGGCCCGTGGACAGGCGCTGATGGCGCCCAGCCACTGGCTGCGGCCGGTTCTGGGCGTGGGCTCCGGCTGGCTCTTCTGGCGATTGCTGCGCCGACGTCCGCGTCGGCATGGGCATCGCGAGGAAGGGTCGGCCAAGCGTCCACCGCTGGGTGGGCTGCTGAGCGGGTTGCTCGGATCGGTGCTGGGTGCCAAGGCAGCGGAAGCGGCCACACCCGACACAGTACCGCGCGGCGCTGCGACCGGCGCTCCCGGCCACGGCGGTGCAGGGCATGACGGCAAGGCCAAGCCTGAGCTTGCCATGCTGCAGATGCTGACGATGGCCTGGGGCTTCATGCCTGCCCGCATTCGCGGCAGTCTCGGTCCGGACACCACCCAGTTGCTGCTGGGACTGGTGGCTGGTCTGGTGCAGGGCATGCAGCAGAAGCGCAAGGCACGCAGCAATGCCGCAACGCCTGCCACCCCGACGCCAGGGACCGCGACGCCTGCAACCGCAACGCCTGTGCGCGAAGGGCCTGGGCCCTCTGTGAAGGAGGAGGCACCGTTGTCCCCGGGCGTGCGCGCGGGTCAATGATCCGCCCAAGCCAGGCGGAAGCCAAGCCGACGCCAAACTGAAAGTCCAAACCAAGGGGCCGTCTCGACGATGTCGGGACGGCCCCTTGTTCCTGGCTGCAGGCGGACGGCCTTCGGTGCCGCCCGCTCTCAGACGCGATCAGGTCTTGTCAGCAGCATTACGCGCCTGGTCGCGCAGCAGGCGGATCTGGTCGTGATTGCGCAGCACGCCGGCCATCTGGCGTTGCACCACTTCCATCACGCCGGCCGGCAGGGCCTTCTGCGCTGCCTTGCGATAGCGTGCCACGGCCGCGTCTTCACCGCGCTCGCATTCTTCCAGCATGGCCAGGTCGCTGTAGCCGGTGAGGGTGCCCTTCACCGCCACCCAGCCGCGATGCATGGCGCCGCTGGTGGAGCCTTCATCTTCCGGCTTGCCGCCTTGCTGCCGCACGAGTTGCTGCAACTCACCTGCCGCTTCGCGACATTCGGCCGCGCGCTGGGCAAACACCTCGCGCAGGCTGGCGCTGCGCACATGTTCCGCAGAGCTCAGAAAGCCGTATTCACCGTCCTTGCAGGTCTCGATGAGGGTGTTCAATTCGTCGATGACGTCGTTGCTGTCCATGGTGCTGCCTTTCAGTGGGGAAGGTTGATGCCTTCCAGGCAGCAAGGGGTGTTCCTGTGCTCGTGTTCCTGTGGCCGTTCGGTCCACCCCTTGTGTCCAGCGTTCAATCGGCCGCGCGATCGGCCGTGGCCGTTTTGCCCATGGCACGTGCCAGCGCATCCAGCAGCTGTGCTGGCGAGGCCGGCTTGCGCAGCACCGGGAAGGACGGCTCCGCCGTCAACGCATCGCTGTAGCCGCTGATCAGCACCACCGGCAGGCCGGGGCGACGGCGGCGCAGTTCCCGCACCAGCGCCTGTCCGTCCATACCGCCGGGCATCACCACATCCGACAGCACCACATCAAAGGCCGCGCCGCTGCCGAACTGCTTCAGCGCCTCTTCCGCATTGGCCGCGGTCGTGACCTGGCAGGAGAGGCTGCGCAGCAGGCTGGCGGTCACCCGGTTGAGTTCTTCGTTGTCCTCCACCAGCAGCACGCTGGCACCTGCCAGAGCACCGGGGTCGGTCACCACATCCGGACGAGCCGCAGGCGCGGAGGTGCTGGCCGGCAGCAACAGCGTCACTGTCGTGCCGTAGCCCGGCGTGCTGGCGATGCGCGCGGTGCCGCCCGCCTGCACGCAGAAGCCCAGCACCTGGCTCAGTCCGAGGCCCGTGCCCTTGCCGACTTCCTTGGTGGTGAAGAACGGCTCGAAGACCCGTGCCTGCACCTCTTCCGGAATGCCGGCGCCCTTGTCGGTGAAGGTGATCACCACATAGTCGCCGGGACCGACGTCCTGCCGCTCATAGGGCTCGGCATTGCGCGCCTCCAGCAGGATCTCGCCCATGCCGTTGGTGGCGTCTCGCGCATTGAGCGCGATGTTGATCATTGCCAGTTCCAGCTCCGCGGCATCCACATGCACCGTGCGCGTGTCCGGGGCCACCACCAGTTGCAGCTGCATGCGCTTGCCCAGCACGGTGGCCAGCAGTTCCTTCATCTCGCCCAGCGCGGTGGGCATGTCCAGCACCTGCGGTCGCACTGGCTGACGGCCGGAAACCCGCAGCAGGTGCTGCGTCAGGCGGCTGCCCACCTCCACCGAGCGCATGATGGCGCCCACCGGCATCGCCAGGGACTCGGCATGCGGACTGCGCTGGATCAGGTGGGCGCTGTTGCTGATGACACCAAGCAGGTTGTTGAAGTCGTGGGCCACGCCGCCGGTGAGACGGCCCAGCGCCGCGGTGCGCTGGGTGCGGGAGCTTCTCTGCTCCGCCTCGCGGGTGCGGATGATCGCCTCGTTGACCCGTCGCTCCAGTTCGCCACGTCCCTGGCGGATGGCGGCGCTGGCGTCTTCCAGCGCCAAGGCCACCTCGTCGCATTCGGCCATGCCGGTGGCAGTGGCCTCGACCGGCTCACCGGCACGGAGCTTGTTGGCGATGGCGGTCAGTTGATGGATGGGGCGGGAGATGCGGCGGCTGATCCACAGCGCGCCGCCGAAGCCGCCCAGGATCAGCAGCAGCGATCCCAGCACGATCGGGCGCAGCGCCTGCGCGCGGCCGCCCAGCACGGTGTGCCGGGGCACTGCGGTCAGGAAGGTCCAGCCCTGCGGGGAGGTGCTGAAGAAACCGATCACCGGATGCCCGTCCAGCGACACCGATTCAAACACCGATTCCTGGTGTTCCGCCATGCGTTGCTGCAGATCCTGCGTGGCGCGACGCCCGGCGTAGGCGGTGCCACCCGGATGACGGGCAACCACGGTGCCGGTGGCATCCATGATGGTGGCGGTCCAGTCGTCCGGCATCTTCTGCGCGTCGATGATCTGCTGCAGTTCCTGAGGCAGCAGCGTCACCGACAGATTCATCAGCACCTGACCATTGCGTTCCACCGGCTGAACGATGACGGCGCGCAACTGGCCACTGGCCGGATCCGGCTCCAGGCCGCCGATCACCGGTTTGTCGACCAGGGCCAGCATGTTGGCGATGGGCGTGGTGCTCGACGAGGCAGTGCCAGTGCCTGCGCTGCGCATGAAGGCGCCCGGAGCGGACGCAGCAGCGCTGCCGCGCTGGGCAGTGCCGGGGAGGGCGCCGCTTGCGCCGGTGGCACGTGGCGTGGCGCCCGACCCTGCAGCCGCCATCGCCGGCCGGGTGCTGAACAGCACCTGATCCGCCGTGGACAGCTCCACCCAGCCCGCCATGCCCTGCATCGCCCGGCGGGACTGCAACTGCAGTGTCGCCAGGTCTTCCGGTGACAGCGCCGGCCCTTTGTCCAGCGACTGCGACAGCGCCAGCATCCGCGCAATGCTGGCTCGCTGGGTCAGTTCCTTGTCCACCACCATCGACAGGGCGCGGGTGTTGTCCTGCAGATGGCGCACCAGCGCCTTCTGTTCATCCTGCCAGGTCCGCCAGCTCACCCAGAGGGCGGCCAGGATGCTGGGCACCATGACGGACAGGACAAGCAGCAGCAGTCGGGTTCTGATCGAAAGAGGCATGGGCTGGTGGGCACTTCGGACGCGCCAGCGCGGCCAGGCGCCGGCATCGGACCTGGACGACGGGTGGGAGAGGGTGCTGTTCAATTCGAAACGCAACGGTTGGCAGTCTAAGGGGCGGCGCGGGGCTGCTGGAGGTCGGTGTGAATCTCGGTGTGCGTGTCCCGGGTCATCGCCTGCAGGCGGGCGGGTTCCGCAGGCCCCTCCACGATCTCGGTATGGATGGCGGTGTCGATGGTCGTGTCGATGGTGGTGACCGTCGCGCCCGATGTGCCGGGCGGATGCAGCAGCGCCGCAAGGCTGGGGCTGGGACGATCGCTGCCCTGCAGGTACACCGAGACCGGACGCATCAGCCGGTTGCGCTTGCTGATGGCCTTGAGCAGGATCAGCAGCGGCACCGCCAGCACCGCGCCTGCCATGCCCCAGAGCCAGCCCCAGAACATCACCGACAGCAGCACCGACAGCGGATTCATCGACAACTGCTTGCCCACCACCGTGGGCGTGACCGCATTGGCTTCCACCGCATGGATGGCGAGGTAGGCCAGCATCGGGCTGCACAGGGCCAGCACGCTGCCGTCGCCCGGCGACGAGGCCAGCGACGCGCCCAAGATCAGCCCGGACATGATCAGCGGGCCGAGGTAGGGAATGAAGTTCATCAGCGCCGCCAGGGCGCCCCACAGGCCGGGATTGGGCAGGTCCAGCGCCCACATCACGCAGGCGACGACAAAGCCGACGCCGCTGTTGATCAGCGCCACCGACACCACATAGCGCGAAATGTCCCTTTGCGCCGCCCGCAGGCCGCCCAGCACCACCGCCCGTAATCGTGGGCGGGCCGGTAGCAGTTCAATGCAGCGGGACAGCACCCAATGCTCCGACGCCAACAAGAAGTACAGCAGCACGGTGGTGGCTGCGGCCGAAACGACGAAGCGCAAGCCCTGACCCACAACGGTGGCGGTGAGGGCCACGCTTTCACTGGTGATCTTCTCCCGCAGCGGGTCGGGCGCCTGGGCGGCGGCCCGAGAGCCCGTTCGCCGCTCCGGGCCGAAGCCCGGAATGGAGGCGCGCCAACGGTCCACCCGGTTGAGGGCCTGGGACACGGCCTCTGGCGCGCGTTGCCACCACTGGGCCGCCGGCTCGGCCAGCAGGGCCAGAGCCAGCACGGTGCAGCCCACCAGGGTGGTCACCAGCATGGCGGCGCTGATGGTCTCGGGAATGCCGTGATGCCGCATCGTCCGCACCGCCGGCGCCATCACGAAGGTCAGGATCAGCGCCACCAGCACCGGCAGCACGATGCTGCTCGCTTCCCGGAGCAGGAAGAGCAGGGCAATCAGCAGCAGGCCGCGAGAGGCCCATCGGCGGACCGTCGTCGGACGAGGAAGGACAAAGGCACGCAAGGGCGGGCGCTCCAGGCAGTCATGCAGTGAAGAAAGATGTAGGAATGACCCGGCAGAGCCATCCTGGGGGGCTTCAAAGCAATTGCCGCGCCAATCAAACGCCGCCTGGCCGCAAGACATGCGAAAGCAGCCCGCGAGCACGCTCGATCCACTATCAACCGTGAAGGGTTTCTCTGTTTGCGGGACTGGCCGGTCACAGGCGCCCCCTGCGCAGGGGGCATGACAACGACACGGGCATGACACCCGCCACGGGTCCGTCCGGGAAGAGCGCATGGAAGGCAGGTAAATACCGAGCCGTTACGACCGTGGCGTCGGCCGAATCGGTAAATGCTGCAGCAAAGCATGCGGGATCACGCCTGCGCAATGCGGGTGACTCGGGCCTGAAGCGCTGCTGAACGGAGCTTGGCGAGTCGTTTCGCCACATCCTGAAACATTTGGGGCAGGCCGCGTGCCTGAGCGTACAAAGCCGCCATAGCCCGTGGTTGTGGGGTATTTCACGCATTTGGCAACGCGGGCCGGGTCGTTTGAGTCCGCCAAATCAGGTCGAAATGGCCCCAACCGCACGACGCCGGCGCAAGGCGGCATGGGTCTTGCGTTACCTGGGCATCTGGCCGATTCGTGCATCTGCGGATCGGCCCATTACACACCTCACAGGAGTAGCAACAGTGGGAGCCTTGGAACTACGGCACGAGCACAGGCAGTCTCAGACGCTGTCCCCACGTCTGCAACACGCCGTCAGGTTGCTGCAGATGTCCTCGCTGGACTTTTCGACGATGGTCACCGACATGTTGGGGCGCAACCCCTTCCTGGAAGTGACCGAGAGTTCGGAAGAAGGTTCGGCGCTTGAAGGCGAGATGCCGGTGGCAGAGTCCCCGGTGATGTCCGACGTCCCGGAATCGCTGCCGGACGACCGCGAAATCTGGCGCGCCGACAACGGCAGTTCATTGCGCCGCGCGGAAGACGGCGAAATGAGCGCGCTGGAAATGACCGCCGCGCAAACCTGCCTGCGGGAGCATCTGCGCAGCCAGTTGAATGTGCTGCGTCTGTCGACGCGGGATCTGCTGCTGGCCTCCATCGTGGCCGAATCGGTCGATGATGACGGCTATTTGCGCAGCTCGCTGGAAGAGCTGGCCGCGGTGTCGCAGCTCAATCCTCCGCCCGAGCCGGGCGAGATGCAGATTGCGCTCAAGCGGGTGCAGGCGCTGGATCCGCTGGGCGTGGGTGCGCGCAGCGTGGGCGAATGCCTGCTGCTGCAACTGCCCAAGATCGAATGCGGCCGCAGCCGGTTGCTGGCCGAGCGCATCATCACCCAGCATCTGAACCTGCTGGCGTCGCGTGACATTCCGTCGCTGGCGCAGTTGCTGGACATCACCGTGGCGGAAGCCGAAGCGGTCTGCCTGAAGCTGCGCCGTTTCGATCCGCGTCCGGGCTGGCGCTATGAGACCACGCAGGCGCCCTACATCGTGCCGGATGTGCTGACCACCAAGGTCCGTGGTCAGTGGCGGGTGCAGTTGAATCCGGCGGTGATTCCGAAGGTGCGGATGAATCAGGTCTATGCCGAGCTCTTCCAGCGGCATCGCACCCAGGGCCATGCGGAAATGGCCAATCACCTGCAGGAAGCGCGCTGGACGATGCGCAACATCGAGCAGCGTTTCTCCACCATCCTGGATGTGGCCAATGCGATCGTGCGTCGCCAGCGTCATTTCCTGGAATTCGGTGCCATGGCGATGAAGCCGCTGGGCCTGAAGGAGATCGCGGACGAGGTGGGGATCCACGAATCGACCGTCTCCCGCGTGACCAACAACAAGTACCTCGCCACGCCGACCGGTGTGTATGAGCTGAAGTACTTCTTCTCCCGCGCGATTGTCAGCAGCAATGGCAGCGCCTGCTCCGGCACCGCCATCCGCGGTCTGATCAAGGACATCATCGAGGCGGAGAAGCCGGAGAGTCCGCTGTCGGATGCGGAGATCACCCGCCAGCTGGCCCGTCAGGGTCTGGTGGTGGCGCGTCGCACGGTGACAAAGTATCGGCAGATGCTGCGCATTGAAGCGGTGGATCGTCGTCGTCAGCACAGCTGATCGCGACCCGCTCCAACAACAACGGCCCGCTGCGTGCGGGCCGTTGTCGTTTCAGGGACGGCAAGGTTCAGGGACGGCAAGGTTCAGGGACGGCTTGCTCCGGGTCTCAGGAGCGGCCGGCCTTGTCATGCTCCGCCACCGAGCCGCGCGGTGCGGGGGCTGCCTTCGGATCGGGCACCAGGCCCTTGCGCTGCTCCGCATCCAGGCCGGGGGTGGCGCGCAGGTCGGTGTCGACCTGTCCGTCCTTCAGGTCCTGATGCGCCTGTTGAAGGACTTCGCGCTGGCGGTCGCCAGCGGCGCCGGTGCCCATGCCACCGGTGGAGTCGGGGCCGGTCGATTGGTCCCGTTCATGGGGCAGTTGCACATCCCCGGCCGCTTGCGGATCGGGATGGCGTTCACCGGGGGCGACCGGCGGTTTGTCGAGCAGACGGCCGGAGTCCGACTGGCCGGTGGGGGAGGGCTTCGAGGGGTTCATGCGGGTCTCCTTCAATTCGGTTCTCCGCCCACAGGCAATCGACCGGCCTGCTGGGGGTGTCAGATGAATCGGGCAATTCGCAAGGTGCCGGGGAAGGGCTCGTCCTAGCATCGTGGGCCTCATCCACGATGAAGTGCGAGCCTTGTGATGTTCACCCCTCCTTTGCATCTGCCCGCTGATCCCTCGACGGTGCCGTTCACGGAATCGTCCAGCGAGACTGACGTCGATCTGCAGACGCCCGCTGCGACGTCGCCGGAGCGTTCCGCGTCGGAGCGTGCAGCGTCGGACACCCCACGCCCGTCGGAGACGCCCGCTCCGCTGTCCATGCCCTGGCTGAAGCTGCAGTTGCAGGACACGCCCGGGTATCTGCTCAGCCGGATTCGCCCGCAGGCCCACGACCGCTGCAAGGTGCTGGAAGCCCGCAGTGAGGCGGCGGACACACCGGGCCTGCGCGATGCGATGCGCTCGCGTTTGTGGGTGGTGAAGGAACTGATGGCGCAGGTGCCGGACCCGGTGGAAGACCCGCGGACGGTCGGCGCCAGCCTGCGCGTGTTCAGGGACGCCCACGCGCTGATGGACATGGCCGAGCGCGTGCTGGACGGTGGTTATCGCCACTCTCCCGAAGCCGTCCGCGTCCATTGCCTGGAGGGCGCGTGCGAATCCCGCCTCGCACCGGAGCTGGATCCGGACTTCTTGAGCCGGGTGGTCCGCTGCGACCTGCGCCCACCGGAAGAGGCTATCCCGTTTGTGCTGGAAAACGAACAGCATCCCTATCGCGACTTCCGGCCGCGCTTCAGCTGCTGGAAGGACGCCCCGATGCCGCCAGCGCTGGACGACCGTGCGGTGCATCCCGTGGAGCTGTCGTCCGACCAGTTCGGCGACATCTGGGACCGTCTGGGCGAACACGGGGTGATCAATGCCATGACAGCGGCCCGCGCCCTGCTGCACGACCGCGATAGCGACCCCGCCGATGTGGAGGCGGTGGTGGCGCAGTGGTTGACCGTCGGGCCGGTGTCGCTGGACGCCTTGTTCGGCGTCGCCGCCGATGTGCTGGTGCTACGCACCGGCTCCGCGGCGGCCGAGCGGGTCTTTGGCGCGCGACCGGAGCACCAGCAGGCGCTGTACTGCCCGGGACAACTGAAGCTGTTCATCGGGGTGAAGGCCACCGGCGATCGGCGCGAGGTGCCAGCGGCCCGGTGTCCCTCGGACGACGGGCAGCCGTCACGGTTCTGGCTGGAACATGCCCGGATGCTGGTGAGGGACGGCTGGTGTGAAGCTGCCCAGACACCGCTCCCGGAGATGCTGCCACTCCCACCGAAGCAGGGCCAACCGGTGGAATCCGCGCTGGGCTTGTCCAGCGGTGCGCTGAAGCTGCGCAGTGGCACCTTCCTGCAGGCGCTGGCCGATGCAGCGGGTGACGAACCCCTCGGCTTCCCGCTCGGCCGCTCCGAAGAAGAGTGCCAGGCAATCGTCGTCGCTCGTTATCTGCTGGGCCAGCCGCTGCCCAGGATCCTGGAGAGCTATGTGGCAAGACGGATGATCGAGGAAGGCTTTGTGCGGGTGACGGTTGTGTGAGGGCGGGTTCGCCAAGCAGACCGCGCCCGGCACCCCGGCACCCGACTTGCCACCCACCCCGGCATGACTGCATCTGCCTGGGAATCGCGCCTGCGGGCGCTGGACATCACCTTGTGGGGGCAGTGGCTGGTGGGCGCGGTGATCATCGTCACCGCGGCACTGCTGCTGCATCGTTTGCTACGACCGCTGGCGCTGAGGCTGGCACGGTTCTCGGTGGTCGCCACCTCGGTGGTGCGACACATCGACCGGCCGGCTCGCTGGGCGATGCCGACCATCGGCCTGCTCATCGCCACCCAGGGCGTTCCTGAAGGCACTGCGGGTCTGCAAGGCCTGCAGCATCTGCTGGGCATTCTCACCATCGTGGTGGTGGCCTGGCTGGGCGTCTCTGCGATTTCCGGGGTGGCCGATGCCATTGCCGAACTGAATCCGGCCAATGTGGCCGACAACCTCCACGCGCGCCGCATCCAGACGCAGACCAAGGTGCTGGCCCGCATTGCCAGCGGCGCTTTGATGCTGACCGCGCTGGCCTTCATCCTGATGACCTTCCCCCGGGCCAAGCAGCTCGGGGCGAGCCTGCTGGCCTCGGCCGGCATTGCCGGGCTGGTGGTCGGTATTGCGGCGCGGTCGGTCTTCAGCAATCTGCTGGCCGGCCTGCAGATCGCAATGGCGCAGCCGATCCGCCTGGACGATGTGCTGATCGTGGAAGGGGAGTGGGGCCGGGTGGAAGAGATCACCAGCACCTATGTCGTGCTGAAGATCTGGGACGAGCGGCGGCTGATCATTCCGCTGCAGTGGTTCATTGAACATCCTTTCCAGAACTGGACACGCACCAGTTCCAACATCCTGGGCTCGGTCATGCTGTGGGTCGACTACACACTGCCGGTGGCGGACCTGCGGGCCCGGGCGCAGGCGATGTGCGAGGCGTCCAAACACTGGGACGGACGGGTGTGCGGCGTGCAGGTGACCGAGAGCAACGACCGCACCATGCAGATCCGGGTGCTGGTGAGCGCCAGGGACTCCGGCAGCAACTTCGACCTGCGTTGCGAACTGCGGGAGGGCTTGATCGCCTGGCTGCAGAAGGAACATCCGCAGTCGCTGCCGAGGATGCGGGCGCTGGTGGAAAACGAACCGGCGCCGACCGCGCCTTCGGTGCAGCCTTCGCTGCCACCGTCCCCGGCCCCCTGAAGGGCGGTGAAGTCCCCCGCGTGAGGGGGAACAAAGCCAGGATCTCCATGACTGAGACACCGTCGCAGCGGCCCACGCTTGAGTGAAGGTGGACGCAGATGCGACGGAAGAAGGAGAGACTGTGCCCAATCGACTCACCGCCTGTCTGCCGCAATGCCTGCGGCCCATGGACGCTGATGACGAGCCCGCCCGCGCCACCGACCGCAGCGGGACCGTTCCTGCGCGCGGCACCGCGGCAGGTGCCCGCTGTTCCATCGAGGTCTTGGCCGATGCTGGTCCACCCATGACCCGCCTCGAGCGGATGGTGGAGATCCATCAACGGCTGGAGGAGATGGAGCGCTGGCCAAAGTCCCCCTTGCTGCAATCCCTGATCCGGCGGGGACGGACCCTGCTGTGCGAGGGACACCGGGCCGATCCCCCCACCGCCGAGATGCGGGCGACGCATCAGGCGTGGCAGCGGGACGTGGAGGCGCTGGATGAAGTGGGGCAGGCCATGCCGACCACGAGGCACCGGTCGATCGAGCTGCTGGAGGCGGCGCTGCCGAGGCAGCGGACGGCCGCACGCCAGGCGCTGCTGAACGAACAGCTGATTCCCGCCCGCCAGCAGGTGGACCTCGCGCGAGAAGCTTTCGGTCAGCGACAGTTGGACCGGGCGCAGGCGGCAGAAGCGAAGGCCGCGGAACGGCTGCAGCTGGCGGGCAGTCTGATCACCTGGATGGAGCATGCCACCGACGAGGAGATCCAGTCATTCAGCCGGCAGTGTCAGGGGGATCGGGCGGCGGGCAGCACAGCCCAGATGCGAGCCTTCCTGGACCGGGTGCGGCGGCCCGGCGATGAGGCCCGACTGCGCCAGCACCTCGGGTCGACCGGTCGTGAGTCTGTCTTGTCAGCCAGTTCGCGGCACTCCGATGCGCCTGCCGCATGGCCCGCTGAGTCGATGCTCAAGCACAGCCTGGTCAAGGCCCTGCGTGAGCTGCGCGTCAGCGCGGATGCGTTGCCGCAGGCCGGCCTGCTTTGCAACTCGGTCAAGGCCTTGTGCAGTGCCCTGAAAGCGGAGGTCGAAACCGGTCCCCGACTGGTCAGCACGCAGCACCGCGAACTCTATGCGTCACTGAAGCAGCGGATTGCATGGGTTCGCGAGATGCAACTGCAGGTGAGCGTATCGGCGCTGGAGGGGAATCAGGTGAGGGAGGCCGCGTGCGGCCTCCCGGCGGCCCAGAGGTACCGGCTCAAGGAGGTGGAGCGTCTGCACAATGAGATGAAAGCGGCCTTCAGCAGCGAAGACTATGCCAAGGTCTGCGAGCTGGGTCAGCATGGCCTGTCGCTGCGGCGGGCGACGCTGGCGCTGGCGCAGAACCCGTCCGCCGACCCGCAAATGCTGACCGACATCGCAGAGAGGCGCTGCCAGTTGGCCGAGCAATTGAAGCCGTGGAGCGACCTGCGTGCGCTGAACGGCCCTGCGCTGCTGTATGCCAGTCAGGCCCACACCATCCTTCGGCTGCTGGACGAATCCACGCACACGCAGCATTGCCAACACCTCCTGTATGAAGTGGAGGCCGTGTGCAGGCAACTTACTGCTCTGGGCCATGCTCGCGGGGGCCCGCGGACCTTTCAGGGGTCAGCCCAGACGGGTCGCGGCCAGAGTGCGGGACTCACCAGCGTTCACGACACGAGCCAGGGCAGTAGCGGCAGCAGTGGGAGCAGTGGCAGCAGCAGCGGCCGGAGCGTGCGATCTCTGGCCATGCTGCAATCGCTCGGGTCGATGGAGGACCTGGATCTGGAACCGGACTTCCATCCAGCGATGGCCTGAGCTCTCGTGGCGGCAGAGGGACCGCCGCGGAACAAAGCTGCCGCCCGTGTGACTGAGGTTCGGCCCCAGCACCCCGCACGGCCACCGGTCGGGGGAGGCGCAGGGGTCCGACCAAGGAGTGACCGTGCCCTTCCGACTCAGCGCCTGCCTGCCGCAGTGCCTGCGCACCGAGGAACCCTCGGACAACGACCTTCCCAGAAGCCCCCACGATCCGGCCCTGCCTCATGGCAGTCTCGCCGCGTCTCTTGAGGCCGGTCCCCGCAGCGCTGTGAATGTCGGCCCCAGCGCCAGTTCCCACCTCGGCCCGCTTGATGCGAGTCCATCCCTCACCACACCGGTGTCCGTGGGCGCGTGGCTATTTCAACTGGACTTCCTCTTCTTCGCCATGGCGGATTTTCCGAGAACGCCGTTGATGCTGTCCTTCTTCGAGAAGGGACGTGAGCTGCAGTGCGAAGAGCTCCGTGGGGGTGTCGCCAGTCCGAACCAGTTGCAGCAGCTGAACGAGTGGCAAGCCCAGGTGCGATCGCTGGAAAGGCACTGGAACAACATGCCCACGGTCAGCCAGCGAAGGGTGGAAGGCGTGGAACGCTTGATCGATGTGCAGGACGACGCACGCCTGAAATCACTGTTGCATGAGCAGTGGCTGCACGCCGATGAGAAGGCCCAGGTGGCGCGCCACGCGTTTGGCACAGGCGCGCTGGATTGGGCCCCAATCGCCGACCAGCAGGCGGACGCCCATGTCGAGATTGCCCACTATCTGCTTCCCTATTGGGAGCGGGCGACAGCGCAGCAGCAGGTGCATCTGGAGCAGATGTTTGAGCGCTGCCGTCAGAAGGCCTCTTATGCGGATGTGCGGTCGTTTCTCGCCGCCGCGCAGGTGCCGGGCTGGCAGGACTGTGTGGCTCAGTGGTGCGCGCGCGCGGCGCGGGGCCGATCCGGCGGTGGGGCGCAGACCGCCGGGGAAGAGCTGTGGTCAGCGCAGGATCAATACGCCGATCGAGGCGCCGCGCTGGTGGAGCTGAGGCGGCTTCGGACGGCGGCGAATTGCCTCCCGCAGGCCTACGGGCTGCAGGCCGCGATGAAGCACTCCTGCGCCATGATGGAGCAGGTGGTCGCCGCCGGCCTGCCGCGCTTGAGTCTGCTCCAGCGCGCCTGGATCGAGATGAAGGGTCTGCGCGTCGCCAAGGACCATGAAGCGGCGGAATCGGTGGACGCCGCCGCCCGTCGCGTGAGCGAGTTGCAGGAGGTGATTCACCGGCTGCCGGTGTCTCAGCGCTATCGTCTGCCTCAGGCGCAGCGTCAGCACGCGCTGATGAAGCAGGCGTACGAACGAGAAGACTATGACCGGGTCCGGCAACTCCAGGACACGCACCAGGGGTTGTGCCGAGCGACATCGGCACTGGCACTGAAGTCTGGTGCGGAGCTGGACCGATGGGAGGCCATCGGCGAACAGCGCGCTTCGCTGGCGCGGCAGTTGAAGCGCTGGACCGACGAGCCCGTCAGGGCCGGCCACGAATTGCGGGCGGCATATCGCGCGAGAGAACTGTTCGGCAAGCTGGACAGCACCACCGATCCGCAGACCTGTGAGCAGTACTTGATGGAACTTCAAGCGATAGGACGGTCGTTGCCGAGTCGGGACGTTCCACCGCCATTGCCCCCCAAAAGATCCGCCCCGCATCCGTTCACGCACGCCCTAGGAGATCCCCAATGATTCGTCGATTTGCTTCAATGTTTGGCGGCGGTTACAGCGCTCTGCCCGAGTCGGACGAGCAGTCCGATGTCAATCACGCCCAGAGCGGCTCGCGGGACGCCCGTGGTGCGCGCTCAGCGGAGGGCGTCCAACGCCATGAACGCAGCGAACGAGGCGAACGCCCCGAACGTCGCGATGCTTCCGCCCGCCCCGAACGCGCCGGCAGCTCCGTCGCGTCGATCTCCGACGACCACGCGGGGCTGTCTTCGCCGGTCGCCTTCTACCATCTGGCGCGCAGCAGTCTGCTGCGGGTGCAGAGCTGGGGGCCGTGCGACACCAAGGAAGCGAAACGTCTGCTCAGTGAAGTCCGCGACCTGGCAGAAGCGGCGTCGGATCTGCATGCAAAGCCGCTCGAATGGCAACGCTATGCAGCGTCTGATGCCGAATTCATCGAGGAGATGGACGCGCACTGGCAGCGATTGCCTGGCCTGCGCGAGCGACACGCCCAGCAGTTCGACGACACCCTGGTGCAGCCGCTGGACGGCCCCCTCGATCACTACCTCCAGATGCAGGTGGCCCTGGCCGAAGCCAATTTTGATCGCGCACACGCAGCGTTTTTCAACGAGCAATTCAAGCATGCCGAGAGGTCGGACACTTTCGGATTGCGCTATTGCGAGCGGGCCCGGGACGTGCTGCTGTGCCATCGCCATGGCACCGAAGAGGAGAAGCTCGCACTCATGGCAGTGCTGGATGCGACCGGCGCGAAACACGGATTGCCAGAGGGGACCCGGGCACTGGTGGATGCTGCCGCCTGGCGCTCGCGCGGAACCTTGCCGCCCTGGCCGCCGTCCGAGGACGCGGCGACTGGACCCGCGACGATGGCGATCTCTACGCCCGCCTCGGCTTCTGCAGCCTTCTCGACCTCGACGGCCCCTGCGGTCCCGGACAGATCCGCGGCGCCAAGGAATTCCGGCGCCCGTCCCACGCCCGGAATCGCCAGAGCGCCTGACATGTCCGCCACCGCGGGTTGGGGCATGCGCAGCTTCGGTCCCGCGCCGGATTTTTGGGAGCGGTTGGCCGAAGCGAGTGACATCCTGCGGTACGAGGGGGCGGAGATCGATCCGGGTCGTCAGATGGCGCAGGTGCTCGAGATGTTGGTCCAGGAGAATCCGGCGTCCGACAAGTCGACGCGCCCAGACTGCGTGGCCCTGCTGAACGACCTGCATCACCAGATCGTCACGGCCCGGCAGGCCAGTCGTCAGATGGCTGAGGCCAGGCGGACGGTGGGCGACCTGGCGCAGATGCTGAGGCACCATCCACAGTGGAAAGACCCGATGGCCGCAGCACTGGCGTCCGCTACCCGTGGTGTTCAGGACGCCGACATCGCACTGAAAAACGGCGCCCCTCACGAGGCCAGCGCCGTGGCGGAGCGCACCTGCCAAGTCGCCCACCATGCGGCCCGGCGGGTGCAAATGGCCGAGGCAGGCCAGTGGCCCAATGCGAAGGAACAGTTACTGCGCCGGGCTTTTGCAGCCAAGACCTGCGCGCACCTTCAGGGGTGCCGCCCCACAGCAGCGTCCGACCGTCTGCTCAAGCGGGCCGACGCGATGCTGCGGGCTTTTGATGTGGCCGAGACCAGCGAGCAGGCTGCGACGCTGCTCAATCATCTGGACAAGGCATTGAGAGAGGCGCAAGCGATCTTGCGGCGCGCAGGCGACAAGCAGGCGAAGCTGTTCGAACCACCGAAGGCGCTCGCCCACGCCTGATAGGGCGGACATCCCTGGCGCCTCGGCGTGACGCATCCCGGCCCCATCCCGGGCCACGCAGGGGCGCCAGCCCCAACCCATTTCGGCTCATTTGCAAAGAAGGCAACCATGTTTGGCAGGACCACCGGCCCATACGCGGGCTATACCGCGGTGTACAGAGACGAAGCAGACGCGGACAGCGCGGAACACCCGGACCACTCCGGGAACGCGCAGAACGCGAAGAACGCATCCGGCCCAACCGGCGCGAACCCGCATGCAGTGGCTGCCGGCGGTCCGGCGAAGTCGGCCGATGCAGACGTCCATCCGGAGCTGAAATCCCCGGTCCTGTTTTGTCACCAGGTGATGAGTTGCGTGCGCAGGCTGCAAGCCTGGAGTCCAAAAGGTGGCCACTTGCTGGAGCTCCAGGAAGCCGCGCTGAGAGCGCAGCATCACGTCCTGAAGGGTCGCGAGCTCACGGCGGAATGGCGCCAGTGCGTGGCCGACCTGAAGACGGAGGTGACCGCCTATGAGGGCGATTGGGCGCATCTGACAGGGCTGAACAGCCACCTGATCGAGGACTTCGACTGGACCCGGACCGAGCTGCTGGAAGATCCGTTCGACATCCTGCTGCAGCGCCAGCTGGCGGTCTCCCATGGGAAGTTCAAGGACGCCAAGCGCTCGTTTGACGAAGGCGATTTCTCATCGGCCTACAAGGCGGATAGCCACGGACGGCAATACCTCTGGTTTGCTCGGGCCATTCTTCGCTGCGCCCGCCACGGCACGACGCAGGACAAGGCCGCGCTGCAGAAGATGATGGAGGAGGGCATGCGCCAAGGCAGCGTCCAGACGATGTACCAGCAGCTTAAAAGCAGCCGCTGGTACCAGCAGGGCGAGGCGGTGGAACCGCTGACCGATGATCCGTTTGCGGACCCGAACGGCGCTCGGAGTCCGGACCACAGTCCGACCCGCAGCGCGGCCCAAAGCCCGAGCCGCGCTGCGTCCCGGTCCTCCCGATGGAGTCCCTCCTGCACGCCCACCGGTACGCTCACGAGGACGGCCAACAACACGACCGGCGCCGAGCGCACGGTGCGTCAGCGGGTCGAAGACCTTCTGGCGGTCGCTAACGTGCGCTTCGAGCAGATCGATCCGACCTCCCAATTGTCGCAGCGCCTGGAGTTGATGCGAGACGAGCTCCCCGCTGCCCGCGAGCTGCCCTCTGCCGGTTATCTGGAGGCACTGGACCAGCTGGAGCGCGACGTGGCGCTGTCGCAGCGGGTGTCAACGGCACAGCAGGAGGCCTTCCTCGCGAGGCAGCAGCTGCAGAATTTCGTCGCCCCCCGTCCGGCGCTGGCCAAGATGCTGCAATACCGGACAGACGGCGCCAAAAACGCCTATGAGGCCAGCCAGTTCGCCTTCCAGAACGGACGCCCGGAGGAGGCGGAAAAGGCGGCCCGAGACTGCTACGACCTGGCCAGCCTCGCGCTGCAGATGGCCCAGAGCGCGGAGGCGGGACGATGGCCGGAGGCGGCAGCGCAGATCGAGCGCCGGCATGTGTTGTGTCGGCAAGCCTATGCGCAGGCCCCGGGGCAAGTCTCCGTCACCGTGTCACGCCTGCTGGATCGGCTGCTGGCCTTGAAAACCAAATTCGACACCGCTGTGAGCCAGGCCCAGGCGGCGGAGGTGCTCGAGCGGATGGAACGGACTCTGGCGCAGGTAAAGGACCTCAAGCGCGTGACCCCGCACCGGTGGCCGGTGCCGCAAGGGGGGCTGGCGGCGCCCGTGAGTGCATGAGCCCCGCCGGCGCCCCACGACGGGACGCGGCAACGGCGCCCGCCCCAGCGCCGCAGCCTCAAGCGCCCAGTGTTTCCACCAGATGCTGCAGCACCTGCGCCATCTCCGCCTGCTCCTGCAGGTAGTAGCGCGCATGGCTGCTGTCCAGCCGCGGCCCCACCCGCACGGTGACCCAGTCGCGCTCGGCGCGCTCGAACACCGGCTCATCATTGGTGTCGTCGCCCGCGTAGAAGCCGCTGCGGCAGCCGTAGCGAGCCATCAGGCGGTGCATCGCATCGCCCTTGTCCGGCGCGCCTTCCACCAGCACATTGACCACCTGCTTGCCAGGCTCGATCAGCACCTGGGGCGGCAGCTCGGTCAGCAGCTCGTCGATCACCGCCCGCGCCGCGACCGGATCGGGCGACAGCCGGTAGTGGATGGCAATCGAAGCGCCCTTGTCCTCGATGAAGACGCCCGCGGTGGACAGACGGGTGCGCCGGTCCTCGACCCGCGCCCGGAAGGGCGCCAGCGCCTCCACCACCCGCGCATCCGGACCTTCGATCAGATCCTCCGCGCCATGGTTGCCGACGATGTGGGTGGGTGTGAAGCCCAGCCGCTGCTGCACATCCTCCACCTGCCGGCCGGTCAGGATCACCAGCGGCAGCCGCTGCGCCAGCGTGGTCAGCAGCGGCACCATGGGCGGCGGCGTGCGGGCCGTGTCCGGATGCATCACGATCGGCGCGAGCGTGCCGTCAAAGTCAAAGGCCAGCAGCGGCTGCTGCTTCACCAGACGGGTCAGGGCCTGTCGCCCTTCGGGTCCCAGGAGATGTTGTTGCAGGCTCATGCGTCGATCGCCTCCGATCCTTCGCGGGCGCGGCGCTGCACCCGGCGCGTGATGCGTTCGCGCAGTCGCCACTGACCCGCATCGGCCAGCATCCGACCCGCCCAGCGGTAGACGTTGAATTCACGCACCGTCATTCGCAGGCTGGCCATCCGCTCCCGCTGCTCATTCGGCGGCATGGTGGCGGCGCGATGCAGGGCATCGGTGGTTTCTTCCACGTGATAGGGGTTGATCACCAGCGCTTCCGGCAGCTCGCGGGCGGCACCGGCGAAGCGGCTGAGGATCAGCACACCCTGCTCGTCGTCACGGGCGGCGATGAACTCCTTGCAGACCAGGTTCATGCCGTCATGCAGGCTGGTCACCACGCACATGTCGGCGGCGCGGTAGAGCTCCATCAGCGCGGCATGGTCGTGATGCTCGGCCAGCAGACGTACCGGCTGGTAGCCGTCGCTGCCGAAGCGCTGGTTGATCCGGTCCGTCACGCGGTGGATGCGGTCCTGGAATTCGCGGTATTCCTCCAGCGCATTCCGCGTAGGGGCGGCCACCTGGACCAGCACGAAGCGACCCTGCCACTGGGGATATTTCTCCAGCAGACGCTCCACCGCATGCAGGCGTTCCAGGATGCCCTTGGTGTAGTCGAACCGGTCCACCCCGACGGCGATGCAGGCATCGTCCGGCAGCTTCAGCCGCTCGATCACCGCGCGGCGAGCCTCGCTCGGTGCGGGCCAGCGCAGACGTTCATCGTCCGTCGGCCAGGCGATCGAGATCGGATAGCTCTGCACCAGCGTCGGTTCGCCCTGATAGCTGATGGTGGCGTGTTCATGCTCGATGCGGGCTTCCAGATAGCGATCGACCGTCTCGGTGAAGTTCTTGCAATGGAAGCGGGTGTGAAAGCCCAGGATGGTGCTGCCCAGCATCCCCTGCAGCAGCTCGCGTCGCCAAGGGCAGATGCCGAAGGACTCCGGGTTGGGCCATGGGATGTGCCAGAAAGTGATGATGGTCGCCTTGGGCAGCTTCTCGCGGACCATGGCCGGCAGCAGGGCGAAGTGATAGTCCTGCACCAGCACGACCGGGTCGTCGCTGCGGGCTTCGGCCACCACCGCATCGGCAAAGCGCTGGTTCACCGCGCGGTACTGAGCCCAGTCGGACTCGCGGAACACCGGCCGCACGTGGGCCACGTGACACAGCGGCCACAGGCCTTCGTTGGCGAAGCCCTGGTAGTAGCCCTGTTCTTCCTCTTCGGTCAGCCAGATGCGGCGCAGGACGTAGTCCTTGGAGTCGGGCGGTACCGCCACGCGGTCGTTCTCGTCCACCGTGTCGCGGTCGGCGCTGCCGCTGCCGTGGGCGATCCAGGTGCCGGAGCAGGCGCGCATCACCGGCTCCACCGCGGTCACCAGACCGCTGGCCGGACGGCTGACGGTGACGCCGCCATCCTTGCCCTTCAAGTGGATGTAGGGCTCGCGGTTGGACACCACGATCACCTGGTCACCCCGCAGCTGGGTGCGCAGCAGACCGCGCAAACGCTCGGGATCCCAAGGTGTCAGCGGCCCATGCTCGCGGTAGAGGTTGTCTTCCAGTTCGCGCAGATGCTGGCGGATTTCCACTTCCAGCGGTTGCAGCTCCGGCGGCGCGGAGTCGGCCACCGCGCTGCCGGTGCCGGTCTGCAGCAGCGGCCGCACCAGCCCTTCACCACGCAAAATGGCGCGCATGCCGGACACCCAGCCGCGCCAGCTGAGCTGCGCGACGATCATCGTGATGCCGGCCACCGCAAGGCCCAGCACGGTGATGAAGATGATCATGTAGCGCCGCGTGTCGATGCTGCGGCGGTCGGGCAGGCTCAGGTCATGCAGCAGCACCAGCCGGTCGGAATCGGCCTGCTGGGCATTGACCGGAAAGTCGCCGATGTGCACGGCGCCGCTGGACAGCTCCAGCCGCGGGTCCTGCTTCTTGGCGATCTCGCGGGCCTCGCCGCAGGTCAGCGAGCCGGGGAAGCCCTTGGTGCTCAGGATCTGCTCATTGGTGGCGCTGCACAGGGCAATGCCCACCAGACGTTCGTCGAGCACGCCGCGTTCAAGCAGGCCGCGCAGGCGGTCGAGCTTGGCATTGGGTTCGATGTCCGAGATGGCCAGCGACAGCGTCTTGGCCACCATCGCGCCGCGGGCGCTCAGGTCGCGAGAGAACCAGCGCAGGGTCATGCGGTCCAGCAGCGGCAGCGCCAGCAGGGCGGCCACCGTCAGGGTGACCAGCAAGGGCACCAGGAACCGGATCTGAAGATGGATGGATTTCATTCGCCACTCCCTGGGCGCGTGAGGAACCGCGGTCGGTGCCATCGGCCCAAGCCCACGCGCGGATCGCGATCGTTGTTGTTGTCGTCGTAGTCATCGAGGCCATCGGCCTCACGCTGCGCCGCCTGCTGGCGCACCGCCATCAGGCCGCCAAACGCCAGACCGGCCGCAAAGCCGCCCCACAGCAGCCACTTGCTGCCGGCTTCGGCGGCGCGATCGGCCGATGGGGTGAGGCGGCGCGGACTGACGATCTGGTCGATGCCGGCGGCTACGGCCGTCAGCATCAAGGCGTCGGTGCAGGCATTCAGACGGGTGGGGCGGCGCCGCAAGCAGCGTACGCGGTCATACAAGGCCCCCCAGAAGACGGAATGAGCGGCATGCAGCGCCACTGTCGAGGCGCGAGAGAACAACGGCGGGCGGCCGACGCGGTATTCACGCGCGCCGATCAGCGACCCGACACGATGGGCATGGTCGGTGCGGCTGCCCCGCAGCAGGGCCACTCCGGACAGCAGGCTGGCCAGAATTCCTTCAGCGGCGGCGCGTCGCAGCGCCTGGATCAGCAAACCCTTCAAAGGCGACTCCTGTGACAGAGAGAAACAACCCTCGGTCTTAGGCAATCACCGTGCCATGTGACACCGCTGGATCAGGCTGGATTCGCCCGCATGTCGAACGGATCAAAGGGTCGTCGGCTGTATCCGCCGTGGCGCGGGCCCTCAGTGCAAGGCGGTGGGCGGCGGCATGTAGGGCGGCTCGCGCACAGGCACCGGGTTCTCGGGCAGGGGCGGGTCAATGATTTCCGGAGGGCCGGGTTCCGGCGCGGTCGGTGGACCGTGCGGTGGGGGTGGCACGCTGGGCACCTCGTTGGGGAAGGGCGGAGAGGGCGGAATGCTGTGCGCCAGCACCCGCGCGGATGCGGCAAGAGTGGGAGTCATGGGCAGGGTCCTTGGAAGTGTGAGCTTCATCCTGCAAGCGGCGCGCCCGGTGCGTGGCTTGCCACCTCAGTGCATCTCTCCCTTTTTCTTCAAGCTACTTCAAGCATTCGGAAGGAAGTTCCCATGACCAGCAAAAAGACCCAGGACCAGCAACGCGAGATCCAGAAGGATCAGGACCAGTCGGATCAGGCCAGCAAGGGCAGAGGCAAGGGCGGCGGCAAGGAGGACACCAAGCCTTTGCAGGCCGGCGCTCGCGAACAGCCCAGCAAACTGCCTGCGCAGCACATCGAAAAGCCCGGCCATGAGGCCGATCTGGATCTGGCGCCGCGCTTTCTCGCCCCCGATTACAAGGGCTCCGGCAAACTGCAGGACCAGGTGGCGCTGATCACCGGCGCGGACTCCGGCATTGGCCGGTCGGTGGCGGTGCTGTATGCCCGCGAAGGCGCCGATGTCGCGATCGTCTACCTGAGTGAAGACGAGGATGCGCGCGAGACGCAGCGCCATGTCGAAGCGGAAGGCCGCCAGTGCCTGCTGATCCGCGGCGATGTTCAGGAGCGCAAGTTCTGCGAGGACGCCGTGCAGCAGACAGTCAAGCGCTTTGGCAAGCTGGACATCCTGGTGAATAACGCGGCCTTCCAGGAGCATGCCGACTCGCTGGAAGACCTCACCGAAGAGCGGCTGGAGCTGACCTTCCGCACCAACATTTTTGGCTATTTCCACATGGCGCAGGCCGCATTGCCGCACCTCAAGGAGGGCAGCGCCATTGTGAACACCGGCTCGGTGGTCGGCCTGCAGGGCAGTGGCACGCTGCTGGACTATGCATCGACCAAGGGGGCCATCCATGCCTTCACCAAGTCGCTGGCGCAGAACCTGCTGCCCAAGGGCATTCGGGTGAATGCCGTCGCGCCGGGGCCGGTGTGGACGCCTCTCAACCCTGCGGATGCACCGGCGGAGAAGGTTGCGAAGTTCGGCAGCAGTGCGGATGTGAAGCGGGCCGCGCAGCCGGAAGAACTGTCACCGGCCTACGTGTTTCTGGCGTCAAAGGTCTGCGCCAGCTACATCACCGGCATCGTGCTGCCGGTGACGGGGAGCATCGGCGCGATCTGAATTCGAAAGCGGATTCAAACAGGGGTCACTACAGCCGTTTTGGCCCCTGTCCATCGCGTTCTTCGCCGATTCTGGGTCGTTGGCATCCCGTTTGCCGGAAGAGGCAAAGGAGGCTCTCGAGCATGAACCACAAGCCTTTTGAGACGCCCTGGCAGCTGTTCTGGTGTGCGGACGCGGCCGATGAACGGCTGCTGCATGTGAGCGAGTCAGTGTCTTCGGTGCTGGGCATGACACCAGGCGCGCTGATGGAAGACCCGCTGCAGTGGAACCATGCGGTGCTGCCGGCGGATGCTGCTGCATTGCCCCGTCCTTTCTTCGCGGAATCGGTCCCGCATGCGGGCGACCAGTTCCGCGAATACCGGATGCTCGGCGCTGACCTGCATCTCTACCAGGTGCGCGAGCGTCGCTACCGCTGGCGTGATCCGGTGACCGGCCGCCTGCACATCTTCGGTCTGGTCGAAGGCGTGCAGGAGTTGCGGCGTGCCCCCGACGAGCCGGTCGAGCCGTCCTGGGAGCATCTGTGGGCCCAAGGGGACAACGAGCCGAGCCGCTCCGGCAGCGTGCCCCGCACGCCCGATCCGACCAAGCAGACCGACGACAACGCCGATGATCCCGGCCCGCCGAGCCACGTCCCTGATGACCCCGGCGTGCCGGGCGAGGGCCCCAAGCGTTATCACGACGACTACGGGTCGACGCGGCGGATGTCGTCGCGCGGTCGCCCAGTCGCCGTGTCGGAGCCGCTGTCATGAGTCATGTCTTCCAGCAGTTCGACAGGCAGTGGCAGGCGGAACGTCATGCCCGGGACGAGGTGGTGGCGCTGCTGATGGACGATCATCAGCAATCGCTGCTGGCGTTCCGGCAGTACGACCGTCTGCGGGCCAGCGGGGACGCCGCCAGCCGTGAGGCGCAGGTGCGGCGGATCTGCGCGCTGGTGACCTTGCATGCGACGCTGGAAGAAGAGATTTTTTACCCGGCGCTGCGCCGCTGTCCCGATGTCGGCGCGACCGAGTTGCGACTGGTGCATGAAGCGGAAGTGGAGCAGCTGGTGGTGCGGATCCTGATGGCGCAGCTGCGCCGGATGGAGGCGCCAGACCCGCAGTTTGATCCGCTGGTGGGCGTGCTCAGCCGGTATGTGGAGCACCACGTCAAGGATGTGGAGCAGGGTATCCTGCCGCGGCTGAATCAGGTGGCGTCCCTGGGGTGGCAGCAGATGGCGCTGGATCTTCAGCGTCGCCGGGAAGAACTGCTCAGCAAGTGGGCGCTTGAGCTGCGAGGAGAGACGGAGATGCCGGGCTCGCCCTCGGCGGTGCCGGACACGAATCGCGGGCCACGCTCATCGACCCCCGGGGCGGACCGCCCGGCCAACGGCGTCCATCGGCGCTGACGTTCTACGGGTCGCCGCGCTGCATTGCGCTTCACTGCGCTGCACCTGCTGTGCATGACGCTGCATGGCGCTGCATGACACTGCGCTGCGCTGCATGAGCCCCTGGCGTCGTCCCACCAATTTCAGCCGGCGCCGGGCAGGAATCGGATGCCAGTCCGCTTCACCAGTTCTTCATAACTGATCGGCGCCTGAATGCGCGCCGTCGCGGTGTTGGGCAGCCAGTGCGCCCAGCTGCGGCCGGTGGTGTCGTCATGCACCAGCTTGTACATCGCGGCCGGGATGGCCGGGCCGTCCCCGCCCAGGCGCTGCGGACTGGCGTCGTAGTAGGCGCCGGTGATGATGGTCACCGGACCACTGGCCCGCATCACATAGGCGCGGGTGTCTTTCTCGATCTTGTTCCAGGGCTGCTGATTGTTGATGGCGTTCTGCGGCACCACATTGGCCAGCGAGAACGACTGGGCCATCGAGCGCTCGTCGCTCATGTCGCGCGCAGGTGTCAGATGACCGCGGTCATGGCGCTCATCCTTGGGGCGACGGGACTCGCCGGCATAGTCCTCCAGTTGCGCACGCTCGCGCGCCGGCAAGCGGGCATCGGCGAAGAAGGCCTTGCGGCCATCGGGCCGTTTGATGTCGGCGCCGTCTCGCAGCTCGGCTGCGGTCAATCGTTCCGCCGAGAACAGCGGTCCTTTGAGCCCGCCCGCATGCAGCACGGCGAACTGGTCATAGCACAGCGCGCGAAGCGTTCCGTAACGGGCGCTCCCGTCGCCCGCAGCGATGGGGCCGAGGATGGGCGCCTGTCCGCGGAAGAAGTGTGACGGGCACGCCTGGAAGCTGCCGGAGACCGGCGGCAGATCCGCCGTCCGGCTCTGTGCTGACGAGGACCGCGCGCTCGACCCCTCGGGCGCGCCCATTCGCTCCAGCGTGCGCTGCAGGTCCCGCGTCAGCGAGCGGGTGCTGTCGGCGTGGCACAAGCCCGTCAGGGCGATGAGGGAAGACGCCAACAGCACGCTGCGCGCCAGGCGCCGCGAGACCGGCGCGCCAAAGCAGAAAGAGGGGATCAACGAGTCCACCGTCAGAGACCAAAGACGGGCGTGAGATTACCGATGAAGGGCAGGGGCCTCCTGCATTCGTGTGCGGTCTGCAAAACAAACGCCGACGGCGTGTGACCACCGTCGGCGTTGGAAGGCTGTCTCAGCAGCCTCTCAGATCCCGCTTACACCAGCGGCGGATCCGTCTCCCGCTCAAACGGACGGTGCTGGCCGACCGCCGTGATGAAGGTGCTCATCACGTCGGAATCCACGCTGCCCTTGCCGCCGGCATCCATGAAGAACAGGCCCGGATCAGCGCCGCCTTCTTCTGCCGAGCCGGGTGCACCGGTGGCCGCCAGCAGCGCGCTGCTGTGGCCCAGCACCAGGATGGGCTTGCAGTGCCGGTACAGGTCCTGCACGAAACTCACCGCCTGGCCGGAGATCGACAGATTGGGCCGGTCCGCCGATTCATCCGGCAGCACGACCGCATCCCACAGCGCGCCGGGAGCGGTTTCCAGGGTGATCTCGACCTGCATCGGATCGCCGCTGGCGGGTTGCACATCCCCCAGTCGATGGCCGATCAGACGCGGCACGCCACCCGCTTGCAGCACGGCGGTATGCACCGCCCGCACGGCAGCGCCATCCACGCCCTGGTGCACCAGCAGCGCCACGCGACGGCCGTTCAGCGCGCCATCGCCCGGCCTTGCCATCAGGGACAGCGAGGGCGACTTCGTCACCTCCGGTGGCTGCACCGAGCCTTCCACACCGGCGCCGATGTGGCTGCCCGGCGCGAAGTCCGGCAGCGGCGCCGGCACCTCCATGCCCAGGCCGTCCGCAACCCGCTGGGCCAGGGTGGCATCCACCCGCGCCAGCAGGGCCAGCACCCGCTGACGCACCGCCGGGGTCTGCACCCGCGTCAGTTCGAAGCGGTAAGCGCCCACGATGTGGTTCTGCTCGGCCTCGCTCTGGCTGTTCCAGAACAGGCGGGCCTGGTTGTAGTGCTCGGCAAAGCGCTCCGGCTTGCCGCGCAGCGCCTCGCCCTGGATCGCCTTCGGATAAGAGACAAATCCGCTCGCACCTGCCTGGAACGGGCATCCGCCGCCCAGCGAATTCGGCTCATAGGACACCCGCCCGCGCGGGATCGCCTGACGATGCAGGCCATCCCGCTGGTTGTTGTGGATCTGGGTGACCGGCGCATTGATCGGAATCTCGTGAAAATTCGGACCGCCCAGCCGGGTGATCTGCGTGTCCACATAGGAATGGATGCGGCCGGCCAGCAGCGGGTCATTGGTGAAATCGATGCCGGGGATGATGTGCGCTGTGCAGAAGGCGACCTGCTCGGTCTCGGCAAAGAAGTTGTCCGGATTGCGGGTCAGCACCATGCGGCCCACCGGGCGCAGCGGCACCAGTTCTTCCGGCACCAGCTTGGTCGCGTCCAGGATGTCGAAGGACCACTGCTCGGCCTGTTCCTCGGTGAACACCTGCAGGCTCAACTCCCATTCCGGATAGTTGCCGGCCTCGATGGCCTCCCACAGGTCGCGACGGTGGAAGTCGGAATCCGCGCCCGAAATCTTCACCGCTTCATCCCACACCAGCGAGTGCGTGCCCGCCTTGGGCGTCCAGTGGAACTTCACGAAATGGGCTTCACCCCGGGCATTGATCAGCCGGAAGGTGTGCACGCCGAAGCCCTGCATCATCCGGTAGCTGCGCGGAATGGCCCGGTCGGACATGGCCCACATCAGCATGTGCGCCGATTCCGGCATCAGCGAGACGAAGTCCCAGAAGGTGTCGTGCGCGCTGGCGGCCTGCGGCATGCCGTGGTGCGGCTCCGGCTTGACGGCATGGATCAGGTCGGGGAACTTCATCGCATCCTGGATGAAGAACACCGGCATGTTGTTGCCCACCAGGTCCCAGTTGCCTTCGTCGGTGTAGAACTTGACGGCAAAACCGCGCACGTCGCGGGCGGTGTCGGTGGAGCCGCGTTCACCGGCGACGGTGGAGAAACGGACAAACACCGGGGTGCGTTTGCCGGCCGCGGCGAAGGGCGCGGCGACGGTCAGGTCGTCCAGAGCGTCGTAGGCCTCGAAGTAGCCGTGGGCGGCAGAGCCGCGGGCATGCACCACCCGCTCAGGGATGCGCTCGTGGTCGAAGTGCGTGATCTTCTCGCGGAGGATGAAGTCCTCCATCAGCGTCGGTCCGCGCAGGCCGGCCTTGAGCGAGTTCTGGTTGTCGGCCACCCGCACGCCCTGGTTGGTCGTCAGGGCCTGGCCGTTGGAGTCCACCCGCACCCGGTCCAACGATTCATTGGTGGGGTTGTAGCCCAGCTCGGGCATGCCGTCGCCGACCTTGTCGGAGGCGAAGTCCTCGGCGACGGTGCTGGCCGAGACCAGATCGTCGGGGCTGTCCACCGCCGTGCCCTGGGGTGGCGAGACGGCATTGTCGCGGCCATGTTCGGCGGCCTTGTTGTCGTTGGACGGCATGGCCGCGGCGAGGGCTTCGGTGCCGCTCATCTTGCGGGCCAGACGCACCTGCGATTCAGTGGCGGCCGCGCTGGTGACCAGCTCGCTGCGGGCGGGTCCGGCAATCGTGCTCATGGCCGAGCCCAGGCCTTCATCGGGCGGGCCGGGCGGCAGGGCCGCGGCGGCGGAGGCCTTGGCCCGGGTGGAGGTCTTGGTGGCTGCAGCGGCGCTGGCAGGCGCCTTGGCGGCGGCTTTGGCACCGGCCTTGGCGGCGGATGCCGAGGCGGTGGAGGCCGGGGAGGCGGTCTTGCGAGCCGACGCGGCGTCGGACGCAGCCGTCGGCGCGGGTTTCTTCGTGGGCATGGGGAATCCTCGTCTGTGCGGAAAAAACCGGGCGTGCCGGGATGGGAGTGCGACAGAAGATGGCAAGCACCGTGCCGTCGGCAGTGCAGCAGCGTCAAATCGAGCGGAATCTCGGTGTCATCCGGAGGCGAGACGCACTGCATGGCGGTGCCGCGCGAGCCCAGGCCGCACCACAACGTCGCTTCAAATGCGCGGCGGCGACGCTGATGGGGACCCTGGTGGCACCCCGGTTGCCGATTCCAGGGACACAGCCGCGATGCCCTGCATCGCCCCGCGATCCACATCGGAGATCACCATGACCTCGAAGTACGGCAAGAAGGCCCAGGAAGAAGTCGGCAAGGCGCTTCACGAAGAGAAGCACCATGAGCTCAAGAGCGGTAAAAGCGGCAAGACGGTGACCAGCCGCAAGCAGGCCATCGCCATCGGCCTGTCCAAGGCTCGCAAGGAGGGCGCGAAGGTGCCCTCCAAGGTGCCGTCCAAGCGCAATGCCACCCGGCATTGAGTCGCCGGCGACGAGCATCCCGTAGCCAGCAGCGGACATCAAAAAAAGGGGCAGCCATCCCGGCTGCCCCTTGTCCTGTGTTGCGATCTTGTCGCAACCTTGTCGTGATACGCCTTCCGGTCCGCTGACGATCAGCGGGCCTGCACCTTCCAGATCACATTGCCGACGTCATCGGCCACCAGCAGCGCGCCCTGGCGATCGAGGGCCACGCCCACCGGACGACCTTGCGCCTGGCCCTTGGCATCAAGGAAGCCGGTCAGCACGTCCAGCGGCATGCCACTGGGTTTGGCGCCGACGAAGGGCACGAAGATGACCTTGTAGCCGGCCGGATTCTTGCGGTTCCACGATCCATGCTGGCCAACGAACATGCCGTGCGCATAGGCCTGCGACAGCTTGTTCCCGTCACTGGCGGCCAGCCCCAGCGAGGCGGTGTGCGCGCCCAGGGCGTAGTCCGGCACGATCGCCTTCTCCACCAGATCCGGGCGCGGCGGCTTCACCCGGTCGTCCACGTTCTTGCCGTAGTAGCTGTAGGGCCAGCCGTAGAAGCCGTTTTCCTGCACCGAGGTGATGTAGTCAGGCACGAGGTCGTCGCCCAGTTCGTCACGCTCGTTCACCGCCACCCACAGCGCCTTGCTGGTCGGCTCCCAGGCCAGACCCACAGGATTGCGCAGACCGCTCGCAAACACGCGGCTGGCGCCGGTCTTCACGTCGATTTCCAGAATGGCGGCCCGTTCCTGCTCGGCTTCAATGCCGTTCTCCGCCACATTGCTGTTGGAGCCGATGCCAGCGTAGAGCTTGGTGCCGTCGCCGTTGGCGATCAGGCTTTTGGTCCAGTGATGGTTGATGCGACCGCCTGGCAGATCGGTCAGCTTCACCGGCTGGCCGGCCAGCTTGGTCTGACCTTCGGCGTAGGGGAAGCGCACCACCGCATCGGTGTTGGCGACGTAGAACTGGTCGCCGATCAAGGCCATGCCAAACGGCGAATTCAGGTTCTCGGCAAAAACGAAGCGCTGGTCGGCCACGCCGTCGCCGTCAGTGTCCCGCAGCAGGGTGATGCGGTTGGGGCTCTTGACGGTGGCACCGGCCTTCTTCTGGAACTGCTTGGTCACCCAGGCCTTCGGACCCTTGCCGTCATCCGGGCGGACCGGGCCGTTGGTTTCGGCCACCAGCACGTCGCCGTTGGGCAGCACATAGATCCAGCGGGGATGCACCAGCTTGTCGGCAAAGCGGACCACCTTCAGGCCGGCTGCGGCCTGCGGCTGCGCCTGACCGGACCAGCCCACCGCCTTGGCCACATTGACGGTCGGCACCAGCAGCGGCTTGTTGGGCTCGGGCAGCGTCGGATTGGGGCCATAGCCCGGCGGCGTGGTGGGAGGCGCCTCCTGGGCCTGCGCGGTCGAGACACCAAGGCCCGCCAGCAGGGCGGCGGCCATCACCACGGGACGCAGGGAAGGCAGGAGATTTTTCTTGTGCATGAGAGGCTCCGGTCAACGGAAACAGGGACACAGACCGCAGGCCCCGGCGCTGCACGCCCAAGGCGCACCGCGCCCGGAGTGGCGGCAACCGGCAGCAAGACGGCAAGCAGGGTGCCCAGGTGGGGCGGGCGACGGCGCAGCGGCAGCCGGAGCGGGAGCAGCCATGGCAACGGCACCGGCACCGGCACCGGCAACGCTGCATTGGGAAGGCGACACCGGGCTCGCGGTTTGCCTTCGGCGGTCTGTCCGCGCGCCGTCAGCACGCGATCGGGACGCCATCGGCAGCCCATCAGCGCGCCGTCCGCACGCCTTGTCCGCCACTGATCAGCGGTTCCGCCGATCGCCGGCGTTGACGAGACCGGCGTGCGGCGCACGGATACTGCGAGCCGCGTCCTGCGCATGACGCGGCAAATGATGACATGGGCCCACAAGGGCCTCGGGAGGATGTATAGATGAGTCGAAGCAGGGATGTTTTGCAGCGCGGGCTGGCCCCGCATGCGGTCGCGATGGCGATTGCCGGCTGGATGGGCGTGAGCAGTGGCGGGGTGATGGCCCAGGGGGCCGCCCCGGTGACTGCCGCGCTGCCGGTGGTGGTCGTGACCGGCAGCGTCTCCGAGCGCGCCCTGGAGGCCGCCCCCTACGCCGCGTCCATCGTCGATGCCGACACCCTGCGCCAGTCGGGCCCGATGGTGAACCTCTCCGAAGCGCTGGCCCGCGTGCCGGGCATCACCGCCAACAATCGGCAGAACTATGCGCAGGACCTGCAGCTGTCCTCCCGCGGCTTCGGCGCCCGGGCACCGTTTGGTGTGCGCGGCCTGCGTCTGTACACCGATGGCATCCCCGCCACCATGCCCGATGGACAGGGCCAGGTCTCGCATTTCGATCTGGCGTCGGCCCAACGGGTGGAGGTCGTTCGCGGGCCCTTCACCGCGCTGTATGGCAACAGCTCCGGCGGTGTGATTGCAGCCTTCACCGCGCCCGTCACCCAGGCCGGCGCCGACCTGTCGCTGGATGCCGGCGCAGACGGCTTCCGCCAGGGGCGCCTGAATGTCGGCGCGCCGCTGGGCCACGGCTGGGAAGGGCAGGCCAGCATCAGCGGTTTGCACCTCGACGGCTTCCGTCCGCAGAGCGAGGCACATCGCACCCTGGGCACCGCCCGTCTGGCCTGGTCCGGAGAGCTGGATCGGGTGGTCCTGCTCCTCAACACCTTCCGCCAGAATGCCCAGGACCCGCTCGGCCTGACGCGCGCGCAGTGGCTGGAAAACCCGGACCAGACCACCCCGCAGGCCCTGCAGTTCAACACCCGCAAGGAAGCCAGCCAGACCCAACTGGGCGGCCGCTGGACCCATCGCTTCGATGAAAGCGGCCCGCTGGCCAGCAGCAGCCTGATGGCGTACACCGGCTGGCGCAGCGTGACGCAGTGGCAGTCGATCACCGTCGGCGCCCAGTCGGCCGCCGGCAGTGGCGGCGGCGTGGTGGATGTGGACCGCCGCTATGACGGCGTGGACGGCCGATTGGTCTGGCGGGTGGCGGGCGGCTCGCTGGCCACCGGCGTCAACCTGGAGCGCCAACGCGACGACCGCCAGGGCTTCCAGAATTTCATCGGCACCGGACCCACCCAGCAACTCGGTGTGACCGGCGCCTTGCGGCGCGACGAGGACAACCGCGCCACCACCCGTGAAGCCTATGCGCAATGGGATGGCGCACTGACCTCCACCCTGGACGCGATGATCGGCGTGCGCGGCGGCGAGGTGCGCATGTCCGCGCAGGATCGGTATCTCAGCAATGGCGACGACTCCGGCGCCCGGCGATTTCGCTACGCCAATCCCGCGGTCGGCCTGGGCTGGCGCCTGACGCCCGCGCTGCTGATGCATGCCGCCATCGGTCGCGGTTTTGAATCACCCACGCTGAACGAACTGGCCTACCGCGCGGACGGCACCGGCGGATTCAACAGCGCCCTGCAAGCGCAGAAAAGCCAGCAGCAGGAAGTGGGACTGAAGTGGCGCGGGGAGCGGGCATCGCTGGATGCAACGGTCTTCCACATCGGCACCCGCGACGAAATCGCGGTGCTGACCAACAGCGGTGGCCGCTCCAGCTACCAGAATGTCGGCCGTACCCGCCGCAGCGGGCTGGAGTTGTCCGGCGACTGGCGGCCGGTCTCCCGCTGGAAGGTGGCTGCCACGCTCAGCACGCTGACCGCGCGTTATCGCGACAGCTTCGTCACCTGCACCGGCACCCCGTGTCCGACACCGACGGTGGCCGTGCCCTCGGGGCGGCGCATCGCAGGGACCAATGGCGGCAGCGCCTTCGCGGAGCTGGCCTGGAAACCGGAGGTCTGGTCGGGCGGGGAGGCGGCGCTGGAGTGGCGCGGGGTGAAGAAGACGGCGGTGAACGACACCAACACCGAATTCGCGCCCGGCTATGGCCTGTGGCACTTGCGACTCAGCCAGGACGGGCAGGCCAGCGTCGGGCGCTGGACCTGGATCGCCCGGGTCGAGAATCTGGCCAACCGCCGCTATGTGGGCAGTGTGATCGTCAACGACGGCAATGGCCGGTTCTATGAGCCGGCACCCGGGCGCACCTGGTGGCTGGGGCTCAAGCTGGCGACGACATTGGGATCGTGATCCGTCCGGCGGGGCGATGGTGGGCGGGCGCCCCGCGACGGATCAACTGTTTTGCGTCAACTGCTCCATCACCCGCAGCAGCCGCTGGGGTCGCAGCGGTTTGCTCAGGTGGGCGTCGAAACCTGCCTGCAGGGCCTGCTGCCGGTCCACGTCGCGGGTGAAGGCGGTGAGGGCGATGGCGGGCAGCCGCCGCCCCGAGGCTTCCCGCTGACGCAGCTCACGGATCATCTCGTAGCCGTCCTTGCCCGGCATGCCGACATCGCTGATGAGCAGATCGAACCGCTGATGGCTCAGCGTGGCGAGCGCTTCATCGGCGCTTTGCACCAGCGTCACCCGAATGTCCCGCTCGCCCAGGATCAGCCGCAGCATCGACCCGGCATCGGCATCGTCGTCCACCAACAGCACCTGCAGTCCGGCCAGGCCGGCTGCGTAGGTGGTCTCCGGTCCCTCGGCCGGTCCCAGCAGACCGGCACCGGTGTCGGCGCTCTCGACCGGCTGGGCGACGTCGACGCCGGGCAACCAGAAGGCGATGCGCGCGCCCTGGCCATGGCCCTCGCTGTGCACCTGGACCCAGCCACCGTGCGCCTCCACCAGGCTTTTCACAATCGCCAGGCCCAGGCCCAGCCCACCGTGATGCCGGTTGCTGGAGGCATCGCTCTGGGTGAAGCGGTCGAAGATGTAGGGCAGAAAGGCGGGGTCGATGCCCTGACCCTGGTCAGCCACCTCGATCAGTGCGCCACGGTCCTGCGCCCACATCGACACGGTGATGGTGCTGCCCTTGGGGGAGAACTTGGCGGCATTGCCCACCAGATTCCAGATGACCTGATGCACCCGGCCGCTGTCGGCCATCAGCAGCAGGTCTTCATCCTGCAGGTCCAGCGCCAGCAGATGACCACCGGCCTGCACACCGGCCTGCACCGCCGCGACCGCCGCCCGCACGATGTCGCCCGCGGCCACCACCTCGCGGCTCAGCGGCAGCTTGCCGACGTTCAGACGGGACATGTCCAGGATGTCGGAAATCATCCGCGCCTGAATGTTCACATTGCGCTCGATCGCCTCCAGCCCTTTGGCGAGCAGATCGGGCGGGCTGTGCCGCTGCAGCACGTGGGTCCAGCCCATGATGGCGTTCAGCGGGGTGCGCAGTTCGTGCGAGAGCACCGCGATCAGGTCGTCCTTCAGGCGGCTCAGCCGTTCGGCCTCGCTGCGGGCGGTGCGTTCGCGGTCCAGCATCGCCTGCCGCTGCTCGATCAGATGCTGCTGCTGGGAGACGTCGATGGCCATCACCATGCCCACGCCCGGCTCGACCGGCGGGGAGGTGGTCCATTCCACCGTCACCACCTCGCCGGACGGTGTAAGCAGCGCAAACTGGGCGCGGTGGCCGCTGGTGTGCAGCAGCTCGAAGAATTGCAGCGCCACCGCACGGTCGGGCGGGGCGACGAAGTTCAGCAGCGGCTGGCCCACCACTTCCGCGCTGGTGCGCTCGAGCAGGGCCAGCATCGCCGGATTGGCATCGCGCACCGTGCCGTCTGCAGCATGGATCAGACAGATGCCGCTGGGCGCCTGGGCATAGACGGTGCGGAACTTCACCTCACTGGCGCGCATCGCGGCTTCGGCCGCCTGGGTGCGCACCAGCGCCTGGATGGTGGAGACCAGCACCGCCGGCTCGACCGGATGGGTCAGGTAGGCATCGGCACCGGCATCCAGGCCGCGCACCTTGTCCTCATCGGTCAGATAGGCGGCGGTGAGGTGGATCACCGGCAGCCGGAAGGTGGTGTTGCGGGCACGCAGGCGACGACACAGCTCGAAGCCGTCAATGTCCGGCAGGTGGATGTCCAGGACCACCGCGGAGATGTCGCGGTCGGCCACGGCCAGCGCCTGGGCGCCGGTGGCCGCCTCTTCGGTGGGGAAGCCGGCCGCATTGAGCAGACGCACCGTGGTGTAGCGGCCGACCGGGTCGTCATTCACCACCAGCAAGCGATGCTGGGTGCGATCGATGGACCACGGTTGGTTCATGGGCGCGACCCGTCCGGCATGCCCGCTCCCATGCCGGCCCCCATGCCGATGTCCATCAGCGTGGCTTCGCCGGCACTGTGCAGTTGCAGCGGCACCGTCACCGAGAAGACCGAGCCCTTGCCCGCTTCACTTTGCAGGCCCACCGTGCCGCCCAGCAGTTCGGCCAGGCGCTTGCTCAGCGAGAGGCCCAGTCCGGTGCCGCGCAGCCGTTTCTGGATGGGTGAATCCAGCTGAATGAAGTCCTGGAAGATGGCGTCATGGAATTCCGGTGCAATGCCGATGCCGGTGTCGCTGACCGCAAACACCATGCTGTCGCCTTGCTGCACCGCAGAGACCCGCACCTCGCCCTGGGTGGTGAACTTCAGCGCATTGGAGATGTAGTTGCGCAGGATCTGCGAGAGCTTGCCGTTGTCGGTGAAGAGCTTGCCGGTGCCGACCGGTTCTTCGAAGATCAGCTGCACTTCCGGATTCACCAGCACCGGCTTGAACATGCCGCGCAGCGCGGCGAACAGGTCCACCAGTTCAAACCAGGCCGGCGAGATGTCGATCCGGCCGGCTTCCACCTTCGCCAGGTCCAGCAGGTCGTTGACCATGTCGGTAAATTCTTCCGAGGTGGTCCGGATGAACTGGATCTGTTTTTCCTGCTCCGCCGTCAGCGGTCCATCCACCCGGTCCAGCAGCAATCGGGTGAGGCTGCGGATGGACGCAATGGGCGTGCGGAATTCGTGGCTCATGTAGGCCAGAAAACGGCTCTTGAGTTCGGTGGCCTGACGCAGTTGCTGGGCCTGGGTGTCCAGCTCGGCATACAGGGCCAGCACCCCGCGATTGGTTTCGTCCAGTTCGGCCTGGAGCTCCTGCAGTTGCTGCCGGGCCTGGCTCAGCGCTTCGCGCAGGGCATGAGGATCATCGAGCGACGGGTCTTCAATCATCGTGTGTGTCAGGAGGCAGGACGGCGGGGGACGGCGACCACCACCGTGGCGTCGTCGCGCCCTCGGAGATGATCCCGCAGGATCCATCCGGCAATGACCGCCGGACCGGCCTGCAGCAGGCCCGGGACATCATCAAGCTTCCAGCGGGTCTGGATGCCATCTGAATGCAGGACAAGCACCGCATGGGCAGGCCATTCATAACGCATGTCCTGCAATCGGCGCACCTGCACCCCCAGCGTGCCATGTTGGACCATCAGGCTGCGGTCGACCACCCCCGAGATCAGGCGGCCCGACACGTTGCCCGCACCCGACACGGTGAGCGCCGGCGAGGCCAGATCCAGACGGACCAGGGTCACCGCCGCGCCGCGGGTCATGCGCATCGGATCGTGCGCACGCTCCAGTACCGCGGCGGGGGAGGTCGCCGCGGCGGGGGTCTGATGCAGCAGCGCCATCATCCGGTCGGAGGCTTCGGCGGCGTCCGGACCATGGCCCAGGCCGTCGGCGACCACGACCAGCCAGTGGTCGTCCAGCTGGCGCACCGTCCAGCCGTCGCCGCTGACCTGTTCGCCGGGCGCCGCCAGATTGACCCCGGCGATGTCAAAGCCGGGTTGGGGCGGGGTCCAGCGCTGCTGGGAAGCCGTGCTCACGGTTGCGGCGGCACGAACGGCAATGACGCAGCCGCGTCCCGGCGCCGAGAACGCATCAAAACGCGATGCCATGCGCCGCACCGCCCCCAGCCCGGTGCCGGCCGTTCCGCCGGTGCTGTAGCCATCCTGCAGGCAGCGGTGCACATCCATGCCGGGGCCCTGGTCCAGGGACAGCACTTCCACCTCGCCGTCCACCGCGGCCATCAGCAGGGCGGCCTGCCGGCCGGGGCCGACATGGCGGTGCAGGTTGGTGCCCAGTTCGGTCACGATCAGGGCCAGTCGACCGCAGGCCTCGGCATCAAAGCCCAGGTCGCTGGCCAGGTGCAGGGCCGCCCGGCGCGCTTCGCCCACCTGGCTTGCATCCTCGATGGGGAAACGCTGGTGCGGTTGCATCGTGTGGGGTCGGGTCGCTGCCGTTACTTCCAGCGGGTGATGGTCACCCGCGTGCCCTTGCCGGGCGCTGTTTCAAGTTCGAAGTCGTTCACCAGCCGCTTGCTGCCCGACAGGCCCATGCCCATGCCGTTGCCGGAGGTCCAGCCGTCCTTGAGCGCCAGGTCGATGTCCGGAATGCCGGGGCCCTGGTCGACAAAGGACAGGCGCAGTCCGTGGCGCAGGCCCTGCTGCACCAGCTGCCACTGCATGTCGCCGCCGCCCCCGTAGATGAGGGTGTTGCGCGACAGCTCACTGGCCGCGGTGATCATCTTCGTCTGGTCCACCAGGCTGAATTTCAGCTGCTGGGTGAGGCGGCGCACCTGCTGGCGGGCCATGACGATGTCCGCCTCCGTGCGGATGGCCATTTCGCCAGTGTCAGCTTCAGTCGATGTCAACGTCATGGAACTGCTCCTCATCCGATGCCTTGAGCAGCTGCAGGCCGCGTTCCACATTGAGGGCGGTCCGCACGCCGTCCAGCGACAGTCCCAGTTCCACCAGGGTGATGGCCACCGCCGGCTGCATGCCCACCACCACGGTGGTGGCGCCCAGCACCTTGGCAATGCCCGAGATGCTGGCCAGCATGCGGCCGATGAAGGAGTCCACGATCTCCATCGCGGAGATGTCGATCAGCACGCCGGTGGCAGCGGAGGTCTGGATCTTGTTGGCCAGGTCGTCCTGGAGGGCGAGAGCGGTCTGATCCTGCAGGTCCACCTGGATGGTGACCAGCAGGGTCCGACCCATTTGCAGGATGGGGATGCGTTGCATGGTCAGTCCATCCGGGCGCTGGCCGCATCCGCCGCCGCGCGGGTGCGGGTGACGACAAAGCCGGTGCGGCGCAGCGCCAGCGACAGCGCGTCCGCCAGCGTCGCCTTGGTGGTGATGCCTTCCAGGTCGATGCCCAGATGGACGATCGTCTGGGCGATCTGCGGCCGGATGCCGCTGATGATGCAGTCCGCGCCCATCAGCCGGATGGCGGTGACCGTCTTGATCAGATGCTGCGCAACCAGCGTGTCCACCGTGGGAACGCCGGTGATGTCGATGATGGCCAGCGCCGAGCCGGTCTCGACGATGCGCTCCAGCAGCGCTTCCATGACGATCTGGGTGCGACCGCTGTCCAGGGTGCCGATCATCGGCACGGCCAGCACACCTTCCCACAGCTTGACCACCGGGGTGGACAGCTCCAGCAGGTCCTGCTGCTGGCGGGCGATGATGTCTTCACGGCTGCGCTGGTAGGTGGACACCGTATGCTGGGCCATCGCATCCAGCAAGGTGCTGACTTCCCAGGTGGCGGCCACCAGCAGGTCGGCCTGACCGCTGAAGGCGCGTTGCAGGCCGGCAAACAGGGGCTTCTTCAGGGACAGCACGAAGCGGCTGGTGTCCGCGGCGGTAGAGCCCTGCGCCGCGCGCGAGGCCGACAGGCGGGCCAGCAGATCGCGCACACGGGTCCAGCCCGGGGCTTCCAGGTTGCTCATGCCGTCGGCGGCGCGCAGGCCGGCCAGCAGGGCGTCCAGCAGCTCGGCGGTTTCGCGGGTTTCGGAGTGAAGGTCGCGACCCCCGCCGGTGTTGCGGAGCTCGGCCTGCCATTCGGCCAGAACCTGCTCCTTGTGATTTGCCAGCAAGTCTTCGACCGCAGCGCTGTGTGGATTCATGGATTCCTCGAATGGACAGGGGAGGCTGAAGGACGCGCCACAATGGACGGATCAGGGCGCGGCGGCATGTTAACGCCGCCACGGGTGCACGCAGGGCGTACAACGACCGCGGGTTTGTCCCGGAGAGGGGTGGCACGCCGTTTGCCCTATGGAATCTGGCGGTGGTCTACCGCACAAGACTGACCAATGATGAAGATGCAGATCGACTGGGAGACAGAAGTGGCGCAAGCGCAGAGCCTCGGCACGGTGGGCGGGGCGGCGGAGCCGTCGACGCGGCGGACGATGAACGTCCTGGTGGTGGACGACAAGCCGCAGAACCTGCTGGCCATGAAAGCCCTGCTGGGGGACGGCCTGGAGCCGGACCTGCAGGTGCTGACCGCCGACTCGGGGCCGGCCGCGCTGGAGTTGCTCCTGGAGCATGAGGTGATGCTGGCCCTGCTGGATGTTCAGATGCCGGGGATGGACGGATTCACCCTGGCGGAACTGATGCGGGGCACGGAGCGTACCCGCCACGTGCCGATCATCTTCCTGACGGCCGGCGCCCGGGAGGCGCAGCGCAGCTTCAAGGGCTATGAGGCCGGTGCGGTGGACTTCATCTACAAGCCGGTGGACGCCCATGTGATGCGAAGCAAGGTGGCCGTGTTCGCCGACCTGCACCGGCAACGTCAGTTGCTGGCCGAACGGATCGAGGCGCAGGAGCGCCTGGCGCGGGTCAATGCGCTGATGCTCAGCGCGCTCTCGCACGACATCCGCGGTCCGCTGTCGGTGATGATGCTCAATGCCGAGCTGCTGATCCGTCAGGCGGATCAGCCGGTGCTGCAGAAGGCCGGTACGCGGATGAAGGCGGCCGCGACCCTGCTGGGCCGACAGGTGGATCACCTGGGCAGCCTGGCGCAGCGTCCCTGCGAACTGCTGGATGTGCATCCCCGCCGCGGTGATTTGGCGGTGCTGACGGCCCAGCGGCTGGATCTGGAAAGCAATCAGGCGGTGCTCTGGGCGCCGCCCGCGTTCGACCGCATTGGTGACACCACCGGCGACTTCGACCCCGAAGCGCTGGCCCGCGCCATTGACCAGTTGCTGATGCAGGCGGCCACCCATGCCGGGGACGCCGCCATCCGCATCCAGGTCGATGGCAGCGCCCACCGGTCGCTCATGCTGCGCATCAGCTTCGACACGGTGCTGTCGCCCGAGGCTTCGATCCATTTGTTCGGGGGGCACGAACCGGTGTCCGGCATGGCCTCGCCCCATGTGGGGCCGGGTCTGGAAGAGCCTGAACGCGTGGCCCGCGCCCACGGCGGCTCGCTGATTGGCGGGTCCCGCCAGCGTCAGGGCACGCTGCTGGAACTGCTGCTGCCGCGTCATCAGGCGGACCGCCCCTAAGCGGACTTCAGCATCCCAGACCGCACTCGCATCGACCCTCTGACCCCCACTCGCAGGGCTGCACCGGATAGGATGCAGCCCCCCTCCAGGCTGAACGGCTCCCCTGACACCCATGCCGCACTCTTCCACGTCGCCGCTCCAGGAATTCGCCCACCACCGGATCCGTTGGCTACCCGCTCCGACGATGCTGGGCTTTGCCCTAGCCATCCTGACGATCTTCATGACGGCTTTTATGTCATGGCGCTCGCAGCAGGAGCAGTCCGCCACGGCCGATGCGATGGCCCGCACGCTGGCCGTGCAGGAGCAGATCCAGGCGCTCGGCTCGGCCATCAAGGACGCTGAAACCGGCCAGCGGGGCTATCTGCTGACCGGCACCGACACCTATCTGCTGCCGTTCAATACCGCGCAGGTGGTGCTGCCACTGGCGGTGCAGCGGCTGAAGGTGAGCTGGGCGGACAACGCGCCGCAGCTGGCACGCCTGGACACGGTGGAGATGCTCTACAAGACCAAGCTCGCCGAGATGGAGGAAACCATCGACATGCGTCGCCGCGGCGATCGCATCGAGGCGCTCAGCACGGTCCAGGGGGACCGGGGCCGCATCCTGATGGACCGCATCCGCACCCTGCTGGGGGAGATGGAGCGCGAAGAACGTGAACGCGCGGCCAACCGCCGCGAGACCTGGGACGCCGCGGTGCTGCAGACCCAGGCCATGCTCTGGGGCGGCTCGGCGCTGCTGCTGGTGCTGGTGCTGGTGTCGATGGTTCTGACCATCCGCAGCTATCGCGCATCCAAGATCGAGGAATGGCTCAAGGCGGGCCAGGCGGCCCTCGGCGCAGAATTGCAGGGTGACCCGCATACCGAGCGTCTGGGCGAGATCGTGGTCAGCTTCCTGGCGCGCTACACACGGGCGCAGGTCGGCGCGTTCTATGTGGCCAAGGAAGGCGGCGACTACGAACGGGTGGCCGGTTATGCGCTGCCGACGGGCGAGGCGGCACCGGAACAAGTGCGAAGTGGTGAGAGCCTGCTCGGACAGGCCGCGCGGGACCGTCGCCCGGTCCATCTGAAGCATCTGCCCAAGGACTACTTCAACGTGGCCTCGACCCTGGGCCGTGCCCAGTCCCGGGAACTGCTGATCGGTCCGGCGGGCCTGGATGGCGGCATCCAATGCGCCGTCGAGCTGGGGTATCTGCATGAAGTCGGCCAGCCCGAGCGGGAACTGCTGGCGCGCGTGGCCGAGTCCATCGCCATGGCGCTGCGCGCGGCCAAGGATCGCAGCCGCCTGGAATCGCTGCTGGAAGAAAGCCGTCGCCAGTCGGAAGAACTGCAGGCCCAGCAGGAAGAGCTGCGCGCCAGCAACGAAGAGCTGGAAGAACAGGGCCGTGCGCTGCGGGAATCGCAGTTGCGCCTGGAGCATCAGCAGACCGAGCTGGAGCAGAGCAATGCGCAGCTGGAAGAGCAGGCCAAGCAGCTCGAGATGCAGCGCTCCGAACTGGAAAGCGCGCAGGGGCTGCTCACCGAGCGGGCCGATGCGCTGGAGCGCTCCAATCAGTACAAGAGCGAGTTCCTGGCCAACATGAGCCACGAGCTGCGCACCCCGCTCAACTCCACCCTGATCCTGGCGAAGCTGCTGGCCGACAACAAGGACGGCAACCTCACCCAGGAGCAGGTGCGTTTTGCGGAGACCATCACCTCGGCGGGCAACGACCTGCTGGCGTTGATCAACGACATCCTCGACCTGTCCAAGATCGAAGCCGGCAAGGTGGATGTGCAGATCGAACGGGTGCCCGTCCACCGCATGCTGCAGCAGCTGACGCAGACCTTCTCGCCGATTGCCGCCCAGCGTAATCTGGCCTTTGGCCTGCACCTGCAGCCGGGTGCTCCGGAATGGCTGGAGACGGACGAAAGCCGTATCAGTCAGGTGCTCAAGAACCTGCTGTCCAACGCCTTGAAGTTCACCGAGAAGGGCTCGGTGCGGATGGAAGTGGGCGGCACGGCGGACGGCCGATTGGTGTTTGCGGTGAAGGACACCGGCATCGGCATCGCGCCTGAGCATCAGGAACAGATTTTCGAGGCCTTCCGTCAGGCCGATGGCAGCACCCACCGCAAGTACGGCGGCACCGGACTGGGCCTGTCGATCTCCCGCGATCTGGCGCGCCTGCTCGGCGGCGACATCTATCTGGAAAGCAGCCCGGGCCTCGGCAGCACCTTCAGCCTGGTGCTGCCGCAGCATCATGTGGCGCCGGCCGAGGGAGACCGGCCGCGTCCGCTGACGCCGGCTCAGGCGCCGTCTCCGGCCCGCACGCCGATGATGGCACCCCCGGCGATGGTGCCGGCGGCGACCTCCGTGGCGACCGGCACGGTGGCGGCACCGGGCGGCGGCGGGGAAGGGGATGTGCCCAGCCGTCCCGCCCCTGCGACCCATGAGGCCCGCCTGCCCCAGCTCGACGACGACCGTCTGCGCTGGGTGCCGGGCGCGCGTTCCATCCTGGTGATCGAGGACGACGAGCGCTTCGCGGCCATCCTGCGGGACCTCATCCGCGAAATGAATTTCCTGTGCCTGCTGGCTCACACCGCAGAGAACGGTCTGGCGGTGGCCCAGCGTTATGCCCCGAGCGCCATCCTGCTCGACATGAACCTGCCCGACCATTCCGGCCTGGGTGTGCTGGATCGTCTCAAGCGCGATCCGCTAACCCGTCACATCCCCGTGCACGTGGCCTCGGTGGAAGATTACAGCCATGAAGCGCTGGAACGCGGGGCCATCGGCTACGCACTCAAGCCGGTCAAGCGCGACGAACTCGAGAGCGCGCTGCAGCGTCTGGAAGCGAAGTTCTCGCAGCGCATGCGCCGGGTGCTGGTGGTGGAAGACGATGCCCGTCAGCTGGACAGCATCCGCCATCTGCTGGCGGCGGACGATGTGCAGATCCAGGGCGTGTCCACCGCGGCCGAGGCGCTGGAAGCCCTGCGCAACACCACCTTCGACTGCATGGTGATGGACCTGCACCTGCCGGACATGAGCGGCTTCGATCTGCTGGACCAGATGGCCCTGCAGGACGAGGTGGCCTTCCCGCCGGTGATCGTCTATACGGGCCACAACCTCTCGCCAGTGCAGGAAACGCAACTGCGCCGGTATTCGCGCTCCATCATCATCAAGGGCGCCCGTTCGCCGGAGCGGCTGCTGGATGAAGTGACGCTGTTCCTCCACCAGGTGGAAGCGCAACTGCCACCGGAGCGTCAGCGCATGCTCAAGGAAGTGCGGGCCCGCGACAACATGCTGGAAGGCCGCCGCGTCCTGGTGGTGGAAGACGATGTGCGCAACATCTTCGCGCTGTCGGCGGTGCTGGAGCCCAAGGGGGTGAAGGTGGAGATCGCCCGCAATGGCCGCGAGGCACTGGAACGGCTGGCGCAGTCGTCCGGGCCCACACCGGGCGAGGGCGGCAACAAGCCGCCGATCGACCTGGTGCTGATGGACATCATGATGCCGGAGATGGATGGCTTCACCGCCATGCGCGCCATTCGCGAGCGGCCGGATTGGCGCCGCCTGCCGATCATCGCCCTGACCGCCAAGGCGATGAAGGACGACCAGGAGAAGTGCATGGCCGCCGGCGCCAATGACTACATCGCCAAACCGCTGGATGTGGAGAAGCTGCTCTCGCTGATCCGCGTCTGGATGCCGCGCTGATGGGGGAGCCGGGCGAGATGAAGCCGAGTGCCGGTGTCAGCGCGAGTGGGCTGCTCGGAGAGGATCCGCTGCCCGCGCATCCGGAAGTGGACATCGAGGTGCGCCTGATCCTGGAGGCCATCTACCAGCGCTACCACTACGATTTCCGGGACTATGCCGCGACCTCGCTGCGCCGCCGCCTGAAAGCGGCAATGGAGCGCTTCGACTGCCCGACGCTGTCCCAGTTGCAGGGGCGGCTGCTGCGTGAGGGCGAGGTCTTCCGCTCGGTGCTGAAGGACCTGACGGTGCAGGTCAGCGAGATGTTCCGGGACCCGGAGTATTTCCGTGCGCTGCGGGAGCAGGTGGTGCCGGTGCTGCGGACCTATCCGTCCCTCAAGATCTGGGTGGCGGGCTGCAGCAGCGGCGAGGAGGCGTATTCGCTGGCCATCCTGATGAAGGAAGAGGGCCTGCTGGAGCGCACGCTGATCTACGCCACCGACATCAGCCAGGAGGCGCTGGCGCAGGCGCAGGCCGGGGTCTATCGCATCGACCTGGCGCCCGGCTTTACCGAGAACCATCGGCTCTCGGGCGGCAAGGGCTCGCTCTCCGAGCATTACACCGCTGCCTACGATCACATCCTGCTGGACAAGGGTCTCAAGGAGCGCATCGTCTTCAGCGACCACAGTCTGTCCACCGACAGCGTGTTCGCGGAGGTGCAGCTGGTGTCCTGTCGCAATGTGCTGATTTATTTCAACCGCGCCTTGCAGGACCGGGCCCTGGGCCTCTTCAGTGAAGCCCTGTGCCGCAACGGCTTCCTGGGGCTGGGCGCGCGCGAGACGATCCGTTTCTCGGCGCATGCCGGCGACTTCAGTGAAGTGGCGCCGCATGAGCGCATCTATCAGCGCAAAGGCTGAGGGCGCAGGCGTCGGGCGCGGACCTTGCCCTGGAAGGGCAACCTTTCTCAGACTTCCAGGAGCATTCTGATGGCAACCAGCAGCATTCTCGGCGGCACGCCCGCACCGGCCCAGGCCGATGGCCGGGGCACCGACGCCCTTGGCCCCAGCGACAGCTCGGACAGCGGCAGCGACGTGATGGGCGAGCGCCCGATGGCCACCGGCCCGGATGATCCGGACAACTGGGGCGCCGTGCCCAGCAATCCCGGCAGCGACAGTGACCGGTTCGGCACCGGCGAACGGGCCTCCGCCACCCCGGGTGGCCGCAATGACCGGGTGGATGGCGACATCAGCCCCGACCGCATTGCGGAAGCGGATGCAGTGATGGGCGAGGTCGATGACAGCATCGACGTTGATGAACTGGCGAGCGGTGACGACCCGTCCGCCGGGCCGGATCCGGAGCATGAGGACGACGAGGCCTGAGGGTTCGGCGCCTGGGCGCTTTGGCGCTGGGGCGCTTTACCCCTTCAGCGCCTGGCGTGCCGGTGACACCCGGGCCTTGAGCACCGCATGCATCCACGCCAGCGCCTCATGCTTCTGCCGGGGCGTCTCGGCGGCGGTGCAGTCTTCCGGCACCCACACCTTGTAGCCCCGCACATAGGCATCCATGGCGGTGCACATGACGCAGAAATCGGTGGCCAGCCCGGTCACCACCAGTTCCCGGGCGCCTAGTTCGTCCAGCAGCAGGTCCAGCGGCGTCGCGTAAAACGCCGAATGGCGCGGCTTGAGCACCATCAGGTCGTCCGGATGCGGCTTGAGCTGGCCGACGAGCCCCCGGGGCGCGCCGCCCAGGCGCCGACATTCTCCGGCCAGCGTCTTGAAATCAGAACGCCACTGGCCGAAGTTGTCGTTGACAAATATCGACCTGAACCCCCGCTCCTGCATGCGATGCTTGAGCTGTGCCGTGGCCTTCGCCGCTTCCAGCGCGGACGCCGCCAGTTCTTCCGCGCCGGGAAAGTTCAGCGGGTTGATGAAGTCCACCAGCAGCAGCACCCGGCGGGAGGTGGGCAGGGTGCGTCGCGCCGCTCGAGGGGCTTCGGTGTGGCGGCCGCGGTCGTGTCGATGAATGGTCATGCATCTGGCGAGCAAGGTGCATGCCCAAGGCGGCCGGCGGGTCCTCCGGACTGAGGATGGCGGCGCCGGACAGCGCTCTTGAAATTGAGGGACACAGTCCCATCTGCTCGACCAACGGAGGTTCATCCCATGCGAGTCGACAAACTGACAACCCGATTTCAGGAAGCGCTGGCCGAGGCCCAAAGCCTGGCGGTGACGCGCGACAACCCCTATATCGAACCCGCCCACGTGCTGTCCGCCATGCTGGCGCAGGACGAGGGCCCCCGGGCGCTGCTGGATCGCGCCGGCGTCAAGACGCCAGCGCTGAAGACGGCGGTGGACGGCATTCTCACCGGCCTGCCGCAAGTGCAGGGTGAGGGCCAGCAGGTCCAGCCCAGCCGCGACCTGATCAGCCTGCTGCAGGCGTCCGAAAAGGAAGCCTCCAAGCGGGGCGACCACTTCATCGCCAGCGAAATGTTCCTGCTGTCGCTGGCGGACGCCAAGTCCGACCTGGCCGGCGTCGCCCGGGGCCACGGCCTCACCCGCAAGGCGCTGGAAACCGCCATTGAAGCGGTGCGCGGCGGTCAGAAGGTGGACAGCCAGGAATCCGAAGGCAACCGCGAAGCGTTGAAGAAATACACGCTCGACCTGACCGAGCGCGCCCGCGCCGGCAAGCTCGACCCGGTCATCGGCCGGGACGATGAGATCCGGCGGGCCATCCAGGTGCTGCAGCGCCGCAGCAAGAACAATCCGGTGCTGATCGGCGAGCCGGGCGTAGGCAAGACCGCCATCGTGGAAGGTCTGGCGCAGCGCATCGTGAACGGCGAAGTGCCGGAGAGCCTGAAGGACAAACGCGTCCTGGTGCTGGACATGGCCGGCCTGCTGGCCGGTGCCAAGTTCCGCGGTGAATTCGAGGAACGGCTGAAGTCGGTCCTCAAGGAAGTGGCGGCGGACGAAGGCCGCATCATCCTCTTCATCGACGAAATCCACACCATGGTGGGCGCCGGCAAGGCCGAAGGCGCGATCGACGCCGGCAACATGCTCAAGCCGGCCCTGGCCCGCGGCGAGCTGCATTGCATCGGCGCCACCACGCTGGACGAATATCGCAAGTATGTGGAGAAGGATGCGGCTCTGGAGCGGCGCTTCCAGAAGGTGCTGGTGGACGAACCCAGTGTCGAAGCCACCATTGCCATCCTGCGCGGCCTGCAGGAGAAGTACGAGGTGCACCATGGCGTGGAGATCACCGACCCGGCCATCGTGGCCGCGGCCGAGCTGAGCCATCGCTACATCACCGACCGCTTCCTGCCGGACAAGGCCATCGACCTGATCGACGAGGCCGCGGCCAAGATCAAGATCGAGATCGACTCCAAGCCCGAAGCGATGGACCGTCTGGACCGCCGCATGATCCAGCTCAAGATTGAGCGGGAAGCCGTGCGCAAGGAGAAGGACGAAGCCTCGCAGCGGCGCTTCGGTCTGATCGAGGAAGAACTGCTCAAGCTCCAGCGCGAATACGACGACCTGGAAGAGATCTGGACCGCCGAGAAGGCGCAGGCCCAGGGTTCGGCCCATGTGAAGGAAGAGATCGACCGGATCAAGTTCCAGATCGAGGAATTCAAGCGCAAGGGCGACTTCAACAAGGTGGCCGAACTGCAATACGGGCAGCTCCCGTCGCTGGAAAAGCGTCTGGGCGAAGCGCAGGCGAAGGAAGCGGGCAAGGCCAAGGACAAGACGGTGCCGCAATTGCTGCGCACCATGGTCGGTGCCGAGGAAATCGCCGAGGTCGTCTCTCGTGCCACCGGCATTCCGGTCAGCAAGCTGATGCAGGGCGAGCGCGACAAGCTGCTGCAGATGGAGACCCGGCTGCATGAGCGGGTGGTGGGTCAGGACGAGGCCATCGTGGCTGTGGCGGATGCCATCCGCCGCTCGCGCGCCGGGCTGTCCGATCCCAACCGGCCGCTGGGCAGCTTCCTGTTCCTGGGCCCCACGGGGGTGGGCAAGACCGAGCTGTGCAAGGCACTGGCCGGCTTCCTGTTCGACAGTGAAGACCACATGGTGCGCATCGACATGAGCGAGTTCATGGAGAAGCATTCGGTCAGCCGCCTGATCGGCGCGCCCCCGGGCTATGTGGGTTACGACGAAGGCGGCTACCTGACCGAGGCGGTGCGCCGCAAGCCCTACAGCGTGCTGCTGCTGGACGAAGTGGAGAAGGCCCATCCGGACGTCTTCAACGTGCTGCTGCAGGTGCTGGACGACGGTCGGCTGACCGACGGCCAGGGCCGCACGGTGGACTTCAAGAACTGCGTGATCGTGATGACCAGCAACCTCGGGTCGCAGCACATCATGGCCTTGCAAGGCGAGTCCGACGAGGTGGTGCGTGAGGCGGTGTGGACCGAGGTGAAGGCGCATTTCCGGCCGGAATTCCTCAACCGCATCGACGAAACGGTGATCTTCCATGCCCTGGGCGCGCAGCACATCCAGTCCATCGCCCGCATCCAGCTGCGCCAGCTGGAGCAGCGTCTGGACAAGCTGGAGATGAAGCTGGACGTGAGCGAGGAAGCCTTGCAGGAACTGGCCAAAGTCGGCTTCGACCCGGTGTTTGGTGCCCGCCCGCTGAAGCGCGCCATCCAGCAGCGGATCGAGAACCCGCTGTCCAAGCTGATCCTGCAGGGGCGGTTCGGGCCGAAGGATGTGATCCCCGTCGGCGTGGAGAACGGGGAATTCAGCTTCGGACGAGTGGTGCACTGAGGCCGCCCTGCCCCCGACGCCACCGTGCGCCGGGGGGCTTCATTCAATCTTGATGACTTCCTCGGGGAGAGGCGAGGGCCGACGCGGCGGGGGATGTCGCGAGGCCTGACCGGTCAAAGCCAGCAACTGTCCTTGCTCCAAGGAGAGTTGGAGTTGTTGCATCGCCGTCTGCGAGCGAACGGTGACCGCGATCGCTTTCAGCGCGATCGCGTAGCTGCCAACCGGATGCCCCTGGGCATTGAGCTCCCGCTTCAAGTCGCCCAGCGGCATCTGCAAGGTGCCCAGAAGTGCGGACAAAGCCTGCTCGTAGACGCCATAGTGGATCCATCGCAGGCCGCAGGTGATGGCGTCGAGGTGGCCCAGCGGGGTGGCGGCCACCGTGCGCCTCAGGTCCGACGGTGTGCTGGACAGGCCGGCATCCAGATGGCCGTCCGCATGACGGGTGATGCTGATCGGGAGCAGCGCGCCTGTCGTGGCGGGCGGGTTGGAGGTCGCGTTTTGCAGCACCCTGCGCAACGGAGGATGGACGGTGAAGTCCAGATAGTGGATGGCGAGGTCTTCGGGCCAGCCATTGAGCGACACCGCCGCCTGGAAGAAGTCTGCGGCCGGCCCTGCCGGCCAGCGCTGGTCGAGGGGAAGGCGCATCACAGCTTCCAGCCGAGCGGACTGCTTTCTCATCCTCTCCAGTGCCACGGCTGCGGCGACGTTGGCAGCGCCAGAACCCAGGCGAGGGCCGGCGCTGGCGTCCGTACTGTCCGGGCTTGGAGCGGTGTGCGGTGCGCCGCGGGTGGCCGCGGCCGCGCGGCTTATACCGGTGTGCGGTGCGCTGAGGGCGGCCGCCGCCGCGGGGCGTTGGCCAGTGAGCGGCGCGCTGCGGGTGGCGGCCGACTCGCTCTGGCTGTTGCGGAGGCTTGCGCGGCTGTCCGTTTCCGAACTGGCCCGGCTGGACCAGCTGTAAGGGCTGTGCGGACTGGGTGGACTGTGCGGACTGTGGGGAACGGTGACGGGTATGGGCTCGGCGGTCGTGAGAGTTGCGCGCGATGCGGATGGAGAGGGCGAGCCGGGCGGGCTGTCTGGGGTGTGGGGAGTGTTGGGGGAGCTGAGCGTCGCGCTGTCGGATGTGGCGGGAGACGGCGCATCGGTGTGCGTCGACGTCGAGCACCGGGAGCTGCCAGCGCCTGAGCGTCCGCCCGCTTGCGTGGTGGATGGGGCGGCGACGGCCTGCGAGGCCATCGCCTGGGAAGGCCCTTGGACGGTGCCGGAGGCTGGATCGGGTTTTGGCAGCGGCAAGGGTCCAGGCTGTGGCGGCTTCGCGGCCTCCTGGCGCTGATAGGGATGCTGCCGCTCGGGATGCCGCTTCGGCATGGGGAACTTCGGCCCCTGCGGGCCCTCCAGCAGCAGCCCGGACAGGCCCTGCAGGGGGAGGTGCGGGCGGAGCGACCCCTTGGCCTCGCCAGGCGCTGAGGCCAGGTCCGAAGCCGGCGGGCCGGACAGCCCCTTGCCGGGCGCCGGAAAGCGGGAGACCGTGGGCGAAGCGCTGAACGTCCAGGGCGAGGGCGTCAGCTGCGGGGACGGTGCTCGCTCCGATCCGCCCGGCGCTCCGGATCGTTCAGCGTGATCAGCATGGCTTGGCGCGGGCGAGGACTCCGCGTGCTGCGGGCCCGCAGGAGAGAGCAGAAAATCGAAGCCTGAGTCGCCATCGGTTGCAAGCAGATCCGGCAGATTCGGCAGACCCGGTAGATCCCCCATTGGCGTCATCGGTGACGTCGGCGCCATCAGGGGCATGAGGGGCATCTGGGCCATCGGCGTCATCCGCGCCCTCTGCGCTTGTCCACGAGCGTCGCCAATGGCGCGGTCCAACAGGTCGATGCTGGTGAGGAGCGGATCGCCCTGTGAAGGGATGCTCTGCGTCGGCTCGTGCTGCATCGGCGAAAGCTGCGGAGGCTCTTCGGGGTCATCGCCGTAGCCAGCCGAGAGATACTCGTCCAGCATCATGCTGAGGTGCTGGGCGAGGCTTAGAGGGGGATGCATGCCAGACTCCTTGGCGGGCCGGTAAAACGGCGGCACGCCTGAGTCGGGTCACGCAGGACAGATGTTCCTCATGCCCGCTGCGGGCTGGTGCAGCAGGCCCTTCCGGCGATCACCGGGAGGGCCTGCCTCGCCCTTGCACAGGGCCGTTCCGAGCTTACGCCGGCAGGTCGAAGACCAGCACTTCAGCGTCCTGGCCCTGTTCCAGCACCACGCGGCTTTCCTCGCTCATCTGCAGCGCATCACCGGCCGACAGCCTCTCGCCGTTGACGGTCAGTGCCCCTCGCACCAGATGCACATAGCTCAGGCGCCCTGCGGCCAGCGGCAGCTCGGCACGTTCATCGCCATTGAACAGACCCACATGCAGACGGGCATCCTGATGGATGGATACCGAATCCTGCGCACCGTCCGGCGAGGCGATCAGTCGCAGTTGGCCGCGCTTCTCGCTGTCCGGGAAATGCTTCTGCTCGTAGCCGGGTTCCACACCCTGCTGGTTCGGCATGATCCAGATCTGCAGGAAGTGGGTCTGGCCGTCTTTCGAATGGTTGTACTCGCTGTGCATCACCCCGGTGCCGGCGCTCATGCGCTGGACATCGCCCGGACGGATGACGCCCGCATTGGCGCCCCCCGGCTTGCCGTTGCCCATGCTGTCCTGGTGGGCCAGTTCGCCGCTCAGCACATAGCTGATGATCTCCATGTCGCGGTGGCCGTGGGTGCCGAAACCGGTCCCGCCGGCGACCTTGTCCTCATTGATCACCCGCAGCGGTCCGAAGCCCATGCGACGGGGGTTGTAGTAGTTGGCGAACGAAAAACTATGGAAGCTCTTGAGCCACCCATGGTCCGCATAACCACGGTCCGAGGACTTGATCAGTTCACGCATGTTGTTGCTCCTTGTTGACTTGCGATGGCTTCACTGTAGGGAAGGGCGCCCCTCCCGAGGGGGAGGGGTTTTGAGGCCTGCATTCAAATAAGATGAAGCCATGTCACAACACGACAAACGACGGGCACTGACCCCGGAAGCGCTGGCCATGATGGACAGCATCGCGCGGACCGGCAGCTTCGCCGCGGCCGCGCGCGAGATGGGCAAGGTGCCCTCAGCCCTGACCTATAGCGTGCGCCAGCTGGAAGATGCGCTGGATGTGCTGCTGTTCGATCGCAGTTCCCGTCAGGCGGTGCTGACCTCGGCCGGGCAGGAACTGCTGACGGAAGGGCGGCGGCTGCTGCTGGAGATCGATGCGGTGGCCAACCGGGTGAAGCGGGTGGCCACCGGCTGGGAGAGCGAGCTGACGATTGCGGTGGACGATGCGCTGGCGCGTCGGGCGCTGTTTGATCTGATGGAATCGTTCTATCAGCACACCGAGGACGGGCATCCACCGCCGACGCGTCTGAAGCTGCGGACGGAGGTGATGGCCGGCACCTGGGAGGCCCTGATGTCCGGGCAGGCCGATCTGGCCATCGGTACCAGTGCGCAGCCGCCTGGCAGTTCGGTGATCTGCGAGGTGCTGGGTCCGATGGAGATGGTGTTCTGCGTCGCGCCGCACCATGCGCTGGCGAAGGTGGAAGGCACGCTGACTTCGGCCGATCTGGCGCCGCATCGCATCGTGGCGGTGGCGGATACCGCCCGCAGTCTGGCGCCGATCACCCTGGGCGTGATGCCGGGGCAGGAGGTGCTGACGGTGCCGTCGATGGCGACGAAGCTGGAAGCGCTGGTGCGCGGCCTGGGCTGCGGCTTCCTGCCGACGTCGATGGTGCGGCGGCATGTGGAGGCGGGGCGGCTGCTGATCAAGCCGACCTTCCAGGGCAAGCGCGTGTCGCCGATGAATTACGCCTGGCGCAATACCGGGCATCCACCAGCGAAGGCGTTGGCGTGGTGGCTCAAGCAGTTGCACAACGAGACGACCCGGCGGGCGTTGATCGAGCAGCATGAGGGTCTGCTGCTGTGAGTGAGGCCGCGGTGGGGCCGGGGCGCTATCGCGGCCGGTTTGCGCCGTCACCGACCGGACCGCTGCATGAAGGCTCGCTGGTCGCGGCGCTGGCCAGTTGGCTGGACGCGCGCGCGCATGGGGGAACGTGGCTGGTCCGTATCGAGGATGTGGACCGGCCGCGGTGTCCGCCCGGGGTGGATGCGCTCATCCTGTCGCAGTTGGCCCAGGTCGGGCTGATGCCCGACGAGCCGCCGGTGTGGCAGTCGGCGCCGGCGCAGGAAGCGCGGTACCGGCAGGCGCTGGAGACCCTCGTGGCGCAGCGCTGGGCCTATCCCTGTGCCTGCTCGCGCAAGGACATTGCGCAGGCCCTGGCCGCGCTCGGTGGCTCGCGGGAGCGGCATGGGGAGCTGGTCTATCCCGGGACCTGCCGTGGTGGGCTGCACGGGCGGGAGGCGCGGGCGTGGCGGCTGCTCAGTACGGCGGGCCTGGACGGCGCGCAGGATCTGCTGCTGCACTGGGAAGACCGCCGATTGGGGCCGCAGACCCAGAACCTGACCCGCGAGGTGGGGGACTTCGTGCTGCTGCGGGCCGATGGGCTGTGGGCCTATCAGCTGGCGGTGGTGGTGGACGATGGCTGGCAGGGCATCACCGATGTGGTCCGGGGCGAAGACCTGACGGACAACACGCCCCGGCAGATCCGGCTGCAACAACTGCTGGGACTGCCGCGGCCTCGCTACCTGCACACACCGCTGGTGATGGGAGAGAACGGGGAGAAGCTGTCCAAGCAGAACGGGGCGCAGGCGCTGGACCTCTCGGATCCCGTGGAAGCCCTCAAGCGGGCGGCGTCGCGGCTCGGTCTCGGGCCTGGGATTGACGATCTGGGCCCGCAGGCGAGCATCGCAGACGTTCTGGCCAGCGCTGTCAATGCGTGGCGAGCCAGCCTCTGGTCCCAGCTTTGACATGCAGCCAGAAGGCCCGTCGGCTTCACACCCCCTCAAGGGCTGGCATCATGCGGGTTTCGCAATTCCAAGGAACACCATGACCACGACCGCCAGCGGCCTGCAATACGAAGACACCACGCCGGGCACCGGCGCCACCGCCAAGGCCGGCCAGGACGTGAAGGTGCACTACACCGGCTGGCTCTACAACGACGGCCAGAAGGGCGCCAAGTTCGACTCCAGCAAGGATCGCGGCGAACCGTTCGAGTTCGAACTGGATGGCGGCATGGTCATCAAGGGCTGGGACGAAGGCGTGCAGGGCATGCAGGTCGGCGGCACCCGCGTGCTGGTCATCCCCCCGAACCTGGGCTATGGGGCCCGTGGCGCCGGCGGCGTCATTCCGCCGAACGCCACCCTGATGTTCGAAGTGGAACTGCTGGGTGTGAGCGGCGGTGCCGAGCCGATCTCCCTGACCCTGACCAGCACCCCCAGCGGCCTGCAATATCAGGACACCGTGGAAGGTGAGGGCGCCGTCGCTGAAGCCGGCAAGCGGGTGACGGTGCACTACACCGGCTGGCTGTTCAAGGACGGTCAGCGCGGCCGCAAGTTCGACTCCAGCAAGGACCGTCGTGACCCGTTCCGCTTCCATCTGGGCGGCGGGGAAGTGATCCAGGGCTGGGACGAAGGCGTGCAGGGCATGAAGGTCGGCGGCACCCGCTATCTGGTGATCCCGTCCGAGCTGGGGTATGGCGCCTACGGGGCCGGCGGCGTGATTCCGCCGCACGCCACCCTGCTGTTCGAAGTGGAACTGCTGGCGGTCTAAGACAACCGCTCGCCAAAGCGCGCGCGCAGCTCAGCCGCTGCGCGTGCGAGCTCCGGCTCGCTGCCGTCCCGCAGCAGCAGCTGGGGCGCCGTCGCCAACTGCGGGAAGTGGTTGGTGAGCGACCGTTCGTAGCCGGGGTCGTAATGATCCCGCATCAGCTCCTCGAAGACCTGCGCCCATCGGCCCTCCGTCGCCTGGGCCTGCCAGCGGCGCACCCGCTCGCGTCCGCGCAGGCTGACCAATCCTTCCAGCAAGGCACCGAAGGCCTCAGGTCGGGCCTGGAAGTGGGCATAGTCGTCCAGCAGCAGCTGGACCCGGCCGGTGTCTTCCATCGAGATCCAGATGCACTGCCCATGCTCGCGCAGCCGCTGATGCAGCGGCTCCGGCAGTTGCACGCTGCCGATCTTGCGGCTCTCGCTTTCCACAAAGACCGGGCGCTGCGGATCCAGGCGGGACAGCGTCTGCCACAGCGCGGTGTCAAAGGCCTTCTGGGTCGGTTGCGTTGAGTCCGGCAGGGCGCCCAGCACGGAGCCGCGGTGGCGCGCCAGGCCTTCCAGGTCCAGCACCTGCTCGCCTTGCGCCGCCAGATGGCCCAGCAGCCGGGTCTTGCCGGTGCCGGTGCGTCCACACAGCACCACGAATCGCAGTCGCAGGGGCTGGTCGGCCAGGGTCTTCAAGACCTCGCCGCGGAAGGCCTTGTAGCCGCCCACCAGTTGCAACGACTTGAAGCCGATCTGGTTGAGAAACCAGTTCATGCTGCCGGAGCGTTGGCCGCCGCGCCAGCAGTAGACCAGCGGCCGCCAATGCTTCTGCATCAGCCCGCGCTGCTCGTCCAGATGCGCGGCAATGTTGCGGGCGACCATGGCGGCGCCGACCTTGCGCGCTTCCAGCGGGTCCTGGCGGTAGAGCGTGCCGACGATGACCCGCTCCTCATTGGTCAGCACCGGCCAGTTCAGGGCGCCGGGGACGTGGTCCTCGGCGTATTCCAGCGGCGTGCGCACATCGATGATGTGGTGGAAGGCGTCGAGCTTGGCGAACGCCTCCTCCGCCTGGATCTGGTGATAGATGCTCATCAGCGGACGGACAGCACGTCCAGCAGCTCGCTCTCAATCTGCAGTTGCATCCGGCTCTGTTGCAGCGCTGCGCCGTCGAGCAGGAAGGTATCTTCCACCCGCTCGCCGAGGGTCGAAACCTTGGCCAGCTGCAGATTGATGCCGTGCCGCGCCAGCACGCGGGCGATGCCATACAGCAGACCGGCGCGGTCGCTGGCGCTGACCGACAGCAGCCAGCGCTGCGCCCGCTCGTCCGGCCGCAGATCCACCCGGGGGGTGAAGGGGAAGCTCTTGACTCGGCGGGAGAGACGGCCCTTGCGAGGTTCGGGCAAGGGATTCGGTGACACCAGCGCCAGGGACAGCTTGGACTCCACCAGCGCCGTCAGGTCCCGATGATGCAGGTCCAGTTCCGGGGCAATGACCTGGAAGGTATCCAGCGCATAGCCGCTGCGGGTGGTGTGCACCTTGGCGTCCAGAATGTTGAAACCGGCGCCGTCGAAGTAGCCGCAGATGCGGGCGAACAAGTCCTGCTGGTCGCGCGCATAGACCAGCACCTGCAGGCCTTCGCCGACCGGCGACGGGCGGGATCGCACCACCGGCTCGGTGCTCTCCACATGGCGCCACAGCGCACGCGCATGCCAGGCGAGGTCCTGCGCATCATGGCGGGCGAAGTAGCTCAGATCCAGCGTCTTCCACAGGGCGTCTTCGGTGCCCGGCAGTTGCGCCAGCAGTGCCAGCGCATGTCGTGCCTCGGTCTTGCGCGCTTCAATCTCCGCCGCCAGGTTGGGCTTGGCGCCACCGAGGGCCCGAAGGGTCAGTCGGTAGCAGTCTTCCAGCAGCTTGCCCTTCCACGCATTCCAGACCTTGGGGCCGGTGCCGCGGATGTCCGCCACCGTCAGCAGGTAGAGCGCGGTGAGGTGGCGCTCGTCCTTGACCAGCGCCGCAAACTGCTCGATGACGTCAGGGTCGGACAGGTCTTCCTTCTGGGCGACCCGGGAGAGCGTCAGGTGGTGCTCGACCAGAAACTCCACCAGTTCCGCATCGTCCTTTGACAGATGATGGGCCCGGCAGAACCGACGCGCTTCCTCGGCGCCCAGCTCGGAATGGTCGCCGCCGCGGCCCTTGGCGATGTCGTGGAAGAGGGCGGCGATGTAGAGCACCTCCGGCCGGTCGAATTGCACCGCCAGCTGGGAGCAGAACGGATATTCGTGGGTGTGCTCCGGCACGAAGAACCGGCGCATGTTGCGCAGCACCATCAGGATGTGCTGGTCCACCGTGTAGACATGGAACAGGTCGTGCTGCATCTGCCCGACGATGGCGCGGAACGGCCACAGATAGCGGCCCAGCACCGATGTCTGATTCATCAGGCGGAAGGCATGCGTTTGCCCCTGCGTTTGCTGCAGGATGCGCATGAAGGTGGCGCGGTTGGCCGGGTCGCGGCGGAAGCCGCTGTTCATCAGCCCCCGCGCGTGATAAAGCGCGCGCAGGGTCTTGGCCGAGAGGCCCTTGATGCCTGTGGTCTGCTGATAGACCAGGAAGGTCTGCAAAATGGCTTCCGGATGCCGTTCGTAGAGGTCGTCGGTGACCACCTCCAGCATGCCAGAGCGCTCGAGAAAGAACTCGTTGACGGGATGCAGTTCGTTGTCCCGGGTGCCGTTGATCTGCTCTTCCAGATTGAGCAGGGTGATCAGGTTCAGCTGCGTCACCGCCTTGGCCGCCCAGTAGTAGCGACGCATCAGGTGCTCCGACGCCCGCAGCGAAGGGGTGGAGGCATAGCCGAAGCTCTCGGCGACGGTCGTCTGCAGGTCGAAGACCAGCCGATCTTCCCGACGGCCCGCAGCGATGTGCAGCCGGCAGCGGATCAGCTTGAGCACGCCTTCATTGCGCTGCAGCGCGCGTGCTTCCAGTGCGGTGATCAGCCCCTTGGCGGCCAGTTGCGGCCAGGTCTTGCCCAGCGATGCGGCACGGGCGATCCAGATCAGCACCTGCAGGTCGCGCAGGCCGCCGGGGCTTTCCTTGCAGTTCGGCTCCAGCGCGTAGGGGGTGTCTTCGTATTTGGTGTGCCGCTGGCGCATCTCCAGCGTCTTGGCCCGCATGAAGGCGCGCGGGTCCATCGCCTGGTTGAAAGCCTTCTCGAACTGCCGCACCAGGGTGCGTCCGCCGGCCAGCCACCGGGATTCCAGCAGCGCCGTCTGGATGGTCACATCCGCCGCGGCTTCGTCCAGGCATTCCCGGACCGTGCGCACCGAGGAGCCGATCTCCAGACCGATGTCCCAGCAGGCGGTGATGAAGGACTCGATGGCCTGCTTCAGCGGCCCGGGCTGGTCCGGCGCCAGCCCTTCCGGCAGCAGCAGCAGCACGTCGACATCGGAATGCGGGAACAGCTCGCCCCGGCCGTAGCCGCCCACCGCCACCAGCGCCGCTTCGGGTGCCTGCTCGGCGAGGCCAGCGCAGGTCCAGAGCTTTTGCAGCGTGCCGTCCACATGACGGGCCAATTGCCGCATCAGCCGGGTGGCGGCGGAGATGGTGGGTTTGGCCTGCGCGAATTCCTGCAGCAAGGCCTGCTTGCCGGACTTGAAGTCCTGACGCAGCACCGCAATCGGGGTCTGGGCGCCCGGGGAGGGGGCGGACATGCTGCCGGAGGCGGGGACTGCGCTCATGACACGGGGCTCACTCAGGAAGTTCGCGGTGGAGGCCGCGAGCGCTTGGGGCTTGGAAGCTCTGGAGGCGGGTGCGGGAGTCAGGCCGAGGCGGTCTGCGCCTGCACGAAGGCCGGCGGGGGCGGGGTGCCGGCCGACTGGGTCAGGATCTCATAGCCGGTATCGGTCACCAGCACCGTGTGCTCCCATTGGGCGGAGAGCGAGCGGTCCTTGGTCACGATGGTCCAGCCGTCCCGCATTTCGCCGATTTCACGCCGGCCGGCGTTGATCATCGGCTCGATGGTGAACACCATGCCGGGGACCAGCTCTTCCAGGGTGCCCGGGCGGCCGTAGTGCAGCACCTGCGGCTCTTCGTGGAACTTCTGGCCGATGCCGTGGCCGCAGAACTCGCGCACCACCGAGAACCCGGCGCTTTCGGCGAAGGTCTGGATGGCGTGGCCGATGTCCCCGAGACGGGCGCCCGGCTTGACCTTCTGGATGCCCTTCCACATGGCTTCGAAGGTGAAGTTGCACAGACGCTTGGCGGCAATCGATCCCTCGCCGACAACGAACATGCGGCTGGTGTCGCCATGCCAGCCGTCCTTGATGACGGTGACGTCGATGTTGACGATGTCGCCGTTCTTCAGCGGCCGGTCATTGGGAATGCCGTGGCACACCTGATGGTTGATCGAAGTGCAGATGGACTTGGGGTAGGGCGTGTAGCCGGGCGGCTGATAGTTCAGCGGCGCGGGAATGGCCTGCTGCACATTGACGATGTAGTCGTGTGCCAGCTTGTCCAGGTGTTCGGTGGTCACGCCCGGTTTGACATGCGGGGTGAGCATGTCCAGCACCTCGGAAGCGAGGCGGCCGGCGATGCGCATGGCGTCGATGTCGGCGCCGGTCTTGATCGTGATGGTCATGGGCCCGATTCTAACGAACCGGGCCCGTCCAGGCGGGCAGCAGGGCCACGAGGGCGCTTCAGTGGGGCGCCATTTCCGCACAAGGGCGGGCGTCTCCCTGCGCCGACCCTCAGTCCTGCCAGACGACGACGCCGGTGTAGGCCGTCACCAGCACCACGATGCCAAAGGCGATGCGATACCAGGCGAACGGGGTGAAGCTGTGGCTGGCGATGTAGCGCAGCAGCCAGCGCACGCAGATCCAGGCGCTGATGAAGGAGAAGAGCAGGCCGACGGCAAACAGCGGCGCATCGGCCATGGCCAGTGCGTCCCGTTCCTTGTAGAGGCTGTACAGGCCGGCGCCGATCAGGGTCGGGATGGCCAGGAAGAAGCTGAAATCGGTCGCCGCCTTGCGGGACAGGCCCAGGAGCATGCCGCCGATGATGGTCGAGCCGGAACGGCTGGTGCCCGGCACCATGGCCAGACACTGCACCAGGCCCACCTTGAGGGCGTCCCAGGGGGTCATCTGGTCGACCTCATGCACCCGCACGGCGGTGGCCTGACGGCGCTCCGCCCACAGAATGATGATGCCGCCCACGATGAAGGTGGTTGCCACCACCACCGGGGTGAACAGATGGGCCTTGATGGCCTTGCCGAACAGCAGGCCGAGCACCACCGCCGGCAGGAAGCCGATGGCCACATTCAGCACGAAGCGCCGGGCGCGGGCGTCGCTGCCAAGGCCGGCGGCCGTCTCGCGCAGACGCTGCCAGTAGACGATGATCACCGCCAGGATGGCGCCGGTCTGGATGGCAATCTCGAAGACCTTGCCGCGGGTGTCATCGAATCCGCCGAGCAGGGAGCCGGCCAGAATCAGATGGCCGGTCGAGGAGATCGGCAAAAACTCGGTCAGGCCTTCCACGATCCCCATGATCGCGGCCTTGATCAACATCACTGTGTCCAACATCAACTCCAGGGTGACTACCGTCCGCTTTCCGGACATCGGCGCGGGGCCGGGGCATGATAGAGGACCGCATGACCGATTCCAGGCCGTAGCGGGCGAATCGCAGCGAATCGCGGCGTGCGGCTCCCCCGAATGAACGTTGGACAGCGAACAGACAACTGCCCGACAGGTCGCCGACAGCTTCGGATCACCCCGCTTGCCGGTCCTCCATCGCAGCGCTACAGTACTGACCGGTTAGTCAGTACGCCCATGTCATCCCCCACCAAAGCCACCCCCTCGCAGCGACAGCGGCGCAAGGAAGCGCGTCCGCAGGAACTGCTGGATGCGGCGCTGGCCTTGTTCGTCGAAAAAGGCTTCGCCGCAACTCGGTCGGAGGAGGTGGCCGCCCGGGCGGGGGTGTCGAAGGGGACGCTCTATCTCTACTACCCCTCCAAAGAGGAACTGTTCAAGGCCGTGATTCGCGAGTCCCTGGGCAGCAAGATCGCCGAAGGGCGGGAGGAACTGGACAAGCATCGCGGGCCGATGGCCGATCTGCTGGTCTGGCTGATGCAGGAATGGTGGATGCGGCTGGGGCAGACGCCTGCCGGCGGCATCATGAAGATCATGCTGGCCGAGGCCCGCAACTTTCCCGAGATCGCCGCGTTCTATGTGGACGAGGTGATCGACCCCAGCTGCAACATGCTGGCCGAGGTGATCCGCCGCGGAGTGGCCAGTGGCGAATTCCGCCCGGTGGATCCGGATGCGGCAGTGCATGTCCTGATCGGTCCGGTGCTGCACATGGTGCTGCATCAATACTCGATCGGCGCCTGCGGACTGGACCTCGGACCCAAGAAAGACCCGGAGGCCGTGATCGCCCTCCACATGGATCTTCTTTTCAAGGGACTTCTCAACCGCCCGGGCGACGGGGGCGAGCCCGCCGCCCACGCCTAGAATATCGCCCGCATCGGTGCGCCATGGGGCCACCGGAAGGACTGGACATGAACTTCGAAAAAGCCCGCTTCAACATGATCGAGCAGCAGATCCGCCCCTGGGATGTGCTGGATACCTCCGTGCTGGATCTGCTGGCCGTCGTCAAGCGCGAGGACTTCGTCCCCGCCGCCCTGCGCGACAAGGCCTTCACCGACGTCGAGCTGCCGCTGGGTCAGGGTCGCCATGCGCTGCCGCCCCGGGTGGAAGCCCGCTGGATGCAGGAGCTGCAGGTCAAGCGCCATGAGAAGGTGTTGGAAATCGGCACCGGTACGGGCTACATGGCCGCACTGCTTGGCTACAAGGTGCAACAGGTTTTCACCATTGAGCGGGATGCGGCGCTGGCTGCGCAGGCGCGTGAATCGCTGCGTCGCGCCGGGGTGCTGAACGTCACGGTGGTGGAGGGGGACGGCACCAAGGGTCTGCCCAATGAAGGTCCGTTTGACGTGATCCTGCTGTCCGGCTCTGCGCATGAAGTGCCGCAGGTGCTGCTGGATCAGCTGAAGGTGGGCGGCCGTCTGGGTGCGATCGTTGGCGATGAGCCGGCGATGGTGGCCAGCATCACCTACCGGACCGGTGAGCGCGAATTCAAGCGCGAGAACCTGTTCGAGACGGTGGTCGAGCGGCTGCCGGGCTTCGAAGCCCGCTCCACCTTCAGCTTCTGACCGGCGCCGCGGCGTCCCTCCCTTGATGATGTCCCTGACCGTTCAGGAGCTGTCCGCCTGGGCCCGGCAAACGCCGCAGGCCCTGCTGCTGGACGTGCGGGAACCGTGGGAGGTGGCGCTGGCCCGGATCGAGGTGCCGGGCCTTGCCACCCAGCACCTGCCGATGGGTGATATTCCGTCCGACCTGCAGCGTCTGGATCCGGAGCAGCCCATCGCCGTTTATTGTCATCACGGTGTCCGAAGTCAGCAGGTCGTCGCATTTTTGACCCGGCAGGGGTTTGATGTCGTCTATAACCTCGCCGGCGGCATCGACGCATGGTCCAGGGAGATCGACCCTTCGGTGCCCCGCTACTGATCCCTCGGGATCCATTGCCTGTTCCAGAACATTACATCGACAAGAGGAAGCTCCATGGCCGCTGATCGCCGTACGTCCCTGACCCGCCGCCCGCTGCGGATGACGCTGTTGATGGCTGCCCTCGGGCTGGCCGGTGCCGTGCGCGCGCAGAGCCTGCAGGAGCTGTATGAAGCCGCCCGGGTGTATGACGCCACCTATCTGGCAGCACGGGCCGTGGCGGATTCGGCGCAGTATCAGCTGGGACAGGCCGAGGCATTGAACCGGCCCAAGGTGGGACTGGGGGCGAGTGCGACCCGCAATGAGATCGATCCGCCGAGCAAGGTGTCCAATGAGCGGTTCGGCAATACGGTGACGACGGCGGGTCTGTCGGCGTCGTATGCGCTGTTCAATCGCAGCAACAGCGTGACCATCGAGCAGGCGCGCAAGAGCGTGGAAGTCGCCCAGTCGGATCTGGACACGGCGGAGCAGGATCTGATCATCCGGATTGCCACCGCCTACTTCGATGTGCTGGCGGCGAAGGATGCGCTGGCCACATCGCAGGCGAACAAGGCGGCGATTGCGGAGCAGCTGGCATCGGCCAAGCGGAACTTCGAGGTGGGCACCGCCACCATCACCGACACCCGGGAAGCGCAGGCGCGTTATGACCTGGCCACGGCGCAGGAACTGGCGGCTGACAATGATCTGCGTGTGAAGGGTGTGACGCTGGATCAGCTGGTCGGCCGGGTGGGCGTGCAGCCGCGTCCGCTGGCGCAGCCGGTAGCGTTGCCGCCGGTGACGCCGTCGACGGTGGATGCCTGGGTCAACACCGCGGAAGCGGGGCATCCGGCGATTCGCAAGGCCCAGTTGGGCCTGGATGTGGCGCGGCTGGAGATCGACAAGGCCAAGGCGGCGCGTCTGCCGACGGTGGATCTGAATGGCTCGTATGGGCTGCAGCGTCAGACCGGGACCGGTGTGAGCTATACCGGCAATACGACGAATGCCAGCGCGGCTGTGGCCTTGAACATGCCGCTGTACAGCGGTGGCGCGATCACGAATCGCATTCGGGAGACGGTGTCTCTGGAAGAGAAGTCGCGCAACGATCTGGCCTTTGCACAGCGAAGCGTGGAAGAGGGCACCAAGCGCGCCTTCTTCGGGGTGCAGTCGCTGCAGGCCCAGGTGAAGGCGTATGAGGCGGCGGAAGCGTCCTCCAAGCTGGCGCTGGAAGCAACGCAACTGGGCTACAAGGTCGGCGTGCGGGTCAACCTGGATGTGCTGAATGCACAGACGCAGCTCTACACCACCCAGAGGGATCTGGCGAAGGCGCGGTACGACGTGCTGGTGAACAGCCTGCGGCTGCGTCAGGCGGCCGGGCAACTGCGGCCGGAGGATGTGACGGCAGTGAATGGGCTGCTGGCGCGATAAAACCAGGCCACCCTTCGGGGTGGCTTTTTTGTATGGGGTTGGGTGGGGGTGCACTGCGCTCGAAATCGCCGAGCCGGGCACTGTTTGCTTCATGCCAGCGCCAGCGGCGCTGGCCTTCGCTAGGCATAGACAGTCCCCCGGACTGTCTATGTCCGAGCTCAGTCCCTTCTGCCCGGCTTCGCCGGTCATTCATTCCTTGACCTCCGCAAACAGCACCCGGCTCGGCGATTTCTGGTGCAGTGCATGCGGGAGGGTGTGGGGTGGTGGGCGGAGGCTGTGCGTTGAGGATGCACCGAGGTGTGGCGAGGGTCGTGACTCTCTGGGGGTGTTGCGAGGGGCGTGTCGGCTGAGGGCGGAGTTCGGTTCCGCGGCGTCGGCGCTCGGCGACAATCACTGCCATGTTGTATGTGATCTCCCCCGCCAAATCACTGGACTACGACACCCCCACGCCGGCCAACATCGCCGCCCTGGCCACCCGTCCGTCCTTCGTTCCCCAGTCCGCCGAACTGATCGAGCTGCTGAAGACCAAGACCCAGGCCGATATCTCCAGCCTGATGGACATTTCGGATGCGCTCGCATCCCTGAATCTGGCCCGGTATGAGGCCTGGTCCACGCGCTTCACCGACGCGAACAGCAAGCCCGCCGTGCTGGCCTTCAATGGCGATGTCTACGACGGACTGCAGGCGAGCTCGCTGAGCCTGGCCGATCTGCAGTGGGCCCAGCAGCATCTGGCCATCCTGTCCGGTCTCTATGGCGTGCTGCGCCCCCTGGATCGGCTGCAACCGTATCGGCTGGAAATGGGCACAGCCCTCGCCAATCCCAAAGGCGCCAACCTGTATGCGTATTGGGGTGACACCATCGCGGAGCATCTCAACGAGCGCAGCGCCCAGTTGCAGACGCCGGTGATCGTGAATCTGGCGTCCCAGGAATACTTCAAGGCCGCCGCCCGCAAGTCGCTCAAGCCCCGGGTGATCGAATGCCAGTTCGAAGACTGGAAGGGCGGGCGCTACAAGATCATCAGCTTCTTCGCCAAACGCGCCCGCGGCCTGATGGCCCGGTATGCCATTCAAAATCACATCCAGACACCAGCAGGCCTGCAAGACTTTGCTGTGGACGGCTACGCTTACGCCTCCGAAGCCAGTACACCCGACCGCCTGGTGTTCCGACGCCGGCTGACGGACTGAATCAGATATAGGAGCCCGCCAGGGACAGGCAGACACACCATCATGAGCAGCTCTCAGTACCTCACCACCGAACTGCGTCAGTGGATCACGGCGCAACTGCAAAACGGCATCACCCGCGAGGCGCTGTATCAGGCCATGCTCAGCAGCGGCTGGCAGCCGGATCTCGCACGGCAGGCCTTGGAGGAGCATCCATCCCTGGCGTCTGAGCCGGTGATGAGTCTGCCCGCCGTCGCAGAACCGGTGGTGGAAGCTGGCGCGGTGCCAGAGCCGAATCTGGGGGATCAGCGGTCGGTGCTGCTGCCCGACGGCCATCGCGTGGAAGTGCTGATGACCCTCGCGCGTCCCCGCGTGGTGGTGTTCGGCGGCCTGCTGACGGAGGAGGAGTGCGATGCGGTGGTGACCGCCGCACGGGCCCGGCTGGCCCGCTCCGAGACGGTGGCGACCCAGAAGGAGGGGAGCGAAGTGAATGCGGCCCGCACCAGCGAAGGCATGTTCTTTGAACGGGGTGAGTCGGAGATCGTGGCGCGCATCGAGGCCCGCGTCGCCGCCCTGTTGAACTGGCCGCTGCGCAATGGCGAAGGCCTTCAAGTGCTGCGCTACCGGACCGGCGCAGAGTACCAGCCACACTACGACTACTTCGATCCGCGGCACGCCAGCAGCAAGGCCATCCTGCAGCGCGGTGGACAGCGGGTGGGCACCCTGGTGATGTACCTGAATACGCCCACGCGGGGCGGCGCAACCGTCTTCCCCGATGTGAAGCTGGATGTGATGGCCCAAAAGGGCAACGCCGTGTTCTTCAGCTATGACCGCCCCGAACCCGGCACCCTGACCCTGCACGGCGGTGCGCCCGTGCTGGAAGGCGAAAAATGGGTGGCCACAAAATGGCTGCGCCAGGGTGAATTTGTCTGATGGGTCCCGCACCTGAAGCCAGGGGTGGCTGACTGAGCACAGGTTTCTTAGACTGCCCGCGGCATCCTGCTGTTGCAGTGACCACGATTTTCAAGACGAGGTATTCATGACCGCTGTGTCCGTCATTTCGTCCGCCGTCACGGCGTCCCTCGGCCCTGACCTCGGCCGCGGTCTCGCTGTTGCGGCGCGAACCCGGATCGCGGTGATGAGTCTGGTGCTGGGATGCGTCACCTCCCTCGCCGCGCCGGTGTGGGCCCAGCAAGGCGTTGTTCAGCCCCAAGGGGTCGGGCAAGGCACGTCCCAAGGGCTGGTGGCGCCTGCGGTCGCCGGGACGGCTTCGCCCGCGCCGGCCACGATGGCGCAGCCGGCCCATGCAGCAAGTCCTGTGGCGGCTCCTGCGGCGGTTCCCGCGGCGGGGCAGAAGGTCGCCAGGAAGCCTGCGTCCAAGGGCGCTGGCAAGACGGCCGGGAAGGGTGGTGCGACCGGCGGCGGGAAAGCGGGCGGGAAGACCGGCGCCTCGAAGGCGGTGAAGTCATCGAAGTCTGGCGCCAAGATGGGCGCGAAGACGGGGTCCAAATCGTCATCTCAGGCGTCATCCCGGGCACCGTCCAAGGCGTCGGGCAAGAAGACGCCCGCGGCCGTGAAGGCGGGCGCCTCCGGGAAGGCGTCCAAGAGCATCAGGTCCGGACAATCGAGTGCCTCGGCCAAGGCTGGCAAGTCGTCTCAACCCGTCAAGCCGGCCAGGACGGGCAAGTCCGTGGCGTCGGCCAAGACCGCCGGGTCGTCCGCCACCACCGGTCGCACGAGTCGCCCGGTGGCCGTCGCCAGGGGCAGCAGCCGGAAGCTGTCGGACAAGCATCACGGCGCGGCCACTCATCGCACCTGAGCCTGCGCAGGCTCGCATCGTCGAGCGCATAAAAAAAGCAGCCCGCAGGCTGCTTTTTTTGTTGGCCCCCCGCCATTGAAGCAGGGGTCCGGCGTGAGCCCCGGGGGCTCAGACGCGCTTGCGATACTCGTGGGTACGGGTGTCGATTTCGATGTTGTCGCCCTGGGCCACGAAGATGGGCACGGGGATTTCGAAACCGGTGGAGATCTTGGCCGGCTTGAGCACCTTGCCCGACGTGTCGCCCTTGACGGCAGGTTCCGTCCAGGTCACTTCACGCACCACGCTGGTCGGCAGTTCCACCGAGATGGCCTTGCCGTCGTAGAACACCACTTCCACTTCCATGCCGTCTTGCAGGTAGTTGATGGCGTCGCCCATGTTCTCGGCTTCCACTTCGTACTGGTTGTACTCGGTGTCCATGAACACATACATCGGGTCGGCGAAGTAGGAGTAGGTGCACTCCTTCTTGTCCAGAATGATCTGGTCCATCTTGTCGTCGGCCTTGAAGACGACTTCCGTGCCCGAATTGTTCAGCAGGCTCTTCAGCTTCATACGGACCGTCGCGGCATTGCGGCCACCGCGGCTGTATTCCGTCTTCAGCACGACCATCGGGTCCTTGCCGTGCATGATCACGTTGCCGGCGCGAATTTCTTGAGCAATCTTCATGATGATTCCGGGATAGTTCCGGGACAGTCTCTGGGGTGCGCCTCAGGCTGTGCTCTGAAATGGCGAGGTCCGAACTGCTCCGGCAGTGTGGGGCCGCTGGTATGGCTGCAGCTTCAAATGCATGAACAAGCATGCGTCCAAAACTGGCGCCCAAGCGGCGAAAAGCCTCGCATTCTAGCCCGAAACCCCCGCCTTGCCCAAGGCAAAGCCCATGAGCTGGGTGACGAGATCCGGTTGTTCCATCAATTTGGCACGCCAGTCCTGCGCCTGCCGGACCGCCAAATCCCACTGCGCCCGGTCCGCCAGCGGGTCCGCTGAAAACCCCGCGCCGTCCGACACTCCATTCCAGACGCGCGACAGCTGCCGCCACGACGACTGCAGCGCCGCGGGCGCCCCAGCCAGCGATTGATCCAGAAATGCCTCCAGCTTCGGGCCATGCGCGCCGTCGTCCTGGAAGTAGATCTGCCACAGCATCGGACGCCCCGCCCATTGGGCGCGGACAAAGGAATCTTCCCCGCGCACCAGATTCAGATCGCAAGACCAGAGCAGCCGGTCAAAGTCCGGCTGGCTCAGATAGGGCAGGGCGATGCAGCGCTGGCCCGCACGCAGCCGCGGCGGCACGAGCGCCTGCGCGCTGCCCGGACACAGCAGCAACAGCCAGGGTCCGTCCAGACGCGCCAGCAACTCGTCCCAGGGGGCATGGGGATAGGTGAAGGCGCACAGCACGCGTTCGCCCGCCTCGGGCGCCCACCCCCGCCCCGCCAGCCAGGCCCGGCCGTCATGCTGCGTCGCCGCTTCCACCAGACCGGGCTCGCGCAGCAGGCCGCCGGTGCGGGCGGTGAATCCGGGGTAGAAGAACCACTTGGTCAAGCCCGCCCCAGCGCCGCTGAATTGCGGTGACTGCAGGCCATGGCTGCGCTCGACATACCGCTCGGCGCTCAGATATTCCAGATTGATCCAGACCGGTGGCACGTCGCGCTTCGCCATTCGACCCAGATAGGCCTGGGGCAATTCGCAGCCGAAGGTTTCGATCACCACGTCTGCAGGCTGCTCCCGCTCCGTATCTGCAGCGGCACCGGTGTCCGTCTCTGCCTCGGACCAGGGATGAAAGGTCAGTCCGTCCACCGGGGTCGGCTGCATCCATTGAAGTCCCGACAGATCGTCGCACCACATCCTGACCTGCACGCCCCGCGAAGCCAGGTCACGGCCCAGTCGCAGGCACACGCCCAGATCGCCGTGGTTGTCGATGACACGGCAGAACAGATCCCATCGCGGCAGCAGGTGCGAAGCCCGAGCTCCCTGCGGGTCGGACATGGCGGCGGCAGCGTCGATCGGGACGCCAGGCGCACCCGTGTCGAGAGAAGGGGGGAGCGCAGTCTCGTGAGCCTTGCCGAGCGCGCTGAATGGAGCGGAAAGTGGAGCGGAAAAAGAGGTGGATTCTTGCGTCTCGGCCATTGGACGATTATCCGGCGGCACAATTCCGCCCATGAGCACAATTCCGACCGACCCGGATCATCCGGCGCCGGCTTTTGATCCCATTGAGAGTGGCGGCAGCGACGACCGCGCCGCAGACCCCGCCCCCAGCGAATCCGCAGCGTCCTCCCGCGCCCGCCACGCCGAGACCTGGAACGAGCAGGGCCAGGCCATGGAAGCGGCTGAAGGGCAGCGCGTGCGCGACATGGAGCGTGCCGCCCGCGAGGTGCGAGACCGCGTGCTGGCCGAAGTGGCCGCCTTGCCGCAGCTGCCAGGCGTCTATCGCTACTTCGACGCCCAGGACCACGTGCTGTACGTGGGCAAGGCCAAAAACCTGAAGCGCCGCGTCTCGAGCTACTTCCAGAAGGATCACGGCGGCACCCGCATCGGGATGATGATCGCCCGCATCGCGCGCCTGGAGACGACGGTCGTGCGGACCGAGGCCGAAGCGCTGCTGCTGGAAAACAACCTGATCAAGGCGCTGAACCCGCGCTTCAACATCCTGTTCAGGGATGACAAGAGCTATCCGTACCTGCGCCTCTCGGGGCATCAGTGGCCGCGGATCAGCTACTACCGCGGCGCGGTGGATCGGCGTCACCGTTACTTCGGGCCGTTCCCCAGCGCCTGGGCGGTGAAGGAGTCGATCCAGCTGCTGCAGAAGGTGTTCCGGCTGCGCACCTGTGAGGACACCGTCTTCAATAACCGCAGCCGTCCCTGTCTGCTGTATCAGATCCATCGCTGCTCCGGGCCCTGCGTGCCGGAAGGGCAGACGGAAGACTACGCCCGGAATGTGAGCCATGCAGAGCGCTTCCTGCTCGGTGAGACGCAGGAGGTGATGGACGGCCTGCAGGCGCAGATGATGGCCCATGCCGAACGCATGCAATATGAGCAGGCGGCGGAGCTGCGCAACCAGATTTCTGCACTGTCCAAGGTGCTGCAGCAGCAGGCGGTGGACGAGAACAGCGCCACCGGGCGCGACCGGGATGTCGACATCCTGGTCGTGCGCCTTCAGGGCGGCCGGGCGTGTGTCAACCTGGCGATGGTGCGCGGCGGTCGGCATCTGGGTGACCGCGCCTACTTCCCGAAGCATGTGGAAGACGCCACCGCGGTGTCGCTGCTGGAGGACGATGATGCGGTGATCGAGCTGGAGGAGGCAGCAGTGCTGCAGGCGGATGAAGCCGCCGAATTGACCACAGCGACCACAGCGACCACATCCGCTACGCCCGATACATCCGGCTCCGTCGCCCATACTCCACCGGATACGCCCGCCGACGCGGCCGCGACCGAGCCCGCGGCGCCTCGCCGTGTGCCCCCCAGCGCCGAGCGCCAGGTGCTGGAGGCCTTCATCGCCCAGCACTACCTGGAAGCGCCGGTGCCGTCCCTGCTGGTGCTGTCCCACCCGGTGGACCCCGCGCTGGCCGAGGCCCTGAGCGCCCAGGCCGGCTACCGCGTCACCACCCAGGCCCAGCCGCGTGGCCAGCGGCGTATCTGGCAGGAGATGTGCGCCAAGGGGGCAGAGCTCGCACTGGCGCGCCTGCTCTCCGAGGAAGGCTCCCAGCAGGCGCGCACCCGTGCGCTGGTGGATGCGCTGGATCTGAGCATCACCGAACTGGACAAGTTCCGCATCGAATGCTTTGACATCAGCCACACCGCCGGTGAAGCGACGCAAGCCTCCTGCGTGGTCTTCGAAGGCCATCAGATGCAGAGCGGTCAGTACCGCCGTTTCAACATCGACGGCATCACGCCGGGCGACGACTACGCCGCCATGCGGCAGGTGCTGACACGTCGTTACAGCCGCATGGCCGAAGCTGCCCAGAATGGCACCGGACGCCTGCCCGATCTGGTCCTGGTGGACGGCGGCAAGGGCCAGGTGTCCATGGCGCGTGAAGTATTCGTGGAACTGGGCCTGGATCTGTCGCTGATCGTCGGTGTGGAGAAGGGCGAAGGCCGTAAGGTCGGTCTGGAAGAGCTGGTGTTTGCCGATGGTCGCGAGAAGGTCTATCTGGGCCGCGACTCCGCCGCGCTGATGCTGGTGGCCCAGATCCGCGACGAGGCCCACCGCTTTGCCATCACCGGCATGCGGGCCAAGCGTGCCTCGGTGCGGACCGGCGCCTCCCGGCTGGAAGACGTGCCCGGCGTGGGCCCGAAAAAGCGGGCGCAGTTGCTGCAACGCTTCGGCGGTGTGCGTGGCGTGGCGGGTGCCAGCATTGAAGAGTTGGCCAGCGTGAAGGGTGTGTCCCGGGAGCTGGCTGAAGAGATTTACCGTGCCTTGCACTGAAGAGCAAAGATGCCTGTGTCGACGATGACTGTGAACAATGTGAGCCGGGCTGCCGGCGCCGTGCGGCAAGGGCTGCGATGGGCCGCCGTGATCGGTGCGGGTGTGCTGATGGCCGGCTGCGGTGGCGGGCCGTCGCAGCGAGGCGGCGAGGCGCCTTCAGCGGCCAGTGCGCGTCCGGCGCCTGCCGTGTCCCCGGCATCGCCGACATCGCCAACGTCACCCCTCGCGCCGACGCCGGGGTCCTCGCCCGACTCCCCCTCGTCCCTGCTCAATGCCCAGGGGCGGCTGGAGCCGCCGCATGCGGTGTCCAGCCACGAAGAGCTTCGCCATCAGGCCGCGCTGCGACTGGTGGCTGCCAATCCGGACGCCACCTACATGGGGGAGGTGCCCGCGGTGCTGCTGGCCATTCCGGTGCTGGAGGTGGAACTGAATCGCGACGGTTCGGTACGAAACATCCGCGTCCTGCGCCGTCCGGGACAGGCCGTGGACACCATTGAACTGGCCATGGCGGCGGTGCGCCGCGCCGCGCCCTATGGGGATGTGAGTCACCTGCCGCACCCCTGGAAGTTCAACGAAGTTTTCCTCTTCAACAACGACCGCCGGTTCAAGCCCCGGACGCTGGACTGAGCGCCACAGGAATTCATTGCATCCAAACCTGCAAGATCAGGGCGAACACCCCCAAAAGGTGGGCACAATCCCACCCATGTTCCTGACCCTGCCAACCCTGTTGACCTGGGCCCGCATCGTGGCCATTCCACTGATCGTGGGGCTGTTCCATCTCCAGATGACTCCCGCACATCAGAATCTGGTGGCGACGGTGCTCTTCATACTGGTGGCGCTGACCGATTGGGCGGACGGATACCTGGCCCGCAAGCTCAACCAGACCTCTTCCTTCGGCGCCTTTCTGGATCCGGTGGCGGACAAGTTCCTGGTCTGCGCCGCGCTGCTGGTGCTGCTGGAGCAGCAGCGGGTGGATGCGCTGGTGGCCCTGGTGATCGTGGGCCGGGAGATCGCGATCTCGGCGCTGCGGGAATGGATGGCGCAGATCGGCGCCTCCCGTTCGGTGGCGGTCCACATGCTGGGCAAGCTCAAGACGACGGTGCAGATGGTGGCCATTCCCTTCCTGCTGTATGACGGCGTGTTGTTCGGCCTCATCAATACCCGGCTGTGGGGCACCTGGCTGATTTACCTGGCGGCGGTGCTGACCATCTGGTCGATGGTCTATTACCTGCAAAAAGCGCTTCCGGAAATTCGCGCAAAAGTGCGCTGAACGCCGGTCTTCCTGGATGCGCTCCCTTTGTATCGGGACTTTTCCCTGATCGGGTCCCCAGGTGAATCCGTCTAGAATCCGCTTCCCGCGCTCACTCGGGGAAAGCCTTGTTTTCCCCCTGTGCCGCGCAGCCGGATCGGGTCGTGCGGCGGTCGCCAGGGTGGCGTCCCCCGCGTTGAAACCATAGAGGGGGTACCTTCGTGAACAAGTCCGAATTGATCGAGCACATTGCCAAACAGGCGGATATCTCCAAAGCCGCCGCGGGGCGTGCGCTGGAAGCGGTGATCGGCGGTGTCAAAACCACGCTGAAGAAAAACGGCACGGTGTCGCTGGTGGGCTTTGGCACCTTCAGCGTGACCAAGCGTGCTGCGCGCAGCGGGCGCAATCCGCGCACGGGCGATGCCATCAAGATCAAGTCGGCCAAGGTTCCGAAGTTCCGTCCGGGCAAAGCCCTCAAGGACGCGGTGAACTGATCGATTCTTCGATCCTGCATTCACGGTTTGACATGCGATTTACTTCAACAGGTCAGGCCGTTCTTCTCTGAAGCCCTCCAGATTCTGGTAGGCTTCGGCCCCCAGGCTGGTTTTACCGGTCTGGAATCGATTCCTCGGGCGCTTAGCTCAGTTGGTAGAGCGGCTCCTTTACACGGAGTAGGTCGGCGGTTCGAGACCGTCAGCGCCCACCAATCCCGAGGCTAGACTGCCGCAGCGCAAAGGCGAACCGAGGTTCGCCTTTGTCGTATGTGCGCAAGGCTCATCTGAGGTTGTTGATGTTTGATTTCGTTCGCAAGCACACGCGACTGTTCCAGTTCCTGCTGCTGATTGTGATCCTCCCATCCTTCGTGTTGGTGGGTGTCGAGGGCTACAGCCGTTTCATGGACGGCAGCAATTCGGCCGTGGCCGCGGTCGGGGATCGCAAGATTTCGCAGACCGAGTGGGATGCCGCCCTGCGGGACCAGCAGGAGCGCATGCGCCAGCAGTCCCCGAATGTGGATCCCAAGCTGTTCGACACGCCCGAGATGCGGCGTCAGGTGCTGGAGACGCTGCTGCGTGACCGCGTGCTGGCCGTGGCGGTCGAGAAGGAACATCGCAGCCTGAGCGATCAGCAGGTGGTGAGCCTCATCCGCAACGACCCGCAACTCTCCTTCCTCTACGACGAGTCCGGCAAGCTGCGCAAGGAAATGCTGTCGGCGATGGGGCTGTCGGCGGAAGGCCTGCTGGTGCGGGTGCGCCAGGGTGCGCTGAATGCGCAGGTGATGGGCCCGCTGGCCGAAAGCGCGTTGACGAATCAGTCCAGCGCCAATATCGCTTTTGATGCGCTGCTGCAGCAGCGTGAGGTGCAGATCCAGCGTTTTGACGTCCGCGAATATGCGGCTTCGCTGAATCCGACGGATGCCGACCTCGAAGCGTTCTACAAGGACCCGAAGGTCGCCGCCCGATTCGTGCAGCCTGAAACGGCTGACATCGAATATGTGGTGCTGGATCAGGCGGCGCTGGCCAGCACCGTCACCGTGAATCCGGCGGACGTCGAGGGCTACTACAAGCAGAACGACAAGAACTTCAAGACGCCGGAAGAACGTCGCGCCAGCCATATCCTGATCAAGATGACGCCGGACATGCCGGCGGCCGAGAAGGAAAAGGCCAAGGCCAAGGCGGAGTCGCTGCTGGCGGAAGCCAAAAAGAATCCGGACGGCTTTGCCGAGCTGGCCAAGAAAAACTCGGACGATTCGGGTTCCGCGGCTCGCGGCGGTGATCTGGACTTCTTCGGTGAAGGTGCGATGGTCAAGCCTTTCGAGGCGGCTGCCTTCTCGATGAAGGAGGGCGAGATCAGCAATCTGGTGCAGTCGGACTACGGCTATCACATCATCAAGCTGACCGGCATTCGCGGCGGCAAGGCGCGCCCGCTGGAAGAAGTGCGTCCCGAGATCGAAGCGCTGCTGCGCAAGGATCTCGCGCAGAAGCGCTACAGCGAGTCGGCTGAAGACTTTGGCAACATGGTCTATGAGCAGAGCGACAGCCTCAAGCCGGCCGCTGACAAGTTCAAGCTGACCATCCAGAAGGCCACCGTGCAGCGCAAGCCGGCAGCCAATGCCACCGGCGTGCTGGCCTCCAGCAAACTGCTGGATGCCGTGTTCAGCAGCGACACGCTGAACAACAAGCGCAACACCGCCGCGGTGGACACCGGCGCCAGCCAGTTGGTGTCGGCCCGTGTGGTGGCCCATCATCCGAGCGCCACGCCGGCGCTGGCCGATGTGAAGGCCGCGCTGTCCGCAGCCTGGGTGCAGCAGCGCGCCAAGGAGGCCGCGGTGAAGGCCGGTCAGCAGCGTCTGGCTGAGCTGCAAAAGGGTGGTGATGCCAAGGGTCTGGGTGAGCCGGTGGTGGTGTCTCGCGCCAAGCCGGAAGCATTGCAAGGCAAGGCGCTGGAGCAGGTGCTGCGTGCGGATACGTCGAAGCTGCCGGCCTATGTGGGCGTGGATGCAGTGGAAGGCCAGTATCTGGTGGTGCGCATCAACAAGGTGATGCCGCGCGACCCGTCGCTGATCGATCCCAAGCGCGCTGCGGACCAATATGCTCAGACCTGGGCGGCTGCTGAGTTGATGAGTGTCTACAACTCGCTGAAGACCGAATACAAGGCGTCCATCAAGCCGGCGGTGCAGAAGTCTCTGGCGGCTTCCGCTGCGAGTTCTTCGCCGGCTCCGTAAAGCTCTGGAGGGTCTGCGCAGGGCGTTGATTTACAGATCGCCCGCATGACCCTTCTGGCTCAGAAAATTTTCAAGAAATCTTTGAAAGAAGCTTCCTGTAGAGAGAAATCTGAGCCATAATCTATTTCTTCGCCGGTGGCTGTAGCTCAGTTGGTAGAGTCCCAGATTGTGATTCTGGTTGTCGTGG